>CANJBZ010000001.1 GCA_947473475.1 Alphaproteobacteria bacterium
CGGGCTGTGACCCGCGCTTCGCTCCGCTACGCGCGCCTCACAGCCCGCGATGACACAACACCAACCCGGGGCTTCAAAGCCCTTTTCTCTTAACCAGACTGGTACACAATCACGCCGCCATCCGGCACATTTTGTCTCCGCCATTTACAACAGCCTCGACGCGGCCTCTGTCCACATTGTGGTGGGTGCGGGCCTCGACGATTCGAGCGCCTTCGACGACATCATCTATGGCGGCGACGGCAACACCGACACGACCGACGGCGCCTTCGGCGACGGCGATACGCTGGAAGCCGGCGACGGCAACAACTGGGTTGACGGCGGTTCGGGTGACGACTCCATCGAGGCGACGGGCACAGGTAACAACGTGCTCCTCGGCGGCGCCGGTCACGACACGGTCGTGGGCAGCCACGGCAACGACGTGATCGATGGTTACGACGGTCCGGACGTTCTGTACGGCGACTCCACCGATGTGAACGACACCACGGGCGGAAACGACACCATCTATGCCGCGTTCGGCGACGACACGGCGTGGGGCAATGGCGGTAACGACTCGATCCTCGGCGGCAAGAACAGCAACGAACTGCATGGCGGCGCCGGCAACGACACCGTCTCGGCGCTCGATGGCTCCAACACGATCTTCGGCGATGCGGGTAACGACTCCCTCGACAGCGGCACCGGCCAGTTCGGCAGCAGCTCCGTGGAAGGCGGCCTCGGCGACGACACCATCAACGGCGTTGGTGTGCTTTATGGCGATCTGAGCTCCAACCCTGCGGTTCCGGTTGGCGGCAACGACGTGATCACCGGCACCGGCACGATGTTTGGCGGTATCGGCAACGACCAGATCACCGGCTCAGGCGCGCTGTTTGGCGAGGCGGGTGACGATACGCTGACCGGTACGTCGGAAGATCCGCTGACGGACGGTCACCTGCAGTTCATCTCCGATGGCAGCGGCAATACGCTGCTGCAGGTTGATGTCGACGGCATCGACGGCCCGGCCGGCTGGCAGACTGCCCTCATCCTCAACAACATTCTGCCGGGTGCGATTGGCAGCGAGAACTTCACCTATGGCTTCTTCAACCAGTACCCGGTCTATGCGACCGTTCCGGGCCTCTCGTTCGATGGTCCAGGCGACGACACCTGGACCGGCACCAGCGGCAATGACACGTTCACCGACCACCAAGGCGACAATGCCGAGAACGGTCTGGACGGAAACGATCTGTTCACGAATGTTGCGATGGGGACGGGGTCGGACGCTTACACCGGCGGTCCTGGCCAGGACGAATACCGCATCTTCTGGCAGCCCGGCTCGCATGCCGACGTCATCACGGACTTCACCGGCGGCTACTTGCTGGATATCACGCACCACTGGATCTACGGCGACCGGCTTGACCTGCGTAACATCATGGTCAACCCGAGCGGTATACATGGCGGCGACGGCAACGACGTCGTTAACGGAACTGGCGACCTCACGGGCGATGCCGGCAACGACACGATCACGGGCGAAGGCACGCTTGACGGCGGTGACGGCAACGACAGCCTCGTCAGCGGCGTGGGCGACACGACGCTGCTGGGCGGCATCGGCGACGACAATCTGAAAGGCGGGGCCGGCAACGACTCGCTTGACGGCGGCACCGGCAACAACGTCGCCTACTATGACGGGCCGCGCAGCCACTACACGGTCGCCCTGCTCACCGACAACGGCGATGCCGATCCGAGCAACGACGTCTATGTCATCGTCGACAATTTCGAGGATGTCGCGGGCGCGGGTCTTGGCAACACCGATCATCTGGTCCGCGTGCAGCACGCCATCTTCCTTGGCGGCGCGGATACGAATGGCGGCGCGCCGTTCGATCTGCTCCTCACGCCGGCTACGGTCGGCGGCGTCTATGACGCAGGCACCGCGTCCGACACCTTGATCGGCGACGACTTCGACAACGGCCCGGGCCAGACCATTCCGGACAACCCGGGAACGTTCGAAGGCTTTGGCGGCAACGACTGCATTGTCGGTAATGGCGGCAACGACGAACTGCGCGGCGATGGCGGAAACGACACGCTGTATGGCGACTCGACAAATCCTGGCTCGACGATCAGCGGCAATGACACGCTGAGCGGCGGCGACGGCATAGACTCTATGACCGGCGGCCGGGGCGATGACCTCTATACCGTCAGCAATACCGGCGACGTGGTGGTCGAAAACCTCAACGAAGGCCACGATACCGTCTACACGCAGCTCAACAGCTACACGCTGGACGGCAATGTTGAAGATCTCAGCTTCTCCGGCTTCGGCTTCCTTGGCGCGGGCAACTTCACCGGCCACGGCAACGATCTCGACAACGTCATCACCGGCGGCGACGTCATTGGTGGCGTCGGCGGTAACGACTCGCTGGAAGGCTTCGGCGGCAACGACACGCTGTATGGCTTGTCGGGTACCGATATTCTCGAAGGCGACTCCGGCTTCGGCAACGACTCGCTCGTTGGCGGCGCCGACAACGACACGCTGATCGGCAACGACGGCAACGACACGTTGGACGGCGGCACAGGCGCCGACAGCATGACGGGCGGCAACGGCAACGACGCCTATATCGTCGACGATGCGTCCGATATCGTTTCGGAAATCGGCACCGGCCTCGACACCGTTTACACCAGTCTTTCGTCCTATACCCTCGGAAGCAATTTGGAGGACCTGACGGGTGCGGGCGCCTTCACGGGGCAAGGCAATGGGCTCGACAACCACATTACCGGCGGTTCGGGCAATGATAGCCTGACCGGCCTTGCCGGCAATGACAGCCTGAATGGCGGCTCCGGTGGCAACGACACGCTGATCGGCGGCGACGACAACGACACGTTGAGCGGCGGCACAGGCGACGACAGCCTTGACGGCGGCGACGGTGTGGACACCGCGGTGTTCGGCAATGCTTGGGTCAGCTACACCGTCACGGGAACCGGGCCGTTCACGATTTCCGACGGCAGCGGCACCGAGACGGTCAGCAACGTCGAAAACTTCCAGTTCGCGAATGGCACATTCAGCGCGGCCGAAATCCCCAACGACGCCCCGACGGCCATCGCGATTTCAGTCTCCAACGTTGATGAGAATGCCACCAATGGCACGGTTGTTGGTTCGCTGTCCGACACCGATGCGGACGCTCCGCTGGGCGACACGGCAGCCTACTCTTTGCTCGACGATGCCGGTGGCCGGTTTGCAATCAGCGGCTCGAATCTTGTGGTCGCCGACGGCAGCCTCCTCGATTACGAGAACACAACCTCACACGACGTCACCGTACGCGTGACGGATGCCCATGGCGCCACGTTCGACAAGGTGCTGACGATCGCGCTCAATGATTTGAACGACAACGCCCCTATGTTCGACTCCGGCGTTTCGGCGAGCATTGCGGAAAACACGCCGGCTGCGACGGTCGTGTACGACGCGGATGCCCATGACGATGACGGCACGGCGCCGAACAACACCATCGTGTATTCGCTCTCCAGCGGCGGCGACAACGATCTGTTCACGATCGATGCCGCGACCGGCGAAGTGACGTTCCTTGTCTCCCCGGATTACGAAAATCCGAGCGACGCCGGGACCGGCAATGTCTACGACATCGTGGTCCACGCAAACGACGGTGTGCATGACGTCACACAGAACGTGGCGGTCAGCGTCACGGATCTGAACGACATCGCGCCGGTGTTCGACTCCGGTATCTCGGCAAGCATTGCGGAGAACATGCCGGCGACGACCGTCGTGTACGACGCGAATGCCCACGACAATGACGGCATCGCGCTAAACAACACGATCGCGTATTCGCTCTCTAGCGGTGGCGACAACGATCTGTTCTCGATCGATGCGACGACTGGCGAAGTGGCGTTCCTTGTGTCGCCGGATTACGAAAATCCGAGCGATGCCGGGACCAACAATGTCTACGACATCGTCGTTCATGCGAATGACGGCGTGCATGACGTCACACAGAACGTGGCGGTCAGCGTCACGGATCTGAACGACATCGCGCCGGTGTTCGACTCGGGCATTTCGGCAAGCGTCGCGGAAAATATGGCGGCTACGACCGTCGTGTACGACGCGAATGCCCATGACAATGACGGCACCGCGCCAAACAACACGGTTACGTATTCGCTATCGAGCGGCGGCGACAACGATCTGTTCTCGATCGATGCCACGACTGGCGAAGTGACGTTCCTTGCGTCGCCGGATTACGAAAACCCGAGCGATGCCGGGACCGACAACGTCTACGACATCGTGGTCCACGCAAACGACGGCGTGCATGACGTCACACAGAACGTGGCGATCACCGTTACGGACGTGTCCGAATTGGCGACAGCCGGGCCCGACACGATTGCCGGAGCCGGCGGTAACGACTCCATTGATGGCCTTGCCGGTAGCGATTCACTCAGCGGCAATGGCGGCGACGATACGTTGGCCGGCAGTGACGGCAACGACACGCTGGACGGCGGCACTGGCGCCGACAGCATGAGCGGCGGCGATGACAACGACGCTTATATCGTCGACGATAGCGGCGACACCGTTTCGGAAACCGGCACGGGTATCGACACAGTATTCGCCGGGCTCAACGCCTAAACGCTTGGAAGCAACCTGGAGAATTTGGTCTTCACCGGGGCCGGTGACTTCTCAGGCCAGGGCAAT
The DNA here is from genome assembly GCA_947473475.1 of Alphaproteobacteria bacterium. Taxonomy (GTDB): domain Bacteria; phylum Pseudomonadota; class Alphaproteobacteria; order Micropepsales; family Micropepsaceae; genus CAIYRG01. The sequence continues at coordinate 4,655 of CANJBZ010000001.1, forward strand.
TCGCTCGACAACAGCATCGCTGGTGGAGCGGGCAACGACACCCTCTTCGGTCTTGCCGGAAACGACACCCTGGACGGCATGGGCGGAACCGACGTCATGATCGGCGGCACGGGCAACGATACCTACATCGTCGACAATGCCGGCGACGCGATGTTGGAAGGTACGGGGTTGGGTTCGGGTACCGACACCATCAAGACAACGCTCAACAGCTACTCGCTGGCGGCGCTGATCAACTTCGAAAACCTAACCTTCATCGGTGCGGGCAATTTCTCTGGTACCGGCAACGGCGGGAACAACACAATCACCGGCAGTGGCGGCAACGACACGCTTAACGGCGGTACAGGCGCCGATTCGATGAACGGCGGTCTCGGCAACGACAGTTACATTGTCGACAATGCCGGCGATCAACTCGGCGATGCCGGTGGACGTGATGCCGTCATAACGTCCCTCACCAGCTACACGCTTGCAGGGGGCTTCGAAGACCTTGCGTATATTGGTGCGGGTAATTTCACCGGCACGGGCAATACGTCCGACAACAGCATCACCGGCGGTTCCGGCAGGGACAGCCTGACCGGCAACGACGCCAATGACACACTCGATGGCGGTCTCAACCGAGACACCATGATCGGCGGCGATGGCAACGACACCTATGTCGTCGACAACGCTTTGGATGTGGTTTCCGAGACTGGCACGGGCATCGATACTGTCATCACCTCCTTGACCGCCTATACGCTCGGTTCCAACCTCGAGAACCTTACCTACACCGACGGACTCGCATTCAAGGGCGCCGGCAACGCTGCCGATAATGCGATCACCGGCGGGACCGGCAACGATACGTTGGACGGCTTGGCGGGCGCCGACACCATGACCGGCGGCGATGGCAACGACACCTACATTGTCGACAATGCCGGTGACGTGGTGGTCGAGACGGGCGCCGGTATCGATACGGTAAAGGTCTCAACCGACAGTTACAGCATCGCCGGAACACTGGTCGACATTCTGACCTACACCGGGGGCGGCAACTTCGCCGGCACCGGCAACGGGTTGGCAAACACCATCACCGGCGGCTCAGGCAACGATACCATCGACGGTGGAGCCGGCGTGGACCGTCTCGTCGGTCTGGCGGGTGACGATGTCTATCACGTCGACGATGCTGGCGACGTCATCGTGGAAGGCGGCGCTGCGGGAACGGACGCCGTGCTTGCAAGCACCAGCTACACGCTGGCTGCCAATGTCGAAAACCTCATCTACACGACCGCGGACTACCTGTCCTCGGGCACCGGCAGCTTCGCCGGCACGGGTAACAGCTCGAGCAACATCATTACCGGCGGCTCCGGTGGCAACACGTTGTCGGGTCTCACCGGCAGCGACACGCTCGTTAGCGGGATCGGCAACGACTGCTTGGATGGCGGACTGGGCGCCGACTCGATGAGCGGCGGCGCAGGCGATGACACCTATGTCATCGACAACTCGCTCGACACGTTCCTTGAAGCGTCCGGAATCGGTAGCGGAGACGATCAGGTGCGGACGTCGCTCTCCGCCTACACACTGGCAGCCAATGTCGAAGATCTCGTCTACACCGGTGCGGGCAACTTCGGCGGCACCGGCAACGACGCGGACAACGACATCACCGGCGGCTCGGGCGCCGATACGCTGGACGGCGGCATCGGTGCGGACACGATGACCGGCGGCGATGGCAACGACACCTATGTCGTCGACAACTTTGGCGACAACGTGGTCGAGGCCGGTAGCGGTATCGATACGGTCAAGACGACTCTTGGCGCCTACACGCTGGGTGGCAATCTCGAGATCCTGACCTACACCGATGGGGGCGACTTCACCGGTCAGGGCAACGATGTCGACAACACCATCACTGGAGGCATCGGCAACGACTCGCTGGACGGCGGCATCGGCAACGACCGCCTGAGTGCAGGCGCGGGCACCGACGTTCTGAGCGGCGGTACCGGAGCCGATACTCTGTTGGGTGGCACCGGCGCAGACACCTATTATGCCGACAGTTCCGATTCGATCACGGAGTCGGGTGCCGATATTGATGTGGTGCATACGTCGGGTAACTTTACTCTCGGCTCTAGCCTGGAAGTGCTGATTTACGATGGCGGTTCCAACTTCAACGGCACCGGCAATCTCAGCAACAACAGCCTCTATGGCGGCGGGTTTAACGACGTGCTGGATGGTGCCGGTGGCAATGACGAGGTTTATGCCGGCGCCGGCGCTGATACGGTGATTGGCGGCTTCGGAGCGGATAAGCTCTATGGTGAAGGCGGTGCCGACTCGCTCGACGGTGGGTCGGGCAACGACAGCATCGACGGCGGCGCGGGCTTCGACTTCATGCGCGGCGGTGCCGGCGGGGACAAGTTCATCTTCACCGCATCCGACGGCTTGTCCGGTGGCGCGATGATCGGCGAGATCATGGACTTTAGCCATGCTCAGAGCGACAAGATCGATCTCTCTGCCATCGACGCGACTGGCGCTCCGGGGTCGGCCTTCACCTTCCCAGGCGGTGTGCCGGGTGGTGCCTTCACGGGTACGGCGGGTACTCCGGTGCCGGGTCAGGTCCACTTCGTGGTCACTGGTACGGGCGTGAACGTCGAAGGCGACATCAATGGCGACGGCGTTGCCGACTTCGTCATCATGGTCGATGGGGTAGCTTCGCTCGCCACCACCGACTTCATCCTGTAAACACACAGGACGAACGACAAAAAACCCCTGCGGCGAGACCCGCCGCAGGGGTTTTTCTTTTGGGGAAGACCGGCGATCAGCCGATGAGAAGCGGCCGCATCTTCATGGCGGTGTCGCGCAAGGCAGGCAGGAAGCGATCAATCAGCTGCTTCTTTGGCGTGCGGCTCGCCTGCGCGCTGACGTTCATGGCGCCGATCACACGGCCATCGGCGTTGTGGACCGGAACGGCGATGGACCGCAGATCGATTTCCAATTCCTGGTCCACCAGGCAATATCCGTTGCGGCGCACTTTTTCCAAAATCACGCGCAGCTCGCTTTTGCCGGTCACCGTGTAGGCGGTAAAGCTGTTGAGTGCCGCCGCCGCGAGAAACTTATCGAGCTCGGTTTCCGAGAGCGCGGCGAGAAGGACGCGCCCCATGGATGTACAATGCGCCGGCAAATGCGCGCCGACGTCGCGGTGCAGAGAACCTATGCGTTTGCGCGTCGAACGCGCGATGTAAATCACTTCGTCGCCATGCAGAATCGAAAGCGAGCAGGATTCGCCAAGGATCTCGCTGACGTTCTCCAGAAACCCTTGCGCCACGCGCGGAACGGGGCTGGAGGCGAGATAGGCGCGCGCCAGCGTCAAAACCTGCGGCGAAAGACTGAACAACCGTCCGTTGCTTGTCACATAGCCGAGCGATTCGAGAGTGAGGAGCGCGCGCCTGGCGCTGGCGCGCGGCATGCCGGCAATGCGCGCAACGTCGGACAGCGTAAGCTGCGCATGCTGCTCGTCGAACGCTTTCATCACGGACAGCCCGCGCGCCAGGGCCGTTACATAGGCGCGGCTGTCTCCTTCCGGCGGATTTTCGGGCGTTCTCAAAGCGTTTGCGTCCGGCTTCTTTGTTCGCTGTGCGAACAAAGAAGCGGAAAAATGGACGCAGGTCAACGCCATCGGGTTGAATGCGTTGAATTGCCGGAGTAGCGTGGACGAGAATTAAACAAAGTGTGCGCTATACGCACAAGAGGGTGTTACGATGCTTGTCGCCGAACAGAACGAATATGTGACGCGGACCGGTCCCGGCACGCCGATGGGTCAGCTCTTTCGCAGCTATTGGATTCCGGCGCTGCTGGCCAGCGAACTTGCCGAACCGGATTGTCCGCCCGTGCGCGTGCATCTGCTGTCGGAAAAATTGATCGCCTTCCGCGACACGCAAGGCTGCCTCGGCCTGATCGACGAATTCTGCGCCCACCGCCGCATATCCTTGTGGTTCGGCCGCAACGAAGACAATGGGCTCCGCTGCCCGTATCACGGCTGGAAATTCGATGTGACGGGGCAATGCACGGAAATTCCGTCGGAAGCGGCGGGAAGCACACACTGCCAGCGCATCCGCATGACGAATTATCCGCTGGTCGAGAAGGGCGGCATCTTGTGGACCTATATGGGGCCGCCGGATCGCCAGCCGCCGCTGCCGGAATGGGACTTTACCAGCGTCCCGCCCGAGCATCGTTTCATCTCCAAGCGGTGGCAGGAATGCAATTGGCTGCAGGCGCTGGAAGGTGGCATCGACTCCAGCCACGTGTCGTTCCTGCATCGCGGCGATCTGGAAGAAGATCCTGTTTTCAAAGGCGCCAAGGGCAATAAGTACAATATGGGCGATTTGATGCCGGTGTTCGACGTGGTCGAAAGCCCGGGCGGTCTTTACATCGGCGCGCGGCGCAACGCGGAAAACGGCAATTTCTATTGGCGCATCACGCAATGGGTGATGCCGAGCTTCACCATGATTCCGCCGCGCGGCGATCATCCCGTCCATGGCCATTTCTGGATTCCGATGGACGATGAAAACTGCACGGCGTGGAGCTTCGATTATCGCATCAAGACGCCGCTGGAGCCCGAACTGGTCGAGGCTATGAAAAACGGTGCGGGCATTCACGCGGTCGTCGATCCCAGAACCTTCAAGCCGCTGGCGAACAGGGCCAACGACTATCTGATGGATCGCGACGCGCAGAAGCGCGGCCGCACCTATGGCGGTATTTCCGGTTTCGCGATGCAGGACGCATCGATTCAGGAAAGCATGGGGCCCATCGTCGACCGCTCGAAGGAAAATCTGGTCGGCACCGATAAGGGTATCGTGATGGCGCGGCGGCGTTTGATGCGGTCGGCGAAAGCGTTGGTCGAGTCGGGCACTGTGCCGGCGGGTGTCGATCCGGCGCATCAGCGCGTGCGTTCGGCCGCTGTGTTGCTGCCGCCGGACAAGCCGTTTGCCGAAGCGGTCGGCGATGCGCTAGCGGGCAAACCCGGCGCGGAGCACGTCTCGGTTTAGGAAGGCCCTCCCCCTAGCCCCCTCCCGCGAGGGGGGGGGGGGATTCTTAGGCGCGCTTCTGCGTCGCGTTTCAGCGCGGTTCGGTCAACTTTGTTCGTGGAGGAGAGCGGCATCTTCTCCACGAACCATACGAAGCGGGGATGCTGATAGGCCGGCGCGTGCTTTAGCGCATACTGCTTTACTGCGTCTTCGTTTAAGGGCGCGCCTTCCTTGGCGATCACGAACGCAACAGGCTTCTGCCCTTTGATGTCGTCTTCGATCGGCACCACTGTGGCCTGCACGATATCCGGGTGCCGCTCCAACATGCGCTCGACATCGCTCGGATAAATATTTTCGCCGCCGGAGACGAACATGTCGTCCACCCGGCCCACGAAAAAATGGAAGCCGTTATCGTCGCGCCGGAACACATCGCCGGTGCGATAAAATCCGTCGGCGGTAATGGGTGTCAGTATGTCGGGGCGGTTGTGGTAGCCGTTCATTACGGCGGGGCTTTTCATCTGCAGCGCGCCGTAATCGCCCTCGCGTCCGTCGCTATCGACAAGCCGCGTCTGCACGTCCGGGTGCGGATAGCCGACGGACAGTTCCGGCTGCCGCAAGCCCTTCGGATGCGGCCCGAAGACGACGGGCCCGCCTTCGGTCGTGCCGTAGGCATTGGTGATTGCCGCGCGCGGGATCGCCCCTTTCAACGACGCCATCAGGCTCTCGCTGACAGGGGCTGAGCCCATGCGCACGAAGTCAACGCTGGAAAGATCGGCATTGGCCATACGGTCCGCTTCGCGCAGCATCATGGCAATCATGGGCGGTACGGCGGTCAGCCATGTGCAGCGGTAACGCTCGGCTGCATCGATATAAGATGCCGCGGTAAACTGCGGCAGCAATACCAAGGTCGCGTGTCCGGCGCAGACGAGCTGCGACACGGCCAATCCATTCATATGATAGAGCGGCGCCGCCACCAGGAAGCGATGGCGCGAAATATCCTGCGTCAGCCGCGCCTCGATGACCCACAAATGGCTCTGATGTGACAGCACAACGCCCTTGGGAATTCCGGTCGAGCCCGACGTGTAAAGAAACATCGCCGGCTCGCGCGGCGCCGGTTGTACCGTGTCGAATGGGCCCGCATCCAAGAACGCGTCGAATTCTTCGCTGAAGGTAATCGCGGTGACGCCATTGGGCACATCGGCGCGGCGGACGGCATCGCAGAATACAAAATTCGCATCCGAATCCTTGATGATGAAATCGATAGTCTCGCGCGGGAATTTGAAATTCACCGGCACGGCAACCAAACCGGCGCGCATGATGCCGCAGACGGCCGCGAGATATTCGGCGCGATTGGCCGAGTGAATCGCAACCCGGTCTCCCCGGGTAAGTCCGCGCTTCAGCAGAGCGCGCGCAACGCCGCGCGCCATGTCGTCGATCTGGCGATAGGTGAACGCGCGCGCGCCCGCTTCGCCGCCGAGATCGATAATCGCAACCTTATCGAGGTCGCGTTCGCGCGGGATCAGATCGCCGAGATTGATGAAGTCCGTCATTGGTTCATCCAACAGCTGAAGCGGATGGACCGCGCCCCCTCCGCCCGATTTTGCCGGGCGCCTCCCCGTAACAACGGGGGAGGAAACTAGCTTTTCGGCGGCGGAGGCGGAGCGGTGAAATAGGTGCCGCGGCCGCTGGCCAGCAGCTTGCCGCTTTCATCGTACACATACGCTTCGGCGGTTGAGAATTGCCCCCCGCCGCGCACAACGCGCCCCTTCACGATCAAATTCCCCGGCATTGCCGCGGCGTGATAATCCACGCGCATGTCGATGGTGGGAACGCCGCGCCCGGTGCGCTTCACCAGCGCCCAATCCGCCGCCAAATCCACCAGCGCCGCCAGGATGCCGCCATGGGTATAGCGGCGCTCCACATTGACCACCCATTCTTCGCGCCACGTGGCTTTCAGTTCGATGCCGTCATCGCTGACCGCAAGCACCTGCAGGCCCAGCCACTGATGAAACGGCGCGCGCGTGATAAGCGCCTGAACTTTTTCGACGGTGATGTCTTCGCTCACGGCGTCACCACGACTTTGCCGATGACTTTGCGATCCTGGATCAAACGCAGGCCTTCCGCCGCGCCTTCCAGGGGCACGACTTTGTCGATTGCCACCTTCATTGTGCCTTCTTCGATCATCTGCATCAGTGCGATCAGGTTCTCGTCATAGAAGCTGTTCGAGCCGATGACCTGCAGCTCGAAGCTCCAGATATAACGCAGATCTTCCTTCGGATCGTAACCCGCGGTCGCGCCGCACACCAGCAGCTTGCCGCCACGCTTCAAACAGCGCAGCGAGGGCACCCAGGTGTCGCCGCCGGTGAAATTGATGACGACATCCACGCCGCCATCATAGGTGCGCCGCTGCGGCTTGCCGTATTTCTCTACGGCCCATTTGGACCAATCGGTCGTGCTGTAATCGATGGTTTCGTCCGCGCCCATTTCTCGCAAGCGGGACATTTTCTCCTCGCTGGAGGCGCAAGCGATCACATGCGCGCCGAGCTGCTTGCACAGCGCCACGCAGCCCGTTCCGACACCGCCCGATGCGCCCAGCACGATCACTTTGTCACCGGCCTTGACCGTATTGTGCGTAATCAGCATGCGATGCGCCGTGCCATAGGCGACGGGCAGGGATGCCGCTTCCTCAAACGTCACGCGGTCCGGCATTTGGATGAGCTGATCGGCGGCGACCAGGCAGTATTCCTGCATGCCGCCATCCATCATTTCGCCCATCAGGCCCTTTTTCTTGTGCAGCGGGTTGACGAGCACACGCTCGCCCACCTTCCAGCCATGGACGCCTGGGCCGAGCTCGTCGATTTCCCCCGCCATATCCAAGCCGATCACCACGGGCAGGGGCACCTTGATGCCCGGCATGCCCTTAACCGTAAACACGTCGTGGTAATTGAACGAGGATGCTCTGACGCGGATCACCACGTGGCCTTCTATGGCCACCGGCTTGGGATGATCTTCGACGAGTTCCAGATTTTCGAGACCGCCGTGCTGGCGGAGGAGAAGGGCTCTCATGTGCCTCACTTGAAGTTTGTGCTGGAAACCTATCTAGCCCGGCAGCTTCGGATTGGCTAGGAAAAGACCGGATTTTGTATGTGGAATATGAGCGTGCCTCGTGGCGCGCCAGGGCGGAGAGAAAAATGCAGGAAAATTTCAGGCAGTTCCTTGGACGGCTGCGGGACGTGGGCGAGTTGATCGACCTGCACCAGCCCGTGGATATCCGCCATATCGCGACCTTGGTCGATCAATCGGACAAGGCGCTGCTGTTCCACAATGTCATCGGCTACGACATGCCCGTGGTGTCGGGCATCATCCGCTCGCGTGACCGCGCCATCATGTCCATGGGCGTGAAGACCTATGGCGAGATCGAAACCCTGCTGAAAAAGGGCATCGACAAACCAATCCCGCCGATCATGGTGAACACCTCGCCCACGCGTGAGGTGACGATGGTGGGTGATGATGTGGACCTGTTCAAACTGCCCATTCCCATGTCGTCCATCTATGACGGCGGCCCGATGATTACCGCGGGCGTGGTGATCGCGCGCGATCCCGAGCTTGGGATGAACAGCGGCATCTACCGCTTCATCGTCAAGGAAAAGGGGCTGACCGGCATCGATATCGTGACCCCGAACAACATGCGCATGTTCGCGGATCGTGCTTTCAAGGCCGGCCGGCCGCTGCCGATTTCCATCAGCATCGGCACGCATCCTCTGGAGATCATGGCGTCCGGCTATCGCGCCCCGCTGGGCGTGGATGAAATGCACATCGCCGGCGGTTTGCGCGGGGCGCCCATTGAGCTTGCGCCGTGTCAGACGATCGACGTGCCGTATATCGCGGATGCGGAGATTGTGATCGAAGCGGAAATTCTCCCCACCGGCTGGACGTGGCCCGAAGGGCGCTTCGGCGAATTCACCCGGTTGATGGGCGGGCTGCACTGGAACCCGCTGGTGAAGGTGAAGGCGATCTCGCATCGCAAGGACGCGATTTATTACTCGCTGCACATGCCCTGGGAAAACACCTGGCTTGCCGCGCCGACGCGTTATGCCGCCATTCGTCAGGCGCTGCGCACGGCGGGTGTGGCGGTGAAGGACATCAATGTCACGCTGGGCGGCTGCGCCTTCTGGCACGCGGTAATTTCGATCAAGAAACAGGCCGGCGAAGGCAAGAACGCGATTCTCGCGGCGTTGTCCGTGATGGATTTGAAGCATGTCGTGGTCGTGGACGACGACATCGATGTGTTCAATCCGATGGATGTGGAATGGGCCATCGCCACGCGCGTACAGGGCGACCGCGATATTCTCATCGTCACCAATGCGCGCGGCAAGCCGCTCGATCCGAGCCTGCCGCCGACGCCGCCCGGCCAAGTGCCGACGACGGCAAAGGTCGGCATTGACGCGACAATCGGCGAAGGCATTCCGAAGGAACGCTATGAGCGCATCGCCTATGCCTATGCGGACACGGCGAAGATCGCCGATTACGTGAAGGGCAAGACCGACACGTCGGGCAAAGCCGGCGGCGAGAGCACCGTGGATGCGCTGGCGGAGGAAATCTTCACCGCCATTCGCGAGAAGCCGATGTATTACACGGAAATCGCCGAGCGCTTTTCACGTTACGATTTCCAGACCGTGGCGCGCGCGCTCGGCCATCTGCACACAACGGAACGCCTATGGCAGGACCCCGAAGGTCGCATGTGCGAACGCGGCTCCAAATTCGCCGCCAAACCACCGGGGAAATGATTTTACCCTCCCCTTGAGGGTCGTAGGGCGAAAAGAAAAAGGTCCAGTGGACCTTTTTCCGCCCGAAGCCCGAAATTGCGAGAGCAATTTCGGGGAGGGGATTGCCTCGGACGCGTATCCCCTCCCCGAAGCAGCTAGCGCCGCTTCGACCCTCAAGGGGAGGGTAGGAATCGCAACTGATGAGGTTGTAGCTCGTTAAGGTAGCGAGGTATTCCAATGACCGCCGCACGCCACATCGTTTGCCCTAACTGCGCCGCCACCAACCGCATTCCCGCGGAGAAGAACGCGTCGGCGGCGAAATGCGGAAAGTGCCACAAGCCGTTGTTCAGCGGTCATCCGGCCGCCGCCACCATCGCGACGTTCTCGAAGCAAATTCAGATCAACGACATTCCCGTGGTGGTCGACTTTTGGGCCGCATGGTGCGGGCCGTGCAAGGTGATGGCGCCGATCTTCGAGAAAGCCGCAGCCGAGTTCGAACCGAACATGCGCTTCCTGAAAGTCGACTCCGACGCGGAACAATCCATCTCCGCGCAATTCGGGATCAGCAGCATCCCGACACTGATGATCTTCCGCAAAGGCACAATCGTCGCCCAACGCGCCGGCGCGATGGACTTAACGTCGCTCCGCAACTGGTTGCGCCACTACGTGTAGAGCACGTTGCATGGTCCGTGCGTGCTTCGAGGCGTTGCTTCGCAACACACCTCAGCATGACGAGATTTTATGAGCGTCAGGGAAGGGGTTCCGGTTCTTCGCCCTTCGTGAAGTTTTCCATTCCCTCGTCATGCTGAGGAGCTCCCCTGGCCTTTAGCCAGGGGAGCCTCGAAGCACGCACCACGAGTGCAGCTCTTATTTCGCGTAAGTCTTCGTGAAGCCGTTGCGCTGGTTGGTTACCGTGAAGCTGCCATCTTGTTTCGCCGATACTTTGAACCAGAAGGCCGGGCCGTTGTGTTGCGGCGGCTGCGGCGCGCCAGGTCCCGGCGCGGCGATCGGCTGAATAGGCAGCGTCGGCGTCGGATCGTCGAAGTTGTTGGCGATGAACATGCCGGGGCGCGTGTATTCCTGGCCCGACAGCAGCGAGAAATGCATCTGCCAAAGGTCTTCCAGACCCGGCGACGACGCCAGAACACGCATCGCGTCGGGCTGGCCGCCTTTGCGCGTACCGTTGTTCAGGATGGCGACGCGCGGATGCATCGCATGTACCAGCACCGGCGAATTGGAAATGGGCTGGCCATGGTGCGAGACGATGAACAGATCGACCGTGCCGATACGATTGACGGGGCACTGCAGGTCGAATTCCTTGTTCCAGGTCAGATCGCCCAGATGCGCGACGCGGAATTTGCCGAATGTCACCACGCTGCTGACGGATTGCGCGTTCTCGGTGGGATCGGGATCTTGCGGCTTGAAGTCCGCGCAATACGAATTCTTCTGGCCCGCACCCGGCAAGGATGTCTTCTGCAACTGCCCGGCCGCGGCAACGATACGCCAATCGAGGCCTGCGACCTGCAGCTTGTCGCCCGGCTTGGCGACGGTGTGCTTGCCCTTCCCGTAAAGCCCTGGATACGTCTTCGTTATGAAGTCGTCGACGACCGGTGTCGGCTGAACATTCGCCCCGTGGTCGATGAATTCCTTGATTGGAATTTGCGCCGCGACTTCGGCCATGCCCCCAAAGTGATCGCCGTGCCAATGCGTGGTGATCAGATGATCGATCTGTTTGACGCCGGCATCCCTAATGGCGGCCATGATACGTGCGGCATCACGTTTGGCGGCATCGGGCGCGACATTGCCCGTATCCATCAGCACCGTCTCGCCGGACGGCGGTACGAACAGCGTCGCGTTCCCGCCTTCCACGTCGATGACATAAATATCCAGCGTTGTGCGCTGCTGTGCGACCGCCGGTATCGTAGCCGCGCCCAAAAGCGCCGCACTCAAAATCAATGCCGTCCGTTTCATATGTGCCCTCCCAATGCTGTTTCGGTACTGGCGATAGTGCGTCAGTACACGCTCCCGTGAAAACGACGTTCGCGTGAAACTATCGTCCCGCCGCATAACCCTGCATGCCGCGCGGGTTGGCGGCAGCTTTGCGGCGGATGCCTTCTTGCGACGCGGCCGTCAGGCGGCCCTCGGACCAGAGCGGGCCGACTTCCACGATGTGGCCCCGGCGGCGCAATTCCTTCACCGTCGCGTCGGGCATGCGTCCTTCGACGACGAGAACCCCGGGGCGCGCCGTGCGCGGCCAGAACGAAATCGGGAAGTGCTCGCTGTGCCAGGCCGGCGCGTCGATGGCCTGCTGCAGATTGTGCCCCGCGTGAATGTGCCGGAGCAGGAATTGGCAAATCCATTGGTCCTGCTGATCTCCGCCCGGCGATCCCCAGGAGAGATACGGCGTGCCATCGCGCAACGCGATGGTCGGCGACAGCGTGGTGCGCGGCCGTTTGCCGGGCATAAGAGCGGCGGGGTGCGCCTCATCCAGCCAGCACATCTGCGCGCGTGTGCCCAGGCAGAAGCCCAGCTCCGGTATGAGGGGCGAAGACTGCAGCCAGCCGCCGGAGGGCGTTGAGGAAACCATGTTGCCCCAACGGTCGATAATATCGAAATGCACCGTGTCGCCGCGCGCGCCGCCCAGAGGGCTGGTGACCGGTTCAGCCGAACCGATGCGCCCGGTCGTCGGTTCACCCGCACCGGCAACTGTGCCGCTGGGCTCACCGATGTGCACCTTGCCGCCGAAGCCCGGAATCGTTCCGGGACGCTGTTCGAGGCTGGCCGTTTCACCAACCAGTTTACGCCGCGCGTTGTTGTACGCATCGCTCAACAGCACGTCGCTGGGAATGCGCACGAAATTTGGATCGCCGTAGAACGCATCGCGGTCGGCCATGGCCAGCTTGGCGCATTCGACTTGCAAATGGACGAAATCCGGGCCCGCCGGATCGAGCCCGTCCAGCTTGAATCCTTTCAGCAGCGCGAGCTGTTGCAGCAGCGACGGCCCCTGACTCCACCATCCCGCCTTGCATACGGTGTAGCCGTGATAGTCATAGGTGGCGGGGGCTTCGAGATGCGGCAGCCAGGACGCAATATCCTCGCCCGTCAGCAACCCGCCATGCGGTGTACCGCTGGTGTCCATCGCTTCCGTCGTACGGCAGAAATTGTCGATCGCTTCGGCGACAAAGCCGTGCGTCCAGGTTTGGCGGGCGCGGTCGATTTGGCGAACGCGGTCGCCGCCTGCGCTTTCGGCCTCGGACAAAATCCGTTCATACGTTTTCGCGAGCACGGGATTTTTCAACAGCGTGCCGCGCTCCGGCACTTTTCCGTCCGGCATGTAAACGGCGGCCGATGTCTTCCAGTGGTCGCGGAACAGGCTTTCGACCGTGGCAATGGTTTCCACTTCACGGTCGACCAGGGGATGGCCTTCGCGCGCGTAAAAAATCGCCGGCTCCAGCACGTCGCGCGGGCGCATCGTGCCGAAATCGCGCAACAGCATCATCCAGGTTTCAAACGTGCCCGGCACGCAAGCGGCCAGCAGTCCAGAGCCCGGCACCATGTCGAGGCCCAGCCCGCGGAAGCGTGCAATGGTAGCCGCTTTCGGCGTCACGCCCTGGCCGCAAATAACGACCGGCTTTTGCGAGCGCGCGTCCCACAGGATGACCGGCACATCGCCGCCCGGTCCGTTCAGGTGCGGCTCGACCATTTGCAAGGTGAACGCCGCCGCGACGCCCGCATCGAAGGCATTGCCGCCGCGTTCGAGGATGCCCATGGCGACCGCGGTGGCGATCCAATGAGTCGAGGCAACAACGCCGAACAGCCCCTCAATTTCGGGGCGGGTGGTGAAGGGAATGGGAGGTAGCATGGAGCCGTCTTGGGGTGATGATGACGGCGCAACATTCACGACTTCGCTCGCCACGGCAAGTCGGCCAATTGCTCCACAAAAATCCATGTGCCTTGGCCGAGCGCGGGCGGGAAAGGTACGAACAGCATGCGATCGCGCTGTTCAAAACGCACGCCCCGGCCCCGCAGCACATTGGCGGTCCGGGTCAGTGAATCGGTGCGCAAGGCATAGGCGCCGATGAAGGGAAGGCTCGGCACGGCCACCGACGGCACTACCCGCGCGAATGTCAGGGCATCGACAATCTGCACTCCGCCGCGGTCGAGCAAGAAGCTCTCGCCCAATGCCGTGGTAACGGGCTGCCGGTTCAGAAAGCGGCGATACCGGGCAGCGGCTTCGGCCACATCCGGGACCACCGCTACCGCATCGATAAGCTGCTTGGCGCCGTTTTCATGGGTCAGCCAGCGCTTCTGCCAGACGGCATCCTCGGTGTGATGCGTCAGCATTTGGATGCGGCCTTCGGCCATCTCGCCGGGAACAACCCGCGCGACGGTAAAGGCGGCTTCCGCCGTGCCGGTCTCCGTGCCGACCGGACGGCGCAACGCCACCAACGGCGCTGTCTTGAAGCCCGCCTTGGCCAGCCGCTCGGACTGCGCGCGCGCATCGGCGACGGCAAATGCCAACAAGTGCACGCCCGCATAGCGCGCCAGCCCCGCATCGAATTCGCGCGTCAGGGGCGTTTCGGACGTCTTGAACAGCACTTCGATATAGCCGCCCGGCAGCATGGCGGTGATGTTGCCCGTGCCGGCGGGGACACTCGTGCCATCAGGACCTGGATTGGTTTGGATCGACACCGGCGACGGCGCGAAGCCGGCTTGCTTCATCGCTTCCGTGGCGGCGGCCGAATCCGCCACCCAATGCGCGATGTGGTCGAGAAATATCTCCTCGCCAATCGGAAGCTGCCGGCCCGCTTCCATCTTACGTTCCCACGCGCAAAGGCGCGGTCATTTTGCGCAGGGCCGCCACGGCGGATAAAGCGGTAATGCGCCCCGTCTTCGGGTTTTCACTGGGAACGTTTTCGATGGACATTTCAAAGCGCGCGGAGTCGGCCTCCACTACCACGCGGTGCATATTGCGCGTGACGTTGGGGTCCGCCCAAATCTCAATGGTCGTGCGATCCGGTCCGATGCCCGCCAGCGAGAGCGCCGCGGCGACATTGACGTTTTCCGGAAATCCCGCGGCGGCCGCGCGGGCGGTGCCCTGAAAGACGCGCTTGGGTTCGGTGATGCCGTCGATGCTGATGTTGTTGGCGACGAGATAGGGCGCGCCCATCAGCCCCTTCACGGGCTTGCGCGTGATCATGGTGACGGATTGAATTTCACCTTCGGCGGCGGCGGACACCGCGTCAAAGCCGATCAGTGCGCCAGTCGGCACGATGATCTGGCCGCCCTTTTCTTTCGCCAGCGCCACCAGTTCGGGATGCTTCAACAATTGCCCCGCGCTGAGCGCCATCAGCATTTTCCCCGCCAACAAGACCGGCGTTGCGATGTCCACCATCACGGCAGCGGGCGCACATTCAAGGATAAGATCCGATTTGGCGATCAATTCGGATAGCGAAAGAACTGGCGCGTCGCTGCCGATTTCATCCAGGAACGCACGCGCTTTCGCGGCATCGCGCACCGTGACGCCGGCAAGCTCCACCTTCGGCAACGCGCCGCCCACGATTTTGCGCGCCACCGACCGGCCGATGGCGCCAAGCCCTGCTATGCCCACCCTCATGTGTTTTTCCCTATGTCGATTCCAAAGGCTTCTTGCGTGCCGGCGGCGGAAAGGCGCGGTTCAGCACCGCCAAATCCTTGTCATCCAGTTTGATCGACAACGCCGCGTAGTTGTCGCGCACATGCGCTTCGCTGCCCGCTTTGGGAATGACCATGGTCTGCTTCTGCAGCAGACACCAGGCAAGCGCCACTTGGGCAGAGGTCGCACTGTGCTTGGTGGCGACCTGCGCGATCTCTGGCGAGCGCAGCAGGCGTCCCTGGTCGAGCGGCGAATAGGCCATCAGCGTAATACGCCGCTGGGTGCACCACGGGATCAGATCGTATTCGATGCCGCGCCGTCTGAGATTGTACATGACTTGATTGGTTGCGCAGGCATCGCCGCCGGGCACGGCAATCAGTTCTTCCATTTCGTCGACATCGAAATTGCTGACGCCCCAATGGCGGATTTTTCCGGCGCGCTTCAGCGTTGTGAACGCTTCCACGGTTTCCGCGATCGGCACATTGGCGGGCCAATGCAGCAGATACAGATCGATTGCGTCGACCTTCAGCCGCTTTAGACTTTTTTCGCAGGCCGCAATCGTGCCGCGCCGCGATGCGTTGGCCGGCATGACCTTGCTGACGATGAAGACCTCGCCGCGCCGTCCGGCGATGGCTTCGCCCACGATTTCTTCCGCGCCACCGCTGGCATACATTTCGGCGGTATCGATCAGCGTCATGCCGAGATCGAGTCCCAGCTTTAAAGCGGTCACCTCATCTTTGCGGCGGCGGGAGGAATCCCCCATCATCCAGGTGCCCTGGCCAAGGGCCGCCACGGTTTCACCGGTCGGAAGCGTCACAGTCGGCATGGTGCTCATGGGCAAAGGATAGCCGCCCCACGCGGTTTGGGAAATCGCCGAATAGCAGTTAAAACGCGACCATGGGGCTGCTGAAATTCCTGACCGCTTTGCTGGGCTTTTTCGCGCCCGGCAGCTCGCCCGCAATGCTGCTGAATGTGACGGTTCCGCGGTCGACCTACCGCGTGCAGCGCGACATCGCGTATGGCGGCGGGCCTCGGAACACATTCGATGTGTATCTGCCTCAATCGTTCACACCGCCCGCGCCGGTGGTGCTGTTCTTTTACGGCGGTGCGTTCCGCTCGGGGCGCAAGGAAGAATACCGCATCGTCGGCGAGGCCCTGGCGAGCAAGGGTATCGTTACCGTCGTCGCGGATTACCGTATTTATCCCGAAGCACGTTTTCCGGACTTCTTAGAGGATGGCGCGCGCGCCTTTGCCGCCGTTCACGCCCGTGCGGCGGAATTCGGCGGCGATCCTTCGCGCATTTTCATCTGCGGTCACTCGGCCGGGGCTTATATCACCGCGATGCTGGGGTCGAACCCGGCCTATTTGCAGGCGGTCGGTTTGGATTTGTCTGCAATCCGCGGCGTGATCCCAATTGCGGGCCGCTTCCACGAATTGGCGCTGGGCGATGCCATTGCGCACGAGATCTTCCGTGGTCCCGCCCGGCCGGAAACGCGGCCCAGTACCTACATCGACGGCAAGCGCCCGCCTTTTCTGCTGCTTGCCGGGGCGAACGATCACCGCGACGTCCTAGAGAATCATCGTCTGCTTGCCGCCCATCTGCGCGAGCACGCCAGCGAAGTGGAAGAACGGACTTACCCCAGCGTCGGGCACATGGGCATCATGGTCGCGTTAGCGCCGGGCTTCCGTGGCAGAGCCCCGTTGCGCGACGACATCGTGCGGTTTGTAAACGCGGAATGAATGCAGCAACGGTCGGCTCACAGTGGTGAGACCGCCCCCTCACCCTAGCCCTCTCCCCGAAATGGGGAGAGGGAATCTCAGCCCGGCGGGATGAAACACGATTGATCCGTCTCCCTCTCCCCCAGCGGGGGAGAGGGTCGGGGTGAGGGGGAGATATCCCAACCGCACAAGCCTGTGGCTATCGAATGCAGCCGCCAAATTCCTGTTCGTGACTTGGGCTAATTCCACAACTTCTTGCTGGCGAGGCGGGCGCCTTCGGCGAGGGATTCCAGCTTGGCCCACATGATTGACGGGTGCACGCGGCGGTGGAACGGACCTTGCGCGAAACCGCAATCGGTACCGGCGATGACGTTCTCACGGCCGAGCGATTTGGCGTACCGCACAATGCGCTGCGCGATCAGCTCGGGATGTTCAACGATATTCGTGGCGTGGCTGACGACGCCGGGAATAAGGATTTTACCGTCCGGAAGCTTCACGCTTTCCCACACTTCCCATTCGTGTTCGTGGCGTGGATTGGCGCCTTCGATCAGGAACGCGCCTACATTAGCCTTCGTAATAATGTCGACAATATCCTTCAGTGGCACGTCGGTGGTGTGCGGTCCCGGCCAGCTTCCCCAGCAGACGTGATAGCGGATGCGTTCGGGCGGGATACCTTCGAGAGCGTGGTTCAGTACCTCGATCTGGCGCTCCAACCATTTGCGGTAATCGCCAAAGCTGGCAGGCGGGACCATCCGGTCGAACGTCACCGCGGCGCGCGCATCGTCGAGTTGCAGCAGCAGTCCGGAGTCCGCGATCGTGCGGTATTCCTCGCGCATCGCGGTGGCCAGCGCCTGGAACATCTCCTCATCGTCTTTGTAGTAGGCATTGCGGCGATCCGGAATAACGCTCGCCGGGGCCGCGACCGGTAGAAACGCCTCCGACACATTAACGCCCTGCAATGCGGTCTTGATGTCTTCGATGTCGCGCAGCAGCGCCGCCTTGCCGGTGTAGGCGATCGGCCCGACGCAGACCGATTCCCAATCGGAGGACGGCGGCGTCGCCGCATCCATCTCGGCATAGAATTCCTGAAATCGCGCACGGTCGGCCCCGGCGACGAACGGGTTCTTCTCCAGGGACACCGGCCGGCGCTCGAACCCGGAAAGCCGCTCCAGCGCATATTGCGACCAGGAAATGTTCTTGCCGAATTCACCATCGTCCACGACGTCGAGCCCGGCTTCGGCCTGGCGGCGGACCACCCAGGCGACGCTGTCCTTCAGGCACGCCTCATAGGCGGCATCGTTGCCCTGGCCCGATTGCTGGGCACGCAGCAGGTCCTGCAGTTCCTTCGGCCGGATCAGGCTGCCCACATGGGTCGTGAGGATGCGGTCCGTGCTGCGTTTCATGGCAAGCTCCCAATGGTGTTCTCCGCTTAGGGTTAAAAGAAATCATCAGCCGCCACAACGGCGGGAAAGTGTTTGGTCCCGGCTTCCCCTTCGGCCGATTGGGCTCTAAAAACGCCGCGAGCTATGCGGAAGCTGTATCCCGCACCCGCCAAATAAGGACTCGATATGACCGCTGAACCCGCTGTACTGCATTCGCTTCTGGGCAATCACCCCAATACCAAAGCGCAGAAGAGCGGGCAGGCGTCCTCCCCGCTCGTCACCTTTGATTATTTCGAAGTGAAAGTCGCCAATACGCAGTTCAAGGCGATGGTGCGTGACCAGAAATATGATTTCGGCGAGCTGGCGATGGTCACGTTCCTGCAGGCCAAGCATTACGGCAAGCCCTATGTGCTGTTGCCCGCGACCATCGTCGGCCGCAATCAGCATCACACGATTTTTTACAATGCCGATCGTGGTCCGCTAACGGCTCGGGATTTGAACGGCAAGCGCATCGGCGTGCGTGCTTACACGCAGACGACGGGATGCTGGGTGCGCGGCTTCTTGTCGGAAGATTATGGCGTCGATCTGTCGACGCTGCGCATCGTCACCTTTGAAGATCCGCATCTGGCGGAATATCGCGATCCACCGAACGTCGAGCGCGCGCCGGAGGGCAAGGTGCTGAAGCAAATGCTGATCGATGGCGAGATCGATGCGGCGATCCTGGGCGATGTCGCGGAAGAAGGGCCGATCAAGCATCTGATCCCCGATCACGAAGCGGCCGGTAAGGATTGGGCGCGCCGTCACGGCGGCGTGCCGATCAACCATCTGGCCGTGATGCGCGAGTCCATCGTCAAAGCGCGGCCGGATGTGGTGCGCGAGGTCTATCGCGTGATGAAGGAAAGCCGTGCGGCTGCAACGGGTATCCCAACGGGGGCGGACGATCCGCTACGTTTCGGCATCGGCGCGGTGCGGCAGTCGCTCGAACAGATCAACAAATACGCGGCCGAACAGAAGCTGATCCCGCGGCCCTTTTCCGTCGATGAACTGTTCGCCGACGCCATCCGCATTCTCGGCGCGGACGCCGCTTAGAAACACCCTCCCTCAAGGGGAGGGTGTTCACGCCTTTGCGTGGCTGGCCGCGATCTTGTCGCGGTTGAGGATCGCATGCAGCGCGATCAGCGGAACGCCCCCGACGACGACGGCCTGTTTCAGCAGGATGCGCACGACCAGCGGCATGGCCTGATACGCCTCACCCGCGACAAACAATCCGCCCATGCCCATAAGCAGCGCGAACCCCGCGATGATCAAATTGCGGTCGTCCCATTCCACATGGGACAGATGCTGGATCGCATGCATCATGACGATGCCGAACAACAGCGTCGCAATGGCTGCCAGAACGGGCGTCGGCACCAGAACCAGCATCATGTCGAACTTCACACAAGACCCCAGCACCATCAGCAGCACGCCGCAGGTCAGCGTGGCGTAGCGCGACCCGACCCGCGTGTAACGCAACAGGCCGACATTGTCGGGGTAGATATAGGTCGAGTAGGTGCCGAGAACCGAAGCCAGCATTCCGCCGACAGCAACGCTCATCAGTCCGCCCGACATCCGTGCGGGCGAAAGCTTCTCATGCCCCCAATTCCCGACCACGGTGTAGAGCGCCATCGAAGCGATGCTGGCAGGCACCAGCACCAGCAGGAATAGAATGACGATATCGGGGCGGACACTGAACCCGTAAGGAAAGAATTGCGGCGTCACCAGCCAAGGCGACGCGATCACCCGCCCCAAGGAAATCGGTATGAACAGCGAATAGACGATGGTTCCGAGAATAAGACCCACAAGCATCGCCACGCGCCGCATCTGCTTGCCAGCCCATAGCGTGAAGGCAACCAAAGTTGCCACGGCAACGGCGCCGGCAAGCAAATTGATGCCGGGAAAACCTGGACTTGCGCGTTCGCCGATCCAGTTGGGGAGGGATGTATTGGCGATCTGCACCATCGACAGCATCACCATCATGCCTGCGATCATGGGATCATGCAGATAGCGGGCGAACATCGCCGCGAAACTCCAGCCGCGTATCGGTACGGTCAGCAGAAACCAGATGATGCAGGCGACAAAGGCCGAACCGAACGCTAATCCAAGTCCGGCATCGGGAAGTTGCCCGAGCGCCATCAGCGCGGTGAAGCTGCCGACATAGGGTCCGTGGACGATGGGGAGCTTTAATATCAACAGCGCCTGACAGGCCGTGACGAAGCCGGAGACCAGAAAGGTCATCCCGTAAAGATGCGCGGTCTGTTCCGGTGATAGATGCAGCACCTGCCCGGTAATGCCGGGAAACACGAACATTCCGATCATGCCGAAAATGTTCTGGAAGCCGAGCATTAGGGCTTGGCCCACCGGCAAGGGATCGTGAATGCCGACGTCAAAAACGGTCTCACGCGCTGCGTCAGTGGATGCCGTCGTCGTAGCCATTTTGTCTCCGTCAATGGCGGCAGTTGCCGTTACGTTGGTTTGTCCGTCTTCTCAACCGACTTGACCGGCGTTTCGGGTTTCAACCCTTTGCGTTGCCGGGCCAGCGTCTCTTTCCCCGATGCTTCCCAATCGCCGCCCGTTGCGCGCGCGGCGAAGACATCCCAGGTGTCGTTCCAATCGCCCAGCGTGTAGCCGTGCCAGGGCGAACTCACCGATAGAGTTGGCAGCTTCAGTTCATCCCACAACGCGCGCGCATGTTCCATGTACTCGCGCGCCGGGAGCGCCAGCGGCGGCAGCGGCTTCTTCTGCGTGGCATCGATCAGCATGGTGGAATCGCCTTTGCCGCCGCCATATTGCGAGCCCTGTACGCCGCTGCGATAGGGCGCGATATGCACATCCTCGATCGGGTTGGAGCGATAGGCGAGGGACCACAGCACGGCATCGACGCTGGAAGGATCGATGTCCTCGCTTACGGCGACCACGATCTTGCCGCAGCCAGTCTGGAAATTCGCGCAGGAATGCAATCCGCGCCACACTTCCGTTTGCGGCGCTCCGGCGGCGAATTGCAGAAAGATCACGGGCCGCAAATTCGTCAGCCGCTCGTGCATGACCACGCGTTTGATGCCTTTGATGCCCAAATGGTCACGCAAATGCGCCAGGAAGAACGGCTCGTAGGCGACCTTCTTGATGACGCTGGATTCCGATGGTGTCACCTGGCTGATGATGGCGGCGAACACCGGCGCCTTCTTCATGGTGATCGCCGTCACCTGCATCTTCATGTTGAAGGCTTCGAGCGCCACGTAGCCGTTGCTTTCGCCAAAGGGCGCTTCGGGCTCCAGCCATTCCGGATCGATCAAGCCTTCGATGACGATCTCGGAATCGGCGGGCACTTGCAGATCGACGCTGACGCATTTGACCATACGGATCGGCTCACCCGCGAGGGCTCCGGCCACACCCATTTCATCCATGTCGATGGCGAGCTTTTGCGGCGCGGTGAAGCACACCACCGGAGCGGCGCCGAGGACGATGGCGATGGGCATCGGCTCTTTGCGTGCGTTGTACTTCTGCCAGTGCACATAGCCGCCCGCGCCCCCCGCCGGACGTGCCACCATCCGTACCCCCAACCGGTCGGTGGCCTTTAGCGCCGCGCGGTACATGCCCATGTTCTGGATGCCGCTGTCGGGATCGCGCGTGATGCAAAGGGTTGCCGTCAGATACGGCGCGGAGTCGAATCCTGGGGTGGAAACGGGCACCGGTAGCCGCGCCAGACCACTGCCGGCCTGGGTCAGTTCGTCACCTCGCCACACCACCTCCTGACACGGCGCGGCCTCTACCAGAATTGGCGGAATGGGATGCGCGATGGCGCGGTCCCAGGCAGGGCCGATGTCCTCCACCTTTTGTCCCATGCCGAGCGCATAGATGCGGGGCGACGCTGCAAGCGCGCCGACGACAACCGGCATGTCGTAATGCCGTCCCTTGGCATCCACGACGTTGGTGAACAGGAAGGCGCGGCGCTCATCCTCCGGCACACCGCCGAGAAACTGCCACCGCACCAGGGGGTGCAGCTCGGTGTCCTTGTTGATGGGGCGGTCGACGCGGACCAGCAGCCCCTCGCGTTCGAGGTCTGCCAGATGCGACTGGAAGTCCAGCCGTGGACCGGCCCCGCTTGCGGCAGCCGGGCGGCCGAAGCTCTCGGTAGAAGCGGTCATAGGCAGCCCCCAAACACGCGGAAAATCGCGGCAAATCGGGCCGTACAATGGGCCGATCCGCCGTCTTTGCAAAGGGCGGAGGATGCGCTTATTGCCTTAAGCTACAGGCGCAAACATCGCTGAGCGGCACGCCGCCGGGGAGGCTTCGATGGCCAGCAAACAGGACGATTCCACCGGCGCGCAACGGCACAATCGTCCGCGCTATTTCGGTGCGGCCGTCAAGCGCACGGAAGATCCCGCGCTCGTCACGGGCCGTGGCCATTTCGTCGACGACATTCGTTTGCCCGGTACCTTGCATGCCTGTTTCGTCCGCAGCGCGCATGCCCATGCGCGAATCCGCGGCATCGACAAGTCAGCGGCCCTTGCGCTTCCCGGCGTACATGCGGTGCTGACTTACGCGGATTTGCCTGAACCTGCGCAGAAACCGCTGACGCTGCTCGTTCCAAACCCCGCCATTACGCAACTCTTCACGCCAATGGTGCTGGTGAACAAGGAAGCGTGTTACGTCGGTGAACCCATCGCAATGGTGGTCGCGGACACGCGCTACATCGCCGAAGATGCCGCCGCGCTGGTGGACGTGGATTACGAAATTCTTCCCGCGGTTTCGGATTGTGCCGGCGCGCTAGCACCTGACGCGCCGCGCGCGCATGAGGGCACGCCGTCCAATATCTCCGCACGCATTCCGTTCAGCCATGGCGACAACGATGCCGCCTTCGCGAAGGCCGCGCATATTTTCCAGGAAAGCCTGCATACGCATCGCGGCGGGCCGTTCTTTATGGAATGCCGGGGACTTATTGCCGCTTACGACGGTATCTCCGAATCCTACACGGTTTACATCTCCTCCCAGGGCGCGCACCGCATCAAACGCTGTTTCCTCGATGCGCTGGACCTGAACGACAACGAGATGCGTGTCATCACGCCGGATGTCGGCGGAGGATTCGGACCGAAGGGCGCGCTGTATCCGGAATATCCCTGCGTCGCGGTTGCTGCGAAATTGCTTGGGCGCCCGGTCAAATGGATCGAGGACCGGCGCGAGAATTTCGTGGCGACGCATCAGGAGCGCGATGAATATTGGGACATGGAAATCGCCATCGATGCGGACGGTAAAATCCAAGGCCTGCGCGGCCGCATGCTGCATGACGGCGGCGCTTACCTTCCCTGGGGCTTAACCGTGCCGTGGATCGCCGCGACGACAGTGCCCGGTCCGTATGTGATTCCGAGCTTCAAGATGGAAGTGATCTCCGTCTTCACGAACAAGATCTCCACCACGCCCGTGCGCGGCGCGGGGCGTCCGGCGGGTGTGTTCGTGATGGAACGGTTGATGGATCGCGTTGCGCGCGAACTGAACCTCGATCGCGCCGAAGTGCGCCGGCGGAATTTCGTTCAGCCCGAGCAGATGCCCTACAAAGTCGGCATTATTTTCCGCGACGGACGGCCTGTTGTCTATGACAGTGGCGACTATCCCACTTGCCAGGCGACCGCGCTGCGTGCGGCTGATTATGATGGCTTCGCCGTGCGTCAGAAGGATGCGCGCGCCAAGGGCCGTTACATCGGCATCGGAATTGGCAACGCCGTGGAAGCGACGGGGCTCGGCCCTTATGAAGGCGTCACGGTGCGCATTTCGACCACCGGCAAAATCAGCATGTACACGGGGGCCACACCGCACGGCCAATCGCACAAGACGATTCTGGCGCAGATCGCGGCCGATGAATTGGGTGCCGACTACGAAGACATTGCGGTCGTCACCGGCGATACGGCCGGCATATCGCTTGGCACGGGCACGTTTGCGGCACGTACCGCCGTGAACGCGGGATCGTCGGCGTATATGGCGGCGGTTGAAGTGGCCAAAAAGCTGAAATTGATTGCAGCCGATCTGCTGCAATGCGCGCCCGGCGATATCGAATTGAACAACGGTTTTGCCATGATGCGCGATGCGCCCGAGAGACGGAAGCACTTCCGCGAATTGGCGTTCAAGGCGGCCGGTATGCCGGGCGTTTCGATGGCAGGCGGATTAACGCCGGGCATCGAGCACACCGCCTATTTCACGCCCGATC
The DNA here is from genome assembly GCA_947473475.1 of Alphaproteobacteria bacterium. Taxonomy (GTDB): domain Bacteria; phylum Pseudomonadota; class Alphaproteobacteria; order Micropepsales; family Micropepsaceae; genus CAIYRG01. The sequence continues at coordinate 29,374 of CANJBZ010000001.1, forward strand.
AGTCGACGTATTCCAACGGCACGCATGTGGCGGAAGTAGAAGTCGACGTCGAAACCGGCGGCGTCGAAATTCTGCGCTACGTCGTGATGCACGATTGCGGCAGGGTCATCAATCCGATGGTGGTGGCGGGACAGGTGCAAGGCGGCGTCGCGCACGGCGTAGGCAACGCGCTGTTCGAGCGGATGCTGTATGACGCCAATGCCCAGCCGGTAAACGCCAATTTCGGCGAATATCTGCTGCCCGGCTCGACCGATGTGCCGACCGTCGAGCTGCACCACATGGAAACGCCGTCGCCGCTCAATCCCATCGGCGTCAAAGGGGCGGGCGAGGGCGGCACGATCCCGGCCATAGCCGCGATCATCGCTGCGGTGGAAAACGCGCTTCAGCCCTTCGACGTGAAAATCACGGAATCGCCGATTTCACCGGGCCGGCTGATGCAGTTGATCCGTTCTTGAATAGTGTCACCGGAAGGTTTCTCGCATTCCATGCGTCACGCCTGTGAAGAAGATAGCGTTACGATCCTTTTAGAGGAACCGGCGGCCTCGCTAAATCCAACTCTCCACGCGCAATCCCGGCACCCGATCGAATTCGCGCCGGTTGTACGTCACGACAATCAGGCCTTCGCTGCGCGCATGGGCAGCGATCATCATGTCATGGAGGCCAATAGGCGTTCCTGACGATTCAAGGTCTGCTCTTATTTCGCCGTAGTGCATTGCTGCTTTTTCGGCAAATGGCAGCACTTCAAGCCGGGCTGCAAAATGCGCGATGGCCTCTAGATTTTGTAAGCGCCGTGCAGATTTCTGCGCGCCAAATTGCAATTCGGCGAGCGTAATGCTCGATATGCTGATCGCATTTACCGACCTCTCGAATTTTCCCCGCAGTGGTTCTGGACGAGCTTTGATCACGTGAATGCAAATGTCCGTGTCCAGCATGTACTGCAGCATCAGAGCGATTCGCGTTCCTGCGGAGGCGGATCGACGCGCTCCGCCATGAAATCGTCGCTTACCTGTGGCCCGTCGCAGAAGAAGGTATCCCATCGTTTGCCGATGGGTATGATGATCCGGCTGATGCCGACTTTGATAATTTCCACTTCGTGGACGCCCTCCGGAAACGCGACGCCTTTGGGTAGCCGCACGGCTTGACTGCGATTGGACTTGAAAAGGGTTGTGCGCGTCATACTCATCGCCAAGGTATATCCCAACTGGATTTACGCTGTAATCTGCACGAATTCAATGTTTACGGCGAAATTTCTTCCAGCACGCGGCCCTTGGTTTCGATGGCGAAGAGGCCAACGATGATTGATGCCCCAAGCGCGACCAAGCCGAAGGTCAGAAACACCGTCTGCAACCCGCCATCCGCCACCAGCATGCCCACGATGTTCGGCCCGATGATGGAGGCAAGCCGCAGCCAAGCCGTGGCGGCGCCGACCGCAAGCGCGCGGCTGCGGGTGGGATAAAGTTCGGGCGTGTACAGATAAACCGCGAGCGACATGGTGCCGGTGAACATATTGCTCACCGTTCCCAGCAGCAGCACGCGAAACGGCGTTGTCGGCCCAATGTACCAAAGCGCGATCAGCGCCAGGGCCGAACCGGCAAAGGCCGCAACAAACCAGGCACGCCGCCCGGTCAGATCGATCAGCATGGCGCAGGCGAAACTGGCAAACAGCGTCAGCACGTTGGTGAGCAATTGGTATTGCAGCGCGACGTTCAGCGGCAGATGAAACACGGTACTATACAAAGTCGGCATCCAGGTCGCGAGCCCATAGTTGACGAAATACGTCGCGAACCACATCACCCAAACGACAAGCGTGCGGCGCAGATAATGCGGCCCAAAGACGTCACGCCACGTGCTGTGTTTGAGCGGCGCTGAAATCGAAAGGGCGGGCATCGGCAGCGGCCGTCCCAAAGCCTTTTCGGTGCCTTCTTCGACAGTCCGCAAAGCAGCTTCCGCCTCCACGTAACGGCCGCGGGATGCGAGCCAGCGTGGCGATTCCGGTAGCAGGCGCTGCAGAAACAGCACCAGCAGAGACGGCAACGCACCGACCAGGAACATGGATTGCCAGCCGAAATGCGGCACCAGCCACAAGCCAACCACCGAAGCCGCCAAAATCCCGGTGGGAAAGACCAGCTCGAACAGCAGCACGAAGCGGCCGCGTGCTTTGGCCTTGGCAAGCTCGCCGATATAGGTGGCGGCCACGGGCACTTCGCCGCCCAGGCCAAATCCTTGCAACGTGCGCAGAACCAGTAGCGACGTGTAATCCCATGAAAATGCGCAGGCCATGCTGAGCACGCTGAACGTCGCAATGGCGCCAAGCAATGCCGGCATGCGCCCATAGCGCTGGGCCACCCAGCCGAAGAACAGCGCGCCAAACAACTGGCCGAAGAAACCCGCGGATATCAACAACCCGATTTCCGGCGGCGTCAGTTTCCACAGCGGCACAATCACCGGAAGAATGTAGGCAATGGCCAGCGCATCGAAGGCGTCGAAGAAGGTCGCGGTGCCGATAATGATACGGGCGCGGATTTGCCACGCCGTGATGGGCAGCCGCTCGATGCGCGCTGCCACCTCGCCCGCATAGGCGGCGCGCCGTTCGTCCTCGGTGTCGCTCGGAACCGCTGCCATCTCCCGATCCCCTCCCGGTCAGGCGGAAAGGTCATCCTCCTCCAGAAAGGAAAAGGATGCCATGCCGCAACAGGAAATCCGCAAACATGGAATGGGCGGATGCTCGGCGCGCTTGGCCGCAAGTTCGGTCGCCGTAAGCCCCTTCATGGGGGCCTTTTGACTCGCGACGCGGCGCTTATGGGTTTCTGCCAGGGCGGTGCGTTCCGTGGTCGTCGCCGCTACATCGACCGCGAACGTCACCGGATCGAGCACCACGCCATAATAATCGCGCGCGGCAGCGAGTGAGACATACCCTTGGCGCACATCGGCTGCCACACGCTCCGGCGGCCGTTCCAGCGGCGAGCCGAAACCGCCGCCGCCGCCTGAACGCAGCGCATACGCATCGCCCGGCTTCAATGGCGCGGTCAAAACCTTCGCGTTGACGCGCTCCTTATCCCATTCGCCATTGCGCCGCAGCAGCACTTGATTGCCGGTGCCCTCCAGTCCGCCATCGAGCCCCCATGGTAAACAATGCGCGCGGTCGATGCTGGCGTTCAGCGTGACATCGCTCAGCGCGCGCACGACGGTTTCGCATCCCAAGCCGCCGCGGTATTTGCCTGGACCGCCGGAATCGGGGATCAGCGCATAGCGTTCGATCAATAGGGGGTATTTGGTTTCAAGCTGCTCGCGCGGCGAATTGTGCGTGTCGCCGTCATTGATGCAAACGGTCGCGGATTCGCCGTCGCTGTTGTATTTGGCGCCCCAGCCGCCGCCGAGCGGCCCCATATGCGCCAGGAAAAACTTTCCGTCTTTCGGATCGATGCCATGCACCAGCGAGACGCACAGATCGGCATGATGGCCGGCGATTACTTTGTCGGAAATCGCGTCCGCCATCGCCTTGAACACCGTGTCGATCACGGTCATGGGAAAGGTCATCCACCAGCGCATTGGCGCGGGGCGCGTCGCGGAGATCACCCTGCCGGGCGGAATGATGACTTTCAAATTGCGGAACGAGCCGTCATTGATCGGATAGTCGGTGGGCGAGGTCAGGCATTTGAACGCCACCTGCGCGCAAGCCGTACCTGTCGTGATGCCGGAATTGTAGAATCCGCGCACCTGCTTGGAGACATCCGAAAGGTCGATGGTGATTTCATCGCCTTTGACTTCCACGCGGACTTTGATCGGGATGGGAACGCCGATGACGACGCCATCATCGTCCATGAAGGATTCGGCTTCATAAATGCCATCGGGAATGGCGCGTGTGCGGGCGCGGGCTGCTTTTTCGGATTGATCCATGAGGATGGCGATAGCGCCCTGGACTTCTTTGCGGCCATAACGGTTGACCAGTTCCAGAAAGCGCCGTTCGCCGGTTTTGACCGCCGTGATCTGGGCGCGCAGATCGCCCATGGCGCGTTCGGGAATGCGGACATTCATACGGATGATGTCGATCAGGTCCTGATTGATGACGCCGCGGCGCGCATATTTGACGATCGGAATCTGGATGCCTTCGGAGAAAATATCCGTGGTCACGCCGCCAAGCTGGCCGCCGACATCCTGCCAATGCGCCATGCAGCAGGAAAAGCCGATCAGATCGCCCTCGTGGAAAATGGGAATGCTGAAGGTGAAATGGTTGAGGTGGCTTCCCGTGATATACGCATCATTGGTGACAAGAATATCGCCGGGCTCGATGCCTTCGCGGCCGAAATGTTTGAGTTTGGCTTTTATGGTTTCAGCCATGCCGCGAATGAAAGTCGGCAGGCCCAGGCTGATCGAGACGGTTTCGCCCTCGGCCGTAAAAAGACCGACCGTAAAATCCAGCGCCTCGTAGATGATCATGTTGTAGGCGGTGCGCATGAGATTGGTCTTCATCTCTTCCGTCACGGCAATGACGCCGTTGCGCACGATCTCGACAAGCACGGGGGTGACGCGGAACTCGCTCATGCTGCGTCTCCGATTGCGATCAGGAGATTTCCCAGCGCGTCCACAGTGAGCACGTCGCCGGGCATCAATATGGTGGTGGAGGCGTGTTCTTCGACGACGGCCGGACCCGAAATGCGATTGCCTGCAAGGAGCTTCTCACGGGCAAAAACAGTCGTCCCGACGAACGCCCCGGAGAAATAGGTCTGGCGTGTACCGCGCTGAGCGTCAGGTAACGGCGATAGGCCGCCGCTCGCGATGCTCTCGAATTTTGGCTTCTCCAAAATACCTGTGACGGCCGTTCGTAAGCTGGCGATTTCGGCGGCTTCCGCCGGTGCCGATGTGCCGTAGCGCCGCTCATGCTCGGAATCGAACAAGCGTTTGATGGCCGCGCGATCCTGACCAGAAAAATGTTCTGCCGGGATGTCGATCGACACCAGATGCTCCTGGCCGACATAGCGCATGTCCAGGGAGCGCGCGATATACGTTTCGCGCACGGGAACGCGGGCCTCACGGATTTTTCGGCTGCCTTCGGCTTCAAGTTCGACGAAGATATTTTCGAACGCGGAAAAATCCAGTTCGGAGAGTTTGGTGAACCGGGTGCGCACAAAATCGTACCGCAAATCCGAATGCAGCATCCCCACGGCTGAGAAATGCCCCGGCGCCTGCGGGATCAGAACGCGGGTGATTCCAAGCTCGCGTGCAATCGCGGTTGCGTGCAGCGGACCCGCGCCGCCATAGGCGGCCAGCGTGAACTTCCCGACATCAAGCCCGCGTTGCGTCGTGACCCCCTTCACGGCGTAGGACATCTTTGTCACGGCGATGTCGATGATCCCCGCCGCCGCTTCGACGATGCTCATGCCCAGCGGCTGCGCCACATGTGTGTATAAAGCGCGCTCCGCCGCTTTCACATCGAGCAGCATTTCGCCGCCGAGGAAGCGGTCGGGCGAGAGCCGGCCAAGAACCAAATTCGCATCCGTGACGGTGGGCTCGCGTCCGCCAAGACCGTAACAGGCAGGCCCCGGCTGCGCGCCCGCACTTTCGGGGCCGACGTGAAGGGCGCCGCCTTCGACGACGCGCGCAATAGAGCCGCCGCCCGTGCCGACTTCGAAAATGTCGATCATGGGAATCTGAATCGGCAGCGCGCTCTCATACCCTCCCACCAGCGCGGTGCCCGTGGTCAGGACTTGGCCGTTCTCGATGACGCCGGCCTTGGCGGTCGTGCCACCCATGTCGAACGCGATGGCATTGGCGATACCGGTTTCCTGTGCAACGGCGCGCGTCGCCATGACGCCGGATGCCGGCCCGGACTCCAGCATGCGCACGCATTGTTCGCGCGCCTGATGCAATTCAAACAAGCCACCGGTGGATTGAACGACCAGAAAGGCGCCGCCAAATCCCGCGCGGGTGAGATGATCGGAAATCCCGGAAAGATAGCTTGCCACACGCGGGCCGATATAGGCGTTCGCGGCAACGGTCGAGGCGCGCTCGAACTCGCGGTATTCCTGAGACAGTTCGTGCGATGTGGTGACAAACACGCCCGGAAGGCGCGTTTGTAATATCTGCTTGGCACGCTGCTCGTGATCGGGATTGCGGTAGCAGTGCAGGAACAGCACGGCCACCGCTTCGATCCGTTCGCGCTTCAGTGTTTCGGCAAGTGCAACGATCTCGTCTTCATCAAGTGGGTTAAGTACTTCGCCGGTCGCATAGAGCCGCTCATGGACTTCATAGCGGTGTTCGCGCGGCACCAGCGGCCGGTGCTTGGTGAAAAACAGATTGTAGGCATCGGGGCGGTTGACGCGGCCAATCTCATAGATGTCGCGGAAGCCTTCCGTAATCAGCAGCGCGGCCTTTGCGCCCGTCCGTTCCAGGATTGTGTTGATGGCGACCGTCGAGCCGTGCAGGAACAGACCGGTTTCCCGGAAATTCGCGCCCGCTTTCGTTGCGCCTGTCTCGATACCGTCCACCAGAGCACCCGGCGTCGAGAGCACTTTGCCGAGGGTCAAACGCCCGCTTGCCTCGTCGAATGCGGCAACATCGGTGAAAGTGCCGCCTATGTCTGCGGCGAGGCGCAAGGAAACGGGCATGGTTAGCAGAGCCGGTAAAGTTTGAAGGACAATTTGCCTATCACGGCGCGGCAGGACGGGCAAATCGCGGCTGACGTACTGTAGCTCGTCTGTCCACAGAGTATTTCCTTAAAATGCAAACTACGCAAATTACGTTGTCGCAACACGTCTTCCGCTATTGTCGCGCCGTTATCGATCGAAGACATTTCGCGGGGTGGGGTTATGATTGTTGTGGCGGTCGCATCCCAAAAAGGTGGCTCCGGCAAGACCACGCTTTCCGGCCATCTGGCGGTGGAAGCCGAGAAGATGGGCGCTGGCCCGGTGACGCTGATCGATACCGATCCGCAGGGGTCGCTGTCGAAATGGTGGAATTCGCGCGCCGCCCAATCGCCCCAATTTGCCAAAATTGGAGCGTTCGAATTGCAGAGCGCGCTGGCCCAACTTGCGCGCACGGGGACACGGCTGGCCATTATCGACACGCCGCCGGCGATTTGCGAATCCATCCTGCACGTGATCGCCCATTGCGACCTTGTGATCGTGCCGACGCGTCCCTCGCCGCACGATCTTCGTGCCGTCGGTGAAACCGTCGATATGGCCGAGAAGTTTCAAAAGCCGCTGGTCTTTGTCGTCAATGGCGCAACGGCGCGCGCCCGCATCACGGCTGAGGCGGCGGTGGCGCTCTCACAGCATGGCGTGGTGGCCCCCGTCACGATCCATCACCGCGTGGATTTCGCCGGGAGCATGGTTGACGGACGCACTGTTGGCGAAGCGGCGCCAAAATCTCTTTCCGCAAAAGAAATCTCGGATCTCTGGGCGTATCTGCAAGACCGGATAGCCCGGCTTCCGAAAAGCCCAGACCTTCATCCCGCCCCAATTGCGTATGCGGCGCCGCCACAACAAAGCTATGCACCGGAACAGAGCCATGCGCGAAAATCCGAGCACGACAGCGGCATCGTCATTGAAGCGCGCGTGGTCGGCGAGGTGCCGCTGACAGACCGCTTCTTTTATGACGGCCCGGAGCGCCGATCGGGTATGGACCGGAGGGAAGGGCTGCAACAGGATTTGTTTTTCACCGGCGCCGATTACGCGACAAACACGAACGGTCGTCGCCGCAACCCGCTTGAAGGCTAGGCGGCCCAACGACCGGATTGACGCCGTGTGGCAACGCGCCGGTTAGGACGACTTCTCGGCCTGTGCGGCAAGCTTCACGACGTCGGGCGGCGTGGCATAAATTTCCTTGATCAGCTTTTCGACTTCGATGCCTGGGACCGGACGCACTTCGAGGTCGAGCCGTTTGGCTTCGGCCAAAAAGGCCGGGTCCTTCATCGTCGCATCGAAGGCGGTGCGCAAAGCGGCCAAGCGGTCCGCCGGGATGCCCGGTGGCGCCGCGAAGGGGCGTGCAATCGACTGACGCGAAGCAATCAGCTTCAGGGCGGCCTTGTTTTGTGGTGTCGTCGGCAAATCCATGACCAGCGGCACGTTGGGCAGGTCCTCATGCTTTTCCAGCGCCAGCTGCAGCACGACATTGATCTTCTTGCCGTCGAGCAGGGGCTTGCTCTGTGACTTCAGGCTCGACCACGACCAGCCGCAGCGGCCTTTCACCTCGCCTCGCTCCATACCGAGATTGATGTCCGCCCCGCCGTTGGAGAAACCGGTCACCACCTTGGTCGGCAGCTTAAATAGGTTCTTGAGGACGGTCGGGAATATCTCGCTGTCGGCGCCCGCGGCCGACGCGCCAATGGTCGACGGCTTCCTGGTCAGATCGTCCCAATTGCCGATGCCGCTGTTGAACCAGAAGGCGCAGACGGAGACCTCGTTGGTGACGCTGCCGATCCAACTATATTTCACCGCCTCGAACTGCGTTCCTTGCGCGTGCCCAAGAAGCGGTTCGATGACGAGGCCGCGCGCGAACGTCCCCATGACGGTCCCATCCTTGCGAGCGACCTTATAAAGATAGTTCATCGCCTTGACGCCGCCCGCGCCGGGCATGTTCTGCGGCACCATGGTGGGGTTGCCGGGGATGTGCTTGCCCATGTAGCGCGCCAGGGTACGGGCATAGAGGTCGTAGCCGCCTCCAGGGCCAAAGCCGACGATGACTTGGACGGTCTTTCCCTTGTAAAAGTTCGCCACCGCGTTGGCATCCGCGGCTTCGGCCGCCGGGCCTGTAACCGTGACGGCGCACGCTGCCGCGCAGGCCATAAGCCATTTCAGACAAAGCATCGAACGTCCTTCCCGTCCCGTTGCCCGGGCGCGCATTTCATAGGTAAGCAGCAAGCCATAGCATTTCCTATGCTTGCTCTGAAGGCAAACGCGGGGAAAACGTCGCAAGATAAAGGCCGTTGAGGCTCTTGCTTCCAGCGACGAAAATACACGCGATTTTGAATACGGTGCGGGCTACGATTGATCCGTAAAGGGAGCGGCAGGAGGCAGGCAAATCCTGCGATCACCGCCTGGGGGGCATATGGGCAGCTATATTTTGCGTGGAAATTTACGGGCTGCGGTATCCGGCGATTGTTCTGAGCCGCTGTCCGGCGTGCGAGTGAGGCTCTACAGGATGCCGGCCGATCGCAACGCAAGCCATCGCGGCGTGGCGCTGGATGCCGATCTGATTCACGGGAAGCATGCGCGTCTGTTGGGCGAAAGCCTGACCGATGCAGCCGGCGATTTCGCGGTCATGCTCGAAGCGGACGCTGGCGTGCCGGACGAATTGGAGTTCGACGCCTATTTCGACAGCGTGCCTCATCATCGATCAAAGCGGCCACCTGCCACGGCAGTGGCGCAGTTCTCCATGGCGACGGTGCAAGCTGATTGGCAGGGCAAGGATGGAGACCGGGTGGCGTCTTGGGATTATTGCCTGCCCGTGCATGTGTGGTCTTCCATCCGCGAACGCTTCGATGCGTGGGTTATCTGCGGCCAGGTGAAGTCCTCACATCCGGGAAAGGATGTGAATGGGCTCAAGGTGCGGGCGTTCGACCGCGATTGGCTTGAGGACGATGTCTTGGGCCCGGCGACAACGGATGCGCAAGGGCGGTTCCGTATCGACTACAGCGCAGCCGATTTCCGCAAAGCCCTAATCGGCGCGGGGGAAGTGGGTGGGCCCGACGTCTATTTCCGCGTTGAGACGGGCGAGGGCGTTGCGTTGCTCAATGAATCGCCCGAGCGGGGACGCACGGCAGGGCGGGCGGATATCGGCCCATGTTTCTGCGTCGAATTGGAGATCGGCAGCATGCCGGTTGCAGAAGCCGACCCCGTCGTTGGTCCGATGTAAAGTTCTACGGACTAACGGTGTACCCGTCCGCCGGCGACACCCAAAGCACCTGCTGATCGGCGGCGGGTGGTGTAGGCACGCCGTCGATGGTGGCCTTGGCAAGCATCGCTGCGCCTTGATTCGTGTAGGCGGTGCAGATTTCGTGATCGAAAATATTCTGGAAAGCGGTCTGCAATTGCGCCCGTATGGGCGCCGCCTGCTGCGCCTCAAACGGCCGCCCGGCCATCGTGAATGTCGCGCTGTCCAAATCCTGACGGCGGATTTTGCCGCACACCTGCCCCATTTTGATCTCGATCGGTGAAATCGTCTCCATCGTCACGACGGGGCTTTTGGAAAGCAGCACCGTTGTCGCGTTGTCGATCCCCCCCGCCGGATTGGCGCGGTAACCCGCGAGCGACGCGCACGTCTTCCGCGCCGTGTCCGGCATGTAACATTGAAGCTGCCCCCGCATGGCCGGGGCAATGGGATCGGGCAAGTCCGCGGCGAAGGCTGCCGGCGCCGCAAGAGCAAGCGCGACAACGAACAGAAGCGGTTTCATAGCGGCCATCTTCAACTTGGATGCGCGAACATCACATGACATCGCCCAAGGCCTCCGCCGCAGTGGAATCGGGATCGTAGAACGCAGGCTCCATGCGGTTCTTCAGGCCTTCCTTGGCCAGGGCCTCGGCGAACTCCTCGCGAATACGCGGATCTTCCATGTGATAGGGAATGGCCGATCCACCCTTCTTGATGTCGATGGCGCCCGAATCGATCATGTCTTCGCCGGGGCGTCCGGCTTTGCGTGAGCGCTGGTTGTTCGGTCCGTGCCATGCGGACACGCGCAAGCCGTCCGCGCTCGTGCCGAAATGCTGGTGGAACCAATCGCCCGACATGGGCGCCGCCGAAACGATGCCGCCATATTCGTAATCCTGCCGCAGGATTTTGTCGGCATGCCCGTCTTTCCATGGGGTCATGCCGAGACTCTCCGGCCACGTATACGTGTAGCCCTTGCCTTTCACGCAGAGCAGCACCGCCGCCGACATGTGCTTGTGCGCCTTGGAATAGCGCCCCGTCTCGTGCTGACCGATCCAGACATAAAAGCGGTTGCCGGCCATGCTGGGCTCGACGCGGCGATAACCGGGCGAGCGCCGGTTATCGAGCGGCAGCTGCGTGTTGATCATGTCGGGAATGAGATTGGTCCGCCGCATCGCAAGTCCGCGCACGGGGTCCGGCTCCAGATCGTCTTTTGGCTTGAAATAGTCCTCGGCGCCCGAAAAACGGTCGGAAAACTGGTAGGGGCAGTTGAAGATGAAATCGAAATTGTCGAGCAGGTTCATCATGTTCGGCGCGGTGGTGCCGCAATATAGAAGCGCCGGCTGCGAACCCGCATTGATGAAACGATGGTTCGTGTTCAGTGGAATTGAGAACAGCGATCCCTTTTGCCACTCAAAGGCGTGGCGCTTGGCATCGCCATCGCGCCAAACCTCTGTAGTGCCCCGCCCTTCGACGACGAACACGACCTTCTCATACAGATGCTTTTCCGTGTTGAGCGCGCCGGCGCCGGGCAGTTCGACGACGTAGGAGCCCCACAGACCTTCGGTCCCGTAAAGCTGAATGTAGGAGCCGCGCCCGCCGAGGCGCTTCCAGTCACCCAATGGCAAATCGTGTACCCGGCGCACGCCGATGTTGCGGTAGACTGGAATGCCCTCGGATTCGATGAAACGGTCATACGGCATGGGCGGGCGCTTGAACTTGCCGAGGCCCGCATTCTGGCCCGCTTTGGGTTCATGCCAGTGAGAACGGTCCGTGAGATCGTGCATGGAAACCTTGCTATCCGATGTGAAAAGGTGTGACCCGAGGCGCCCGGTTCAGGCTTGGTATCCCATGGCCGAATGGGCTTGAGTCTGAACGTGCGTGTTGACCAACTCGGCTGGTGACGCCGTCTGCTCCAGCATCCCCCAGCTTTTCAGCCAGTCATAGGTGCGCTGCATTTCGTCCATCGGAATGGGCGCGGGATCGCATACCACGATGCGGCTCTCGCGAATGTCCTCCGGCTTCAGCGTCCCGATCTCCGCGTCCTTCTTCGTGTGATAGTCGATGAAGTAATGGAGATAGGCCTTCTTATCGGCATTGATGCGTTTCACCGCTTCGCGCACCGCCCGGTTGAAGGCGCCATAGGTTTCGGCGTCCACGCGATCCGACGCGACTTCGGTGCCGTGATAGAACGCCGAACAGATCGTGCGGCAGCCCTTCTTTTCGGCCAGGGTGATGTAAGGCTCGGTCAGAGTCGTTGCTTCCAGCTCGCCCCGCATCATGGAATCAAAGCGGAAGCGCGAGCCGTTGGGCGCCTTCACCACCTTGATCATGTCGCGCGGCATAAACCCTTCCAGCAGATGCAGCGCCAGATAATGGGTGCCGAAATAGAACGGCACGCCCACCGAACGGTTGGCGAGCTGCTGTGCCGTGTAGACCGGTGAATCTGGCCGCACCACGATGGCGGCATAGGTGACGATGCCGCGGCGGCCGAGTTGGCGCGAACCGACGCCGGTGTCCTGCACGCGGCAGTAATTTCCCCACTCGCAGGCGTTGTACATGTCGGCCTGACCCAGTTCGAGCAGGCGGCCATGGCTGGCAAACGGGTTTTGCCCCTTCTGGCTGGTGATGGACGTGTCGGTCTTCTTCTCGACGCCTTTTTCGCGGTCCGCCCACTCGATCTGAAGCCCCTCCTTCTCGAAGAGGCCTTCGTCGAATGCGACCAATTCCGGCAATCCTTGAAAGGGGGCCGTCGTCTCCAGGACCAGCTTTTTCATGCTCAATGCTCCGTTGTTGCGAATCTTAGCGCGGGCCATTCCCTGCGGCCGCCTGGAAGGCGGGCGGTCAACCCAAAATGTCTGTTCAAAGGAAACTTAGGGGACATCGCCGGGGGGCGTCAAACCGCTCACGCTCACATGACAAGCACAGGCTTGGATGTGGCCAAGCCTGTGGTGTAGCGTCCGCTTCGACCGGGAAAGCCCGGCAGGGCGGAGATGGTAAATGGCGCAGGCAGGTAGAACGGACATTCTGGCGGTTGTGGAGAATCAGGAGCGAAGCTGGTTCGCCTGGTCCACATTCCTGCTGTGCTGTCTGGTCATGTTGGCGGACGGTTTCGACAACCAGGCGATTAATTACGCCGCGCCGACCATCATCAAGGAATGGGGCATCGAGCGCGCGCTGATGACGCCGGTGTTCAACATCAGCATCGTCGGCTGGATGACGGGGTCCATCGTGTTCGCCATGCTGGCGGACCGAATCGGACGGCGTCCGGCCACCTTGCTGGCTGCGTTTCTGTTCGGCGGCTTCACGCTGGCCATTCCGCTGTCCACCAATCTCTACGAGCTGGCCTTCTTGCGCTTCTGCGCCGCGTTTGGTGTGGGCGGAGCCATGCCAATGGCGATCGCGCTGGTGTCCGATTACGCCAAATCTAAAAGCCGCGGCTTCCGCATTACGCTGATGTATCTCGGCTATACGGCTGGTTCGTCCGGCGGCGGCCTTCTGGCGGCCGAGATTATTCCGGAATATGGCTGGCGCTCGGTGTTTTATGTCGGCGGCATCGGCGCGCTGCTGATAGGCCTGTTGCTTGCCGCCGCCTTGCCGGAATCGGTACGCTTTCTGGTTCTGCGCAAACCCGGCGACCGTCGCATTCTCGGCTATGCGCGCAAATTGCGGCCGAGCGTGGGTTACGCCGACGGCGCCACTTTCGGTATCGAGGAAACGGTTAGGACGGGCGTGCCGGTCTCGCATCTGTTCACCGAGGGACGCTCGGCCATGACCATTTTCCTGTGGCTGGCGCTGGGCTTCTCGTTCTTCACGCACTTCTTCCTGTCGCAGTGGCTGACGACGCTGCTGACCGACGAGATCGGCTATGCCGATGCCGCGCGTACGCAGGCGTTGTTTCAGGCAGGCGCCGCGTTCGCCTTTATCTTCGGCTATCTGATCGACAAGAAGGGCGTGCCGGTGATGACGCTGGCGATGATCCTTGGCGCGCTGCCGGTCGCTGCCATCGGGCTCGTTGCCGGCAGCGGTGTCGGCATCACCCTCATAATGGCGCTGGCCTCGGGCATTCTGGTGCTGGGCGGCAATATCGGCCTGAACGCGATTTCCAGTATGATCTATCCGACCTTCATCCGCTCCACCGCGACCGGCGCCGCTTTTGCAGTTGCGCGCATCGGCGCGATTTTGGGTCCGATGATCGCGGGCTATCTGATCTATCTGAAGACACCGCTCGACACGATTTTCATTGTCGGCGGTCTGCCGATGCTGGCGGCCGGCGCGGCATGCTTCATGCTGGATCGCTCCATCACGCCCGACGCCGCCCGCGAAATGGCGTCCCGCTCCGCCCTGGCCCGGCACTAAATTTTTCTCCTCCACGAAGCAGTGGAGGGGCGCGACGTATATTTTCCTCCCCCGTTGTTACGGGGGAGGTGGCGCGCGCAGCGCGACGGAGGGGGGCGCGGTCTAACCGCGCAACAAAATGGACAAATACAGAAAACTGCTCGCCGATGCCGGCCGTGTGCTGGCCCATGAAGGCCAAGGCGATTACGTCGCCGGCCACGTCTCGCTGCGTCACCCGGACGATCCCAGTCTCTTTCTGATGAAGCCCGCGGGTATCGGCCTCGAAGAGATGACAGATGAAAACATCATCACCGTCGACATCGAAGGCAACAAGGTCTCGGGCAGCGGTGGACGCCACAACGAAGTGTTCATTCACTCCGAGGTGCTGCGTGCGCGCCCCGAATGCCAAGCCGTGATTCACACCCACGCAATTTATGCGGTGGTGTTTTCCTCACTCGGCAAGCAGCTGCAAGCCGTGTCGAACGACGGCGCCTTTTTCGCCAACGGCCTTCCCGTCTTCGATGAAACGACGGAACTGATCATCGATCAGGCGCGCGGAAAATCCGTTGCGCGCACGCTCGGTGACAAGGGCGCCCTGCTGCTGCGCAATCACGGCATCGTCACAACGGCGACGACAATGGAAGAAGCAGTGTGGCTGGCGTTGAAACTCAATCAGTCCTGTCATGCGCAATTGATGGCGGAATGGGCCGGCGGGCCCAAGCTTGTCGGCGATCCGCAGCAGGCGAAAGTCAAAGGCAGTTACGCGGCGCGTCCCGATATTTTTAGAGGTACGTTTAATTACGTACTGCGCCGCTGCGGCGGCTGATCGTTGGAACATCCGTTCCGTAAACGGATGTTTTGACGGCATTTTTACGCATCGATAATGTTTCGCAGCATCAAGCGCCGCAATGTGATTGTGCGCGCTGCTTGACCTGCATCAAAGCCCATTCGGCAGCCTGCATTAGGGTTCTCATCAGCAATGATGCTTTGGAGAATTCAAATGCGCGGTTCAAAGAATTTGGTTTCCGGCTTGATTCTTGGCCTGAGCCTGATCGGTGTTGCCGCCGCAGCTCCGGCGGCTCCTCCGGCTAAGGCGCCAGCCCCGGCAGCGGAGGTGGATTGTCAGAAGGCCGGTGGCGATGTCAGCGCCCTGATCGACAAGTCGAAGACGGCGCCGAACTTGGCGCAGGCGCGGGCAGCGTTTCAGGTCGGCATCATGGACTGTATGGAAGGCGACGACACGGCGGCCATCAAGCACTACGACGACGCCAAGAAATTGCTGACCAACGAAGCGCCAAAAGCGCCGGCCATCAAAATCCCGTCCGCAGGCTGATGAATGCCTAGTTTTCCTCCCCCGTTGTTACGGGGGAGGGGGACCGCGAAGCGGTGGAGGGGGCGCGGCCGGGCAAGTTGCTTTGGGCATTCTCGGCCGCCCAATCCAGCAGTTCCGCAATGTGAACTGTCGGCATGTCGCCTGACAAATGCGTCAGACATCCGATGTTCGCCGACGCAATCATCCCAGCACCCGTCGATCGGATCGCCGCTAATTTTCGGGTACGCAACTCATTCGCGATCTCCGGGTGCAGCAAGCTGTAGCTTCCCGCCGAGCCGCAGCAGAGATGCGCATCGGGAATCGGCGCGAGCTTAAATCCGGCCTCCTTCAGCAACGCCTCCCCGCGTCCGATCACGCGTTGCCCATGCTGCAGCGAGCAGGGCGGGTGATACGCGATCACCGGCGCATCGGCCAGCACCACCGCTGTGGCGGGCCGCGCCACTTCCGTAAAATCTTTCACCTTTGCCACGAACGCTTCCGCGCGCGCTTTCCATTCCGGCTCATCGGCAAAGACACGCACATATTCTTTCAGGAATGCCGAGCACCCGCTTGCCGTCATTATGACCCCATCGACACCGCCCTTGGCTTGCTCGGATTCGAACGCGCGGAGAATCGCGCGCGCGTGCTCTTTGCCTTCTTTGGTTTTGCCCATGTGATAGGCCAGCGCCCCACAGCATCCGGTTTTCGGCAACGCCTCAACCCGAAGCCCTTGCCGCGCCAGCACGCGCGCCGCCGCATCGTCCGTCTGCGGAGCAAGGACTCTTTGGACGCATCCAGGGAGCAGTAGAACCCGCGCCCTACTTTCCTCCCCCGTTGTTACGGGGGAGGGGGACCGCATTCCTCCCCCGCTTGCGGGGGAGGTGTCCGCGAAGCGGACGGAGGGGGCGAGGGTTGACGGATTCTTGACGACCGCCTTCCGCGCCATCACGCCAAGCTTTCCCGGCAAGCGCGATGCAACCGGTGCAAACACCCGTCCCAAGCCCGCCATAACGGAAAACAATTTCGGCCGCGTCAGGACAAACAGTATGAAATCCCGAAACAGCCTGTCGCCCAGGGGCCGCCGGAAATTTTCTTCGATATAGCCGCGCGATTTTTCGATCAGCGCCGAATAATCCACGCCCGACGGACACGCCGTCTTACACCCCAGGCAAGACAAGCACTGATCCAGATGCTTCACCGTTTCCGCCGTGGGCGGCCCGCCGCTCTCCAGCATGGTCTGCATCAGCACAATGCGCCCGCGCGGACCGTCGCGCTCGTCGCCAAGCACCAGATACGTCGGGCACGTCGCGGTGCAGAAGCCGCAATGCACGCAGGTCCGCAAAGCCTTTTCCGCTTCTTTCGTGTGCGGATCGGTAAGCTGATGGCTGCGAAAATTCGTGCGCATCAAACGTCCTTGTACATGCGGCCCGGATTCAGCACGCGCTTGGGATCGAATGCCGCCTTGACGCTCCGCGTCAGCGCCGCGCGCACAGGTGATTCCGGCTCGAAGACGGACAAGCTTTCGCGTGCCGCGCGGCTCGCCCGCACCAGCGTTGCATGTCCGCCAAGCCGTCCGGCGATCCCTCGCAAGCGCGTGGCGGTCTCCACGTTCGCCGGAAGACGCAGCCACAACAAACCTCCCGCCCAATCCGCGTACCAATCGGCGGCGTCGGCCGCGTTGATCGCCGCGGGCGCATCGGCGGGCGAAACACAAAGCCGCCAAATGTCGTTGGGTCCGTCTGAAAAAGTGCTGGCATTGCTGACATCGCGAAACAGCGCCGCAGTTTCTTCTACCTCCAGCGTGGCACAGTCTTGTGCCGTAAACTCGCTTTTCAGAACCGCAAGTTTCTCGGCGACGGCCGCCGGCGAGCCTTCAATGCGGATATAGGCCGTGTTACGCGCCGGCAAATAGGCAAGCCCCGTGGGATCAATCGGCAATTGATGGGTGCGCCGCAGGAGTGCCAACCCCACATCCGCGCTGCAATTGCCCACCGCTATGGCCTGGACGCGCTCCGCCAGCGGGCTGACCCGCAACGTGATTTCCGTGAGCACACCCAGCGTGCCGAATGCCCCGCACATCAGTTTGGGTAGATCGAAGCCGGTGACGTTTTTGATGACATACCCGCCGGCTCTAACGATCTCTCCCCGGCCGTTGACGAACCGGCAGCCGATCACGGAATCGCGCACCGCGCCCGCTTTCACACGCCGCGAGCCGCAGGCGTTCGCCGCGACGACACCGCCCAATGTTGCGCGGCCGGCTTCCGCTCCGAACAACGGTCCCCAATCCGCGGGTTCAAACGCCAGCATCTGCCGCTTCCCGGCAAGCTCCGCCTGAATGTCACCGATGGGCGTGCCCGCGCGCACGGTAAGAACCAATTCCTCCGGTTCATATTTCAGAATGCCGGAAAGCGCGCTGAGGTCGAGCATCGCATCGGCGTTTACCGGCCGTCCGAATGCGCGCTTGGTGCCGCCGCCCACAACTTCAAACGACGAGCCCTTGTCCGCCGCCGCGCGCACCGCATCGGCAACATCCGTTTCGCTCATCGGACAAAGGGTGTTCATCAAATCCACCTTCCCCTTGAGGGAGGGTCGAACGCGACGTAGCCCAAAGGGCGAAGTCGGGTTCGGGGAGGGGACGTTTCGGAAAGATGTCCCCTCCCCGAAGCCGCTTCGCGTCTTGGACCCTCCCTCAAGGGGAGGGTAGGAGGATGGGATTTCGCTTGCATCGTCACAGCCGCGGCAAATTCGGAAAGGGGAGGCGGCCGTCGCGCACGTGCATGTGGCCGAGTTCGACGCAGGCGTGCAGGATCGGGAAGACCTTTCCCGGGTTAAGCAAACCCGCGCCGTCAAACGCGCATTTCAGCTTTTCCTGCTGCGCCAGATCGATGTCGGAAAACATCTCGCCCATGAGCGCTTTTTTCTCGACACCGACACCGTGCTCGCCGGTCAGAACGCCGCCCATCTCGACGCATAGTTTCAGAATGTCCGCGCCGAAGGCTTCGGCTTTCTCCAGCGCGCCGTCCTTCATACAGTCGAACACGATCAGCGGATGCAGATTGCCGTCGCCCGCGTGAAACACGTTGCAGCAGACGAGCCCGTAATGATCGGACATCCCGGATATTCGATCCAGCATTTCCGGCAGGCGTTTGCGTGGGATCGTGCCGTCCATGCACAGCATGTCCGGTTCAAGCCGTCCCATGGCGCCGAACGCGGCTTTCCGGCCCAGCCACGCCCGGGCGCGTTCGGCTTCATCCTCGCAATTGCGGATTTCGGTGGCGCCGCAGCCGGTGGCAATGTCCGCAATGCGCTGCGCATCGTCGGCGACTTCGGCGGGCATGCCGTCAATCTCGGCCAGAAGAATCGCCTCCGCGCCCGCCGGGTAATTGGGGGCGCAAAAGGCTTCCACGGCTTCGATGCAGCGCCGGTCCATGAATTCCAGCGCGGCGGGAATGACTCCGGAGGCGATGATGGCGGCGACCGTCTCGCCCGCGGCACGCACGGTGGGAAACGCGATCAGCAGCGTGCGGGTCACCGGCGCGCGGGGCAGAATGCGCAAGGTGGCTTCCGTCACTACGCCGAGCAATCCTTCCGAACCGCAGACGACGCTCAGCAAATCGAGCCCGCCATCACCCGCATGCTTGCCGCCCAGACGAATGCGTTCGCCGCCCAGCAGCACTAGTTCGACACCCATCAAATTCTGCGTGGTCAAACCATATTTGAGGCAGTGAATGCCGCCGGAGTTCTCCGCCACATTGCCGCCGATGGTGCAGGCGATCTGGCTGGACGGATCGGGGGCGTAGTAGAATCCGTTCGCCTGTACCGCGCGCGTCACCGAAGCGTTGGTGACTCCCGGCTGTACGACCACGCAGCGGTTTTCGTAGTCGATCTCCAATATCCGGGTCATGCGGGACATGCCCAGCAGAATCGCATCCGCCAGCGGCAGCGCGCCGCCGGACAGCGAGGTACCCGCCCCGCGCGGGACGATCCGCACATTCTCCCGCGCGGCATAGGCCATCACCTGAGAGATCTGCTCGGCCGTCTGCGGCAGCACGCACAGAAGTGGCTTCTGCCGGTAGGCGGTCAGCGCGTCACAGTCGAACGCCGTCAGCGTGGCATCGTCGCCGATGACGCCGTCCGGCACGATTCGCGTCATCGCGGCGGCAATCTCGGCGCGGCGCGAAAGGGTCTTTGGGTCGGGTGCGGGAAGATCGATCATTGAAGCGGTATTACCACAAATAGGGCCCGTCACCCCCCTTTACGAGGCAGCGCGAAACGCCAACACTCCACAAAAAACGGGGGGCTGGGGCAGTCATGTGGAATCAAGCGTACGATCCATTGGGAAGCATGGTGCTGTCGACATTCGTCGCAGCTGTGCCGACCATTTTTCTGCTCGCCATTATTGCTTCGGGCAAGATGAAAATCCACACGGCGGCAGTCGTGACGGCTGTGCTCGCCGCCCTGATTGCGATTGCGATCTTCGGCATGCCGGCGGGCTTGGCGGTGCGGGCCGTCGCGTTGGGCGCGCTGGCGGGCTTCTTCCCCATTGGCTGGATCATCGTCAACGTGATTTTCCTTTACCGGCTCCAGGTGGAGAAGGGCGCCTTCGCCATCATTCAGCAATCGGTCGGCGCGGTGACCAAGGACCGCCGCTTGCAGCTTCTGCTTATTGCATTTGCCGTGGGCGCGTTTTTTGAAGGCTCGTCCGGCTTCGGCACGCCCGTGGCCATGACTGGATCGATCCTGATGAGCCTGGGTTTTTCGCCGCTGGCGGCGTCCGGCCTTTCTCTCATCGCCAACACCGCGCCGGTGGCGTTCGGTGCGCTGGGCGCCCCCATCACCGGCCTGCAGCAGGCGACTCAACTCGATTACAACGCGCTTGGCGCCATGGTCGGCCGCCAGCTTCCGCCCTTTTCCGTTATCGTCCCGTTCTGGCTGATTTGGGCCTTCGCGGGATTCCGGGGCGCGCTCGAAATCTGGCCGGCGGCCGTGGTTTGCGGCCTGACCTTCGGCGTTTCGCAGTTTGCGATCTCCAATTATATCAGCCCTTCGCTGGCGGCGATCGGTGCGGCGTTGATCTGTCTCTTCTGCCTGCGGGCCTTCTTATACGTCTGGCACCCGAAGACCATCTGGACATCCGCGGCGCTGAGGACGGCCGACAATTCGCATTCCTCCATGCCCGTGCCGCCGCCTTTGACCCTGAAACCGACCTCTGTGGAAGTTTGGCAGGCGTGGCTGCCGCTGGTCCTGCTCTGCGTCATCCTGGTGACCTGGGGCATGCCGCCGGTGAAGGCGTTCCTGGACAGCATCTTCTCGCCGCGCTTCGACGTCGCCGGGCTGCACAATGTGGTGCAGCGCATGCCGCCTGTCGCGGCGATGCCGACGCCCGAGCCGGCGTTCTTTCGCTTTTTCTTTCTGTCCTACAGCGGGACGGCGATTTTGCTGACGGCCATCCTATCGGGCTTTGTCATGGGCTTCTCGCCCGCGCGTATGCTGAAGATCTACATCGGCACGTTCAGCGTCACGAAATATTCGACGATCACCATTTCGGCGATGGTGGCGTTGGCGACCTTGACTCGTTTTGCGGGCGTGGACGCGACGCTGGGCCTCGCGTTCGCGGCCAGCGGCGTGCTGTACCCCTTCTTTGGAACGCTGCTGGGTTGGGTCGGTGTTGCAACGACCGGCTCCGACACGGCGTCCAATCTCTTGTTCGGCAACCTGCAGCGCATTACGTCGGAGCAGCTTGGCCTCTCGCCCATCCTGATGGCGGCGGCCAATTCATCCGGCGGCGTCATGGGCAAGATGATCGATGCGCAGTCCATCGTGGTGGCCTCCACCGCGACGGGCTGGGTGGGACACGAAAGCTCCATCCTGCGCTTCGTCTTCTTCCACTCGATCGTGTTGGCGGTGCTCGTCGGAATTTTGGTGACGCTGCAAGCTTACGTCTATCCGTTCACCGAGATGGTGGTGAGGTAAAGCCATGCACCGGGCGGTCCTCGCGGTTGTCGCTATCGCCATTGCTTCGGCGGCGACCGTCATTGCGCCGCGTGCGCAAACATCCGATGGTCCGGCCTATACGGCGGACGGGCGTTTGAATTTTCCTGCGGGCTATCGGACGTGGGTGTTTCTCTCGTCCGGCCTCGACATGTCGTATTCGCCGTTCGCCCTGCCCGGACGGCATTCCTTCACCAACGTCTTCGTCAATCCGGGTGCGTATGAGTCGTTTCAGAAGACCGGCACATGGCCCGACAAAACGACGCTCATTCTGGAAGTGCGGCGCGGGGAGACGAGCGGCTCCATCAACAAGAACGGCCAGTTTCAGACCGATATCGTGCAGACCGAAGTGCATCTGAAAGACGAGGCGCGCGGCGGCTGGGCGTTCTACGGTTTTCGCGATCAGACAACGCCCGCCACGATGACCGCGCGCACCGCCGATTGCTATGCGTGCCATCAGGCTAACGGCGCCGTGGATACGACGTTCGTACAATTCTATCCGACGCTGCTGCCCCTCGCGCGCGAGAAGAAGACGTTAAGTACGGGTTATCTAGCCGGAGAGGCGAAGAAATGACTTCACCCTCCCCTTGAGGGAGGGTCGAATTTTGGAGCGGAGCGAGAAAATTCGGGGAGGGGACTGCGTCCTCGCCGATATCCCCTCCCCGAAATTGCTGGCGCAATTTCGACCCTCCCTCAAGGGGAGGGTGGGGGATTAGCGTTTGCTGTTGAAGCGCGGCGCATATTCCCCGTTTGGTCCAAAGGTCGGATCGGCCAATGCGCCATTCGTCGGAAAATCCGAGAACGCGGGGTTGCCGGTCTGGAAAGCCGGATTGGCAAAGGGGAAAGACGGGTTGGTGAAGGGCGTACCGGGATCGGACTGCATAGGGAAGCGTGGCTGACCGACGCTCACACTGGCGGAGCCGCCAAAGCCAAACGCACCGCCATTATAGGTGCCAAAGCTCTGGGCCGTTCCCGAAACCCGCTTTTGCGGCTTGTTCGCGGGATCGGCGAAACCCGTCGTGCCTCTGTTGCTGGGCATCGTGGTGCTGGACATAGCCCAACCCGGCGCTGTGCCGAGAACGACCATCGCCAGTGCAATCGAGAGTGTCAGCCTACCGGTCATAATGGTCTCCGCTTATGGGCAGCAGCCATCAGGCGCTATTCTCCGGAATGGCGCAAGCAAATACGACCAATTCCGATTGCCGGGCCGGGGTGCGCAAAAAGAAACGGCGGCCGGAGCCGCCGTTTGTAACGCATGTTTCGGATCGGCTTATTTGCGGGCTTTGCGCCGGCGCGCTGCACCCAGTCCCACCAATCCTCCGCCCAACAGGGCCAGAGTGGAAGGCTCCGGTACGGCTGTCGCGTTGAACTCGGTGACCAACGCACCACTTTGGTTTCCGAAGCAACCGGAATTGGTCAAGCAGTATGCCCGAGATGTTACGGCGCCGTTGTAATCGGCCTGATTGTAGCCATTGCCATTCCCATTCGGGGCATCGGCCTGGTTGTTCACGACGACTTCAAGCAGCAAATCGCCGACCAAAGGGTCATAGAAGAACGGCGTACCACTGATCGTGAACGACGGGTTCATATTGCCGCCGCCGCTGATGGACGCGAACAAGGTCTGCGCCCCTGACACGTTCGAAGACAGCGTGTCGCTCAAGCTGCCAACACCGTTGGCGGCGTAAGACAGATACACATCGTAAGTGCCGCTGAGAACCGTCGAATTCCCGATAAAGCCCGTATAGAGGGAGAACGTCAGCGAGTTGATCGTTATCGCGCCCGGAAAGGCGGAAGCCTTGTACGCTTGCTGATAGTCAACGCTTAAGCCGCTATTCGTTCCGCTGTCATTGCAGAGAAACGGATAGCAGTTACCGGCGTCGTTCGATCCAACGATAATCCCAGCCGAAGCCGGGGATGCAGCCAAAAACATGGCGCCGGCACCCAGCGCCGCCATCAGAATTTTTTTCATTGAGATATTTTCCTTGCCCACTCAAACGAGCAAAATGCAAGATACATGCCGATTTAAAAATATGAATGATATCAATGGGTAAAACCCAGATCACCCACGGGTTGTAAAGTCTAGCTTACACCGAGCCTAGGCGCGAGGTGTGCTGGGCTCCTGCGAACCTCCGATATGGGTGGTGCTTACTCCGCAGGAGCCGGACGCGCCGCCGCGCCGGTTGGGAGTTCTTCCGTGAACTGCTTTTCCGGGTGCATCAGGAACGAACTGAGCGCACCCACCATCAGCACACCCATGGCCAGCATGAACGGAAGCTGCTTGTCGCCGGAAAGATCGGTGGCATAGCCTGCGACCACGGGCGAGAGAATCGCCGCCAGGGCCGAACCCGCATTCATCAGCCCCGACGCCGTGCCGGAAAATTTCGGTGCGATGTCCATGGGGATGGCCCACATCGGTCCGATCACGCATTCGGCGAAGAAGAAGCCGCCCGCGAGGCAAACCGCCACAACCGTCATATCGCGTACATACAAGACGGGGATCAGCCACAGAACCGCCGCGGTAAATCCGATCACCGTGACGCAGATCCGGGCGAAGCGGACATTGCCGGTCTTGTGCAGAAGCTTGTCCGACACAATGCCGCCGGTCGTATTGCCGATGGCGCCGATAAAATACACCATCGTGGAGAACAACGCGGCGTCCTGGTTGCTCAGCGAGAAGGTGTCTTTGAAGAAGGACGGCAGGTAGGAGAGGTACAGCCACAGACACCAGCCGTAACAGAAATAGGTCAGCGTCACCGGCCACATGCGGGAAATCAGCGGCCCCCATGGCACTTTCGGGCGAGGCCCCTTCGGTGCGTGCGGCAGCAGCGCCAATTCTTCCTTCGTGCAGGAAGGGTGCTCCTTCGGATCGTCCCGGAAATACCAGAACCATACGGCGGCCCAGACAAAGCCGATCAAGCCGGTGACCACGAACGCGCCGCGCCACGTGAAGGCGGCCATCAGCGCGACCGTCATCACCGGCGTCAACGCATTGCCCAGACGCGACAGGGCGTGCGTGACGCCTTGCGCAAATCCCCGCTTACGCGGCTCGACCCAGTACTGCATGGCGCGCGTCGCGGTGGGCAGCGTGGCGCCCACGCCGAAGCCCATGAGAATGCGCCACATGATCAGCGACAGAAATCCCGTGGAAAGGCCCGTGAGTACGGTCGCTCCGGCCCAAACCAGGCCGCTATAGAACAGCGTTTTGCGTGGACCGAATTTGTCGGCGGTCATGCCGCCGATGATTTGGAACAGCAGATACGGGTAGCCGAACACCGAAAAGATAAAGAGCGACTGCGTGTTCGAAAGGCCGAATTCCGGGCGGATATCGAGCATCGCCGTGCTGACGCTCTGCCGCACGATGTACGAGATGAAGTACATCGCGCACAGGAGGATGAGCACCACATTGGTGGCTTTGAACATGCGCTGCATCGATTCCTCCCGGCGTTCTTTTTATGCGAATCGATTATTCGGCGAACGTTTACATCGGCGCCTTGGCGGTTTCGGCGAGATAGTCCATCGCTGCTTGAGCGCCGCCCTTGGTGTGCGGCACGCCGGCAAGCTGAAGCCCCATTTCGACGCCGGAAATCGCGCCCAGCATGGTCAGATCGTTCGTGTCGCCCAAATGGCCGATGCGGAACACCTTGCCCGAAACCTTGGACAGTCCCTGGCCCAGCGACATGTCGAAATTTTCCAGCACGATTTTGCGGAAGGCATCCGCATCGTGTCCGGCCGGCATCATGATGGCGGTCAGCACAGGCGAATAGCATTTCGGATCGCGGCAGAGGATTTCCAGGTTCCACCCCCGCACCGCACGGCGCGTCGCCTCGGCATGGCGCTTGTGGCGGGCGAACACGCGGTCCAGCCCTTCCTCATGCAGCATGTCGATAGCTTCGGCGAGGCCGTACAGCAGGTTGGTCGCGGGCGTGTAGGGGAAGAAGCCGGAGGCGTTCGGGCCCACCATATCTTCCCAGGAGAAGAAGGCCTTGGGCAGCTTCCCCAGCTTGGACGCCTTAAGCGCTTTTTCGCTGACAGCGGTGAAACCGAGGCCGGGCGGTAGCATCAGGCCCTTCTGGGAACCCGCAACGGTGACATCCGCGCCCCATTCATCGTGGCAATAATCGACCGAGGCCAGCGAGGAAATCGTGTCGACCAGCAGCAGTGCCGGATGGCCCGCCGCGTCGATGGCCTTGCGCACGGCGGCGATGTCGGAGGTCGCGCCCGTCGACGTTTCGTTGTGGACAACGCAGACCGCCTTGATCTCGCGGCCCGTATCGGTGCGGAGCCGTTCTTCGATCTTGTTGGCGTCGACGCCGCCGCGCCAGTCCGATTCGATGAACTCCGGCTTGATGCCGAGTTTCAGCGCCATGGTCTTCCACAGCGTGGCAAAATGGCCCGTCTCATACATCAGGACCGTATCGCCGGGGGACAGCAGATTGGTCAGCGAAGCTTCCCAGGCGCCGGTACCGGAGGACGGATAGATGAATGCCGCGCCCTTGGTCTTGAAAATCGTCTTGATCCCGGACAGAACGCGCTGCCCAAGCTGCTGAAATTCAGGACCACGGTGATCGATTGTGGGCCGGTCCATGGCGCGCAAAATGCGGTCTGGAACGGGCGTCGGGCCGGGAATCTGAAGGAAGTGACGGCCAGCGGTACGGGGGGTGTTTGTTGCCATGATAGCTCGGGAGTTTGGGCGTAAGTCGCGGCTTTTCTTCACATGTCCTGCCCTTGTACACAAGGGCAGGCACACTCCATAAGGGTTCCCATGACCGTCATCGCGAGCCCCGGCCTGGAAAGGCGCTTAAAGTCCGAAGCGGCAGGCGAAGTCCTGTTCGACCGCTTTACCCGCGGCCGTTACGCTACGGACGCTTCCTCCTATCAAATGATGCCCATGGGCGTCGTGGTGCCCCGCACCCAAGCCGAAGCCGAAAAGGCGCTGGCGATTGCACGTAGCGAAGGCATCAGCGTCACGCCGCGCGGCGGCGGCACGTCGCAATGCGGCCAGACGATTAACCATTCGCTGATCGTCGACTGCGCGAAATATCTGAACAACATCGTCTCGCTGGATGTCGCGGCGCAGCGCTGCGTGGTGCAGCCGGGTATCGTTCTCGACGATTTGAACCGTCAGCTGAAGAAGCATGGCCTGTGGTTCCCGGTCGATCCCTCCACGGCCTCGCGCGCCACACTCGGCGGTATGACCGGCAACAATTCCTGCGGCACGCGTTCGCTGCGCTACGGCACGACGCGGGACAATATCGTTGCCATCAATGCGGTGCTGCCGAATGGCGCGCCGGCCTATTTCGGCGAGGTGTCGCGCGATCTTGCCGAACTGGCGGCCGATTCGGCGCTACGGCCCATCGCCCGGGCGCTGCTCGATCTGGGCGAGCGCGAGGCGCTGGAAATCGAAGAACGCTTCCCCAAGGTGCAGCGCCGCGTCGGCGGTTACAATCTTGACGCGCTGGTGCCGAAGAACACAAAGACCAACCTCGCGCATATTCTCGTGGGCTCTGAAGGCACGCTCGCTTTTTCGACGGCCATTGAACTGAAGCTGGCGCCGCTGCTGGGCAGGCGCGTGATGGGCGTCTGCCATTTCGGCCAGTTCTACGAAGCGATGAATGCCGCCCAGCATCTGGTTACGCTCGGCCCGATTGCGGTCGAAGCGATCGACAAGACCATGCTCGATCTCGCCCGCGCGATTCCGCTGTTCCGCGACATCATTCCAAAATTCACCCGCGAAGATCCCGAAGCCCTGCTGATGGTGGAATTCGACGAGGGCGATGAGGAGAACGAACGCCGGCTGAAACGCCTGAACGAAATGATGGGCGATCTCGGCTTTTCCTGGGACAAGATCGGCGCGAAATGGGGCGGCGTCGTCGAAGTGCGCGACGCGGGGCTGCAGACCGCCATCGCGGAAGTGCGCGCCTCCGGCCTCAACATCATGATGAGCATGAAGGACGAGCGTAAGCCCGTCTCCTTCATCGAAGATTGCGCGGTGCCGTTGGTGCATCTGGCCGAATACACCGACCGCCTGACGCAGGTGTTCGAGAAATACGGCACCAAAGGCACCTGGTACGCGCACGCCTCCGTTGGCTGTCTGCATGTGCGCCCGGTGCTGAATCTAAAGCTCGAAAAAGATCTGAAAGCGATGCGCGCCATCGCCGAGGAAGCCTTCGAGCTGGTGAAGAAGTTCAAAGGCTCGCATTCGGGCGAGCATGGCGATGGAATCGTGCGCAGCGAATTCCACGAGATGATGTTCGGCGAACGTCTCGTGCGCGATTTCGGCGAAGTCAAAGCGCTGTTCGATCCGAACAAATTCTTCAATCCGGGCAAGATCGTCGGCGCGCCCAAATTCGACGACCGCGATTATCTGCGTTACAGCCCGCGCTACGAAATTTCAGATTTTACGCCCGCTCTGGATTGGACGGATTATCCCGGTGGCGCCCATGGTTTTCAGGGCGCGGCCGAGATGTGCAACAACAATGGCGCCTGCCGCAAATCCGAAGGCGGCGCGATGTGTCCGTCCTATCGCGCGACGCGCAACGAACGCGACGTCACGCGCGGCCGTGCCAATACGCTGCGTCTGGCGCTGTCGGGTCAGCTTGGCGAGGGCGCGCTGACGTCGGATGCCATGCTCGAAACGCTGAAGCTGTGCGTGTCGTGCAAGGCCTGCCGCCGCGAATGCCCGACCGGCGTCGACATGGCCAAAATGAAAATCGAAGTGCTGGCCGCGCGCGCCAACAAATACGGCATCTCCTTGCGCGACCGTCTGATCGGCTATCTGCCGCGTTACGCGCGGCTGGCTTCCGCTTTGGCGCCGCTGGTAAACCTGCGCGACCGCGTGCCCTTCCTCGCGATGCTTAGCGAAAAAGTCGCCGGCTTCTCCGCCAAGCGCCGCCTGCCGCAATTCCGCATGCGCTACTTCAATCCGAAGGAAGATGCTGTCGGTCCAGATGGTGGTCCCGAAGTCGTCCTTTTCGCCGATACCTTCAATCGCTACCACGAACGCGAAAATCTCGACGCGGCCGTCGCCGTTCTGACCGGCGCCGGCTACCGCGTACACTTGCCCAAACCCGTGAATGGCTCGTCGCGCCCGCTGTGCTGCGGCCGCACCTTCCTGACGGCCGGTCTTGTCGATGAAGCCCGCGCCGAACTGGAACGCACCTTCGCCGCGTTCCTTCCCTTCGCGCAACGCGGCATCCCCATTGTCGGCCTGGAACCCTCCTGCCTGTTCACCTTCCGCGACGAAGCGATCTCGCTCTCCGCTCCCCCCCTCCCCTCGCGGGAGGGGGCAGGGGGAGGGGGCCTCTCCGCGTCCGGCTCCATCCTCACACGCGCCAACGCCGAACTCCTCGCCAAATCGACTTTGCTGTTCGAGGAATTCCTGGCAAAGGAAATCGACGCCGGCCGCTTCACGCCAAACCTTGCGCCCATTGGCTCAACCGCGATGCTGCATGGCCATTGCCATCAGAAATCCTTCAACGTGATGGGACCGGTGCAGAAGGTGCTGTCTAAGGTGCCGGGCCTGAAGGTGAACCTCATCGAATCCTCCTGCTGCGGCATGGCGGGCGCGTTCGGTTATCAGGCCGAAACCATCGACGTGTCGCTGAAAATGGCTGAGCTGTCTCTACTGCCCGCCGTGCGCGGCGCCGACAAAGACGCCATCATTGTCGCGGACGGCACCTCCTGCCGCCACCAAATCAAAGACGGCACAGAGCGCCATGCCCTCCACGTCGCCGCGGTATTGGCGAAAAGCATGGAAGCTGCGCGGAACTCTTGACTTATATGGCAAATTTGACATATAAGTCCGCATGGCAAATCCGGAGCGGCCACTCATCTGGATAGGAAGTTGCAGGGCCGACATTTCGGCCATGCCAAAAGTGGTTAAAGCGTCGTTCGGTTATCGTTTGCGCCGGATCCAGAACGGATTGGCGGTCACGGATGCTAAAGCACTTTCGCAGTTTGGCTCCGGAGTTTTGGAGCTGCGTGAAGCATACGATACGAACGCTTATCGCGTGATCTACGTGGTGCGGCTTAAGAATGCCGTCTACGTGCTCCACGCTTTTATGAAGAAATCAAAGTCCGGCATTGGGTTGCCAAAGGCCGACGCCAACCTCATTCGCGTGCGCTTGTTGCGGGCGCAAGCGGAAGATGCGGAGAATAATGATGCGTAAGATTTCTGCACGCCGCGGCAGCGAGAACGTGTTTGCCGATCTAGGATTTTTGCCCGCCGAAGCTGCCGAAATGGAGACAAAGAGCGCTCTTATCGATGCTATTGGTGAAACCATCGCCCGGCGTAAATTGTCTCAAGTCGAGGCCGCCAAATTATGTGGGACGGATCAGCCGACGCTTTCCAAGCTCCTGCGAGGCCGGATGGAAAGTGTAACGATCGACAGGTTAGCCTCATGGCTAACCGCGCTCGGGCGTACTGTTGAAATTCACGTCCGTCCCTATGACGCTCGTGCAAAGTTGGGCCAGCTTATTGCTGTGCTGTAATGCGCCGCTGACAAAGCCCCGAATTTGCGTGGCGATGATAGGGGAGCGGGCGGCACGCGCATAGCGTGCGCGTCACAGGTTTGCCTCCGTCCAACCGTGCTATTATTGGCCGGATTGGAATGAAAGCTGGGACGGAACGATGCGGAAAATACTAGCCTTTGCGGGTGGACTGCTGTGTGTGGCGGCCGGCTCCTTCGCCGCGCTCGCGCAAGCGCCCACGCACCCGATGTCGTTTTTTGTCAGCAGCGAAAGCCTTCCCGGTGGCGCCAATTTCGGCAATATCGCGAATGCCGATGCGCATTGTCAGGCGCTGGCAGCGGCTGCGGGTGCAGGTGGCCATGTGTGGCACGCGTATCTTTCGGTGCAGGAACGCCCCGGTCAGCCAGCCATTAACGCACGCGACCGCATCGGCAAGGGGCCTTGGTACAATGCCAAGGGCGTGCTGATTGCCAAAGACGTGGACGAGCTGCACGCCATGAAAAGCTTCGCACCGGGTGCGGCAATGAACGAGAAGGGCGTGCCCAATCCGGGCCGTGGCGCGTCCGAAGATCCGGCCGACAAAACCTGGCCCTATATGCAGGCCCACCCGGAATCGATGCGTCACGAGATTTTGACCGGCTCCACGCCTGAGGGCCGCGCCTTCACCGATGGCCGCGATCACACCTGCAACAACTGGACAAGCTCGGCCGACGGCAACTCGCCCCAGCGCGCGAGAACCAACACCGGCCCGGGCGCGGAGATCGGCAAATCCGACGATTCCGGCCCGTGGAATTCGCAAGGTATCAGCGGCGGCTGCGATCACGTCGCCCTCGCCCGCAGCCATGGCGCGGGCTTGTTCTACTGCTTCGCTGCGGAGTAACTGGCCCAAAAAATCGACAGGCACTACCGATCGGAGCGATCCCGGTAGTTCGATGGATTTGCATCAGGGATCGAGCCTGCAAGCTCCTCGAGCGTCGGTATTGGGATGAGAAGCACGCCTCTGCCCTTTGGGACGAAGGCTAACTCCTGTCCCGCGTTCCAGCCCATCGCGTCGCGAATTGTCGCTGGGATGGAAATATGAAACGTCGATGTAAGACGAGCCGTAGCTTTACCGATCATAGCGTTGGGTGCCCATACCGGACTCAGAACCGTCCGCCATAACCCACGCCATTGCCCCAGCGGCCGACTTGCGGCGGGGGTTTGCGGAAAACATCGGGTGTGCGCGGTTGCGGAAGATTGGCAGCCGCCGCGTCGGCGGCGGGGCCTGCATTCATCGTGGTGCAGCCGGACAGCAGTAGGACTGCTGCTAGGATCATAGAATTTCGCACGTGGTTTCTCCCTGCGTGCTTCGAGGCTCGCTAACACGAGCACCTCAGCATGACGCAAAATCATACAACAGATTGCACGGGAGCGCAGGCGGCTAGGCCGGGCTACTGCAAATCTCAGCTTGTCGAACCGGCCTCACGCGGCCGATGATCCCGTCAACAAACGCGCCGGGAGAAGTCGCATGAAGAATTCCACCGATCATCCAAGCCATTGCGGGTGCGGCGCGCATCCGTCGCGGCGCGCGCTGTTGCAAGCGGGGCTTGTGTCGGCCACGGGTTTGGCTCTGGCGCCGACTGCCGCTCCGGCCCAAATCACCGGCGTCGGGGTGGCGGAAGGCACGCTGCCCGGACGCACCGCGCCGCACACGATGGAAGGATTGTCGGCATCGGCGACGCCGCGCGCGCGGCTCGGTATCGACATCCACGCACATTACTACCCCGAAGAATATTTACAGGTGATGGCGGGGTCGAAGCCCTTCGGCGGCGATTACCAGGACACGCCGCAGGGCTACATGCTGAAAGCGCCGGGATTTTCCGGTGGCCCGTTCCCGGCCAAATTCACCGATCTGAAGCTCAGGCTCGCCGATATGGATGCACAGGGTGTGCAGATGCACGCGCTGTCGCTGACGCGGCCCATGCCCTATTTCGGACCGCCCGATTTCGCGTTGAAGCTTGCCCGCGCGTACAACGACGGCACGGCGCGCGCTGCTCGTCTGTACCCGGATCGTTTCGTCGGGCTGATGGCGCTGCCGATGAATTCCGCCGAGCGTACGATGGATGAATTGGATCGCGCCTCGAAACTCCCGGGCATGAAGGGCGTGTATCTCGGCTGCAACATCGAGGGGCGCGATTTCTCCGAACCGGAGTTCCTCCCCATCTTCCAGAAGATCGAGGCGCTGAATCTGCCGGTCTTCCTGCACCCCAACGGCGCGGTGGGCGGCAAACGGTTCGATCCGTTCTATCTTGCCAACATCCTCGGCAATCCCTTCGATACGACCATTGCCGCGTGCCATTTGATCTATGGCGGCGTGCTCGATAAATGCCCGAACCTGCAGATCAACCTGCCGCATGCGGGCGGCGCGATTCCATTCCTGATCGGGCGGATGGATCATGGCTACGCGGTGCGGCGCGATGTGCCGGCGTTGCCGCGCCCCCCGTCAGAATATATGCGCCGGTTTACCTACGACACGATCGGCCACAACCCGAATGTGGTGAAGTTCCTGATCTCCGAAGTCGGCGCGGACCGCGTGATGCTGGGCAGCGACTATTGCCTGGATATGGGCTATCTGAAGCCGGTGCAGGATTTGGACGTTCTCGGGCTGAACACGCGCGACCGCGACCTGATCCTTAGAGGCAATGCGCAACGCATTTTGAAGCTGTAGGAGCCGTCATGGCGTTCGATCCCGAAGTCATCCGCAATATGAAGCCCGGCGAAGGGCTGCCGTTCGAGATCACCAAGCTCGGTCATGTCGTGCTGAACTGCTCGGACATGGAACGCTCGGTGCGCTTTTACACGCAAGTGTTGGGCTTCCGGATTTCCGACGTTTATCCCGATGGCATGGTGCCGGGCGGCATGGTGTTCATGCGCTTCAACGAAGACCACCACGGCGTTGCGCTCGTCGGCTCGATGGACAAGCCGTCGCCGAATTTTGAGATAAACCACATAGCGTTCGAAGTGGACACGCTGGACGAGGTGGTGCGCGCCCGCAATCATCTGCGCAAACATGGCGTCAAAGTCGATTTCGAAGGCCGCCGCCGCGCGGGCGTGCAGATCGCGGTTGAATTCCGCGACCCCGATGGCCACCGGCTGGAAATTTATTGGGGATTGGATATCGTCAAAGAGGACGGTTACATCCGCCCGGCATCGGAGTGGAAGCTTGCGCTCAGCCTGAAGCAGGCCGTGGAAGACCCCGTTGTGGGCCAGGACACGACGCTGAAAGACCCTGCCGCTCTGGAAGAAGCCGGGCAAACCGCCGACCAGTGGCAAGCAGGCGGTACCTCACGCTGGCCGCAACCCGGAACGTAAGCGGGAACAAACGGGGCCGCGAACACCGGCCCCGTTGCTTCACGCGATCCGGTTGGTGAGCGTGCCGAGACCGTCGATCTCCAACTTCACCACATCGCCTGCTTTCAAAAATTCGCTGCGGCCCTGACCGACGCCGGCGGGCGTGCCGGTGAGAATGAGGTCGCCCGGATAGAGCGTCATGCTGATCGAAAGCTGGGCGATCTGTTCGGCCAGCGTGAAGATCATCTCGGCCGTGTTGGAATCCTGCTTGATGACGTCGTTCACCCAAAGCTTCATCGCCAGGTTCTGCGGATCGGGAATGTCGTCGGCCGGAACGATCCACGGGCCCACCGGGCAAGCGCCGTCGAAGCTCTTCTGCATGGTCCAATCGAACGAGAAGGGCGAGCCCGCGGCGGCTTCCGCGCGGCGTCCCAATTCACGGGCCGAAAGATCGTTGGCGATCGTGTAGCCCGCGACATGCTTGAGCGCGTCTTCCGCGCGGATGTTTTTGCCCGGCGTTCCGATGATCGCTGCAAGCTCCACTTCCCAGTCGAGATTCTTACAGTAATGCGTGGCCGCAACCGTCGCGCCCGGATCGGTGACGCTGCGCGAGGCTTTAAGGAAAAACCACGGCTTGCCGCCATTGAGCTTGGGATCGGGGTCGAGCGGCCGATTGAGGCGCTTGGCCATTTCCATGGCATGGTCGCGGTAATTGGCGCCGGCGCAGTAGATGGCGGGCGGATACAAAACCGGCGCACGCAAATGCGTTTCGGAAAGTTTCCAGCCCGCGCCGGTCTTTTGCGCCGCTGCTGCCAGCATGTCCTTAGCGCGCGTCCAATCTTCCAGGATCCGCAGCACGCTGCTGTAGGTGGGCTGATCCGTCAGCGTAGCGGCATCGAAAACCGTGTCGCCGACGATGATCCCGGCGCGCGGCCCATTGTCCGATTCATAGGTCGCCAGTTTGTATTTGGTCATTTCAAGCTCCTTGCGCCCGCGCGGCGGTGATTAATTCCAGCACTCTGTACGGAAACAGTGGCACCTGTGTAATGCGTACGCCGAATGGTTCAAGCGCATTCTCGACCGCCGAAATGATGGCCGCGGCGGAGGGAATTACCCCGGCTTCGCCCGCCCCTTTGACGCCCAGCGGATTCAGTGGCGAGGGCGCGCTCGTATAGAAGCTCTCAATGGTGGGCACTTCGGTCGAACTGGGCAGCAGGTAATCGGCAAAGGTCGTGGTGGTCGGCTGGCCGCCTTTGTCATAGCCCATATATTCGTAGAGCGCGTTGCCGATGCCATGGGCGATGCCGCCGCGCGTTTGCCCGTCCACGATCATAGGGTTCACCTGCACGCCGTGATCGTGCTGGGCCACATAGCGAAGAATGCGGACCTGGCCGGTTTCAATGTCCACCTCGACTTCGACGACATGGCAGGCATTGGCGTACGCCAGTTGATCGACGCGAAAGGCGGCGCTCGCTTCCAAGCCGGGATCGAACCCCGGCGGAAAGGCATAGCCCGGCCCGCCGCGTAGCAGGCGCGCAATTTCACCAAGCGATATGGCGCGGTCGGGCGTGGCTTTCATCCGCACGGCGCCATCGGCCAATTCCAGTTCGTCGGGTTTGGCTTGCATCAGCATGCCGGCCATCGCTTTGGCTTTGCGGCCCACCTCACGTGCGGCGAGCATTACGGAATTTCCGGCGGTCACGGTTTGGCGACTGGCGAAACCGCCGAGCCCAACCGGCACGGCGGCAGAATCGCCCGCGACAACGCTCACATCGTTTGGCGACACACCCAATTCGGACGCTGCGATTTGCGCCAACGCCGTCGCCAAGCCCTGTCCCATCGCGGATGCGCCCGTCAGCACGGAGACGCGTCCGGCGCCACTGACGCGCACAAGCCCCATCTCGAATGGCCCGCGCCCAGTGCCCTTCAGCCCGTGCGCCAGACCGATGCCGAGATAGCGCCCCCCTTTGCGCGCTTCGCTCTGGCGGCGGGGAAAATCACCCCAATCGGCGCGTTCCATCACTTGCGCCTGCGTGCCCGGATAGTCGCCGCTGTCATAGAGAATGGGCGCGCCGGAACGCGCTTTCAGCGGGCTCTCATAGGGCATTTTGTCAGCTGGGATGAGATTGCGCCGGCGGATTTCGTCGCGGGCAATGCCCACCTCGTGCGCCGCTTTGTCGAGCAGGCGTTCCATGGCGAACGCCGCTTGCGGATAGCCCGCGCCGCGCACTGACGACACAGGCACCTTGTTGGTATGCGCCACCGCCACATCCATCGCGAGCGCAGGAACATGATACGGACCGGGCACAGCGGACGCGGAATTGTACGGTAGGTTCACATCCTGCAGCGCATACGCGCCCAAATCGTGGATCAGCCGGCCGCGTACCGCGAGAATGCATGCGCTTTCGTCCAGCGCCAATTCCAGCGTCCAGTACTGATCGCGCTCCTGCACGGCGGAGATAAAATGCTCGCGCCGGTCTTCCACCCATTTTAGCGACCGCTTGAGCAGCTTCGAGGCGGCAACGATGGCGACATCCTCGGGGTACACGCACAGCTTGGGACCGAAGCCGCCGCCGATGTCGGGCGCGGTGACGCGAAAGCGGTTCTCGTCGATTTTCACAAAGGCGGAAATGTTCTGGTGCAGATCGTGCGCCTTTTGGGTCGATGCCCAATAGGTGATGCCATCGGCGCCCGGCTGATATTCGGCGACGCCCCCGCGGCCTTCCAGCGAATGCGCGCCGCCACGGTGTTGATAAAAATCTTCCTTGGTGACGTGCGCTGCGTTTCGGAACGCCGCGTCCACATCGCCATAGGCGACGCGAAAGGTGCTGACCACATTGGACGACAAATCGCGCCGCGCAAGCACCGAACCTGCCACAGCAGCATCGCGCGCGTCGGCAATCGCAGGCAACGGATCGTAATCGATATCGACGAGCGCCGCCGCATCTTCCGCGATATAGCGGCTGCTCGCGGCGACCAGCGCGACGGGTTCGCCGACAAACGCGGTTTCGCCGCTGGACAGCGGATAGGGCCACATATTCTCGCGCGGTTTTCCGCCTTGGCCCGGTTCGCGCACCATGCGCCGCTTGTGCAGCACGGGCGCCAAATCGTCCAAGGTCAGGACGGCATAAACGCCGGGCAAAGCCCGCGCCACGCTCGCATCGATGCTGCGAATGGCGGCATGCGGGTGCGGGCTGCGCACAAAGGCAACATGCAGCAGGCCCGGTATTCTTATGTCATCGATAAAGCGTCCGTTGCCGCACAGCAGCGGTGCATCTTCCAGGCGGCGAAAGCGCGTGCCGATGCGGCCGTCGCGCGCGGGTTCCAAATGATGCGTGGTCAATAGACGGCGCGCGCGGCTTTTTGCACCACGTCCTTCGGCAAGCCGTACATTTTCGTAACCACGGCTTCGGCTTCGGCAGCACTGACGGGATTGATATCGATCATGGTCTTGTTGGCATCGGCGAGAAACACCGGGTCTTTCAGGGTCTCCATGAACGCGGCGCGCAAAATTGCCTTGCGGTCTTCGGGAATTCCCGGCGGCGCCACAAAGGGACGTGCGAGCACTTCGTTCGCCATGGCAAATTCCAAAATCTGCCGCTGCTCATTCGTCTTGGGCAAATCACTCGCCATGGGCACGTTGGGAAGATCGGGGTCCTTCATCGGCGCGGCTTGGATAAGGATGTTGAGCTTCTTCTCCTTCAACCAGCTGCCGTAACGCGCTTTGACCGTGCTCCAGGAAATGCCGCACAGGCCGTCCACTTCGCGGCGCTGCATGGCCAGCGTGATGTCCGTCGTTCCCGGAAAACCGGTGGCCAATTTGATCTTGGCGCCGAAGACGTTCTTGTAGAGCTTGGCGAAAATGTCGGGATCACCCGCCGGGCCTTCGCCGCCAAACGTGACTTGCCTGGTCATCACATCGTTCCAGGTCTTGGCGGGCGATTCACCCCAACTGATGCACAGCGTTACGTCTCTTGTGGCGCTGCCGAGCCAGGTGAATTTGCGCGCATCAAAGGGCGCCTGTCCGATCAAAGCAGTTGCCGCCATCCCACGCGCAAACGTGCCGATGACGGTGCCGTCTTTGGGCGCTACCGAAAACACATAAGCGGCCGCCTTCACGCTGCCTGCGCCGGGCATGTTCTGCGGAATGACCGTCGGGTTGCCCGGAATATGCTTGCCCATATGCGCCGCCAGCACGCGCGCATAAAGGTCGTACCCGCCACCGGCCGAATAGCCGATAATCACATAGACCGTGCGGCCCTTGTAAAAATCGGTCGCCGGCGCCGCGGCAGCCGTCCCTGCGTCCAGCAGCAGTGCGGAGGCAAGGAGGGCGGCGGCGGTCCGGACGAAGCGCATCGTCGTGCTTTCAGGTTTACGAGAAAAGCTGCGGAAATTTCGCTTTGATGTCGCCGCGCAGCTTGGGGCTTACGTCAACGACGGGTGGGAAGGTGCCTTTCAGATATTTGTCATAGGGTATGCAGGCGTCGATCAGGATGCGGTTGTTGAAATTGCCGGGCAGGTACAGCGGATCGCGCTTGGAGGCCCAGGCCTTCTGCACCAGATCGATATCGGTCATCGGATCGAAGCGCGTGCACATAGCCCACAGCACCTGATCCAGATCGCCCGCGTCGATATCGTCATCCACCACCACGGTCCATTTGCCGGCATAGGCGCCGCCCTGACAGGAGCAGGCCACATGCAGCACGTTGCGCGCGTGACCGGGGTAACGCTGCTTGATCTGGATGACGGTGAAGCGCGTGGCGGGCCCAGCTTCATGGTTCCACACGCCCAGAATGTCCGGCAGGCCGCAGGCTTCCAGCGAGCGCCAAATCTGCGCCGAGCCCGCGATGCCTTTCAGCAGGCCGGTTTCGTCAACCGGCTTGTGCTGCGGCGCGCAGGTCAGAATGGGATTGTTGCGGTGCAGGATGGTTTTGATGTCCAGATAAGGGCGTGCCACCGTGTCGTCGGAATAATAGCCCATCCACTCGCCGAACGGGCCTTCTTCCAGCACTTGTCCGGGCACCGCTTCGGCCTCAATGGCGATTTCCGCGTCGGCGGGAATGGGGAAGCCCGTGTACGGCCCGCGGATGACATCGATGGGTTCGCCGCGTAAGCCGCCCGCGAAATCCAATTCGCTGATGCCTTCCGGCAAGGGACTGGCGGCCAGCATGAACAGCAGCGGGTCCTGGCCGACCAGAACCACGACTTTCATCTTTTCGCCGCGCTCGAAATATTTGTCACGGTGGATGCGGCCGTGTTTGCCCTCGGTGATCTGACAGCCGATCCTCTTGGCGTCGTAAACCTGGTTGCGATAACAGCCGAGGTTGAACCAGCCCGCATCAGGGTCCTGGGTAATGACGCAATTGGCGGTGCCAATATAACGGGCCTTATCCGCCTCGTGGTGCCGTGGGACCGGGAATTTCAGGACGTCGATATCGTCGCCTTGGATCACGTTTTCCAGGATCGGGCCGTCTTTTACATACCGCGGGGGCATGTGCTTCATCGTCTGGATGCGGTCGTAATATTGTTTGACGATGTCGACTTTGCGCTCACGTTCGAGCGGCAGGCCCAGGGTCAGCGCCACGCGCCTGACTGACGAGAAATGCCCATACAGAGTACGGAAACCCTTCGGGTAACCGGGAATGTCGTCGAACAGCAGGGCTGGCCCTGTCCCGTGGCTGTGCTCGGTGAGCATGTGCGTGATGGCGCCCATTTCGGTGTCCCAGCTGGCGCCGTTTACCCGCTTGAGTTCGCCCATGCGCTCGACCTGATCGATCCAGCCGCGCAGGCCGCCATATCCGCCCTGTACCAACTTCAACCCTGCTTCAGACAACGCAAACTCCCCGTCTGTTCCAAAATTTGGATTTGGTTTGATTTTGGGACACAGACTATCTACATCGCGAGCCTAAGCACAACATCGGCGAAGGACAAATCTCGCTTCCGCGATGGCCAAGACAGCAGCTTTCCAGGACGCCCAGCGCAGCGGCAAGGTGATTGGCCGGGCGGTTACGCGCGTGGAAGACAAGGCGCTGCTGCTCGGCCAAGGGCGGTTTACCGATGATTTGTCGTTCCCCGGCCAGGTCCATATGCGTGTGGTGCGGTCCTCGCACGCGCACGGGCAGATTGTGTCCATCGACGCAAGCGCCGCGCGCGCCATGCCGGGCGTGCTGGCGGTATGGACAGCGGAAGACATCACCGAGCTTGGTCCGATCGATTTCCGCGATGCCGCCGCCGAGGCGCTTAAGCCCTACCGACAATATGCGCTGGCGCGGGACATGGTGCGGTACGTCGGAGATCCCGTCGGCGCGGTGTTCGCAAGCGATCCTTATGTTGCGGAAGATGCTGCTCAGACGGTGGAGGTCGAGGTTGCGGCTCAGCCCCCCTTGATGGACGTGAGCCAAGAGCCCGGCTCGTTTGCGCCCGGCCTCAACACCGAGCCTGTGACGCTCACCAATGCGTATGGTGATCTGGCTGCGGAATTCGCCAAAGCGGCGCATATTTTCGAACTCGATCTCTACATCGGCCGCCATTCGGGCACGCCGCTGGAAAATCGCGGCGCGCTGGGCCGCTATGATGCAGCGCGCGATGTCATTGAATTGTATGGCGCCGCGAAGGTGCCGCATCGCACGCGCGACAACCTTGCGCGCGTGCTCGGGCGTAAACCGGAATCGGTGCACCTGAAAGAAGGCCATGTCGGCGGTGGCTTCGGTATTCGCGGCGAGCTTTACCCCGAAGATGTGTTGGTGGCCGCCGCCGCGTTGCGCTTTGGCCGCCCGGTGAAATGGATCGAAGACCGGCGCGAGCATTTGATGGCGGCGAACCATTCGCGCGAGCAGCGCCACGTGTTGCGCGCCGCGGTCGCTGCCGATGGTCTGGTGCTCGCAATGGATGACGAGTTCTTCCACGCGCAAGGCGCTTATGTGCGCACGCATGCGGCACGTGTGCCCGATCTGACCAGCGGCATGCTGGTGGGACCCTATCGTGTACCGGCGTTCCGCAGCACGGCGCATTTCCGTCTCGTGAACAAGACGCCGGCCGCGACCTATCGCGCGCCCGGCCGCTACGAAGGCACTTTCGTTCGCGAGCGGTTGATGGATGCGGTCGCCGCCAAGCTTGGCTTGGATCGCATCGAGGTGCGGCGGCGCAATCTTATACCGGTGGCCGAAATGCCGTTCGAGCGCGGCCTGTCCGCGCTCGGCACGGACGTGGTTTTGGATTCCGGCGACTACGCGCTTTTGCTGGACAAGGCGCTGGCGCAGATCGGCTGGGACGCGCTCGAACGCGAATGCGCGGCGCGGCGCAAGAACGGCGAGGCCGTGGGAATTGGCCTTGGCGTCTTTGTCGAAAAGACGGGGCTCGGCCCGAAAGATGCGGTGCATTTCCATCTGCACGCCGACGGACGGCTTGAGCTGATTACCGGAGGCGCTTCGCTTGGACAGGGTTTCGAGACGGTGATGGCGCAGCTTTGCGCGGAAGGTCTCGGAGCGGATTATCGCTCCATCGCCGTCGTGCATGGGCAGACCGACCGCATCGCGGACGGTATTGGCGCCCATGCTTCGCGTGCAACCGTGATGACGGGAAGCGCGGCCTACGATGCGGCTGTGAATTTGCGCGCGGTTATTCTGAATGCTGCCGCCGAATTGCTTCAGACGCCGGCTACGGATCTGGATATCGTGGATAGCGTCATCGTGCGGCGCGACGGCAGCGGTCCATCTATTTCGCTGACCGAGTTCGCGCGTCAGCGCGGACCCTTGTCGGCGGATGGCATTCATCGCACCGATCACATGACGTATCCTTATGGCGTGCATGTTGCGCAGGTCCGCGTGGATCGTGAGACCGGCGGCACTACGGTCGAGAAATTCCTGGTCGCCTATGACATCGGCCGGTCGGTCAATCCCATGATGATTGAAGGCCAAATTGCAGGCGGCTACGCGCAAGGTCTCGGTGGTGCGCTGTTCGAAGAGTTCCTCTACAGCGAAGACGGCCAGCCGCTGTCGGTGACGTTCGCGGATTATCTACTGCCCACGTCCTGCGAAGTCTCGCCGGTCGACGTGCTGGTCACCGAAGATGCGCCAAGCCCCCTCAACCCGTTAGGTCTCAAAGGTGCGGGCGAAGCAGGTGTAACAGCGGTCGGCGCAGCTATCGCTTCGGCTATCGATGATGCGATTGGCATCCCAGGTGCGGTAACAGCCCTACCGGTCACGCCGCAGCGGTTGCTGGCTCTACTCGCCCGCCCGCGTTAACGCGCGCGATGGAGAATGTAGCCTGCTCCGGCCAAACCTAGCGCAAACACCCAAAACGCAGGCGCGACACGTAGAAAATGCACGTTGAAGGACAGAGCCAGCGCGACTGCCGCGCCAAGCCCGGCAGCTATGTAAAGCAGCCTCGGACTGTGGCGAAGCCAGCCGAGATACAACAGCGCACAGAACAAGAGGCCGAGATTTAGTCCCTGCAAAACGGTCACGGGTCTTCTTCGCTGTTGGGGGGATCGATGCCGGCAACCGACGGCGTGGTGATAGCGGCGAAGTCTTAGCAGGCGATGAAAAGCCGGGGTATAGTGATCCGAGGAGCCTTGGCGGAGGGTTTCGTGATGCGCACCAGGATTACCGGAGTGGCTTGTGCGTTCTTCATGGCTGAAGCTCTGGCTTCTGGTCAATTGGTCAGTGAATCCGCCAACGCGGCCGCGCCCGTTCCGGACCTTTCCGGCTTCTGGGCCCGTACCACCTTCGGGCTAGAGCAGCCGGAATCGGGGCCGGGACCCATCCAGCCGCTCAATCGCCGCCGTCCTGACGGAAGCCGCATCGACAATTTCCAATTCAACGTCGGTGACGAAAGCAGCCCTATCCTGAAACCTGCGGCGGTGTTGGCCGTGCGCAAACGCAACGAGATGCAGCGCGCCGGCACCGATTACCCGTCTCCTTCCAACCAATGCACGACCATGGTTGCGCCCTACGCGTTCCGGGTACAGGGCTTGCAGGTGCTGCAGACCAACGATCAGGTGGTCTTTCTCTACATGCAGGACCATCAAGTCCGGCACGTTCGCCTGAACGCGCAGCACCCGGTGAAACTCACGCGGACCTTGTCGGGCGATTCCGTCGGCCATTTCGAGGGCGACACGCTGGTCGTCGACACGGTCGGTTTCAAAGCCGGACGCATCGCGCAACTCGATCAATATGGCGCGCCCTATG
Source organism: Alphaproteobacteria bacterium (assembly GCA_947473475.1). Taxonomy (GTDB): domain Bacteria; phylum Pseudomonadota; class Alphaproteobacteria; order Micropepsales; family Micropepsaceae; genus CAIYRG01. Next base: position 71,866 of record CANJBZ010000001.1, read on the forward strand.
GCGAGGACCTGCATGTCGTGGAGCGGTATCGCCTGGTCGATTACGAAGTGGCGCGCGCTGCTCAGGAGCGCATCGTCCAGGCAAATGGTGGTGTCACCACTGAGCAGGCGGCGGCGGTCGATCCCAATTACAGAGGCAAAGGCCTGCAGGTGCAGTTCACGGTCGACGACAAAACGTATTTCACGACCGCCTGGGGCGGCGCCGCGACCTATCGCAAGGCCGGTTCTTCGTGGGTTGAAAATGTCTGTGCCGAGAACACCCATGAATACTATCGAAACACAACCACCAAGGTTCCCGAGGCGGAACGTCCGGATTTTTGAGATCACTCCAAGCGGCGCTTAAACATTGGCGTCCGGAACGGAGCAGGAATTCAAAGTTCCAGCTTGATACAGCTGGGGTACCCGGCCCATGGTCCCTATAACGTCACAAAGACCGCGTGTGAGTTGCACACGCCGGACCTGGATGCATCGTGGATGAATAACGCGACCTTTGCACAATCCGCTGGCACCGCCGACGCACTAAGGACGTTTGAGCATCTGGCGACTCTGGGCACCGAGGAGAATTTCCGTAAGTTGCTGGAGGCGCTGCCGGCCGCGGTTTTCACGACCGATGCCGAGGGTCGCATCACCTTTTACAATCGCGCGGCTGTCGAACTGGCGGGGCGCGAACCTGTGCTTGGCGTGGACAATTGGTGCGTGACATGGCGCTTATATCGTCCCGACGGCACGCTGCTGCCGCATGACGAATGTCCGATGGCGATCACGTTGAAGGAGGATCGCGCGCTCTCGGGTGTTGAAGCGATTGCCGAGCGGCCGGACGGCACGCGCGTGCCTTTCCTGGCCTATCCCCGCCCCATCCATGACGCATCGGGTAAGTTGATCGGCGCGGTCAAGATGATGCTCGACATCACCGACCGTAAGGAAGCCGAGAACAAGATCCGCGATTTGATGAACGAGCTCAATCATCGCGTCAAAAACAACATGCAGATGCTTCAGTCCCTGCTCGGCGCGGCGGAACGGGAAGCGTCAAGCGCGGAAGCCCGCGAGGCGTTGAGCGATGCCGTTCGCCGCGTTGGCGCCATGGCCGCGGCGCAGCAAGGCATGTATTCGGCGAGCGCGACCGAGTTTGAAGTGCAGCCCTTCATCGAAGCGTTGTGCCGCAACGCAAGCCAATCGTTTGGCGCGAAGGCCGATATCCACATTGTCGAAGCGTCCGGCCGTCTACACAATGATGCCGCCATTCCGGTGGCGCTCATCCTTAATGAGTTGTTAACCAACGCGGTCAAACATGGGCGCGCCGAGCAAAGCCGGGTGACCATTTCCGTGGCGCTCAGGTCCGTGGGCAGCCAGTGGGAATTGGCCGTTGCGGATGACGGTCCGGGATTTTCCCTGGGACAGCCCAGGCGGCGAGCGTCAGGTTTGGGACTTGTCATGGGGCTTGGGCGTCAACTCGGGGGCACGTTCCAGGTGGTTTCGGATAAGGGTGCGCGGTGCGTTGTGCGCTTCGGAGGGCCACGCACTGCGGAGTGATTGCGCATATAGGCAGGGGGATATGCACTTTCCGTCGATCGATGCTCGTGCGCTGTTGCGCGGCGTGATCTTGCGCATGTGCGGCCGATGACGACCCAAATCGCGCCATCGCCCGTATACGCGGCTGAGACCCGCGCGCGCGTTCTCGCCGTGGAGGACGATTTCTTCGTTGCGCTGGAAATGGAAACGGCATTGGCCGAGGCCGGCTTCGACGTCATTGGCCCTGCGAAAACCGCGGAGGATGCGGAACGCTACGCCGCTGAGATGCGGCCCGACCTCGTTGTGATGGATATCCGTCTGCTCAGCCGGCGCGACGGGATCGACGCGGCGCTTGCCATCTTCAACACCACGGGTATTCGCTCGATTTTCGCGACAGCCCATGACGATGCGCACACGCGCGCACGCGCCGCTGGCGCACAGCCGCTCGGCTGGATCACCAAGCCCTACACAATGGATGCGCTGATCGCTCTCATTCGCCGCGCGCTGAATGACGTGAAAAGCTAGCGGCCTTCGTGTGACCAGCCGCCATATTTGTCGCAGCCGCCGGGATAGGTTTTGGCAATGGCGGTAAAGCGCGGCGGCGATGCCGCGTTTCCAGCGGCGACTTGCTTCAATAAGGGATTGGGCTGCAACTCGCGCAGGACTTGCTTGATCTGATTTTCGTTCTGCGAAATTTCGAGCACCAGCTTGCGGCGCATGGCGTTGCCGAAATCGTTGAAGTGCTTCACGACGATGAGAAACGCGCCTTTTCCCGATGTCACGCAGGCGCCGTAATATTTGTCGAGATCGGGAAAATACCCTTCCGAATTCTCATCCATGATCGGCAGGCCGTTGACGACAATGCCGTTGTTGGCGGTGCGATCGTGCAGCTCTTGCAGCGAATAGCCGTCATTGTTCGGCCCGTCGCCGGACACGTCGACGACTTTGCGGGTCCCGACGATTTGCGGTTCGCTTTCTTCGATCATCGCGAAGGCGCGCTCCAGCGCGTCGCTGATCGAGGTCCGTTTGCCTGGGATGCGCCCGATCTTGCGGATTTTCGCGGAGAGCGCTGCGGCACTGGCTTTGTCGCTCACCAGCGTCCAGTCGAGCACAACCTTGTTTTCGCCATAGCCCGCCCAATCCAGCATGGACACGGCGACAACGCCTAAAGGGCCGCTCTGAATCGCCTTAATAACCTCTGGATCCAGGAACAGATCCGCTATGCCTTGCCGCTGAAGCGCCGCCTCTTGATCGTCGATGCTGAGCGAAATATCGGTGGCGATGACAAGTTTGACATCGACCTGCGTCGGCCCGGCCGCCGATCGCGCGGCAGGCGCGGGAAGGGCGATGAGCGCCGCCATGGCACAGGCCGCGAGCGCAAATCGCGCCCGCTTGCGGACTGTCGCGCCGCGGTTTGCCCCGTTCATTCCACCCTGCTTCGGATCGTTCCGTCCCAGCTGAACGATATCCCGCCTCCCTTTAACCAGCAACGCTCGGACGCTTTGATCCTCCCCTGCGAAGCGTAGCGCAGCGGGGGAGGGGGACCGCCGAAGGCGGTGGAGGGGGCGCTGGCGCTGCGTTCCGGCGGTGTGTCAGAACCCGCCGAAACCAAATCCGTTCAGATCGCAACTGCCTTGAAACGCGGTGTTCGGGCGCAAGACTTGCGGCTGAGCCGGTGCGTCGCCCACGGCGGTAAGCTTAAACGGCGACTCCGCGTGCAGTTCGTTCAGCGCCTGTTTGATCTGTTGCTCGTCCTGGGAAATTTCCAGAATCAGCTTGTGCCGCATGGCAGCGCCGAAATCGGCGAAGCTCTTGACCACGACCACAAACGAACCGCGTCCGCCCACGACGCAGCCCTGATAATATTTATCGAGGTCGGGAAAATAACCGTTGGCGTTCTCATCCATGATGGGAAGGCCGTTGACGATGATGCCGTTGGCGACCGTTTGGTCGTGCACCTCCTTCAGTGGATTGCCGTCATTGTTCGGACCGTCGCCCGATACATCGATCACCCGCCGCGTGCCGACTATATCTTTATCGCTGCTTTCCAGCAGAAGTGCGCCCAATTCCAGCACGCTGCTGATCGAGGTGCGCCGTCCGCGCGTTCGCGGCAGGGCGCGGATTTTCTCGGACAGCGCGATTGCACTCGCCTTGTCCTTGACGATGGTCCAATCCAAAACCACGCGATCGAGGTCAGGACTGGACCAGTCGATCATGGCGATGGCGATACGTCCGAGCGCGCCGCTTTGGATCGATTTGATGACGTCGGGATTGGCGAACGCATCGGCGATCCCTTCGCGCTGGATGCGGGCTTCCTCGTTGTTGATGCTGCGCGACACGTCGGTCGCGAGGATCAGCTTCATATCCACCTGCGTTGCGCCCGCCGGAGCGGCAGGCGCAGGCGCGACAGCAATCACCGACAACAGCGCGCCCGCGAGCGCCCATTTCACCGGCTTGGAAAGACGGTCTGTGCGCATCGGTGGGCCTTTTCGCTGACAGCGGCAAAGGCACGATAACGCGCCCCCAACGCAGCGGCAACGCTCACTCTTTTGCGGTGGCGGTCACGAGGACTTGTTCTTTGCGGGCGGTGTGCAGGTCGGGCAGGAGCGCGGCAAGCAGGCCTAGGATCGGCAAATAAGAGCAAAGAACATAGACATATTCGATGCTTGTGCGGTCGGCGACCCAGCCCAAGGCGGCCGCGCCAAGCCCCGAAAGCCCGAACGCAAATCCGAAGAACAGCCCGGAAATGGCGCCGATCTTTCCCGGCACCAATTCCTGCGCATACACGACAATCGCAGGGAAAGACGCGGAAAGCGTCAGGCCGATGAATACGGACAGAATGCCGGTCCAGAACAAATTGGCATAAGGCAGCAGCAGCGAGAACGGCAGCGCGGCCAGCACCGAAAACCAGATGACGTATTTGCGTCCGAACTTGTCACCGGCGATGCCGCCCAAAAGCGTACCCACGGCCACCGGCGCGAGGAAGACGAACAGATAGATCTGTGCCGCTTGCACCGAAACGCCGAAGCGATGGATCAGGTAGAACGTGTAATAGGACTGGATGCCGGAAAAATAGATTTGCTTGGAAAAGATCAGTGCCAGCAGAACCAGAATGGCGCGGGTGATCTGACTGCTCGAGAGATCCGGTGCGCGGTGAATTTTAGCCGCGGCTTTGATGCGCGCAATACCGTGGTGCTTGTACCAGACGCCGACATTGTAAAGGATCGTCACCGAAAGCAGCGCCATCAGCGCGAAATAGGCGATCGAGCCCTGCCCGAAATTCAGCACAATGGCCGCCGCCATCAGCGGGCCGAGCGCCTGCCCGAAATTGCCGCCCACCTGAAAGAACGATTGCGCCAGCCCGAAGCGGCCGCCCGACGCCATCCGTGCGACACGCGCGGATTCGGGATGGAAGATGGCCGAGCCCAGCCCGACAAGAACGGACGCCGTCAACAGCAGCGAATAGGTATGGGCGATCGAAAGCGTCAACAGCCCCACCAGCGTGAACACCATCGCCAGCGGCAGCGAAAAGGGTATTGGGCGCTTGTCGCTGTAGAGCCCCACAAGCGGCTGCAGCAGCGAAGCGGTGAATTGGTACGTGGCCGTGATCAGTCCGACTTGCGCGAAGTTCAGTTCCAGACGCTCTTTCAAGCTCGGATAGAGAGCCGCAAGCAGCGACTGCATCATATCGTTGAGCAGGTGGCAGAAGCTGATGGCGAACAACACCGTAAACGTCGTGACGTACACGGTATTGTCCGCGAGCGCGGTTTGGCGGGATGTGGTCAAAGGCGGGCGTTTCCGAAACGATTTTCTATGTGCGGGTAAAATACGCCGCTCGCAGTTGGAAACAACACCTTATTCCTGGAAAACCCCGCCGTGCTATTTCCGCCGGCCGGTACGGCGGTTGTCGATGATCCGCCAGATGTTGCGGCACATTTCGGCCAAATCGCTCAAGCCCACCGTGCGGTCGCCGACCGCCGTATGCGGCATCGCGATGACGCGGCCGTCCTTGTATTTCAGCAGGGGATCGTCCGGCGACCAGGGCTCCGCATAACCGACATCCATGGCCAAGGCGGCCAGCCGGCCGCTGTCCAAAGCTTCGATCAGGGCTTGCTGGTCCACCAAGTGGGCGCGGGCGGTATTAATCAGGATGGCGCCGGGCTTGGCGGCGGCAAGCTCCTTGCGGCCAATGATGCCCTGCGTGCTCTCGTTCAGCGGCAGTTGCACGATGATGTAATCGGACTGCGCCATTACCTGGTCGAGCGAAGCGTACCGGGCGCCCAACGCTAGTTCGTCCTCATCGGAAAGCCGCGTGCGCTGGTAGTAGGCAATAATCATTCCGAAGGCGGCGGCGCGGCGCGCGAGTTCGCGGCCCACTTCGCCAAAGCCGACAATGCCCAGCGTGGCGCCCTTCAGTGTACGCAAATGCGGAATGCGGGCGTAGTTCGAGCCGCCCGTGTAGCGCCGGTCATAGGAACGCACCGGGTGGCCGGCGCGGGCCAGATCGTCAGCCGTCACCACGCCGTTATAGCGGCCGATATCCTTGGCGGCGGCCATCATCAGCGCAAACGCCTGCTCCGCCACCGCGACATTGCCTTGGCGCGCGACGGCGAACACGTTGATGCGCCGCTCTTCGCAGGCGCGGCGGTCGATATTCGATGTGATCGCGCCAAATTTGTGCACGATGCAGGTCGGCTTCATTTTGGCGACGGCGGCCCGGTCGAGCGTCAGGCCCTCCACGATCACCGCGTCGGCCTCGGGAAGTTTGGCTTCCAGTTCGGCCTGATCGGCCGCCAGATCCACATCGGCCGGGTAAAGGCCGGAGATTTGCGTGCGGAACGTCTCGCACCACGCCGGAAAATCGATGTCATGGGCGAAGAAATCCGCCACCGCGCGGGCGTGCTCGTCATCGGCCTTGGGATCGAGGATTACCGGCAGGATTTTGAGGAAATGGTCTGCCTCCACTAGAATGCGCGGCATTACGAAAAACTCCCAAAGCGGTGAATATGGCGCGCGTTTCCACGATCGAAGACAATACGCATCCTGAGCTCTCGGATTTGATGGAGCGAATTCGCGGCGCGCGGCGCGGCCGCCTGATCAATGTTTACAAGTTGCTGTTGCACAGTCCAGCCCTCGCCGAAAGCTGGTTTCAGCACAACAACGCGGTGCGATGGAAGACCGATCTCGACGGCCGCTTGCGCGAAATGGTCATCATCCGAATCGGCCATGTTTTGCGCGTGCCTTACATCGTGGGGCAGCACGTTCCCAAGCTGGCCATCCCCGAAGGGCTGACGCTCGAGGAATGCAACGATCTGCCGGACTGGGAAGCCTCGCCGCGCTTCAGCCCGCGCGACCGTGCGGTGCTGGCCTACGCCGATTCCATGACACGCGAGGTCAACGTGCCGGACGAGATATTCGAGCGGCTCAAGCCGTTCTTCGGGGAACGCCAGATCGTTGAACTCACCATTTTGATTGGCACCTACAACATGCATGCGCGTGTCATGTGCGCCCTGGGCATCGACCCCGAGCCGGCCTCGCCCGGCTGACAGGCCCTGCCAGAGCCGCATTCCGCGGCCCCCCGGCCAGGGAGGCACGCTCCCCCTTGCCGATGCGGTGACTGCCACCACGCACTGATTGCCTCTGTTTTTCCACAACTCTCCGCGTGTATGTTCGAGCTGAATTGGCCGCCGATTCGAGCAGACGGCGGTATCGCTCGCTACCGGACACACGGCGAAACCTTGGACCCTGCGCGCGCGCTTCTGCCTGTTCTTGGCTTGACGCTGTTGGCTGGCGTCGTTGGGTCGTTGCCTGCCAAAGCTGCCGCGTGGACAGTGGACGATTGGCGCCCCACGATCAGCAGCAGTGACGGGCAATTTTCTCTGTCCGTGCGTGCCCGCCTGCAGCTCGACACCGCCGCTTTCAATCAGGCGGACGGCGTGGCGGTTGTAACGCCGGACCGTGACGTCGAATTCAAGCATTTGAAGTCACGGACGCTTGTGCGGCGGCTGTACCTCGGCGTCGAAGGACGGGCGTTCGGAAACTTCTGGTACGAATACCGCATGGATTTCGGCGGCAGGGATCTGGCTGTCGCCAAACCCGTCATCAATCTCGGCCGTATCTCTTACACGACCGGCAATATCGCCGATCCGGCGCGCGCGCACGTCCGCATCAATGCGGGATTGCTCAAGCCGGTTTTCACCTATGACGATTCCACGTCGTCGGCGGTGCTGACATTTCTGGAGCGTGCGGATGTCATCAACGTCGCGGCATCGAGCTATGGCGGTGGCATTCCCCGACTGGGGGCCGAGCTGACCTTTCAGCAAGCCGACATTTTCCGGCACGGCGACAATCTCGTCATTTCCGGCGCGTTCACGGGGCAGAACCCCAACGGCAGGAACGGCGCGGTGCCCGCGGATGCTTCGCACGAAGGCGAGGAGGTTCTGGGACGCATCGCCTATCGTCTGTGGTCGGACGGTATTTCGAACGTCCACATTGGCGCAAGCGCGGCGCGCCTGTTGCGCATCGCCGAAAACAACGCCGCGCCAGGCGTTCACGCGGTCACGCTGCAGGACATGCCGGAAATCCGTGTGGATGGCGACCGCTTGATAAGCACCGGACCTATTCCGGCCAAAGGCGGGGCACTTTGGGGGCTCGAGTCGGTAGCCAATATCGGAAGCGTTTATCTGCAAGGTGAGTATTACCGGTTTGGATTCGAGCGCGACGTGCATTGCTCAACCTGCGTGGCAGCGGCCAATCCCGAATTTTCCGGCTGGTATGTTCAGGCGTCGTGGATTCTCACGGGCGAGAGAAGGGCGTATCAGGCGATTGCCATGAACAACAATCTCGCAACTTTCGCCAATCCGCGTGTCACGCGGGCCGTATCAGTTGCGGAAAATGCCTGGGGCGCGTGGGAAATCGCCGCGCGTTACAGCGATCTGGACCTCAACTGGAACGAAGGCGTGCCGGGCGCGAGCTGCACAGGTCAGTTTACCGGCTGCGTTCGTGGCGGTGAGCAGAAAGTCGTAACGCTCGGGCTCAATTGGTATGTGAGCAACAATATCCGGCTGATGTTCAATTACCTGCGCGTCGACGTGGACCGCCTGAACGCGTCCGGCCAGCAAATCGGCCAGACTTTCCATGTCGTCGGCACGCGGCTTCAGCTGACGAACTGATACCAATGATCTTTGATACTACGTTTTCTTGTCATGTCCCAGCTCGACAGGGCCATCCAGTAAGCGCGCGTCAGCGCGCTGATGAGTCTTACGTTCGCCGGGATGGCCCGCTTTTGCGGGCCATGACACGAGGAGTGGGTAATTTGGGCAGCCGTATGAATTATTGCTTTGTCGCGCGCTCTACCGGCGCGGATGTTTTACCGCCATGAGCTGAATATTGAAGGTGAGCGCCTGCCCCCACAGATCGTTACCGGAACGCTCTTCCCCATAGGCCAGCTTTGGGGGGACGACGACTTCCCATTCATCGCCCTCTTTCATCAGGGAGAGCACCTCTATCCAGCCTGGGATAACTTTATTGACCGGCAAGTCGTGGGTTTCGCCCGGCTTGGTCTGATCGAAGATATAGCCGTCGACGCGCGTGCCCTTGTAGGCGACGGTCACGATATCGTCAGGGGCCGGCGTTGCGCCGCTCCCCGTCTTGATGACGCGGTATTGCAGCCCGCTTGGAAGGATAACGACGCCGGGTTTCTTGGCGTTCGCCGCGAGCAATTCGCGGTTGGCTTGCGGGCTGATGTCGCCAGCAAGGGCCGGCGTTGCGAGCGCAATGCTCAGAAGGATGGAGGCGAACCAGACGCGCATAGCTATTCCTGTCATTTCGGGGACACGACGAGCTTCCAAGCCCGCTCCTCCGTCAGATATTTTTGGGCCACGCGTTGTACATCGGACGGCGTGACGGTTTCCAGACCCGGCCGGGCATCGCGAACGAGCTTCAGCCGCCGCTCGTCCGTCTGCGCTCCGGCCAGAGCGCCGACCCAGTATCCGTTGGTTTCCAGCGCCTTTTCCAGCGAATCGACCTCCGGCTTGCGCGCCCGTTCAAACTCGTCGGTGCTGACCGGGCGGTCGCGCAGATCGGCGGTGACCTGTTTTACCGTATCGTAGAAAAGCTGCGCCTTTTCCGGCGGAATTTCGGCATAGGCGGCGATGTACCCATAGCCGGGGAAGATGCGCGACGCACTGGCCGTGGCTGACGGGGAGTAGGTGGCGCCGTCCTTGATCCGCAATTGCTCCATCAGCCGGAATTGCAGAACGTCGGTCAGAACCCGCCGTGCCGCGGATTCGGAGTCGGAATAGACGTCCGTCGTTTGCCACGCGATGGCGGCAACACCCTGGTCCGCGCGTCCCGCGTGGCGCAACACCACGGGCTCCGCCACGGCGGCCGGGAATTTGACATCGCCGGCTTTAGGCTGCGGCATGGCCGAGCCACGGCGCTGCGGCAAGGCGCCAAAGGTCGAAGCGACAGACTTAACCGCCTGATCCACCGTGATGTCGCCGACCATGGTGATTTCCATGGGCGCGTCCGCGAGCGCCGGGGTCAGGATCGCCTTGACCTGTTCGAGCTTCGCCGACTGCACATCGGCGAGCGTCGGATAGGCCCAGCGTGCGTCGCCGGGATGCAGCAGTTCGGGCAGCTTTGCGCCAAACAGCGACATGGGCGTCGAGTCCAGCTTCGGCAAGCTATCGGTCAGCGATGTCAGCCCTTGCTGAAAGGGCTCGGGCCGCCAGCCGGGCTTCGTGACATAGGCCGTCAGCAACTGCATCTCGATATCGAGATCGGCCGGACGCGTGGAGCCCGACAGCGTGAAGGCATCGTCGTCGACACCAAAGCCGACGCTGGTGATCTTGCCGGTCAACGTCCGGCGCAGATCGAGATAGCTCATCGCTTCCAATCCGCCGGCGACGAACACGTTAGTGTTGATGACGGTGCGATCCTTCGGATAAGCGAGATCGCCGCCCGCGATGTTCACCGTCACCAAAACCTGATCGGCGCGATATTTCGTGGGCTTTACCGTCAGGCGAACGCCGTTCTCGAAACGGATGAATGTGGCGTCCAGATCGTCGACGTGACGGGTTTCCGCCACTTTTCCTGGAGCGCCGAAATTCGTGTATGGCCACGCCGCCAATTCCGGCTGTGCGGCGGTGTCGATGGGCGCGGCTTCCGCCCGTTGAAACACGGATGCGAGCGTTGCCTTGCCGCCTTCCACCGGCTTAGTGCCGGACAGAAACAGCAGCGGCCCGTTGCCGGCGAATGCGGCCTTCAGAGCCGCCGTGACCTGTGCCGGCGTGAGCCCCTTGACGAACTCCTTGACGAGTTCGAGGTCGGTCGCATCGCTCGTGTAAACGGTGTCGCGATCGATGGAGCCGATCAAGCCGTTGGCGATGCCGCGCGAGGTCTGTGTCGATGCGGACGCGACCGCCGCTTCTTCGCGCGTTATCGCTGAGGTGATCTGCCGGTCCAGTTCGCCTTTGGTGACGCCCTGCGCGATGATCTGCCGCCTGATTTTGTCGGCTTCCTCAAACGCCGTCTGCCATTTCTCCCCGGCATAACTGACCCGCAGCGATGCGATCTCGGCCGAGCGCGAGACATTTCCACGCGAAGCGCCCGCGGCCTGGAACGGTGGATCCGGCCTTTGCGCCGCATCGGCAAACCGCTGGTTGAGAATGGAAAAGCCAATTCCCTCAATGAAGTCCCGGCGTTGGTGCGCTTTGGTGTCCGGTGCATTGTCGTAAGGCGCGACCCAGGCAACCGACGCGCTTTGCGGCGCGCCGGCCTCCGTGAACACCATCGCTTCCTGGCCGCGGGTGAGCGGCGTTCCAAGGTTGGGGTCGCCACGGCCGGTGCCTTGGCCCTTCCAATCGGAAAAGCGGGTTTTGATGTCGCGCTCGATCGCATCGGGATCGATATCGCCCACGATCACCAGCGTCGCGCGCTCCGGACGGTAATAGGCGCGGTAAAAGTCCGCAGCCTCGGAAACCGGCGCGTTGCGAATGATGTCGACTTTGCCGATCGGGTTGCGCTCCGGCGCGAGCTGCCCCTTCAGCAGGAATTTGCTCTGGGCTTCAAACGCGCGCGTGCCCGGGCCGTCGCGCAGACGCTCCTCGGATAGTACCGGCCCGCGTTCGGCGTCGAAGGAATCGGACTTCAGGCTCAATTCGGTCGCGACGTCGCGCAGCACCATGAACGCGGTGTTCAGTGTCTCCGGGTCGGACTTCGGAACATCGAATTGGTAGATCGTCTGCGTCTGGCTGGTGCTGGCATTGGCGTCGGCGCCAACCCGCAAACCCAAACGCTGCATGGTCTGGAAAACGTCGCCCTCAGGTATGTGCGTCGATCCGCGAAAGGCCATGTGCTCCAGAAAATGCGCAAGGCCCTGCTGGGCATTGGATTCCATCAGCGAACCCGCGCCAATGCGCAGGCGGAACGACACTTCGCCCTTGGGAGTCTGGTTCTTCTTGATGGCGTAACGCATGCCGTTCGGCAGCACGCCGTAACGAATGGAGGCGTCGGCCGGCAGATCGCTGCGGGTTTGCGCCCAGCTGGGAAGGGCCGCGTCGGCGGCTGCGGCGTAGCTGGCCGGTCCAGAAAGGGCAAAGAGAACCAGGCCGGCGGTAGCCGCCCGCGTGAGAAAACCCATAGGCCGCATTATGTTCACCATCGCAGTGGAACCGGGAATATAGGGTTTCCCCGGCTTTTGCGCCATTCACACAGGTGCGATTTCCGGGCTTGGCCAAGTAATTCGAGCAGCGGGAAACCCTCGTGAAAATCGGCAGGAAGACAGGGATTATCGGGACTACCGGGTGATATAAGGGCGGGCGGCATTACACAGCTTTCATCTCATGAGCATTGAAGACAGCCTTCGCACGCGCATAGCCCGTGCCTGCCGTGTGCTTGGCGCGATGGAACTCACCCGGGCGCTGCGCGGCCATATCAGCGCGCGCATTCCCGGGACAAACCGGATTTTTGTGCGCGCCCGGGGCCCCGCCGAGCAGGGCGTGCGCTTCACCACGGAAGACGAAATCGTTGAGGTCGATCTCGACGGCAAGCCGGTTGCCGGTATGCCCAAAGGTCTGCGGACGCCGAGCGAGATTTACATCCACACCGAGATTCTGCGCGCGCGGCCCGATGTTAACGCGGTGCTGCATCTGCATCCGCCGACCGTGGTTCTTTTCACCGTCACGGGTACGCCCTTGCTTCCCATCTATGGCGCGTACGATCCGCAGGGGCTGGGGATAGCACTGGAAGAGCCGCCCCTGTTCGACAGCAGCGTGCTGATCAACACGCCTGAGCTTGGCCGTCAGCTCACCGCGGTCATCGGCGGCAAGCGTGCCTGCCTTATGCGCGGCCACGGCATCACCACGGCTGCGGGTTCCATCGAGGAAGCCGGCGTCATCGCGCTCGGGCTCAACGAGCTGGCCACGCTGAATTATCAGGCGCGCCTGCTCGGTACCCCGCAGCCGATATCGCAAGCCGACCGTGACGCGCTTCAGCCCGCGATCAAGCGTCTGGCCGAGAATGGCGCGGCGCCGGGAGAGCCCGGCCCTTCAATCGCCGCCGAATGGCGCTATTACTGCCGGCTGACGGGGGAAAGCGCCTGAAGGCGCGGCTTGGAGCGTTTGGGGTAGGCTGACATACTGTCCCTCTGCTGCATGAACGGAAGATCCATGCGTTTCAAATCCTTGCTCATAAGCCTGCTTATGTCCGCCGCCGTGCCTGCCTTCGCCGATGAAGGCATGTGGACGTTCGACAATTTCCCTGCCGCGCAGGTGAAACAGAAATACGGCGTCACCATCGATCAGAAATGGCTCGACCATGTACGCGCCGGCGCGGTGCGGCTGGCCGGCGGCTGTTCCGCCTCCGTCGTTTCGCCGAACGGGCTGGTGCTGACCAACCATCATTGTGTGGCGGGCTGCGCGCAGAATTTGTCTTCGCCCGAACACGATTACGTCAAGAACGGGTTCTTCACTGCGCGCAATGAGGACGAAAAACAGTGCCCAGGCGTGCAGGCGGAAATTCTTGAAACGATGGACGATATGGCGTCCGCCATGGATCGAGCCACCGCGGGCAAAGCCGGCGATGCGTTTGCGCGGGCGCGCGATGCGGAAATCGCCGTCATCGAGAAGAACGCCTGCATGGGCAAGGAAGCCACCCATCGCTGCCAGGTGATCGCGCTATATGATGGCGGGCAGTACAAACTCTACACCTATCGCAAATATTCCGATGTGCGTCTGGTGTTCGCGGTTGAGTTCGACACCGCCTTCTTCGGCGGCGATCCCGACAATTTCAATTTTCCCCGCTACGACCTCGATTTCTCGTTTCTGCGTCTGTACGAAAACGGCAAACCCGTTACGACGCCGGACTTCCTGAAATGGAACGCGTCTGCCCCAAAAGAGGGAGAGCCGGTGTTCGTCGCCGGTAACCCCGGCGGCACCGACCGGCAATTGACGGAATCGCAACTCATCACTTTACGCGACAGCACGCTGCCCTTTGGCTTGTTCCTGGGGGCAGAATTGCGTGGACGCTATACGCGGTTCGCGCAAGAAAACGCGGAACATGCGCGCATCGTCAACCGCGATTTGTTTGGCCTGGAAAATGGGCTGAAAGCGCAGCGCGGCGAATATGAAGCGCTGCTTCAGCCTGCGCTGATGGCCGATAAGCACAAAGCGGATGTAGAACTGAAAGCCCGGGTCGATGCCGATCCAAAGCTGAAAGCGCAAATCGGCGATCCCTGGGCCGAGATTGCGCGCGCGCAAAACGAACGCGCTGCGCTGGCCAAACGCTATTACTTCATGGAAACGCGCGCCGGTGGCGGCTCTTCGCTTTACGGGTATGCGCACACTTTGGTGCGAGCGGCGGCGGAACGCGCCAAGCCTAACGGCGAACGCATGCGCGAATATGCCGATGCGCGGTTGCCGTTGGTGGAACGCGGGCTGTTGGCGCAGCGTCCCATCGAGAATGACGTCGAGCAGCTGAAGCTTGATTTCTGGATGACAAAACTGCGCGAGGAACTGACGGCCGACGCGCCCGAAACCAAACTGGTGCTGGGAAAAGAATCGCCGGAAAACCTCTCGCGCGCATTGCTGACAAGCAAGCTTGCCGATCCTGCCGTTCGCAAGCGCCTGTGGGACGGCGGTATGGAAGCGATCAGGGCTTCGGACGATCCGATGATCAAGTTCGCGCTGAAGCTGGACGAACCGGGCCGGGCCATCCGCAAGCAATATGAGGAGCGCGTCTCCGGTCCGATCGACCGCGCCGCGGAGCGCATCGCCAAAGCACGTTTTGCTGTCTATGGAACCAGCGTCTATCCCGACGCGACGTTCTCGCTGCGGCTGACATACGGGAAGATTACGGGTTGGACGGAACCCGGCCGCACAATTCCGCCATTTACTACATTCGCGGGCCTGTACGATCGGGCGACCGGCGAGCCGCCGTTCCGTTTGGCGCCGCGCTGGGTGGATGCCAAAACGAAGATCGACTTGAATACCGTCTTCAATATGTCTTCCGACAACGACATTATCGGCGGCAATTCGGGTTCCCCCTTGCTGAACGCGAAGGCGGAAGTCATCGGCGCCATCTTTGATGGGAACATCCATTCCCTCGGCGGGGATTATTACTTTGACGGCAAGCTCAATCGGGCGGTGACGGTTTCCACCGCCGCGATCACCGAAGCGCTTACCAAGGTTTATGGCCAGCCCCGGCTTGTTTCGGAGTTGACGGGAAGGTGATTTTTCCCGCACGACAGGCCTGGGGATTGCGGTTAAACTCCGCGCCCGCCGGGAGGGATCACACGCCTATGCGCTTGTTCAGAAAACAATTTTCCGCACTGTGCGCGGTGGCGGCGATTGCCGTTCTCGCGATGCCGGCATCGGCGCAGAACGCGCCGCAAAAGATTCCCTATCCGGTGAAAGTGGTCACCCTCGTGACCCATTCGAGCCCCGGCGCGGGCAGCGATGTTTTCCTGCGCGAACTCGTGCGGTACCTGCAGAAATACGTGAATGCGACCTTCATCGTGGAAAACGATGAAGGCGGTTCCGGCGCGAAGGCGGTTTCCCGCGTGGCGAGCGCGCGGCCCGATGGCAGCATGCTGTATGCCTCGTCACCCACCTACATTCTTACGTCGCTGTTGAGTAAGCCGGCCAACACCTATCGCGATCTGGAACCGATGGCGAATTTCTTTACCGATTCCGAAGTCATCTATGTTCGCGCCGAAAGCTCGATCAAAACCGTAAAAGACTTGATCGACCGCGCCAAGACGACGCGCGGGCGTTGGGGCGCGGCAAATCCAGGCTCGCTGGAGCGTCAGGCGGCCGAGCAATTGAAGATTGCCGCCAAGGTGAACGCCGCCGTCGTCAGCCATGAAGGCGGCGGCGATATGATGATCAATGTGCTGAATGGCACGCTGGACATGGGCGTGGGGGAGATGGAGGAAATCCGCGCACAATACGAAGCCAAAAAGATACGTGTGATTGCTACCTTCAACGGCGAGCGCATTCCGGCGCTGTCCGATATGCCGACTGTGAAAGAGTCCGGATATAATGTGGTGCTGGTGAAATTCCGCGGCATCGCCGGGCCAAAAAATTTGCCGCCGGCCATTACGA
Source organism: Alphaproteobacteria bacterium (assembly GCA_947473475.1). Taxonomy (GTDB): domain Bacteria; phylum Pseudomonadota; class Alphaproteobacteria; order Micropepsales; family Micropepsaceae; genus CAIYRG01. Next base: position 87,980 of record CANJBZ010000001.1, read on the forward strand.
AAATCTGGGATGATGTGGCGCAAAAGATTCTCGCCGATCCGGATTATCAGAAGGTCTACAACGCCGAGCATCTGTCGCCGCATTTCATTGGGCACGAGCAATATGGGCCATTCATCGCGAAATTCGCGGCGGATACCGGAGCCTATCTGAAGAGCACCGGCGTCATCCGGTGATGCGCAAAGATATTTTCAGCAGCGCAATACTGCTTGCGATTGCCGGCGTGTACTATTGGGTTTCGACGGATATTCCGACGAGTACGCTCGAGGACGAGGTAGGCCCGCGGGGGCTGCCCGTCGTGCTCGCGATTCTTCTCGCGATGGTGGCTGTTGTCATCGGCACGCGGGCGTTCATGACAGCGCCCGTCGCGGGTGGAGCTCCCGAGGATGTGGAGGCCCCATGGCCGCGTGCCATGGGGATGTGGCTCATCGGCGCCGCTTATATTCCAGCGGCCGATTTTCTCGGCTATTGGATCGCGCTGCTGCTGTTGATCTCGGTCGTTGCGTTTTATGAAGGCATGAAGTTTTCCTGGCGCTCGGCGCTGGTGGCATTGGGCGGCGCGACATTCTTCTGGCTTCTGTTCAGCGTGCTGCTTGGGGTGCGCGTTCCCGAAGCCCGGTTGTTCGGCTAACGGGGCAGGGCCGGGGGGCACATGGAACAATTCTTCACCGCGGTTTCGATGCTGTTCACGACGTGGGTCGTGCCGGCCGCGCTTGGCGGTTTGATCTGGGGCATCCTTGGCGGCGCCACACCGGGCCTGTCGGCGTCCATTACGATGGCGCTGCTGCTGCCGTTTACCTACGCGATGCCACCCATGCCGGCGATCGTGATGCTGGCCACCTGCTACATCGGCGCGGAATATGGCGGCTCCATTCCAGCCATTCTCATCCGCACGCCGGGCACCAATGCTTCGGCCGCAACCATCATGGATGGCTATGAGATGAACCGGCAAGGCCGTGCCGGCGAAGCGCTTGGGCTTTCCTTGTGGTCAGGCGTGGTGGGCGGCCTGTTCGGCCTCGCCATGCTGATCTTGCTGACGGAGCCGCTTTCGCGGCTGGCGCTGCTGTTCAAGCCGACAACCTATTTCGGCCTGGGCATTCTGGGTCTGTCCGTCATCGCCTCGCTATCGAGCAAATCGTTGTTGAAGGGACTCGCGGCCGCCCTGGTTGGATTGATGATCTCGACCATCGGAACCGACCCCATTTCCGGTGTTTCGCGTTTTACATTCGGTGCGCCTGATTTGCTGGATGGCATTGCTCCGCTGTTTGTTATGGTCGGGCTGTACGCGATGACGGAGTTGATGATGCGAGCCGGCATTATGGGCAACATCATCAAACCCAACGCCTCGATCCGCGTGCGTCTGCCGCGGCTTCCGATGATGAAAAAGGTGGCGCGCTCACAGGCGATCGGCTGCGGCATCGGCACGGTCGAAGGGCTGATGCCGGGTGCCGGAGGAACGGTGGCTGCCTTCATCGCTTACAACGAGTGCAAACGCTGGTCGAAGACGCCGGAAGAATTCGGCCACGGCGCGCCGGAAGGGGTCGCCGGTCCCGAAGCCGCCAATAATACGGTCGCCAGCGCGTCCCTGATACCGCTTCTTTCGTTCGGCATTCCCGCATCGAATTCGGGGGCGGTTCTTCTGGGCGGGTTGTTGATTCACGGGCTGCTGCCGGGGCCGCGTTTGTTCGAGCAGAATTCCGACGTCGTGCTCGGCATCTATGTTGGCTCGTTCGTCGCCGATATCGCGCAAGTGGTGGTTGGGGCGGTGATCCTGCCGCTGTGCGTGTGGCTGGTGAACCGGCCAAAGCCATACCGGTCGGCCTTCATTCTCGCGTTAATCTTGTCGGGCGTATACACCGTGCACATGTCGCTGTTCGACGTCGGTATTGTGCTGGCATCGGGCATGCTCGGTTACTTCATGAAATATTTCGGCTATCCCTTCCTTCCTGCCGTTCTTGGCGTTGTGCTTGGAAATTTGGTCGAGTCCAATTACCGGCGTTCGCTGGTGCTTTCGGGCGGCGATCTCGGCATCTTTCTGGAAGATCCCATCGCGATTGGCTTCTTCATTGCGGCTGCGCTCATCATGGCCGGCGCGCTCCTTGCCGAATGGCGCGCCTCCCGCGTCCGAAAGGCGGTTTCTGCGTGACAATTTCCGAACAGCTTGCCGCCTTCGCCGGCGGGATTTCGCCTGAGTCATTGCCGGAGCGGGCACGAGAAGTCATCCGTCTGCTGATGATTGACGTGTCCGGCCTCTGCATCGCCGCGCGGGAGCTGGATTACGTTGCCGCCGCGCGCAGCAGCGCGACGTCCGAAGGCTCGGTCACCGCCATAGGGCACCCGGATTCCTACGGTCCCTACGATGCGGCGCTGATCAACGGCACCGCCGCGCATGGTGAGGATTATGACGACACCTTTGAAGGCGGCCCCGTCCATGCGGGCGCCGTCATCGTGCCGGCGGTCTTTGCTATAGCGGAGCACCGCGGCCTTTCCGGAGACGCGGTCGTCAGAGGCATCGCGGCGGGCGTGGAAGTCATGTGCCGCATGAGTTTGGTGGCGCCCCAAGCCACGCATAAAGCGTGCTTTCATCCTACCGCCATTTTCGGCGCCCCGGCGGCGGCTATTGCCGTTGCGACAGCCATCGGGCTTCCGCGCGAGCAAGCAGTGAATGCGCTCGGCATCGCAGGCAGCCTTGCTTCAGGCATTATCGAATATCTCGCCGACGGCAGCTCAACGAAGCGACTGCACGCGGGCGCGGCGGCGCAATCGGGATTGCGCGCAGCCTTGCTGGCCGAAGGCGGATTTACCGGACCCAAAACCGTGATCGAGGGTCAGCACGGCTTCTACAAAGCCTTCGCGCCGTCGAAAGCGCCCGATTTCCGCCCGCTGCTCGAAGGTCTCGGCAGCGAATGGGTGCTGGAGACCGTCGCGTTCAAACCCTACGCCTGCGGAACGATGACGCAGCCTTTCATCGACTGCGCCATTGCTCTGGCGCGCGACGGAGTGCGTGCGGACGATATCGTCAGTCTGGTTTGTGACACCGCGGAAGGCTATGTGCATCGGCTGTGGGAACCGCTGGCGTCGAAACAATCGCCGGCCAACGGCTATGCCGGAAAGTTTTCCGTGCCGTATTGCATCGCGGCGGGCTTCATCGACCACAAAGCGGGCTTTGAGCAATTCACCGATGTGCGCGTCAGCGATCCGGGCCTGAAAGCACTGGCGGCGAAAGTCTCCTACGTCGTCAATCCGAACGATCCGTATCCGAAGAATTTCACGGGCCACATTCGTGCCACGCTCAAAGACGGCAGTGTGCGTGAGGTGCGCAAGCCCCATATGCGCGGTGGCGCGCATGAGCCGCTTTCGGAATCTGACATCGTGACGAAGTTCTTCGACAACGCCGGCTTTGGCGGCTGGCCACGCGAGAAAGCCGCGGCATTCGCGGAAGCACTGAATCGGATCGCCGCGGGCGGTCCCACGGATCTAAGCATTGCACGGGGAGTTGTATGAAGGAATTGGAAGGTTCGGTCGCCATTGTTACTGGCGCGGCGCGTAACATCGGACGCGCGATTGCTCTCGATCTTGCCGACGCCGGCGCGGCTGTCACCGTTATGACCCGCTCCGATTTCGACGGCGTCAAAGCCGTGGCTGCGGAAATCGAAGCCAAAGGCGGGCGGGCACTGGCGATACAGGGCGACGTTACGCGTCCCGACGACGTGCGGCGCATGGTCGAAGACACGCTGAAGACATTCGGCCGCGTGGACATCCTCGTCAACAATGCCGGCGTGCGGCCCGAAGGTCCGTTCGAGAATTTGAGTTTGGATGCGTGGCATCAGGTGTTGGCGGTGATTCTGGACGGGCCGTTCCTGTGCTCGCAGGCGGCGCTGCCCGCTTTGGAAAATAGCGGCCGCGGCACGATCATCAATATCGGCGGGCTGACCGCCTATACCGGCGCGCCGCATCGCGCGCATGTCATTACTGCGAAAGCGGGGCTTGACGGCTTAACCAAGGCGCTTGCGGTCGAACTGTCGCCGAAGAAGATCACCGTGAATCTTGTCGCGCCGGGGATGATCGAGACCAAACGCGACGGCGTCGACCCCACGCACCGCAAAACCCGCACCATGCTCTCACCGCGCCAGGGCCAGCCCGAAGACATCGCCGCGATGGTGCGGTTTTTGGCAGGGCCAAAAGCGCGTGCCATGACCGGCCAAACCATCCACATCAACGGCGGCGTCTATTTGCCTTAACCAGCTGCCGTCTTCCTCGGGCGGCCGCCACGTTTTCCGTTTGCACGCGAAGCGAGCGTCTTGGCGCGGCTGCGTGATTTGCCGCCTTCGGCTCCCAATTGGGCTGCGATCCATGTTTTCGATCCGAAAATGCCCTGCATTAAGGCCGGCAAATACAGATGCGCGTCGAGTTTGGGAAAATGCACCCCGAAACCTGAAGGACTGAGTTCAATGTCCGAAAGGTCCGATGGTGTGGCGTCTTGAAGGCCTTGCGCGATTCCCGGTGGAAACGCCAACTCGACACCCGTGTTCAAGCTGATGACGATACGATCGCGGCGGCGATCGTAGCGCGCGGCCACCGCCACCGCCGTATTGGCGCGGCGCTCCGAGGCCCGTCGATTGGCAGCAGAAAACTCATCTGGTTTCGCCATGGATTCTTCTCCATTCACGGCAGAGGTAAGTTACGGCGCTGTCCAGGTGCCCTCGTATGCGGGCGATGTCTCTCCTGGAAAATCCGTAATTTTCTCTCAGTTTCACCGGTCCATTCGGACAGTTCAAATTGAAGACCGCTTCTTTGCCGGCTGCAATGACATGCACGTGCGCTGGAATGTGGTCGGCTGGGTAGACGACCACCGTGAATCCGTCAAAGCGCAACACGGTTGGCACGATAATCCCAAGCGGTTAGGTTATCATTGACAGCAAAAAAACAAAAGGGAGGGGTGATGCTATCACCCCTCCCCGAAACGAATGCGCCGTGTTGGCAGAGACTACGCCGTGGCGGCTTTCTTGCGGTTGGCGTCGAGACGCGCATCCACCAGTGCAACCGTTGCGTCGAGCGTCGGATGCGACTGGCCCTTCTGGCGGGCGATGAGCTGCACCAGTTTGTCGGCGCGTTCGATATTCGGTGCGCCGTTCTGCAGCGCACGTGCTGCGGAAGCCGGACGGGTCAGGCTTTCGGCGGCGGCGGCATATTTCTCGAATGGCACCAGATCGTTCGGATTGGCGCCGAGCTTCACGCACAGATCGTTGACGAAATTGTACACCGAACGCGAGGCTTCCAGGTCGGTATGCACGGCTTCCTTGGCGGTGCGCATGCCATCCGCCGTCACGGTGCGGTAATTGCCGGCGCACAGCATGGCCCATTTCGCCAGCGGCACGAAGATCGAGTCGTACACTCTCAGCTTCACGGGCAATTCGATCTTGCCTTCCGGCGTGTCGAAGCGGGCGGCATCCACGTCCTTTTCAAGCTGACGCAGGATCGCGGTGTCCTTCTCGTCGTCGAATCTCGCAACTTTGAAGTTGGTCGGCAGCGTCACCTGCAGCACGTTGGCTTTTTCTTCCGGCGGGCGGATGGCCTGCGGGTCGGGGCTGTTCAGCGTCAGCTTGGACGGATCGAAATTGTCCCACACGGTGGGATCGGTATAGGCGGGCTTCAGCGCCTCATAGTCCAAGCCGGGAATGCGTTTCACATAGGGAAGGGGCGGCATGTTCATGATGGACATGCACGGCACGCGCGAGCGCGCCACCGCATCGAGCAACTCGCGCACGCCGGGGGAGCGGTATTGCGGCTCCTGCATGGCAAGCCCGACCAGATCGTAATCGGCGGGGTTCACGCCCGCCGCAGGACCGGCGGTCACTTTGCCCGGCAGATCGCGCGACTTCAGAACCACGTTCTCCTTGCGGCCACGCACCGGCAGGCGCACCTCGAAGCCTTCCGCATTGATCAGGTCCGCTTCGGCCGGCAGGCAGATCAGGTGGATCGAATGACCGCCGAACAGCAGCTTGGATGCGAGCAGCGAGCCATAAGACGCGCCAAGAAGCAGGATTTTGTAGGCCATGAAATACTCCCCTGGAAATTCGTGATGATTAAGCGCTCGCGGCTGCTTTGCAGACCTGCTGGCACGCCTTTAGTGCAATCGGATTAAGACCCTCGCCGCCATGCGCCAGATGCTCTGTCATCTTCGCGCGCATGCGCGGGTCCCAGAAGCGCTTGATGTGGTTGGCGGTGCCGGCGACGGCCTGTTCTTCCGGACGCAGCCGGAAGAAGTTGGAGATGTCGTTCGCCATCTTCACAAGGTGGGTGTTGCCGTCGTGCATGATTATTCGGCCGCTACTTTGGGATCGCCGATACGCAGCGCCTTTTCCTTGAAGTCGGAATATTCTTCCTGCCATTCCGACGAGCGATTGGTGGGGCGGATTTCGACAGCGGTGACTTTGTATTCCGGGCAGCCCGTGGCCCAGTCGCTGTTCTCCGTCGTCACCACATTGGCGCCCGATTCCGGGAAGTGGAACGTAGTGTAGACGACGCCCGGCTGCATGCGCTCGGAAACGATCGCTGTCATGGAGGTTTCGCCGGCCCGCGAGATCACCGCCACATGGTCGCCGTTGCGGATGCCGCGAAATTCGGCGTCATGGGGATGAATTTCCAGCACGTCCTGCTGATGCCAGATGCTGTTGTCGGTACGCCGCGTCTGCGCTCCCACATTGTATTGGGAGAGGATGCGGCCCGTGGTCAGGATCAGCGGGAAGCGGTGGGTCGTCCGCTCTTCCGTCGGCACGTATTCGGTCAGCTCCATCTTGCCCTTGCCGCGGGCGAAGCCGTTGATGTGCATGATCGGCGAACCGTCCGGCACCGTGTCGTTGCAGGGCCATTGCACGCTGCCGACCTTGTCGAGGAAGTCGTAAGAGACGTTGCGGAAACCCAAAGTCAAACGCGCGATCTCGTCCATGATTTCGGAGGGATGCGTGTAGTTCATCTTGTAGCCGAGCGCTTCGGAAAGCTTCATCGTCACTTCCCAATCGGCCAAGCCCGGCGCCGGCGGAACTGCCTTGCGCACGCGATTGATGCGGCGCTCGGCATTCGTGAAGGTGCCGTCTTTTTCCAGGAAGGATGAGCCCGGCAGAAACACATGCGCGTACAGCGCGGTCTCATTCAGGAACAAGTCCTGAACCACGACGCATTCCATGGAGGAGAGGGCAGCCTGGACATGCTTGGTGTTGGGGTCGGACTGCGCGATGTCTTCGCCCTGGACGTAAATGCCCATGAACGTTTTATCGATCGCCGAGTCGAACATGTTCGGGATACGCAAACCCGGCTCGGGATCGAGCTTTACGCCCCAATCGTTTTCAAACAGCAGGCGTGTGGAGTCGTCGGAGACATGGCGATAGCCGGCATATTCGTGCGGGAACGAGCCCATGTCGCAAGCGCCCTGCACATTGTTCTGACCGCGCAGCGGATTCACGCCCACGCCACGCCGGCCGAGCATGCCGCACAGCATCGCCAGATTGGCGATGCCCATCACCATGGTCGAACCTTGGCTGTGTTCGGTGACGCCGAGGCCGTAATAGATGGCTGAGTTGGGACCCTTTGCGAACAGGCGTGCCGCGGCGCGCACGTCGGCAGCGGGCACGCCGGTAATCTTTTCCATCGCCTCCGGCGAATTCACGGGGCGGCGGATGAAGTCGGCCCATGTCCTAAAGTCGTCTGTATCGACGCGTTCGTCGATGAATTTCTGATTTTGCAGGTTTTCGGTGAGGATCGTATGCGCGAGGGCATTGATCATCGCGACGTTGGTGCCGGGTTTCAGCGGCAGATGGTACTGCGCCTCGACGTGGGGCGTGCGTACGAGATCGATGCGGCGCGGATCGATGACAATGAGTTTGGCCCCTTCGCGCAGGCGCTTCTTCATGCGCGAAGCAAACACGGGATGTGCGTCTGTCGGGTTGGCGCCGCAGACAAGCATGACATCGGCGTCGGTGACCGAGTCGAAATCCTGCGTGCCGGCGGAGGTGCCGAAGGCCGTAGCGAGGCCATAGCCCGTCGGTGAATGGCAAACGCGCGCGCAGGTGTCGACATTGTTGTTGTGGAAAGCCGCGCGGATCATCTTCTGCACGAGGTAGGTTTCCTCGTTCGTGCAGCGCGACGATGTGATGCCGCCAATGGAGCCGCGACCATATTTCTGCTGGATGCGCTTGAACTCGGAGGCGGCGTAATTGATCGCTTCGTCCCAGCTCACTTCGTTCCAGGGCTCGGTGATCGACTTGCGGATCATCGGCTTGGTGATGCGTTCTTTGTGCGAGGCATAGCCCCAGGCGAAACGGCCCTTCACGCAGGAATGGCCGTGATTGGCTTTGCCGTCTTTGTAAGGCGTCATGCGGACAACGCGGTTGCCTTGCAGCTCTGCCTCGAACGAACAGCCCACGCCGCAATAGGCGCAGGTGGTGATGACCGAGCGTTCCGGCGTGCCGTGCTTGATGACGGACTTTTCCATCAGCGTCGCGGTCGGGCAGGCCTGCACGCAGGCGCCGCAGGAGACGCATTCCGAATCCAGGAAGTCCTGGTTCATGCCCGCCGACACGTGCGAGGCAAAGCCGCGCTCGTCGATGGTCAGCGCAAAGGTGCCTTGCACTTCTTCGCACGCGCGCACGCAGCGCGAGCAGACGATGCACTTGGACGGATCGAAGGTGAAATAGGGATTGGATTCGTCTTTGGCTTGGCCGAGATGGTTCGCGCCATCATAGCCGTAGCGCACTTCGCGCAAGCCGACCGCGCCCGCCATGTCCTGCAATTCGCAATCGCCATTGGCGGCGCAGGTCAAGCAGTCCAGCGGGTGATCGCTGATGTAAAGTTCCATCACGCCGCGGCGAAGCTTCGCCAGCCGGTCGTTCTGGGTCCACACCTTCAGGCCGTTTTCGGCCAGCGTCGTGCAGGAGGCGGGTGTGCCGCGGCGGCCATCGATTTCAACCAGGCAGAGGCGGCACGAACCGAATGCCTCCAGACTGTCGGTGGCGCAGAGCTTAGGCACCTGAATGCCGGCCAGCGATGCCGCACGCATGAGCGAGGTGCCCGCCGGGACTGTGACCTCAATGCCGTCGATTTCCAGCGTCACCGTTTGGGTGCTGGTCCGCTCCGGGGTACCCCGGTCTGTCATCGTGCGATCGATGTCGGTGTGAACGGTCATGATTGCCTCTTAGCTCTCCTGCCCAACTCCAACGCCAACGCTGGGGGCAGGGGATCTCTCAGTTTAAACGCATCATATCATTCGGCCGCGGCGCGTTCACGCACACGGTCGAAATCCTCGGGAAAGTGTTCCATGGCGCTCATAACGGGCATGGGTGTCAGCCCGCCCAGCGCGCACAGCGAACCATCCCGCATGGTTTCGCAAAGGTCACGCACGAGATCGATGTTTTGCACGACGTTCTCGCCGTCGATGATCTTGTCGATCGTTTCCGCGCCACGCGTCGATCCAATCCGGCAGGGCGTGCACTTGCCGCAGGATTCGATAGCGCAGAAGTGGAAGGCAAAGCGCGCTTGTTTGGCCAAGTCCACGGTGTCGTCGAACACCACGATGCCGCCATGGCCGACCATGCCGCCCTTGGCCGCGAAGGCCTCGTAATCGAGGGGCACGTCGAACAGGCTTTCGGGCCAATAGGCGCCAAGCGGCCCGCCCACCTGTACCGCACGCACCGGGCGCCCGGAATAGGTGCCGCCGCCGTAATCGTAGATCAGTTCGCGCAAGGTGAGACCGAACGCACGCTCGATCAGACCGCCTTGCTTGATGTTGCCCGCAAGCTGGATGGGCATCGTGCCGCGCGAGCGGCCCATGCCGAAATCCTTATAAACGGCCGCGCCTTCCGCGAGGATGAAGGGCACGCTTGCAAGCGAAACCAGATTGTTGACGACGGTCGGTTTGCCGAACAGGCCTTCGATGGCCGGCAGCGGCGGCTTGAAGCGAATCTGGCCGCGTTTGCCTTCCAGGCTTTCCAGCAGCGAGGTTTCTTCGCCGCAGATATAGGCGCCCGCGCCGAGCCGCGCTTCCATGTCGAACGCATGGTTGGAGCCGAGCACATTCGTTCCGAGCAGGCCGCCTTTGCGCGCAATTTCGATGGCGCGATTCATCTGCGCAAAAGCGTGCGGATATTCCGAGCGAATATAGACGTAGCCTTTGGTCGCGCCGACCGCGACACCGGCAATCGCCATGCCTTCGATCAACGCGAACGGATCGCCTTCCATGATCATGCGATCGGAGAAGGTGCCGGAATCGCCTTCGTCGGCGTTGCAGACGATGTATTTCTGATCGGCTTCGCAGCCCAGCACCGTCTTCCACTTGATGCCCGTCGGGAAGCCTGCGCCGCCGCGGCCGCGCAGGCCCGAATCGGTGACTTCCTTGACGATGTCGGCGGGCGTCATCTGGAGCGCGCGGCGAAGGCCCTTCAGCCCGTCATGGGCTTCGTAATCCGCAAGGCTCAGCGGATCGGTGATGCCGCAGCGCTTGAACGTCAGACGCTGCTGGTTTTTCAAATAAGGGATTTCGTCGACCGGGCCGAGATTGAGCGCGTGTGTTTTGCCCGCGAGCCCGTCGTCGAAAATGCTTTTCACGTCGGACGGCTTCACCGGCCCATAGCCGATACGGCCGTGGCCGGTTTCGACTTCCAGCAGCGGTTCAAGCCACAGGAGCCCGCGCGAGCCATTGCGGACAAGCACGGCGTCAAGCTTGCGGGCGGCGATTTCATTGGCCACGGCCGCGGCGACCGCATTGGCGCCCATGGAAAGGGCGGCGGCATCGCACGGAACGAAGATGCGCATGGTCATGAGCGCACACCCACGAGTTCGAGAATTTTGCTCTCACTGGCACGGCCGTGCAGTTCGCCGTCAATCAGAACAGCTGGCGACAGGGCGCAATTGCCGAGGCAAAACACCTCTTCCAGCGTAATCTGGCGATCCGGCGTGGTTTCACCGAAGGCAATGCCCAGCGCCCGTTCAAGCCGTGCGGCCAGGGCCTCGCTGCCCATGCTCTGGCAGGCCTCGGCCCGGCAGACTTTGATCACGTGCCGTCCGGCCGGTTCCCGGCGGAAGTCGTGATAAAAACTCACAACCCCCTGCACGTCGGCGCGGGTCAGATTCAGAACGTCTGCCACCAAGACGATGGCTTCGTTGTTGATATGGCCGAATCGCTCAACGAAGGCGTGGAGGATCGGCAAAAGCGGACCTTCCATATCCTTGTGGCGGACGGCAATTTCACGGGCGGCCTCCGCGTCCCAAGGACTGGCGAATGCCGCGCGGTCTTTTAAAAGCACGTGATGCTCCGAGCAGGGCGAAACACAGTCCTATAGCGCAAATATAGTGCTTGTCCCACACGAAATCCCGGTTCCATCCGATTAGGAATAACGGTGACCTCAGAACGACTTAACCATTATTTCGCAGGGGTTATTGAAGACCAGAACCGAATCGGACCGTGCCAGTGCAACAAGCGTAAGGTTGGCGCCCTTGGCCATGGTGACGGCAAGCTCCGTCGGGGCGGAAATGGTGACCAGCACGGATATGCGGGCGAGCACCGCTTTTTGCACCAGCTCATAGGAGCAGCGGCTGGTCAAAAGTGCGAAACCCGCATCCGGTTCAATGGCTTGGCGGGCCATATGGCCGATCACTTTGTCGAATGCGTTATGGCGGCCGACGTCCTCCCGAACCGCAAGGATGTCCCCATTGGTGGCGCAGAAGGAGGCGGCATGGACCGCTCCGGTCTGGCGATTAAGGCTTTGGCGGTCCGGTAAGGCGGCAAGCGCGCGGAACAGCGCTGCTTCCGAGATGGCCGGCGCGCTTGTCAGGGGCTGCAGCTCCGGCAGCGCTTCTTCGATGGTTGTTAACCCGCAAATGCCGCAGCCCGATTGGCCCGCCAGGGACCGGCGGCGCTCGGCGAGGCGGGCGGAATGTTCCCTTTCCAGCCGGACGTCCATGCCGATGCCGCGCGCGCCGTAGCGAATGTCGATGCGGGCGATTTCTTGAGGGTTCGCGATGATTCGCTCGGACAAGGCAAAGCCGACCGCGAAGTCTTCGAGATCGGCCGGGGTCAGCATCATCACGGCGTAAGGCTGGCCGTCGAACTCCAGGGCGACGGGCACTTCATTGGCCAGAACGCGCGTACCCGCTTCGGATGTATTCGGGGTGACTCGCGCAGCCCGATGTTCATGCGCGACCGCATAGGCGGACGGCACGTCCTCGTCGCTAGCGGGAGCGGCGGCCTTCAGGATCGGGGCTGTCATGAAATCAATCTAGCGGATCGTCCGCCGGTCGAACAGGACGGTAGCCTTCGCACGCACGAGCTGGCCTTCAACCTTTTTGGGCTTGAGCGGCCGGGCGAAGCACGCCGCGAAATAGACGGCCAGGGTTGAACATATGCCCACCGCCAGCAGCGCGCCGCCTTCCCATCTCGGGGGCGTTTCCGAGGTTTGAAGCAGCATCACCAACAGCCAGAAAAAGCAGACGATACGATGCCAGTGCATTCCAGGCCGTAGCGGGTTGGCGCTGAGCGTCAAGACACCGCTGTGCTTCATTTCGGTGCGATGGATTTCGCCTCGCAGGATCGTCATCGCGGCAAGGCCGGGCGCCAATACAAGAACCGGGTAGAGGTAGGGGAGAGAGGTGTCCGCCGCAGCGATGCCCGGCAGGTGCGCGGCTTGGCTCAAGATCAAAGCGACGGCCGCGATATCGAGAAACATGCGTGCCAGTTGAAAGGTGCTCAGTCTGAAGCGCTCGGCCATCCGGTCCGCGATGGGCTGGAACAGGCCGTCGATCAGCATGTCGTCAAGCAGAGCAAACTGTTCTTTCATGCGTCTTTCTCGCGCGAACGTCGCCTTAGCCTAGTCGCCAATAGTTATCGGATGGTGTCATTGCCGCGCGCCCATACCGATTAAGCACCGCCCGCCTCGGGGCAGTGATCACAATCGCCAGAGGTTAACCCGCGCGCGTGTTGACGATCTATTCGGGCGGCTACGAGGGGGCCGCACAGGCCGCGGCCCGGGCGGTCAGCACGGCTTGTTCCCGTGCGTTCTTCGTGAGCGAAGCCGCGCGCTCGAATTCCGCGCGCGCTTCCCCGTAGCGGCCAAGCCTGAAGAGGAAGTCGCCGCGCACGCTCGGCAGCAGATGGTAGTTCTTCAGCGAAGGCTCGTCTTGGATCGCGTCCGTTAATGCGAGACCCGCCGCCGGTCCTTCGGCCATCGCCACCGCGACGGCGCGGTTCAGTTCAATGATCGGCGATGGTGTGACGCTCACGAGCACTTCGTAGAGGGCGACGATCTGCGCCCAGTCCGTTTCGTCGACGCTGCGCGCCTGCGCGTGGCAGGCGGCAATGGCGGCTTGCAGCAGATATGATCCCGGTGTGCGCTGCAACGAATCCGCAGCTCTGTCGGCCCGTTCGAGCGCGGCCAATCCGCGCCGGATCAGCAGCCGATCCCACAGCGCGCGGTTCTGATCCATCAGCAGAATGGGATTGCCGTTCGCGTCCGTACGCGCGCGGAAACGCGAGAACTGGATTTCCATCAACGACACCAAGCCGTGGACTTCGGGTTCCTCCGGCGCAAGCTCCGCGAGAATGCGCCCCAGCCGCAACGCTTCTTCGCAAAGCTGCGGCCGCATCCAGTCCGTGCCGGCCGTGGCCGAATAGCCCTCGTTGAACACGAGGTAGATCACCTCCAGAACGGACGCCAAGCGCTCCGCCAGTTCCGGCCCGCGCGGCGCCTCAAACGGAATCTTCTTCTCGGCGAGCGTGCGTTTGGCGCGGACAATGCGCTGCGCAATCGTCGCTTCGGGCGCCAGAAAGGCGCGGCCGATTTCTTCGGTCGTCAAACCGCCCAGCAGACGCAACGTCAGTGCGAGACGCGCTTCGGTCGACAGCACGGGATGGCAGGCGGTGAACATCAGCCGCAGCAGATCGTCACCGACCTCATTGTCCATCGCGGCATCGAGATCGGGCATGCTCAGCTCCTGCTCGATCTCCATCTCGCGGCCAATTTCCCTATGCTTGCGGTCCAGCATCTTGTTGCGCCGGATGCGGTCAATGGCGCGATGTTTGGCGGCGGCCATGAGCCAGGCGCCTGGATTGTCCGGGATTCCGCTTTGCGGCCATCGTTCCAACGCGACGACCAGGGCATCCTGCGCAAGCTCCTCGGCAAGGCCTACGTCGCGCACCATTCGCGTCAGGCCGGCGATCAGCTTCGCCTGCTCGATACGAAAAACCGCGTTGATGGCGCAATGGGTGTCCGATGCCGTCATGGCATCGGACTAGATCATCCCCCGAACCTCGCGCAAGAGCGGCGCGCTAACCCAAATCTTCGAAGCAGGTTCCGATTTCGCGCACTTCGATCGTAGCCCAGGCGCTCGCCGGACATTGAGCGGCGAGATCGATAGCTTCCTCTCGGCTGGCGCAATCCACGAGAAAATAGCCGCCGATCATTTCTTTGGACTCAGCAAAGGGGCCGTCCACGACAACCCGCTTGCCGTCACGCTGTTCGACGCGCGCGCCTTGATAGTCGCCACGCAGCGCATCGCTGGAAATGTGCAGGCCCCGCGCTTTCAGGTCGTCGCGAAAGCGCAGCATGGCGGCGTACGCCTCCTTGCCGCCCTCAAACCCGCGCGCTTGCCGGTCGCCGTGCTTTTCCAGGATCAACAGCATGTAGGCCATGCAAAAACTCCACTCATCGGGCGATGAAAACGCGGCGCGCAAGTCGGCTACGCCGCGTTTTCTGTCCCGCACATCGGCGGTTCGTCAAGTCAGTGCTGGCAATTGATCATCCACGGGATGTCGAAGCGATCGACCAGCATGCCGAAGCCGTCAGCCCAGAAGGTCTTCTGGTACGGCTTGTTGATTTTGCCGCCATCCGCAAGCGCGTTGAAGATACGCTCGCCTTCGGCGGCGTCTTCCACCTGCAGGGAAACCGAAAAGCCTTGCGGCTTGGAATAATGTCCCGGCATCGCGTCGGAGGCCATCAGCAGCGTGTCGCCGATGGTCATGTTGGCGTGCATGATTTTGTCTTTCCACTCCGCCGGCACATGCGCCTCGGCAGGTGTTCCGGCGTACGGCATCATCGCCTCGATCTTGCCGCCCGTGACTTTGGCGTAGAAGGCAAAGGCTTCCTGGCAATTGCCATTGAAGAAGATGTACGGATTCACTTTCATGATCTGCTCCTGTTTATTGTTGCTGCGAAATCAATGCTGAGCTTTTGAGACGCTGCCCGTCTTGCCGATCTGTTTGCCGACTTCACGGTGATGCTCCACGGCATCGCTGCTGCCGAAATCTTCCAACTCGAGGAACGGACGCACTTCGACTTCCGCATTCTCGTGCTCGGGAATTTGATTGAAGGGGGCGCGCTTCGCCCACTCAATAGCTTCGTCGCGAGACTTTGTCTGGATGATCCAGAAGCCGCCGATCAGCTTCTTGGTTTCGGTAAAGGGGCCGTCGGTTACGGTTACCTTGTCTCCACCGAAATGGACGCGCGCGCCGTGCGAGCTTGCCTTTAATCCTTGTGCATCGAGCAACACGCCGGCCTTCACCAATTCCTCGTTGAATTTTGCCATCGTCGCGAGCCCCTGCTCCGACAGCAGCTGGCCGGCTTCAGACTGCTTCGTCGCTTTCACGATCAGCATGAAACGCATGAGGTCTCTCCTGTCTTCGAGCCTCGCGTCCTGCCGTCTTGGCGGGCCTCCCTGGCTCTACTGACACGACGAACGGGTAATCCCATGATCGACATCCAGAGGCGAAAATTTTTTCACGGTTTTGCGATAGCACGCCGCGGCGGCGCTTGACGATGAATTATGTGCATATACACTTATTCCTGTGAACCAGGAACTTTCCTTCTGCCGCCAGTGTCACTGTCTCGCCGCGCGCAAGCGGGCGCGGGCGATCACGCGGCATTTTGAGGCGTATCTGCGTCCGCACGGGTTGCGGGCAACGCAGTTTTCCATTCTTGCGGCGCTAACATTGGCGGGGCCCAAACGCATGGGGGAACTCGCGGGGATGCTCGGGTTGGAGCGCACGACGCTGACCCGCATTGCGGGGCTGCTTGAAGGCAAGGGCTGGGTGCAGCCGCAAACATCCGGCGACCACCGGGAACGGCCGCTGCGTGTGACCGCTTCGGGGCGGCGGAAATTGGAATCGGCTTATCCGTCATGGAAGGAAGCGCAGGATTTGGTCCCGAAGCTTTTCGACACGCCCGCCGCTGCTGCCGTGGGTAGGTAGCCGAAAAAATTTGCAGCTTTATGTCGATCCCGCGAAGCGCCGTTCGTCATAGGCATAGGTTCCAAACGGGGGAATTATGATGATCACTGTTATCGTTATTATAGTTGCTTTGACTGTCGCGGTGGTTCTGGCCTTGGCGGCCGCCAAGCCGGACACGTTCCGCATTCAGCGTTCCGCCAGCATCAAGGCGGCGCCGGATAAGATTTTTCCCTTCATCAGCGATTTGAAGAGTCATCTCGCCTGGTCGCCGTTCGAAAAGGACCCCGCCATGAAGCGGACCTTTACGGACGCAGGAAATGGCCGGGGCGCCGTTTATGAATGGGACGGCAACCGGAAAGTGGGAGCCGGGCGGATTCAGGTGATGACCGTGTCCGCGCCGTTTCTAGTCACCATGGAACTGATGATGTTCCGCCCCTTCAAAGCGCACAATCTGGTGGAATTCACGGTCGAGCCAAAAGGCGAGGCGACCAATGTGTCCTGGGCGATGCAGGGCCGTCAGCCGTTCATGGCCAAGGTGATGGGTACGCTCATCAATTGCGACAAGATGGTGGGACGGGAATTTGAAAGCGGCCTCGCCAAACTGAAGGCGCTCGCAGAAGGGTAGTGCTGCCCGTGCGTGCTGAGAGGCTCCCCGGCGTAACGCCGGGGAGCCTCTCAACATGACGGGAGTGGTGTAATTCAGACGAAAAATTTTAACGGCGCTGTCGAATCTCGCGTTCGCCCTTCGTCGTCAAGACAGTGGGGGCCGTTGTGGGCCAAAGAAATTGGAAATTGCAAGAAATGGGGGAGAGATCATGGCGCGTGCGATGAAGAAAGCGGTGGCGAAGAAGGTAAAGCCGGCAGCCAAGGCGGTGAAGAAAGCGAACGGCAAGGCGCGAGCGGCAAAATCGCCCAAAGTTGCGTTGCTGGTTTCCACGCGCAAAGGCGCCTGGATTTTCCACGGGGATTCCAACAGGAAGAACTGGAGCGCGGACGGCCCGCATTTCCTGGGCCAGATCATCAATCATCTCATGCTCGATCCGCGCGATGGAAAAACACTGATTGCAGCAGCCAGCACCGGCCATTTGGGGCCAACGATCTTTCGCTCCACGAATATGGGGAAAAGCTGGACCGAGGCGAAGCGCCCTCCCGCATTTGCCAAAGCTGAGGATCCCAGCAAGGGCCGCACGGTCAAGCACACCTTTTGGCTGACGCCCGCGCATGCGAATGAACCCAATGTCTGGTACGCCGGCACATCGCCGCAAGGTCTTTTCCGCTCGGAAGATGGCGGCATGAATTGGGAACCGTTCGGTTTGGTGAACGACGACCCGCAATACCGCGCCTGGATGGGCAGCGAGCAGGACGGCACGCCGGACGGGCCGAAGATGCATTCGATAACGATCGATCCGCGCGACCCCAAGCACATGTATATGGGAATGTCGGGCGGTGGTGTTCACGAGTCGTTGGATGCGGGCCGCACTTGGTCGCCCATGGTGAAGGGGATGGAAGTCGTCGGGGGCTTCGACGCCAAGAACATCGCGTTTCATGATCCGCATTGTCTGCGGATTTGCCCATCCAACCCCGACCGGCTGTATCAGCAAAATCATTGCGGCATTTACCGCATCGACCGTCCGTCCGATGAATGGGTGCGGATCGGTCGCGCCATGCCGAAGAAGGTGGGCGACATCGGTTTTGTCATGACGGTGCATCCGCGCGACGACAAAACCGTCTGGGTGCTGCCAATGGATGGTCAAACGGTGTGGCCGCGTACGAGCCCGGAAGGACGGCCGTCGGTGTACGGTACGAAGAACGGCGGCAAGACGTGGACGCGTCTCGACAACGGCTTGCCGGAAGCCCAAGCGTGGTGGACGGTAAAGCGCCAAGCCATGACGGCGGATTCGCGCGACCCGGTGGGACTGTATTTCGGTACGACAAGCGGCGAATTGTGGATGAGCCGCGATGAGGGCGCGCGCTGGACAAATTTTGCGCGCCACTTGCCGGAAATCTACGCGGTCGAAGCGGCGGAAGTGATGTGAGCATCCTCTCGTCACCCTGGCCGGGCTTGACCCGGCCACCCAGGGCGCCCGCGTCGGCGGGCGCAAGAGACTCATTGGCTCGCGGACGCTCGCCTGCTGGGTGGCCGGGTCAAGCCCGGCCATGGTGAGGGGATATGAAAGTTCTCATTCCTACACCCCTCCGCTCTTATACCGCGGCACACGAAGTCGATGCGAATGGTGCGACCGTCGGCGAAGTGTTGGCCGATCTGGACCGGCGCTATCCGGGCTTCCGCTTTCGCATGGTGGATGAGCAGGATAAAATCCGCCGTCACATGCGCCTGTTCGTCAATGGCGAACAGAGTTTCGATCTGGCGCAGCCGTTGCGCGCCAGCGATTCCATCCAGATCGTGCAGGCGTTGAGCGGGGGCTGAGGCTACTTGCCGTCCGCCACGGGAATGACGATCGCAATCCGGTCCTCGTTCCCGACGGTCCGGGTGATGTGGCCTTTGCCGGTCAGGTCATCCGCCAATTCGATGCTGCCGGGTCCAACTTGCAGGGTTTGCCCACCCGACAACACCAGTTCGGCATGGCCGCTCAGCGTGATGATGTATTGGCGGCGCGGCGCCACATGATAGCCGTTCTCGCGGCCCGGTGGCGTCCTGCGGATTTGCACACCGGCGGGCGCCTGCAAATTAAAGGAACCGCCTGTCGCAGGAATTTTCGCCTCGATCTCCTCGGCGTGCGTCAGTCCGTCCGGGCCGGTAAAGAACCGCGTGATCTTGACTGGCTTGCCATTCTCCGCGCTCTGCGCAACAGGCGCCGATAAGACCGCAAAACTCAACGAAGCAGCGACAACGAATACCGCACCTTGTGCACGCATGAAGACCTCCCTTGTTATGGGGCGGTCACATTAGCACGATTCCTACCCTCCCTTGAGGGAGGGGCGGGTTAGGGCGAGAAGCGATTCGGCGTGCGCGAGATCGTTGGGCGAATTGATGTTGAAAAACGGATCGACCGGGTCTGAAGGAAACCGGACGCGGACGTTCCGAAAGCGGGCGATGAAGTCGTCCATTTTGCGGGAGCCTTGATCCGTCAGAACGGATTCCGAACTGACCGCCAGCGATTTATTCCAAAGGGCAAAAACGGGGTGATGCCGTTCACCGCTTTGCGAGACAGCAACTTCAGCGTTTTCGCGCTCTGCTGCCGCTTGAAGGTCGCCAGTCATCGTCGTTGGAAAAAACGGGCAATCGCACGCGAATGTCGCAAGCCATTTGGCGCTGGGACGGTTTTCGCGAATCCAGTCCAGCCCGGCGAGCACACCGGCCAGCGGTCCCTGAAAGCCGCCGACGCGGTCGGCGATCACCGGCAATCCGAATTGCGCGAACCGCGCCGGATCGCCGTTCGCGTTGACAATCAATTCCGAGACTTGCGGCTTGGCGCGGGAAATAGCGCAGGCGATCAACGTCTCGCCGCCTAACGTCAGCAGCGCCTTATCAACGCCGCCCATTCGCCGGCCCTGACCGCCCGCGAGAATAAGTCCGATAATGTTTTGATGCGTGTTCAAGTGGAGTTCCCGCTATGCGGGGGAGGGTATTCCCTCCGCTCGCGTGCCGCGAGCACCTCCCCCGCAACGACGTTGCGGGGGAGGAATGCCGTATTCTCAAAACAATCCGACGATTCTGCCGTCGGCGCCGATGTCGATGGCTTCCGCTGACGGAACCTTGGGCAGGCCCGGCATGGTCATGATCTCGCCGCAGATGGCGACCACGAATTCCGCGCCGGCCGACAGACGGACTTCGCGGACGTTGATGGTGTGATCGACGGGGGCGCCCTTGGCGTCCGGGTTGGTGGAGAAGCTGTACTGCGTCTTCGCCACGCAAATCGGCGCTTTGCCATAGCCCATGGCTTCGAACGAGGTGAGTTGATCGCGCACCGACTTGTCGACCGAAATGTCCTTCGCGCGATAGATTTCCCGCGCGATGGTGCGGATTTTCTCGATCAGCGGCATGTCGTCGGGATAGAGCATCTTTAGCTTGCTCTTGCCGCTGTCGCACACATTCACAACCGCACGGGCCACATCCGCCGCGCCTTCGCCGCCCATGGCCCAATGATCGGCCATGTGGCATTCGACGCCGAGCTTCGCGCAAGCCGTCTTGACCAGATCGATTTCGGCAGCCGAGTCCGCAGAAAAACGGTTGATCGAAATCACCGGCTCCAGACCGAATTTGCGCGTGTTTTCGACGTGCCGCTGCAGGTTCGACATGCCGGCTTCGAGCGCCTTCAGGTCTTCCTTCTTCAGGTCTTCCTTCTTGACGCCGCCATGCATCTTCAGTGCACGGATGGTCGCGACCAGCACGGCGCAGGACGGCTCGATGCCGGCTTTGCGGCATTTGATGTCGAGGAACTTCTCGCCGCCGAGGTCGGCGCCGAATCCGGCTTCCGTCACGACGTAATCGGCAAGCTTCAGCGCGGTGGTGGTCGCCAGCACGGAATTGCAGCCATGGGCGATATTGGCGAACGGACCGCCGTGGATGAACGCGGGCGTGCCTTCCAGCGTCTGCACGAGGTTTGGCGACAGCGCGTCTTTCAGCAGCGCGGTCATGGCGCCGTGCGCTTTCACGTCGCTTGCGCGCACCGGCTTACGGTCGCGGGTGTAGCCGATGATGATGTTGCCGAGGCGCTTCTTCAGGTCGTCCAGATCGGACGCCAGGCAGAAGATCGCCATGACTTCGGACGCCACCGTGATGTCGAAGCCGTCTTCACGCGGGAAGCCGTTGGCGACACCGCCCAGCGAATTGACGATCGAACGCAGCGCGCGGTCGTTCATGTCGAGCACGCGGCGCCATGCGATGCGGCGCTGATCGAGGTTGAGCGAATTGCCCCAATAGATGTGGTTGTCGATCAGCGCGGCGAGCAGGTTGTTCGCCGAGGTGATGGCGTGGAAGTCGCCGGTAAAGTGCAGGTTGATGTCTTCCATCGGGACGACCTGGGCGTAACCGCCGCCGGCCGCGCCGCCCTTCATGCCGAACGAAGGCCCGAGCGAGGGTTCGCGCAGGCACAGCATCGCTTTCTTGCCGATGTGGTTCAGCGCGTCGGTGAGACCGACTGTCGTGGTAGTCTTGCCTTCACCGGCCGGTGTCGGCGTGATCGCCGACACCAGGATCAGTTTGCCGTTCGGCTTGTCTTTCAGCGACTTGATGTAGTCCATCGACACCTTGGCCTTGTAATGGCCATAGGGTTCGAGATTTTCCTCCGCGATGCCCAGCCGGTCGGCTGCGACTTTCATGATCGGCGTCATTTTCGCGGCTTGCGAAATTTCAATGTCGGATTTTGGAGTCTGATGCTGTGAAGCGGGCATGGTTTGGTCCTTATTAGAAGGCGTTCAGCCGAGGCGCGTGCCTTGGGCGAGATTGACGGAGGCGATGAAATCGGACGCGGCCATCTTGCCGCCATCGGCCGGTTTCACGCGGGTAACTTTGACGCGGCCATCGGCGCAGACGACCGAGAAACCGTCCGCCGAGACTTCGACGATTTCGCCGGTCTTGCCGCCGATATCTTTCGGCGTTTTGGCCGGCAGCGGTTTGGCTTCCAGAATTTGCACCACTTTGCCGTCTACTTTCGTCCACGCGCCGGGAGCCGGACTGCAGCCGCGGATCAAACGGTCGATCTGACGCAAGGGTTTGCCCCAGTCGATCATCGCGTTGTCGGCTTTGCACATGCCTTCATAGGTCGCCAGATTCTCGTCTTGCTTGATACGCGGCGCATTGCCGGCCTTAACGAGATCGATCGATTCCATCATGGCTTCGACGCCCATCGGGAACAGCCGGTCGAAATAAACCGAGCCGAGCGTATCGGTGTCACTGATCGTGGTGCGCTTTTGCAGCAGCACGTCGCCGGTGTCCAAACCGTTATCCGGCCAGAAGATGGAGAGCCCGGTTTCCGCCTCGCCATTGATGATCGGCCAGTTGATGGCCGACGCGCCACGTCCCGCCGGCAACAGCGAAGGATGATATTGGATCGAGCCGTGTGTCGGGATGTTCAGAAATTCTTCCGGCACGAACAGCGTCACAAACGCCATGACTTGCAGGTCCGGCGCCAGAAGGCGGAATTCTTCCCAGACTTCCGGCTTGCGATAGGACGCCGGCTGCACGACCGGAATGCCGGCTGCCAGGGCCGCTTCCTTCAATGGATCGGCCTTTGCGCCCGGCTTTTCCGGCGCCACGTAAACCGCAACCACGTTCTCTCCGCGCCGGATGAGCGCTTCGAGCACCGCTTTGCCGAAGGCCTGCTGGCCATGAACGACGATGCGCATAATGTATCCTTCCCCTCACTATTGAATTCGTCCACCGTCGCTCGTCATCCCGAGGCGCCCGGCGCGTGCTACGCGCCGGGCCTCGAAGGACGCACGGTGGGCTAACAACTACGCCGCGCGCGCCGGCTTTTCCGGCGGCGTGATGGCGCCCGACGTTTTGATCTCAGCGACTTCCGCGTCGGTGTACCCGAGCACCTGCGTGAGGATTTCCTCGGTGTGTTCGCCCAACAGCGGCGAGCGCTGCACCTCGCACGGCGAGTCGAACAGCTTGATCGGATTACCGACAGTCAGATAGGCGCCGCGGCCCGGATGGTCGACTTCGACCACCGTGCCGGTGGCACGCAGGGATTCCTCCGCGGCGATTTCCTTCATCGACAAAATCGGCCCGACCGGAATGTCCTGCTGGTTGCAAATGTCCATGACCTCGAATTTGTCTTTGGTCATCGTCCATTCTTCGATAACGCCGAAGATATATTTCAGACGAGGCAGACGTGCCGGCGGCGTGGCGAAGTCCGGATCGGTTTTCCATTCCGGCTTACCGATCAGATCGCAAATTTGGGCCCAAACCGGCGCTTGCGTGATGAAATAGATGTAGGCGTCCGGATCGGTTTCCCAGCCCTTGCACTTGAGCAGCCATGCCGGCTGGCCACCGCCCGAGTCATTGCCCGCGCGTGGAACCGATTCGCCGAAGGGAATACCTTCGCCATATTGGCTGTATTCGGTGAGTGGGCCGTGCTTCAGGCGTTGCTGATCGCGCAATTTCACGCGGCAAAGATTGAGCACGCCGTCCTGCATGGCGCAAAGGACGCGCTGACCGCGGCCGGTACGATTGCGCTGATAGAGCGCCGTCACAATGCCGAGCGCCAGATGCAAGCCGGTGCCGGAGTCGCCGATCTGCGCGCCGGTTACCAGCGGCGGACCTTCGCGGAATCCCGTCGTCGATGCCGAACCGCCAGCGCACTGCGCGATGTTCTCGTACACCTTGCAATCTTCATACGGGCCAGGGCCGAAGCCTTTGACCGATGCGTAGATCATGCGGGGGTTGAGTTCGTGCACGCGCTCAAAGGTCAGGCCCATGCGGTCCAGCGCGCCGGGCGCGAAATTTTCCACCAGAACGTCGCAGGTTTTCACCAGACGCTCGAGGATTTCCATGCCCTTCTTGTTCTTGGAGTCGATGGTGATGGAGCGCTTGTTGCCGTTCAGCATCGTGAAATAGAGGCTGTCCTGCCCCTTGATGTCGCGAAGCTGGGTGCGAGTAATGTCGCCGACGCCGGGACGTTCCACCTTGATGCAATCAGCGCCCATGTATGCGAGCAACTGCGTGCAGGTCGGACCCGATTGCACATGCGTGAAGTCCAGAATCTTCACGCCATCGAGCGCCTTACCGGCTCCGCCCCACGCCGCCGTCGACGGCGCCGGATAGGCGCTGCCGTTTCCGTTCGCCTTCTTGGCGGCGGATTTTTTCGCCGCTGCTTTTTTGGCCGGCGCTTTGACCGAACGGGCCTTCGCTTTCGGCGCCGTTTTCTTGGCGGCGGCCTTTTTCGCGACCGGCTTCTTCGCAACGGTCTTCTTGGCGATGACCTTCTTCACGACCGGCTTTTTCGCTGCGGTCTTCTTCGGTGTGGATTTCGTCTTTGCTTTCTTCTTCGTAGCCATGACTGGAGCCCCTCCTTATTTCTTTTTCTTCAGCGCGCTTTGCGGGTTGAGATTGCCGATACGGCCGCTTTCGCTGCCGGCGGCGGGATCGATGACGGCATTGATGAGCGTCGGCTTGCCGCTGTCCATCGCGGCATTGACCGCACGCTTCAGTTCATCCGGTGTTGTTGCATTGACGCCAACGCCGCCGAACGCCTCGATCATCTTGTCGTAGCGCGCACCTTTCACGAACACGGTCGGCGCCGGATCGCTGCTCGCATTGTTGACGTCGGTGCCGCGGTAGATGCCGTCATTGTTGAAGATGACGATACAAACCGGAAGGTTGTAGCGGCAGATGGTTTCGACCTCCATGCCGGAGAAGCCGAACGCCGAGTCGCCTTCGATGCAGAGCACGGGGTTGCCCGTTTCGACGCTTGCCGCGATGGCGTAGCCCATGCCGATACCCATGATGCCCCAGGTGCCGACGTCGATGCGCTTGCGGGGCTTGTACATGTCGATGACGCCGCGCGTCAGGTCGAGCGCGTTGGCGCCTTCATTGACGAGGAGCGCATCGGGCCGTTCCTTGATGATGGTGCGCAGAACGCCCAACGCACCGTGGTAATCCATCGGGCTGTTGTTGTTCATCAGGCGGGGCGCCATCTTCGCGACGTTCTCATCGCGCTTGGACGAGACCGTTGCCATCCAGTCCGCCGGCGCCGCCGGCCAATCGCTGCCCATCGCCGCGAGCAGCGCGGAAACGGTGGAACCGATGTCGCCAACCACGGGGGCGGCGATCTCGATGTTGGAGTCCATTTCCTTGGGCTCGATATCGATCTGGATGAACTTCTTGGAGTGCGGCTCGCCCCAGCTCTTGCCTTTGCCGTGCGACAGCAGCCAGTTCAAACGCGCGCCGATCAGCATGACGACGTCGGATTGCGCCAGCACGGTCGAACGCGCAGCGCCCGCGCATTGCGGATGCGTGTCGGGAAGCAGACCCTTGGCCATGCTCATGGGCAGGAACGGCACGCCGGACTTTTCGACAAGTGCGCGGATGGCATCGTCGGCCTGCGCATAGGCTGCGCCTTTGCCCAGAATGATGAGCGGCTTCTTGGCGCTTTTCAGGACGGCGAGCGCACGTTGAATGGATTCGGGGGACGGAATTTGCGCCGGCGCCGGGTCGATCACTTTTACCAGCGACTTGCGGCCGGCTTCGGCATCCATGACCTGGCCGAACAGTTTCGCCGGAAGGTCGAGATAGACGCCACCCGGACGGCCCGAAACGGCAGCGCGAATGGCACGCGCGACGCCGATGCCGATATCGGCCGCGTGCAGCACGCGATAGGCGGCCTTACACAGCGGCTTGGCGATCGCGAGCTGATCCATTTCCTCATAATCGCCCTGTTGCAGGTCGACGACCTCGCGCTCGGAAGAGCCGGAGATCAGGATCATCGGAAAGCAGTTGGTGGTGGCGTGCGCCAGAGCGGTCAGGCCGTTCAAAAAGCCCGGCGCCGACACGGTCAGGCAGATGCCCGGCTTTTTGGTGAGATATCCGGCGATCGACGCCGCGTAACCGGCGTTCTGTTCGTGACGGAAAGACAGCACGCGAATGCCTTCGGCTTGCGCCATACGGCCAAAATCGGTGACCGGGATTCCGGGGACGCCATAGATCGTCTCGACCCCGTTCATTTTCAACGCGTCGATGATGAGATGGAACCCATCGGTCATCTCCCGTTCGGCGCCTGCATCCGTACTTTTTAATTCTGCGGACATTTTGTACTCCTCCCCTAGACGTAAAAGCTCAATCTAAATAGTCGGCATGCCGCGCCACGTGCTGGGCCAAACCCATTGCGTGCTCGCGGGTGAGCTGTTCGGCTCGCTCGGAGTTGCGCGCTTCCAAGGCTTCGATGATGTTCATGTGATCGTGGATGGATCTATCGGCGCGGTCCATCTCGCCGATGGTTTTGCGCCGGATCATGCGCATATGGGTGAACAGATTTTCGGCCATGTCGATGAGCACGCGGTTGTGGCTCATGCGGATGATGGCCTGATGAAACTCGATATTCACTTCGGAATACTCGTCCAGCTTGGCCTGTACTTCGCCACCTTCGAAAGTGGTGAACATGCGGCGCAATGCGGCAACTTCGTCGGGCGTCGCATTTTCCGTCGCCAGCCGCGCGGCCATGCCTTCAAGCGCCGCCCACGCGGTGATCATTTCGATGGCTTCGCGTTTGGTCTTGCGCGCTATGTAAATGCCACGCCTCGGGACCGAGCGGACAAACCCCTCACGTTCCAGTTGCGCCAAAGCCTCCCGCACTGGCGTACGGCTGACCCCGAATTCACCGGCAAGCTTACGCTCATCCAGCCGGATGTCGTCCCGGCTTCGGTAGATATCCATGGAGACGATGAGGTTCTTCAGCCGGGCATAGGCTTGGTTTTTGAAGCTCGGCAGGGTTGCGATCGGGGCCAAAGCCTGCGTCGATCCGAAACCATAAGAGGTTGAAGCTGAATGGTTTTCAGCAGAAACCACGACCGAAGCCGTGTGCAATTGGGGATCGCGAGAATTCATTCTGGTATACGGTATGCCAGAGCCCTTTGGCCAAAAGCAAACGGAATCTGCCGGCCATCTTCGCCCTCGATGTGAGTGCCTGCATAATGCGAGGGACTGACAGCAGCGTGTACATGACAAGCAAGACGGCATTCGTGTAAGGGTGTAAAAAATTGCAAGTGCCGCAAAAGACGGCGTTGGGAGCATAGACAAACAGATGTCGGTTCAGGCTTCGGCGCAGACAGCGCCTACCAATCGCTGGTTTCAGCTCGTTGTCGGCATCATCTGCATGGTGATGATCGCCAATCTCCAGTACGGCTGGACTTATTTCGTCGAGCCTATGGACGACGCGAATCATTGGGGCCGCGCCGGAATTCAGATCGCTTTCAGCCTTTTCGTCCTCACTGAAACTTGGCTTATCCCGATCGAGGGCTGGTTCGTCGATAAATTTGGGCCGCGCATCGTGGTCATCGCGGGCGGCATCATTGTTGCTCTCGGCTGGAGTTTGAACTCCATCGCATCGTCACTTCCGATGCTTTACATGGGTGCGATCGTTTCGGGTATTGGCGCAGGTTGCGTGTACGGCACCTGTGTGGGCAACGCGCTGAAGTGGTTCGCCGACCGGCGCGGGTTAGCGGCCGGACTGACCGCCGGCGGGTTCGGCGCGGGCGCAGCGGCCACAGTTGTTCCGATCATCAGCTCCATAGAGGCGTATGGCTATAAGGCGACGTTTCTCTATTTTGGCCTTGCTCAGGGCCTCATCATTCTTTGCCTGGCGCCGTTCCTTAAGGCCCCGGCCCCAGGCCAAGTCCAGGCACCGGCCAAGAAGGGCATAAGGCAGTCGTCGCGCAGCTTCACGCCCGGCGAGATGCTGCGCACGCCGCTGTTCTGGGTGCTGTATTTGATGTTTACCATGGTGGCGGCAGGCGGCCTGATGGCGACGGCGCAACTTGGCTCGATTGCCCGCGACTTCGGGCTGGACAAGATGCAGATTGTCTTCCTGGGCATCGCGGGCACGACGCTGGTGCTGGCCGGCATCTTCGACAACATCCTCAACGGTGTGGCGCGCCCCTTTTTCGGTTGGGTTTCGGACAATATCGGCCGCGAGCCGACGATGTTCATCGCCTTCGCTGGCGGTGCGGCGGCGATGTGGGGATTGACCGCGTTCGGCCATGAGCCGACCGCCTTCATTCTGCTGTTCGGCGCGATCTATTTCACCTGGGGCGAGATCTACTCTCTGTTCCCGGCGACCTGTACTGACGCGTTCGGTCCGAAATTTGCGGCGACCAACGCTGGTCTTCTGTATACGGCAAAGGGAACGGCTGCAATTTTCGGGGGACCGCTCGCTGCCTATCTGGTGGCGGCCAGCGGGACTTGGAGTTCGGTGTTCTGGGTGGCCGCGGTGATGGACCTGCTGGCGGCGCTGATGGCCATCATTGTCCTGCGTCCTATGCGGGCATCGCATTTGGCTTCTACGGTCGCGGCGGCTCAGCCGGCTCCGGCGGAATAATCCGCCTCATTCGAGGTATTGGAATGAGCGAAGGCGCGGAAAGGTCAGTTTCCGCGCCTTCGCGTTTTCTGCCGCTGCTGCTTTTGCTGTTTGCGGCGAGCGGCGCGTCGGCGCTGATTTACGAGATCGTCTGGTATCAGCTTCTCGAACTCGCCATCGGCGCGAGCGCGGTGTCCCTGGCATTTCTTCTCGCCACCTTCATGGGCGGCCTCTGCCTCGGCAGTCTCCTTCTCCCGCGCTTTTTTCTTCCCCCGCGTGCGGGGGAGGTGGCGCGAAGCGCCGGAGGGGGCGAGGGCGTAAGCTCCATATATCGCCTCCCCCCACGCGGGGAGGCCGAAGCACCCGAATCTTATTCGGGTGCTTCGGGTGGGAGGCCTCTCCACCCACTCGCTCTCTACGCAAGTATCGAAGCCCTCATAGGTCTGCTCGGGCTTCTCGAGCTTGTCCTCATCCCGCTAATCGGCCACGCTTATCTCGCCGGGCCGCAAGGCGGATTCGCCGGTATTCTGCTGCGCGGCGTCGTCGCCGGGGTTTGCCTGCTGCCGCCGACGGTGTTGATGGGCGCTTCGCTTCCGGCCATGGCGCGCTGGATCGAAAGTGACGGGCGCGGCGTCTCCTGGTGGGGGCTGCTTTATGGTGCCAATACGCTGGGCGCGGTCACCGGCTGCCTGGTGGCGGGATTTTTCCTGCTGCGCGTCTATGACGTAACTATCGCCACGTACGCCGCCGCCGCGCTGAATTTCGCCGTCGCGGCAGCAAGCCTGTTGCTGGCACGGCGAACGCCAAAGTCTCTTTCGATGCGAGAGCATGTCAGCGTCGGCGATGTTGTGACGCCTGTTCCGCCCCCCTGGACGCTCTACGCCACGATCGCTTTATCCGGCGCGGTCGCGCTCGGCGCGGAGGTGGTGTGGACGCGGCTTATGGGCCTGATGCTGGGCGGAACGGTGTACGTGTTCTCGCTGATCCTTGCGGTCTTTCTTGGCGGTCTGGCGCTCGGCACCTGGGCGGCATCGGTACTGGCGCGCGAACTCAATCCGCGCGCGGCTTTGGGCTGGTGCCAATTGCTCGCCGCGGGAGGGATTGCGTGGACCGCCTACGCTATCAGCGATCAGCTCCCGTTCTGGCCGATCGATCCGCAGCTCTCGACGAATGCCGCCTTCACGTTCCAGATCGATTTGGCGCGCGTTATTTGGGCAATCCTTCCGGCGACGCTGTTCTGGGGCGCGAGTTTCCCCTTTGCATTTGCGGCAGCGGCGGAGCGCCAACGAGATTCCGCAGCCACCGTTGGCGGCATCTATGCCGCCAATACCGCGGGCGCCATCATCGGTGCGCTGCTGGTCAGTCTGGTGTTCATTCCCTCCATCGGCACCCGCGACACCCAGCGTCTGCTGCTGATCGTCTCCGCGTTCAGCGGCGTTGTGGCGTTGCTTCCGCTGCTGCGGAACGCGCGTACGCAGACATTAGAACTTACCGCCGGTGCTGCGGTTGGGTTGGCGGGGCTGCTCGCCTGGGGCGTTCACGGCGTGCCGGACGAATTGATCGCCTATGGCCGGCGCATCGCCACGATGCACGGCATGTCGAAAATCCTCTACACGGCGGAAGGGCGCAACACGTCCATTGCCGTGTCGCAGTGGTCCGACGGCGCAATGCAATTTCACGTCGCGGGCAAGGTCGAAGCGTCGACCGAAATCTACGACATGAAGCTGCAGCGCATGCTGGGGCATTTGCCGGGATTGATTCATCCGAACCCGCGCTCGGTGCTCATCGTCGGTTTCGGCGGCGGCGTCACGGCGGGCACGTTCACCACCTATCCCAATGTCAGCCGCATCGTCATCTGCGAACTGGAGCCGCTGATCCCACCCGCCTCGACGCGCTATTTCGCCAAAGAGAATTACGGCGTGATGAACGATAAACGTACGCAGATCGTCTACGACGACGCGCGCCATTTCGTGGCGGCGACGCCGGAAAAATTCGACATCATCACCTCCGATCCCATTCATCCCTTCGTCAAGGGCAGCGCGACGCTTTATTCCAAAGAGTATTTCGAGCTGGTGAAAGCCCATCTCAATCCGGGCGGGGTGGTGACCCAATGGGTGCCGCTATACGAAAGCGACGCCGCAACGGTGAAAAGCGAAATCGCCACGTTCTTCGCGGTGTTTCCGTATGGCACGGTGTGGGCGAACAATATCGACGGGAAGGGCTATGACATTGTGCTGGTCGGCCAGCTTGAGCCGCCGATGTTCGATCTTGACGCGCTGCAAGCGCGGTATGACCGTCCTGATTATGCCCGCGTAAAGCGTTCGCTTTTCGATGCCGGCATGAAATCGGTTGCCGAGCTGTTCTCAACCTATGCCGGCAACAGCGTCGATCTGAAACCCTGGCTGCAAGACGCCGTCATCAACCACGACACCGATTTGCGCCTGCAATATTTGGCCGGCCTCGCGCTCAACCATTCCGAGGAAGACAAAATCTACCGCGACATGATGCGCTACTGGACGCCCCCGCGGGGCCTCTTCTCCGGCTCACCCGCCCACCTGGACGCGCTGTTCGCCGCCATGACGCACAGCCCGAGCGGCGCCCAACCGGGCCCGGCGGGAAAAGCGCCGGATTGAGCCCGGACGCATTGCGGCGCAGGGGGCATTCGTCGTATGTCGCTGCCCCGGAGCCGGCTTAGCTCAGTTGGTAGAGCACGTGATTTGTAATCACGGGGTCGCGGGTTCGATTCCTGCAGCCGGCACCAGCCAAATCACGAATGCAGCGTCCCGTCAGCCAAGGTGCCTTTGCGCCTTCTTTTTACGCGGCTGAACCTTCGAGCTCCAGGCGCTGAGGCTTGCCGCCGAAATAGCCGGGACTCGGTCGAGTGACAGAACGCTGTGGCGCCACGTTTTGTCGGCTGTACGCGGCGGGCGGCGAAAAGAAATGCTCTTCAGGCTACGCCTTATGGGGCGGCAGCGCGTTGTGTCTGTGAAGACAGTCCCATCTACATGCGCGCGGTCCAATTGCGCATTGACACGCGTCCCCGCGCTGCCCGGCTAAGCCGATAACCGGCATTTTCTAGACGAAAACAGGCTCATGCGACCTGCCGCATAGGCGGCGCGCGCGGATTCGACCAAAAGGATACACAAGATGTTTCGCCTCACGGCATCGACGTTTCGCGCGGCCGCCATCGCCATTCCCGCGCTTCTCGCGACATCCATCGCCGTTCCGGCGGTTGCGCAAAGCAGCGTGAGCATCAGCTACAACGAATTCCACAACCGGCTCGCGCCTTACGGCAACTGGAGCAACCATCCGCGTTGGGGCGAAGTGTGGCATCCCACACGCGTCGATCGCGACTTCCGGCCCTATTACGATGGGCATTGGGAGAACACGAACGAATATGGCTGGCTGTGGGTCTCTGACGAAAGTTGGGGCGATATTCCCTATCATTACGGCCGCTGGGTTTCCGATCCGCGCGAAGGCTGGCTTTGGGTGCCCGGCTATGTGTGGGGGCCATCCTGGGTCGTGTGGCGTTCGGGTGGCGGCAATATCGGCTGGTTTCCGATGCCGCCCGACGACGATTATTATGGCCAGGGCAGCTATCGCGACAATTACGACAATCAATACGGCTATCGCGATTGGTACGGACCCAGTTTCGGCGCCGAGCAGTTTTTGTCTCTCTGGATATTTGTCGGCGAGGATCATTTCCGCGACCGCAACTTCCGCAACTATGCGGTGCCACAGCGCGATTACGGCCGCTTCATTTCCCAGACCAGAGATACGACGAACTACATCACGATCAACAATTACGTCGTCAATCGCAGCATCGACGAGAACCGGCTCCAGCAAGTCACGAAGCAGAGGTCCCAGCCCGTTCCTGCGCGCAATGTTCTGGGGCGCAATGCGTTGGTGAGGCAAGCAAACGAAGGCCGTCAGGTCGAACAGCGCGAACGCCAACAGCATCCCATCCCCTCGAACGTCAAACCGGACGAACAACGCGGCCGAGGCAATGTGAATCAGAACGCGCAGCCGCCGATTCCCGACCGGGGCGCGCCAGATACTCAGGGGCGCGGAGGCAACCGTAACCAAGGTGGAAATGACGCCGGTCAAGCAACGCCGCAAAACCGTGACGCCCCGGTAGCCAGCACGCCGCGGCAAAGCCCCAACCAAGCGCAACAAGACGCTCAGGGGCGCGGAGGCAACCGGAACCAAGGTCCGAATGACGCGGGTCAAGCGACACGGCAAAACCGCGACGCCCCGGTAGCCAGCGCGCCGCCCGTCCCCAACCAAGGGCAACAAGACGCTCAGGGGCGTGGAGGCAATCGTACCCAGGACGCCAATTGCGCGGCTCAAGAAAAGCCGCAAGCCGGGCGCAATGCGGAGGTGGCGCCGCCTGCCGCCGTGGCCAACACGCCACCACCGAAAGAGAATGCGGCATCTCAGAGCGTGCCGGAACGGCGCAATGGCGGCGGCCAGACAGGCAGGCAAAACGACCGTGCCGCTCAACCGTCTCAACCCGCACAGGGGCGCGAGACACCCGCGCAAAACAGCAAGGCCGATGCCCAAGACAATCGGGCGCCTGCGCGCGCTCGAGAAAATGTTCGCGCACCCAACGCTCAGGACAACGCAAGAGGCAACCAAGCCCGCGGCAGCAACCAAGGCGAAGCGAAGAATACCGGCCAAGACGCGGCTGCGGAGCAGAAAACAGCCGCGGACAAGAAGTCGGACGACGACAAGAAGAACGCTGGCGCCGGCCGCGGACGGAACTGAAATTTAAATTTGCCAAACCCTCAGGAGAAAACCTTCATGAAATATCTGATGCCATCCGCACTGCTGATTTTGTCGCTCGGACTGAGTGCCTGTAATGTCAATACGCCCGCTCCCGTCGCTGGACCGCCTGGGCCGGCAGGAGCCCAAGGAAACCAGGGCAATCAGGGAAATGCCGGCTCCACGGGAGCTGTTGGAACGCAGGGCACCACCGGCGATACCGGCGCGGCCGGAGCTACTGGAGAGCAGGGCAACACTGGCAACACTGGCAACACTGGCAACACTGGCAACACCGGTAACACCGGGGATACTGGCGCGACCGGCGAACAGGGAAACCGAGGGCGTACGGGCGAAACGGGTGGGACGACCATCATCGTCCCAAATCGCTAGATTTTAAGCAGTCCATCGTCCCATTCACGTAATCTGGTCCCTGCAATACGGACCCGTTTCCTAAACAAGAAGCCCCGCCCAGGCCGTCCTGGAGCGGGGTTTCTTGTGTCGCCCAACGCGCGCACCTTGCAAACTGGGAGTGCCAGCGCCAGTCATTGCGTCCGGCTGTGAAGGCGTTATGTCTTCCAGGGCTAAATCGACTGACGATCTGGAGAGTGCCGGATGAAGCATCTTTTCGCTTCTCTTCTTGCGGCGAGCGCCATGCTGGCGCCCGCGCATGCCGCCGCGCCCGCGGATTTCTATAAGGGCCGCACCGTTTTTGTCATTGTCGGGTTTACGCCGGGCGGCGGCTACGATCTGTACGCCCGGCTGCTTGCGCAGCATCTCGGTAAGCACATTCCCGGTAATCCGGCCGTTGTGCCCCAGAACATGCCGGGGGCCGGTTCGCTGAAGGCGGTGAACTATCTCTATTCCGTCGCGCCGAAGGACGGTACCGTCATTGGCACGTTCGGCCGCGAGCAGATCGTGGCGCCGCTTTTCGGTCAGGCGCATTTCGACGCCACCAAGTTGAGCTGGCTGGGCAGCATCACCAAAGAGGTCAGCGTCTGCGTCAGTTGGTACACGTCGCCCATCAAGTCGTGGAACGACGTAATGACCAAGCAATTCACCGCCGGTGGCTCGGGGGCCGGCGCCGATCCCGACAATTTCAGCAAGCTCTACAAGAACGTCTTCGGCGCCAAGATCAAACTTGCCGTCGGCTTTCCCGGCACCAGTGACATCACGCTCGCCATGCAGCGCGGCGAGGTGCAGGGTCTCTGCGGCTTTTCCTGGAGCACCGTCAAAAGCCATTACGGAAGCTGGTTGCGCGACAAGAAGATCAACGTTCTGATTCAGGCAGGGACGGCAAGACGGCCGGATTTGCCCGATGTCCCGCTCGCCAGCGAGTTGGCGAAGACGGCAGAGCAACGCCAGATTCTCGATTTGCTGCTCGCCACACAAATCACGGCTCGCCCGTTCACGGCGCCACCGGGCATCCCCGCGGACCGCAAGGCGATTCTGCGCGCGGCCTTCGATGAAACGATGAAGGATCCCGCCTTCCTTGCCGGCGCTAAGAAATTAGAGCTCGAAGTCGATCCGGTGAAAGGCGCCGAAGTGGATGCGATCGTCGCCTCGCTCTATGCGACGCCGAAGGACGTGGTGGCGAAGGCCGTTCGCGCGCTGACCAATTGAGCGCCGCGGCTGAGAGCGCATCAATTGCTGTAGAGACCCATAAGCGTGTCGATTTCTTCCTGGTGGGAGTGGAACCGGCGGGCGTTTTGCGGCGGTGCGGTTTCGGTCTCGCCTTGCTCATTGTCCGCTGTAGGCCGCGCGCGTTCCGATTGCAGATCGAGCAGGCTGGCCATCGTCGCGGAAGCAATTTTGGGTGCGCCTGTGCCGACCAAAGGCGCGCCGGCGGTTACGCGTGTTTGCAAGCCCGGCCGCGCCGATGCTTTGCCGGAATTTCCCTCGACCGGGGCAAGCGCCTGCGATGACATCGCTTCCGACAAGGAATGCTGTGGGATTTTGGGCCCCACGGAATTGATAGGCATAAACGTCTCCATCGAATCAGGAGGCGGCGTGCTGAACCGCTCTCCGACACGATGAACAAGCAGGACTTATGCCGATTTAATCTCGCGGCATTTCCTGCCTGTTGTTGGTTAAAAATTTTCCGAGGTGGTTATTTTTTTCCCAACGCCAGGAATTTTTTACCTAGCGCATCGGCAATTCTTGCCGAGTCGATGCATATCAGCACTCGATATCGATGGGCGTGGTTTGCGCCACATCGAATGCGCTCATCGGATCGTGGCCGCCTTCTTCGTGATAGAGCACTTGGTAAACCGAGCGTCGTGAACGGTCCCGTTGCGGCAGCCGGTTCCATGTCGTCTCTTGGTGGAGGGCAGAGCTCGCCGGCGGGTTGCCCTTTTCGGCCTTGCCGCCGCCGTGCAGAGCCATTCGAGAGAAAAGAGCGGGCAGGCCCTCAGGTTCCACAGCATCTTCGGTCCGGACCTCTCGACTCCGCCCGGCAGTTTGTTCTTGTATTGTTCTTATGCCGCGCGGCCCATCGCAGCCTATCGTCTACCTCGTCGACGCGCTCGAAGCGCGCCGCATGCTGTGGCTGTTTTGCATGGCGTGCGGCCATTCCCACCGGACCCATCCCCATACCCTGGCGCGCCGCGGTGGCGGCCTTCAGACGCTGGAGCAAGCGGCGGGCAAGTGCCGCTGCCGGCGATGCGGGAGCCGCGATGCGATGGTTTTTCCGTCCCGCATGAATTTCGACGGGCGCGGTTAGGCGCAAAGAGAAAAACCCAGCCGGGAGAATGGCTGGGTTTTTCTCTCAACGCGCGACCACACGCTCGCGCACCAAGGAGGAGCTCTCAAGCATTGCTGTCCAAGAACTTAACTATAACGCGGCTCGGTGTGTACGGTTCCCTACGTTCGAGTTCAGGCGTCGGTCTGCGGCGAACGATTCATCCCTTGAGTTGAATGGTTCCCGCGCTAAGTATGTTGGCGAGGCTTCACCACCAGAAGAGAAAATTGCCATGGCCGGGAACGCCAGAAAAATTCGCGCAGCCCTTATCGCAATTGCGTCCGTAACGTCTGCTTCGGTGCTGGGGCAGATCGCGACCTATCCGAATTTGCAATCCTGGTATGCGGGGCTGATCAAGCCATCGTTCAACCCGCCGAATTGGATCTTCGCGCCTGTCTGGACGACATTGTTCGTGCTGATGGGTTTTGCGTTCTGGCGGATTCTGAGGCTTCCCAATTCTGCGGCACGCGATAGGGCTGTTTGGGTGTTCGCGCTGATGCTGGTGCTGAATGCGGCTTGGTCATGGATGTTTTTCGCCGCGCACAGCCCCGTGCTGGGACTGGTCAATATTGTGCCGCAGCTCGCGACGATTGGCGCCTCTATTGTTTTGTTCGGGCGGTTGGACCGGCTTGCCGCCGCTTGCCTGGCGCCCTTGTTCGCGTGGGTGACATTCGCCACCCTGCTCAACTTCTCCATATTCCAGTTGAACGGATAATCTACCGTGCGATCTACGGAGCTATAGCTCGAGTCGTTAACCCGTCATCCGCACCGGCGGTATAGTGCGGGATGGTGGAAACCGCAGGCTCACGGTTGTGCCTACTCCCATGGCGCTATCGATGGTCACTTGACCATTGTGTTGCTCTGTCAGCAATTTAACCAACGAGAGGCCAAGGCCTGTCCCCTCCGTATTGCGGCTGAAGGGCGACTCGATCTGCCGGAATGGTTCCAACGCGGCAGGAATCATATCCGGAGCAATGCCGATCCCAGTGTCCCGCACAGCTATCAGCATTCCGCCGTCATCGCAGATCTGCGCGGACATTGTGATGCTGCCGCCCGCGGGCGTGAATTTGATCGCGTTGGTCAACAGATTTAACAGCACCTGCTTAATGCGCAATGCATCCCCGTTAAGTGCTGGAACATCGTCGGGGATCACAATTTCGCATTGCACCTGTTGATCCTTGGCCCGTCCAGAGGTCAATCGAAGGCAATCGGCAAAGAGCGCCGCGATATCGATCGGCTCGGGGAAGAGTTCGAGATTTCCCGATTCCGCTTTCGAGAGGTCAAGAATGTCATTGATCAACGCGAGCAAGTGCTGGCCGGCTCCGTGAATATCTTTGGCGTAATCCACATAGCGCACGCCCCCCAAGGGTCCGAACATCTCCCTGGTCAGAATGTCGGAAAATCCGATGATCGCGTTGAGCGGCGTCCGCAGCTCATGACTCATCAAAGCAAGGAAATGGCTCTTGGTCTTGTTGGCGTCGGTCGCCCGCAAGAGGGCCGATTGCAGCTCTGTCTCGCGCGCGGTCAGAATCTCGACCTTGCAGCGAATGAGAGCCTCACTTGTGCCGATTCCAAGGTAGCGGCCTCTGCTGGTCACTACAAAGCATTCGCGCAGGGCGTCCGGCCATTCTAGAACCAGGCTCTGCGCGAGCTCCAAAACAAGCAGGCGCTCATCCACAACCATTGGCTTCGGGTTGGATAGTCGCATAATCGATTGTCTGCCGTAGAGTTCCGGCACATAGCGCTGCGCGTAACGCTCAAGAAAGCGAAGCCGGTTCACGATGCCTATGACGCGGCTCTCTGAATCGAGGATGGCCGCCGCCGGTTGATCGGGGTGGCACGTGAACCAGTCGAAAGCTTCGGAGCAGGTCGCCGTCACCATGAATGGCAGCATGGGCGACGCAAGTGCGCCAGCGCACCAAATTGCCACAGAAGGCTGCATGTTTTTCGATTCGCTAATCGTCATGGATGGCAAAAGGACCGGCGTGCTGGCTCACCGTATGGCTGAGCCATTGTCCACTGGTTAACGCGCCTTAATTTTTATATGAAATTTTTGTGTCAGCAGCAGCGCGTGCGTGCGATAAAAATTCCAACTATGCGTAAATTGCGCCCGAGCGCAGTCCGAAAACGATCGCCTGGTGGCGGGTCGCTACGCCATATTTGCGGCGGATATTTTCGATATGCGCGTAAGCGGTACGCTCGCTGATCGATAGAATTTCGCCGATTTCCCAATCGGATTTTCCCGCCGCCGACCAAGCCAGGCATTCGCGTTCGCGCGGCGACAATGGAGGAAGCGGCGGCAGGCGCCGTTTCCTCGGGTGCAACTCGCGTATACGCGCGTGCGCGCTGATGGCGGCCAGTTGCAACTCGGCGCGATCGCGTGTGGAAAGCTTCTTTGGGGATCCGCTCACCGTCACCAGCGTCATTCCATACTGCATGCTCAATATCGGTACGGCGAAGCCATTTTGCATCCCGAATTCCGCAGCCTCATGAAGGATGCGGGTTTGTCCGGAATTGTATGCCGGATTGGTCAGGAGTTCGCCCCACATATATGGATCGGGCGATTGGGCGGACTGCAGCACAAGCGGGTCGCGCGAAACATAACCCTGCGCAAAGTAGCGTTCG
Organism: Alphaproteobacteria bacterium; assembly: GCA_947473475.1. GTDB lineage: Bacteria > Pseudomonadota > Alphaproteobacteria > Micropepsales > Micropepsaceae > CAIYRG01. Next base: position 126,291 of record CANJBZ010000001.1, read on the forward strand.
GGCCAGCCGTCCGGCCCTGACAGGCAAACCATTGTCTCTTCGAGACGCTCGTGCGGCCCTGGCAGATCGAAAAGCGCGCCGAACTGAAAGCCAAACTGCTTCGCAAACAAAAGGAAGTGGTTCCAGACCGCTTCCGAGGTTTCCAGCTTCTCAAACTGCTCTACAACGTCAAGTACGACTTGAGTGACGGGCTCCATCAGCTCTCCCCCCAGAGAACATCGTGAGCCAACAAAAGGCCGCTGCGAGACTGGTTCGCTATCCCGTGGCGGACCGAATGGCACTCTTTCACATTTCAGATTAGTGAAAGTTGTGCCCCCCCATTCGATTCTGTTTCAGACGCTCCTTAGATTTGTTGACCCTGTTGTGAGTACGACATCTATATGAAAAGATTGTCAGGCTTGTATCAAGTTCCAATTTGATAATCTTGGTGCTGTTAACCACGAAAATCTGATGGGCATGCCAATTGTTCTGGTTAGGACGCCGCTCGTCTGTTGTTTTCTGATGCGCGTCACCAATCCTGGCATGATCCGGCATGTGATGTGGCGTCCTTTCGGAAGGCGCGGGTAATACGCCGGCGCCTTTCTGCGACTCTCCCCGGCACAACTGGCCGTGCCGTAGCGGCACGGTCTTGCTCCGTTCGGTAGTTTTCGAGAGGGGCTGAATTGTGCCGAGGGGGGCGAATATGTCAGAACTCCCGGGCCTGAACGTCTTAAGGAAATCCATGGCTTCTCAAGATTCCGTCCTGCCCCGTCTCGACGCCGTCGTGGACGATTTCTGCCGCCGCACGCGGTTCTTTACGGAGCCGATGACGCCCGGCCGCGCGAAGATGTTTGTCTTCCAGCACCGGCAGAACACCCGGCATCGCAATTCGGTGTTGAAGCTGAAGGTCGCGACCAACTGTCCGGACTGGGACACGCGGTTGAGAATCATCGGCGCCTGCACGCAGGAGGTGATCGCCGACCACGAGCACGGCCACGGCAAGGCTCACTGGCAGATTCTGGAGGAGCTCGGGACGCACATTGGCCTCAGTCTCGAGGAAATCCGTGCCGCCAAGACATTGGACAGCACGCTCATCGCTTGGTCAGCATGGGAAGGGATGATGGCGAATCGCCACTGGTTGGAGGGAATTGTCGCCAACACCTGTGCCGAGCGCGCCAATGTGCCGGGTTATGGGGACGGCATTATCCGCCGGTCCGGCTGGTTTGGTCTGGAGCGTCACCGCTGGGGCGCGCTGTTCGGCCTGAACGATGCACAGCTCGATTTCTTTGAGCTGCACGAGCAGGCCGATATCGAGCACTCCGACATGGGCTGGCAGACCATCGCCAAATTTTCGCGCGACCTGCACATGGAGGATTTGGTGGTCGAAGCGTGCCGCCGCAACCTCCTGGTTTGGGAGCTGTATCTGAACGGCATTGCCGCCGGCGGAGACGCCCTCGACCGCACTTGACCCGCCGGGACAGGCCGATTTTTTCCGTGTAGGATCGCGGAAAAAGGGGCCCAAAGGGTCCAATCGGGAGGCGGTTTCATGGCCAGGACGGTCGACGTCGCGGAAATCATCGATTCGCAGAAGGTCAGTTTTTATCAGTGCCTTATCGCGCTGCTGGCGTGGCTGACGCTGTTTCTGGACGGCGTCGATAACCAATCCATCGCCTATGTCGCGCCGGCGCTGACCAATGATTGGAGCTTGGCGCGGGGCGCGCTGAGAACTGTCTTTTCCTTCGGCGTTCTGGGCGTTGCCATCGGTGCGCTTGTTATCGGGCCGCTGGCCGACCGCTTCGGCCGCAAGCTGGTGACGGTTTTCACCGTTATATACGTGGCGCTGTTTTCGCTGATCGTGACGCAAGTGCCTGAGATTTCGGCGCTGTTGTCGCCCGCTTTTCCCGCCGCCGGCAATCTGAACGTCCTAATGGTGCTGCGATTCCTCACCGGACTTGGCCTGGGCGCGGTTGTCCCGCTGGGCGTCGTCATCGTGAATGAATTCGCGCCGAAGCGCCGTCGCGCTGCGATGGTGACCCTGATGGGATGCGGCTATGCGATGGGGTCGGCCTCGGGCGGCGTTCTTGCCTCGCAAATCGTTCCGGTTTTTGGCTGGCAGGCGCAGTTCTACACGGCGGCCGTACTGACCCTGGCGATGGCGGTGGTCTTGTGGGCGTTCCTGCCGGAATCCATCCGCCACTTGACGGTGCAGGGGCGTACCGAGGGCGTCATCGCCATCCTGCGCAAAATCAACCCTGCACTCACCTTCGATAGAGATACCCATTTTGTGCTCCGTCAGGAGGCACGCGAACAGAGCGCGGACCGGTTCCGGCCCGCGCGTCTGTTCTTGGAGGGCCGCACACAGATCACCATCCTGATCTGGCTTTGTCTCTTCATGAACACGCTGGCGCTGAATTACCTGAACAACTGGCTGCCGACACTCACGACAGAAGCGGGACTGCCCGAAGCGCAGGCTCTGCGCGCCGCCGCGTTCCTCCAGTTTGGCGGCATGCTGGGCGTGATCACGCTGGGCTTCCTGGCCGATAGGTTTGGCTTTTACCGGGTGCTGGCGGGTTCCTTTGCCGGGGGCGGTGTTTTCATCGCGCTGATCGGCTGGGCGGGCGGATCGTTCGGCCCGCTGTCCTCCACGATCTTTGTCGCCGGCTTCTTCAACATTGGCACCCAGATCACCCTGGCCGCGCTGGCTGCTACGCTTTACCCGACGGATCTGCGCTCCACCGGCGTGAGCTGGGCGCATGGCGTGGCGCGCGTCGGCTCGATTATCAGCGTCATGTTCGCCGGCACTATGCTGGCGCTGCATTGGCCGCTGCAGACCATGTATTTGCTCGTGTCGATTCCGATGTTCTTTGGCAGCTTGTGGGTCACGCTGCTGAGCAGCGCCCGCGCCAGGGCGACCGGAGCCGCAGCCGAGCCGGGGACCGCTCGCCGCGCCATGGCGTGAAGCCCAACGCTTTTATATTGCAACTGGAGTTGTTGAATGTTCGCTCAAATCAATCACTGCGCCATCATTAGTCACCAATACAATATGCTTTCGAAATTCTACGAGGCCGTGTTCGGGCTGAAATATTCGGCCTTTCGACTCGTCGATGCGCCGCTGGTATCCGACGGCTATGTCGGCATGCAATTGATTCCGCGCCGCGACGGCTATGTCGGCGGCATCGATCATTTCGGCATGGTGGTGGACGATGTCGAAACCGTGCTCGAACGCATGCAGAAGAAGCACACGAAAGCCAATGTCGTGAAGCGCCCCTCTACGCGCCCCTATGCGGCGTATAGCGGGCACGATCCGGACGGCAATGTGTTCGATCTCGCGGTGAAGAAGGAAGACAACCGCAAGGACCTCTACACCGAGATCGCGGAAAAGGGCTGGCACCAGGACCGCTACATCAACAAATTCGCGATTCGCACACCGAATGCCGAACAATGCGCCGAGTTCTATGCCGACGTGTTCGAGCTGCAGACGGTGAACCGCAAGACGGACGCGCCGGGCTATCATTTGACCGACGGGCGGATGACGCTGTCGATCCTGCCCTGGTCCATTCCGGTGTTCGAAGGCATGTCGATCAAGCGCCCCGGACCGGACCATCTAGGTTTCCACGTCGAAGATTTGGACGCGTTCCAGAAACATGTGGCGGAAGTGGCGGGCGCCAACCCGTATCTTGCACCGGTACCGCTCGGCGGCAGTCCGGAATCGAACGTGCGTCGCGACTTCTTCCGCAAGAACGCCACCGGCAAATTGCAGATGACCGACATCGACGGCAACTGGCTCGACATCACCGACGAATAATTCGGATTTCCTCCCCTGCGGAGCGAAGCGCAGCGGGGGAGGGGGACCGCGTAGCGGTGGAGGGGGCGACAGCGCCTCCATTGTCATCCGACGAGGCTATGTGAGCGACACAAGTACCATCGACGTCAATGACGTGATCGAAAGCCAGAAGCTTGGCCGATTCCAGATCGGCCTAGGGGCGTTGCTGCTGCTGTGCATGTTCGTCGATGGCTTCGAAGCGCAGGCGCCGGGTTTCGCGGCGCCCGCCATCATCCGCGACTGGCACATCCCGCGCGCGGCGATGGGGCTCGTCTTCGGCGCGGGTAATCTCGGCCTTATGCTGGGCGCGGTGCTTTTGGGTATCCTCGGCGATCGCTTCGGGCGCAAGCTCACCATCGTTGCCGGCTGCGTTCTGCTCGCCGCGTTCAGCTTTGCGACGATCTACGCCACCGACATTACAACGCTGCGCCTGCTACGGATTGGATCGGGTATCGGCGTCGGCGGCGTACTGCCCTCGGTGATTGCTCTGGGTACGGAATTTTCGCCCAAGCGGGTGCAGGCAACGACGATTTGGGTGCTGCTGATCGGCTATCAGGCGGGCGCCTCGTCCGGGGCGCTGATCTCGACCTTCTTGTTTGCGGAGTACGGTTGGCAGGTGATGTTTCTGATCGGCGCGGTTCTGCCGATCTTCGTCGCGCTACTCGTGCTGGCGCTGCTTCCGGAGTCCATCCGGTTTCTGTCTCTCGATCCCGCAGCCCGCGACCGCATGGTCAAGGTCTTAAGCCGGATCGAGCCTGCGCTGGCTGGCCAAACTCAAGTGCGGCTGGTTGTGCGCGAGGAACAGAAGACCGGCTTCCGGCTCGGTCATTTGTTCGCACAAGGGCGCGGCGCGTTCACGTTGATACTTTGGGCCGTTTACGTGGCCAATTTGATGGCGCTGCAATTCCTGCTGACATGGCTTCCGACCGTGCTGGAAAGCCCAAGCGTGCCGCGCGGCGTTGCCGCAACCGCCACAGTCCTGGTCCCGGTGGGCGGCATCGCAGGCGGACTTATCCTCAGCCGCTTCCTCAATCGCGGCAGCATTCGGCCGATCGCCGTCGCCTTCGCATTGGGCGTTCCGATGGTGGCGCTTATCGGTTCGTCCGGCGGTTCGACGGCGCTTTTGATGCTGGCGACGTTCGGTGCGGGCTGCGCGGTGATCGGCGGCCAGACCAATCTTCATGCGGCGGCCGGGCGGTTTTATCCGACGTTCATTCGCTCCAACGGCATCGGCTGGGCAAATGGCGTCGGGCGCATCGGCTCGATTTTGGGACCTGTAATCGGCGGCGTGCTGATCGGCATAGACCTGCCAAGCTCGCAGCTTTTTCTCTTTGCCGCGGTACCGCCGCTTTGCGCGGCCATTGCCTGCTTCGCGCTTGCCCGTCTGCAGAGCAACAGCGCGCCGGTCCGCGCGGCGCTTGCCGCCCAACCCAGCCATTAATAATCGAAGGACGTTCCATGTTTGCCCAGCTCAATCACATGGCCATCATCAGCCCGCATTATCCGACGCTGGAAAAATTCTATCAGGCGGTTTTCGGATTGAAGCCCTCCAAGAGCCGCCGCCCCGGTTCGGCGGCAACGTGCGGCGATGGTTATGTCGGGCTCAATCTCATTCCGCGCCGCGACGGTTATATCAGTGGCATCGATCATTTCGGCATCGCGGTGGACGATGTTGGCCCCGTGCTGGAGCGCATGCAGAAGAAACATAAATCCGCGAACATCGTGAAGCGTCCGTCCGCGCGGCCCTTCGCGGCTTATAGCGGGCACGACCCCGACGGCAATGTCTTCGATCTGGCGCAGAAAAAGGACGATACCCGCAAGGAGGTCTATGCGGAGATTGCCGAGCAGGGCTGGGCGCAGGACCGCTACATCAACAAGTTCGCCATCCGCACGCCGAACGCGGAACAATGCGCGGAGTTCTACGCCGACGTGTTCGAGCTACGTCCGGTGAATCGCAAGGCCGAGGCGCCGGGTTACCACCTGACGGATGGGCGAATGACGTTGTCGATCCTGCCCTGGTCGATTCCGGCATTTGAAGGCATGTCCATCAAGCGCCCAGGACCGGACCACATTGGTTTTCACGTGGAAAATCTTGAAGCCTTCAAGGCGCATGTGGCCGAAGTGGCGGGGGCTAATCCTTATCTGGCGCCGGTACCGCTGGGCGGCGGCCCGGAATCGGACGTGCGCAAACGCTTCTTCCAGAAGAACGCGACCGGCAAATGGCAGATGACAGACCCCGACGGCAACTGGATCGACGTGACGGACGAATAGCGGAAGGGCCTGCGTGCTTCGAGGCTCGCTTCGCGAGCGCCTCAGCATGACGGATATCGTGTAAGGCTCCTCCCCTGCGCAGCGGGGGAGGAGGACCATGCGAAGCATGGTGGAGGGGGCGCGGACGGCGCATGACATGCTAAGAACGCACAAACGCTACCAGAGGAGATGAGCATGAGCGACGCTCTCATGACGCGCATGCAGGACAAGTTCGTCACCGTTGATGGGCTGAAGCTGCGCTACATCGAAGAAGGTGAAGGTCCCGCGGTCATTCTGCTGCATGGCGCATCGCTGGGTTCTTCGGCGGATGTCTTCATCCGCAATATCGGTCCTCTCGCCCGCGCCGGTTTCCGTGCCATTGCGTTCGACCAGCCCGGCTTCGGTCTTTCCGATGTGCCCACCGATTTATCACCTGCCTATCGGCGCGACAGCATTCCCAAATTCATGGATGCGCTGGGGCTGAAGCAGGCCGCGCTCGTCGGCCATTCTCAGGCCGGCAATCCGGCGGTGCAGCTCGCGCTGGCCGAGCCGTCGCGTTATTCGCATATTGTCGTGCTGGGAACGGGAAGCCTTCTGCCGCCGCTCGACGGCGAAGCCGATGGGAATGAAGGTGCTGTTCAGCAACGGTTGGAACGCCGTATGGCGCAAGCCGAACCCACTATCGACGACACACGCAAGCTGCTCGAAGCCAATCTCTTCCACCACGAGCTGATTACGCCCGATGAATTGATGCTGCGTCACGCCCGCAGCATCGGACAGAACTTCCTGGCCTTTGTCGCGCGCAATGAAGCGGCGGAAGCCTCGCCGCCCAAACAGCCGAAAACGCCGCTCTGGCAGCGTTTGACCGAATTGAAAATGCCGCTGCTTATGATCTTTGGCCGCGAAGACCGCGCCAAAGCCGCCGAGCGCGCCACGTTGCTGAAGGAAAAGCTTCCGCAGCTTGATGTGCACATCGTCAATGGCTGCAAACATCTGGTGCCCTGGGATGCGGCGGACGACTTTATCCGTCTTGCCGTTCCGTTTTTGAAAGCTTGAAGCGGAGTCCTTCGTGACCACAAAGACCATTGAATCCGGCACCGTTGCCGACGCTTACCTCGCGCTGCTGGCGGACCGAGGTATCGATTATCTGTTTGCCAATGCTGGCACCGATTTTGCGCCGCTCATTGAGGCTTACGCCAAAGCACAAGTGCTCGGCACCAAAGTCCCTAAGCCCATCACCGTGCCGCATGAGAACGTCGCCATCGCCATGGCGCAGGGCTATTACCTGAAAACCGGACGGCCGCAGGCGGTGATGGTGCATGTGAATGTCGGCACGGCCAATGCGCTTTGCGGCATCATCAATGGCTGGCGCGGCAATATCCCCGTGCTGTTCACGGCGGGACGCACGCCCTATTCCGAAGAAGGCGGGCTGATGGGCATGCGCAGCGGCGAAATTCATTGGCCGCAGGAAATGCGCGATCAGCGCGCCATGCTTCGCGAATTCGTCAAATGGGATTACGAACTGCCCAACGTCGAGACGATGGAAACAGCGGTCGACCGGGCGCTCAACATCGCGATGTCCGAACCGATGGGGCCGGTTTACATGACCCTGCCGCGCGAAACGCTGGCCGCTCCCATTTCCAATTACCGCTTTTCATCGCCATCGCGCCACGCGACGCCGTCGCCGGCGTTCCCCGACACCAACGCGGTCGACCGCGCCGCCGATATGCTGGCGGCGGCCGAATTTCCGCTCATCATCACGCGCGCGGCCGGCCGCATGGAAGCCGATGTCGCAAAGCTTGCGGCGTTGGCGGAACGATTCGCCATTCCCGTCTTCGAGCGCAAGCATCATTACATGTCGATGCCCTGGAACAGCCCCATGCATCTCGGGAACAACCCGGAAGCCTATTTCGATATTGCCGACGTAATTGTGGTGCTGGAAGCCGATGTGCCGTGGGTGCCCAAGCACAAAGCGCCGCGTCCCGATTGCAAAATCATCCACATCGGCGCCGATCCGATTTTCGAGAATTATCCGTTGCGCGGTTTCCCGTGCGATCTGGCAATCACCGGAATCGCCGGCGCGACCCTGCCCGCTTTGTCCGAAGCATTGGTGGCGCGGGAAAAGGCGGCGTCATCCCGGATTGAGTCGCGTCGGCGCAAATTGGCGGAAGCGCGCGACAAGCTGAACGCTCGGATCGCCACCAGTTTGGAGAAGGTGAGGAATTCCTCGCCCATTCATCCGGGCTGGATCAACCACTGCATCAACCAGGTGCGGGGCGAAGACGGCATTGTCGTCAAGGAAGCACTGACGCCTTCGGAGCATATGCATTTCAACAAGCCCGGTACCTTTTATTCGCTGGGGCAGGGCGGGGCGCTGGGCTGGGGGCTGGGAACGGCGCTCGGCATGAAGGCGGGTGCGCCGGATAAACTGGTGATCTGCGCTATCGGCGACGGCTCGTACATGTTCGCCAATCCGATACCAGCGCATTATGTTGGGAAGGCGGAAAAGCTCCCCACGCTGACGGTGATCTATAACAACGAAATGTGGAACGCCGTCCGCCGCAACACGCGCGATGTCTATCCGGACGGTTACGCCGCCAAGAGCAATCGCGAGCCGCTGACCTATTTCGAGCCCGGCACGCATTTCGAGAAAGCGGTGGAAGCGGTCGACGGTTACGGCGAGACGGTAAACCGCTCCGATGAACTGCCCGCCGCGATGGACCGCGCCGTCGATCAAGTCGCGCGCGGCCGGCAGGCTGTGCTCAACGTGGTGTGCGGGACGGGTTAATATAAAAACTCACCATGGCCGGGCCTGACCCGGCCACCTAGCGCGCCCGCGTCTGCGGGCGCAAAAGAGTTATTGGCTCGCGGACGCTCGCCGCTGGATGGCCGCTACGGAGGGCGGCCATGGTGATGGATATTACTCCGCGACGTCGATGTGGACGCCTTCGATGTCGGTGAGCTGGAAACAACCGAGCGGGCATTTTTGCAGCAGCTTCAGGCGCGCTTCGCCTTCCGAGCCGTAGCCAAGCGGGCGGCCGTGCATATGCGGGTTTTCGCCGATCAGGAATTCCATGTCCTTCTTCACCTGCTCCAGGGATTCGACGGTGAAGCCGAGATGGTCGAGCCCGGTGCGCGCCGGGTCCTGCGCGTAATAGTCGGTGATCTTCCAGGGAATGATCATCAGCGTGACGCGGCCGTCCGTGAGATAGAAATTCCCATCATTGAAACGGTTCTCGGCCTTTAGCCCGAACACCTCCACGTAGAACTCGGCGCATTTTTCGGCGTGCCGCGTGCGCAGCGCGATGTGGCTGATGCGGCGCGGGGGCAAAGCCTCGCCGGTGTTTTCGGCGTAGACGTCTTTTTGAAAACCGATATTCCGCTGTGACAGATCGAAAATGTTCACGTCTGGATCGTGTCCGCTATAGGCGGCATAGGGGCGGATCGGCGGACGCTTCACGGCCTCCAGCGTGGAATCGAATTTTTTGATGCGCGCCAGCGTGTCTTCCAGATCGTCCACTTCGAGGCCGAAATGGTCCATCCCCGAATAACGCCCCTCGCGGCGGGGAATGCAATTCAAGCCGACATAGCCATCGCCCACCACAACCGAGCGCGCGGGCCGCGGCTTGCTGGACGGCTTCATGCCGAACAGAGATTCGTAAAACTTTCCGTTCAGCGCGTACTGATCGGACGCGATGGCAACATGATTGACCCGAGTGGCCATTATTGCGCTCCGCCGTTGGCGACGTCGATGCAGACGCCTTCGATATCCGTGAAATGGTGGCAGCCGAGCGGGCATTTTTGCAGCAGTTGCAGCCGCGCTTGGCCCTCCGAGCCATACCCGAGCGGCCGTCCGTGCATGTGCGGATTTTCCCCAATCAGAAATTCCAGATCGTTCTTCACGGCGTCCACGCTTTCGACTTTGAAGCCGATGTGGTCAAGACCCGTGCGTGCCGGGTCCATGCCGTAATAATCGCTCATCCGCCACGGAAAGACGGCGAGCGTCACGCGTCCATCCGACAGATAATAATTCGGATCGCCTTCCTGCCGGTTCAGCAGCGAAAGGCCGAACACGTCCGCATAGAACTGCGCGCAGCGTTCCGCATTGCGCGTGCGTAGCGCGATATGGCTGATGTGGCGGGGGCGCACAGCTTCACCGTCGTTCTCCGCGTAGACGTCTTTCTGGAAGCCGATATTGCGCTGCGACAGGTCGAAAATATTGGTATCGGGATCGTGCGCGCTATAGGCGGCATAGGGCCGGATGGGGGGGCGCTTCAGGGCCTGCAATTCGGGATCGAATTTCTGCATCCGCGCAATCGTGTCTTCCAGATCGTCCACTTCCAGGCCGAAATGATCCAGCCCGCTGCTGCGTCCGTCCCGGCGCGGAATATGTGTCATGCCGACATAGCCATCGCCCAGCGAAATCGCGCGGGCGGGCGGCAGCGTGCGCTTGCCTGGAGTCATGCCGAACAGCGCCTGATAAAAGCGCGCATTCATGGCGTAATGGTCGCTGGTGATGGCGACGTGGTTGATGCGCGCTGGCATCGCGGCCTCCCTCTATTCTTATGAGGCCAGTCTAGCCAAATTCAGCCCGTAAGTATGCGCGGTGAAGCGTCACCGGCCGCGGGGCCGGGGCTTGGTCTCGTGAGCATCGCATCCGATTTGACCGGGTGCTTGCCGCCATGCGAAACCGGGCATGACGTGCAATTTTCGGGTGGACGCCGGTGACAACGCACATTCTGCAGCTGAAACTCCAGATGGGGTACACGCAAGCCGGCTCCGGCGATGTGGCGATCGAGCAGGCGATCATCGCCGGCTGGACGGGACGCGACGCGGAAGCCGTCGAAAAGCACATTAGGGAATTGGAAGTGCTTGGCGTTAAGCGCCCGGCGACGACGCCGATCTTTTACCGCGTCGCTGCCGCGCGGCTGACCACGGATAGCGTCATCGAAGTTCTGGGCGGGCAATCATCGGGCGAAGCCGAATTCGTGCTGCTGCAGACCCTAGGTGAGCTTTGGATCGGGACGGGGTCTGACCACACCGACCGCGAAGTCGAGGCTTATGGCGTCTCTGTCTCAAAGCAGATGTGCGAAAAGCCCATCGCGCCGCTGTTCTGGCGCTATGCGGAAGTGGCTGGGCATTGGGACAGTTTGATCTTGCGCTCCCATGCCGTGATCGGCGGTCAGCGCGTGCTGTATCAGGAAGGATCGGTTGCCGCGATGCGTCATCCGGACGATCTGATCGGGCGCTATGCCAAAGGCGGGCTTGCCGAGGGTACGCTGATGTTCTGCGGAACGCTGGCGGTGCATGGCGGCTTGCGTCCGGCGGAGCGGTTCGAGTTCGAGCTCGAAGACCCGGTGCTCCACCGCAAGATCGCTCACGGGTATGATGTGGTAAGCCTTCCAATTCTGGGATGAGTTCAGACCGCGCCCCCTCCGGTCGCTGCGCGACCACCTCCCCCGCAATGGCGGGGGAGGAAAGTAGATGAGATATCCCCCATGCCGATGAACAAACCGCATTTGGAATTTCAGCGTCTGGATATGGAGGCGGGCTGGGCGACGCCGGAGGGTTACCCGCCGGGGATCAAGCAGAAGATTCTCGCGAGCGACATCAGCGAGAGAAACAAAAGCGGCAGCCGCACGCGCCTGTTGCGTTTCGATCCGGGCGCTTTCACCACCGCGCCGTTCGTCCACGATCATTGGGAAGAGGTTTATCTGCTGTCCGGCGATCTGATTGTCGGCAATGACGATCAGGGCAAGGGCGGCGAGAAATTCCTGAGCCCCACCTATGCCTGCCGTCCGCCGGGCGCATTTCATGGGCCGTTCAAATCGGATGGCGGCTGCATGCTCTATGAAATCCACTATTACGACGAAAGCGGCAAATAGCATGTGGCCGTTTCACACCGAACTTGCATCGTTCGCTTCCGGTAAAGATTCGCCGAGCGATTTCCTGGAATCCTGCATCGCCTGCATCAAAGAGCACGAGCCCGAGGTCGGCGCTTTCGTGCATATGGATTTGGATGCGGCGCGGGAAGCTGCGGCGCGTTCCTCCGCGCGCTGGAAAGACGGCAAGCCGCTTTCAAAAATCGACGGCATGCCGGTCGGCATCAAGGACATCGTTGAAACGATCGATATGCCGACCCAAATGGGCTCGCCGCTTTATCAGGGCTGGCAGTCCGGCCGTGACGCGGCCACCGTTGCGGCCTTGCGCGAAGCGGGCGCGGTAATTGTCGGCAAAACGGTTACCACCGAATTCGCCGCCACCTTCCCTGGCGGCACGCGTAATCCTTGGGACAAGACGCGGACGCCGGGTGGATCGAGCAGCGGTTCGGCTGCGGCGGTAGCAGCCGGTATGCTTCCGGCCGCGCTCGGTACGCAGGTGGTTGGCTCCATCATCCGGCCCGCCAGCTTTTGCGGCTGCGTGGGTTTCAAGCCCAGCGTCGGCGCGATTAATCGCGGCGGCAGTCACGACGCCTTCTCGCAAAGCTGCGATGGTGTGTTGGCGGCCAGTCTGGAAGATGCGTGGCATTTCTGTTGGGTGATTGCGCAGCGCGCGGGTGGCGATCCGGGCTACCCGGGGCTCGCAGGACCGGAAACCTGCCCGAATGCCAGACAGCCCCTAACGCTGGCCGTGCTGGAAACGGCCGGTTGGGAGTTGGCATCCGCTTCCGCCAAGGCGGCGTTTGAGGCGGTCACAGAACAGTTGCGCGATGCCGGTGTCGCTATCGTCAGTGCAAGCAACAATTACGTGGTGGAAGAGGTCGAACGCGAAATCGATAAGGCACGTTCGATCACCGACCGGGTCAATGCCTGGGAAGCACGCTGGCCGCTGAACACCTATCGCAGCAAGAACGCGAGCGGCCTCAGCAAGATTATGCTGGACCGATTGGCATTGGCCGAGTCGATGCGTATCGAGGATTACCGCCGCGCCCTGATCGAGCGCAGCCGTGCCCGCGCCGGGTACGCGAAGCTTGCAGGGCTCGCCGATGCGGCGATCACGCTGTCCGCGACGGGCGCGGCGCCGGTTGGTTTGGCATCGACAGGCAATCCGATTTTTGCCGTTGCCGGTTCGATGCTCGGCATACCCGCGATCTCGCTTCCGGTCATGGAAGACGAAGGCCTGCCGCTCGGTTTGCAACTGATGGGCTTTGAGCAGCAGGACGCGCCGCTGTTCGCGATTGCCGTCTGGATGCGCGATTCCCTCGCGGAGCGTAAGGTATGAAGCTCGCCGTTCCCGACGTCATTTCCAATTCCTATTTTCCTGCCGCCGCGGCGATCGAATTGGGTTTCTTCCGCGAGGAAGGGCTCGACGTCTCCCTGGAGATGATCTTCCCTGTCGACAAAGCCTATGCCGCATTGCGCGATGGCGCGGTGGATTTTGTCGGCGGCTCCTCGCATTCGGCGCTCGCCGCTTTTCCGGAATGGCAGGGCGCAAAGCTTCTCTGTGCGCAGGCGCAGGGCATGTATTGGTTCTTCGTCATGCATAAGGACCTGAACGCACAGCGCGGCGATGTATCGGTGGTTAAAGGCAAGAGCATTGGCGCTGCCCCTTGGGTGGAAATGGGATTGCGCCGGTTGCTGATCGAAGCGGGCATCGATCTGGCGCGTGATGGGGTCAAGATCGCGCCGGTCCCTGGCGCCCAAGGTGCGGGCGTCAATTTCGGCGTGACCGCCGCGAAAGCTCTAGAAGAGCGCAAGATCGACGGATTTTGGGCCAACGGCATGGGCGCGGAAGTCGCGGTACGGCGCGGCGTCGGAACGGTGGTGCTCGACGTGCGCCGCGGCGACGGTCCGAAGCCATGCTTCAACTACACAATGGCGTCCATCGCGACGACCGATGCGTTAATCGCCCGTGCGCCCGAGACGGCGGCCGCGGCTGTGCGAGCCATCGTTAAGACGCAGAAGGCTCTGCGCGCGAATCCAGAACGCGCCACCGAGGTTGGGCAGAAATTATTTCCTGCCTCCGAGGCGTCTCTGATTGCGGAACTGATACGTCGCGACTTGCCGTTCTACGATGCCTCCATCACGCCAGGGTTCGTGAGCGGCATGAATCAATTCGCGCGCGACATCGGCATCCTCAAGGGCAATCCCCGGTACGAGGATGTTGTCGCCACGCAATTCGCGCCGCTGTGGACGTGAACGGCTAAGTTCAGCGCGAGGAACGTTTCGCCGGTACCTCAGTTATCTCCAGCATCGATCTCGCCGGGGTGGCTGGGGAGTCCTAATGCTGAATGTCATTCGTCTTCCAATCAAGGAAGCTTTCGCGGCGGGTCAAGCCGCATGCGCCGATGGATTGCCGCTGTCCGAAAATCCCTTCTCGCCCGGTGGCTTCGACTACACCCAATGGGTGCTCGGCCATCAGTGGGGATTACCCGGTGGCAAGACGCGTGCCGTCAATAGGGGCGCCCGCCTTTAGGCCGCTTCCAGCCAGTGAATACTGAATAGGTTTTCTGGATCGCGCCACACCGCACGCGGTGTAAAGCCGGCGGACACCGCCAGCGTGCGGAAGCCATCGATCGTATATTTGTGCGAGCTTTCCGTGTGGATGGCTTCGCCTTCAGAAAAAGCGATCATTTCCCCACAAACCGAAACGCGCTGCGCCCGGCGGCTGATCAAGTACATTTCGATGCGCTGCGGCACGGGGTTGTAAATCGCGTAGTGCGAAAAGGCCGTAAGATCGAAAGCCGCCCCGATTTCGCGATTAGCGCGCGCCAGAAGATTTTTGTTGAACGCTGCTGTCACACCTGACGGATCGTTATAGGCGGCGTGAAGGATGGCGGGGTCCTTCACCAAGTCCACGCCAATCAATAGACCGCCGCCTCGTAACGTCCTCGCAGCCTTTGCCAGAAAAGCGCGGGCCTCTTCCGGTTCGAAATTGCCGATGGTCGAGCCGGGGAAAAATCCGGCCCGTCTCGATGCGGACGGCGGCAAAACGATCTCGCGCGTGAAATCCGCAACCAACGGACGGATGGCGAGCGCGGGAAAATCGGACCGCAGCCCCTCGGCGATCTCCTGCAAATAAGGCCCTGAAATATCGATAGGCACATAGGCTTGCGGTGTGTGCAACGCGCGCAACAGCGGCCTGATTTTTTCAGCGGCGCCCGCGCCATACTCGACGATTTCCGCATCGGGGCCGATCAGCGCAGCCATTTCCGCGGCGTGCTTGTTCAGCAGCCCGAGCTCCACGCGCGTGGGATAATATTCGGGCAGCGTGCAAATCTGTTCGAATAGGCGCGAGCCCTCGGCATCGTAGAAAAACTTGCACGGAATGAATTTGGGCTGGCTGGACAGCCCGGCGAGCAGCGCGCCCGCGTAATCCGTCTCTGGGGCCTGTGCTGCGCGCGTGCCGATCGCGGCAATGCGGGGACGCATCCTCATGCGTCCTCCGCTAGCCGGATGCCGGAAAACTGCCAACGCGCGGACGGGGGAAAGAAATTGCGATAGGTCGGGCGGATGTGATCGGCGGGAGTCGCGCAGGAGCCGCCGCGCAATACCAGTTGGCCGCACATGAATTTGCCGTTGTACTCACTGACCGCTCCATCCAGGGCTTTGAATCCGGGATAGGGATCGTAGCTGGAACGCGTCCATTCCCAGGCGTCGCCATAGATTTGGAGAAGACCGGGGTTTTCGACTGCTGCTTTCGGATGCGGGCGCGTGGGATCGAGCAGATTGCCATTCACCGGAATGGACGCCGCTGCCGCTTCCCATTCAAATTCCGTAGGCAATCTTTTTCCGGCCCACGCAGCGTACGCATAGGCTTCGTGGAAGCTGACATGCACGACAGGTTCATCGGGCTTAACCGGCTGCATGCCGTTTAGGGTGAACACGCTCCACGCGCTGTCGTCGTGCGTCCAATAGAGCGGCGCGGTCCATGCTTGCGCTTGCACAAGCGCCCAGCCGTCCGACAGCCAAAATTCCGGCCGGCGATAGCCGCCGTCCTCTATGAAGGCGAGATATTCGCCGCATGTCACGAGACGGTTGGCAAGGCGGTACGGGTTAAGAATAACGAGATGACGCGGGCCTTCATTGTCGAACGCGAAATCCTCGCCTTGATGGCCAATCGGTACGATGCCGCCGGCGAAATCGATCCAGCGCAGCGGAACGGCGTCGCGCACGGCCGCCGGCTGCGATGGCACATAGACGGGATGCAGCGGATTGCATGAAAACGCATGCTTGATATCGGTAAGGAGTAGCTCTTGATGCTGCTGTTCGTGATGCAGGCCGAGTTCCGCTAACGGCTCGAATGCCAACCTACCTGCTTCGCCCGTCGCTTCGAACAATTCGCCGACAGCGTTATCCACGTGACGGCGATACGCGAGAACCTCATCCACACCGGGTCGCGTCAGAAGTCCGCGTTGCGGACGCGGATGCCTGGCGCCCAAGCTTTCGTAATAGGAATTGAACAAATACTGGAAGCGTTCGTCGAACGGGCGGTAACCGCGCCCGTGCGGCATCAGCACAACAGTTTCAAAGAACCACGCGGTATGCGCGAGGTGCCATTTGGCCGGACTGGCATCCGGCATGGACTGCACACACTGATCTTCATGCGTGAGCGGCGCGACGAGGCGCTCACTCAAGCTGCGGACGGCGGCAAAGCGGGACAAGAAGTCCGCGCTGCTTGCCGGTCTATCGCTGATGGATGTGCGAAGCATAAGGCTCGACCTGGTGCATTGCGTTCCCCTTCCAGGCCCAGCGGCCCGGTGGAGAGCATTAACGCACTCAGGCGGCAATTGTGCCAGCCCAGCCTTGGGTGAGCCTGTTTATGACAGCGCCGTTACAATCGCTTTCCTCAGCTTGGCGATGCCGGCCGGAACGTCCGCCGGAAGATGTACACGCAGGGCACGGCGGCCTCGGTCATTCAGGACGGCAAAGTCGCCTGCGGCTGTCGCATCGATGACCGCGCCAAAGCTGTAATTCTTGCCGGGGACCGGCATGTCGGTCGCATGGTCGGCGGTGATCTGGAGAAAAACACCGCTGTTCGGTCCGCCTTTGTACGCCTGTCCGGTCGAGTGCAGAAAGCGCGGCCCGAAACCCAGACAAGTCGCCACGCGCTTGCTGTCGCGGATGTCGGCGCGGATTTCATTGAGCGCGTTCTGGGCTTGTGCATTCCGCGCGATGTAGGCGAGGAGCGCGAAATAATCACCCTCGCCTAGGCGGTCGAGATGTGCCTTCAAAACCGCTTCCAGCGTGGCCGCGCCTTGCAAAGCCTTTGCGTTAGCGGCATTGGCGAAAACCTTAATGCCGTTCTCTTCGAAGAGAGGAATTTCCGCAGGGAGCGAACCTTGCTGTTCATAGGCGGCCATTAGCTCGCGCGTTTTGACTTTGCTCGCTTCGACATCGGGCTGATCGAACGGATTGATCCCGATGATGGCGCCGGCGACGGCCGTTGCAATTTCCCAGCGGAAAAATTCCTGACCCAAGCCGTAAATGTCGGCGAGTGTTATGCGGATAACGGGATGGCCGGCCTGTTCGCATGCCGCAACGGCTTCGTCTTGCGCTACATCGGACGTGCCCGTGAGGCGCAGGTGAACAAAGACGCGGTCCTGCCCATACGCACCGGGTCCGGCGATTGCTTCGCCGTCCAAGGGAATGATGCCTTTGCCCAATTTGCCCGTGGATTCGGCGACGAGCTGTTCCAGCCACGCGCCAATGTCGGCGATTTCGGGAGACGCGATCACGGTCAGCTTGTCGCGTCCGCCGCGAGCGAGGGTGCCCAGAACAATCCCGAGCATCACGCCGGGGTTTTCGACAGGGGGGACGTTCGGGCTGCAGGAATGGACCATGGTCATGGCCGAATCCAGCAGCCGCACGATATCCACGCCCATGACGGCGGCCGGCACGAGGCCGAAATTCGACAGCACCGAATAACGCCCGCCAATGTCGGCCTTACCCAGGCAGATGTGGCGGAACTGTTCCGTGCGTGCGAGGGCTTCGAGTTTCGAGCCGGGGTCGGTGATGGCGATGAAGTGCCGTCCGGCCTTGCCTGCGCCCAAGGCGCTTTCGACTCGCGCGAAGAAATAGTCTTTCAGGATGTTCGGTTCAATCGTGCTCCCGGATTTGCTGGAGACGATGAACAGCGTGCGCGCGAGATCGATCGCGCTTTCGATGGCTCTGATTTCCGAAGGGTCTGTTGAATCGAGAACAAGCAGCTTCGGGCAGCCTGTCTGGAAGCCGAATGTGTTTGCGAACACTTCCGCGCCAAGGCTTGAACCACCCATGCCCAACAGAACGGCATGCGTGAACCGCGCGTCACGCGCATCCGCTGCAATGCCGGCCAAGGTGTGGCTCGCCTGCTGCTGCTCTTCCACGATAGAGAGCCAGCCGAGCCATTTCGCTTCATCGTTACTGGTCCACAGCGTGGCGTCCTTGCGCCACAGCCGCCTGATATTACCGGCTTTGCGCCATTCTTCGGACGCCGCGGTCACGGCCTGTTGCAAGGCCGTCGGCAGATGCAGCGTTTGTGCGTTGCGTTTCGTGCCGAGCTGCTTCACGCGGCTCTTCTCGACGGCGGCAAGCAAATCATCGAAGGCTTCCGCGAAAAGCTGCACACCTTCCGTCGTCAGTTTCGTGGTTATCGCATCGAGCGAAATCCCAAAGCGCGATAGCGCCGCCAAAGCGGCATCGGCAGCATCGACATTCTCTTCCAAACTGTTTCGGACTTCGCCGTGATCGCGGAATGCGTCGAGCGTCTCCGGCGGCACCGTGTTGACCGTATCGGGGCCGATCAGCTCTTCCACATAGAGCACGTCACGGTAGGCGGGATTTTTGGTGCTTGTGCTCGCCCATAGGAGGCGCTGCACGCGCGCACCGGCGGCGCGTAATTTCTCCCAGCGCGGACCGGCAAACAAACCTTTGTAGTCTTGATAGGCCAATTTCGCATTGGCGATCGCGATCTTGCCTTTGACACTGGCAAGCGTGTCGCGGTCCGGCCCGGGCGCCATCGTGGCCAAGCGTTCGTCGATCAGTTTGTCCACGGCGCTGTCGATACGGCTGATGAAGAAGCTTGCCACGCTCGCAACCCGCGCCGCATCGCCTCCACCGCTGACAAACTGCTCAAGCCCATCGATATAGGCTTGCGCCACTTCGACATAGGCGGCGCGCGCGAACAGCAGCGTGATGTTGACGTTGATGCCTTCGGACAGAAGCTGGCGAATGGCCGGCACGCCCGCTTCGGTCGCGGGCACTTTGATCATCAGGTTTTCGCGGCCGACACGGGTCCACAGACGGCGCGCTTCGGCGATGGTGCCTTCGGTGTCGTGGGCGAGGTAGGGCGAGACTTCCAGGCTGACGTATCCGTCGGCGCGTCCCGTGGCCAGATAGACCGGCTTCAGAACATCGGCGGCGTTCTGAATGTCCAGAACCGCAAGCCCTTCGTAGAGGGACATGGCATCGGCGTCGGCATCGCGAACGGACGCAATCAGCGAGGAATCGTAATCGCTGCTTCCGGCGATGGCCTTTTTGAAAATCGCAGGGTTCGAGGTCACCCCCGTCAGCGCGTCATTGTCGACGAGTTTGCGCAAGCCTCCTTCGGCGACGAAACGGCGTGACAGAAAATCGAGCCAGACGGCCTGACCCTGCTGATGGAGAGACTGGAGCGGATTCACGAGCAATTCCCGAATAATGCGGTTGACGGTCAGCCGACCTTAGCATGTTGCCGCAGGCATGCATCATCGGATGCCCGCGCCGCGATGTCTCAACACGCCCGGAACTGACGTGGGGTTAACGCGCGGAGTCATGGGCTGCGGCGCGCGTTGAGAAAAATCTCGGCGCGTTTGCTTGCTTCGGGTGTGAACAGCGGTCCGGGCGGTAAGCGGCGCCGCCAGTTTGGGTGTTCGTCGATGGTGCTTGGAAGATTGGGTTGCTCGGTCAGCCCGAGAATATCTTCGATGCCACACAACGCCAGCCGTGAAGGTGCGCCGCCGATATAGCAAAGCGCCGCTTGGACCGCCGCGTCCGGGTTTTCCGGCGCGGGAGGATCGCCATGTGCGCAGCCCGCATCCGAAAACATGTGCCACAGGGCGCGGCGATCATTGTCGCGCCCATGCGCTTCCGCCTCGGCGTTGAAATCCCTGAACACCTTGGCGCGCCAGCCATTGTCCGTGCCCGTCCACCATCCGGCGACCGTCGGCAAATCGTGCGTCGTGGACATAGCCAGCGACTCGCGGCGCCAGCGCCAACGCGGAATAAATCCACCGCCGTCGCGCTCGAACCAGAGCACTTGCATCCCGGCAAGACCGCGATGGGACAGCACGTCGCGAAACCCGTAGGGGACTGTGCCAAGGTCTTCGCCGATGACAACCGCACGGTTGAGATGGGATTCGAGCGACACCAGCCGCAGCAAATCTTCCACGGGGTAGCGCAAATACGCGCCCTGCAACGGCTTGGCGCCATCGGGAATAACCCAAAGCCGCATGAGACTCATCACATGGTCGATGCGCACGCCGCCGGCATTTTCCATATTGGCGCGCAGCATCGCGGTGAAGGGCTCGAAGCCTTTGTCGCGCAGGCCGTACGGGGAAAGCGCCGTCACGCCCCAACCTTGCCCCTCGGCATTGAAATAATCCGGCGGTGCGCCGATGCTCAATCCCATCAGCACGTCGTCCGGCGCGCCCCAACAATCGCTGCCGGAAGGATCGGCGCCTGTCGCAATGTCCGAGATAATGCCGATCTTCATGCCGGCTTGGCGCGCGGCGCGTTGGGCGGCGGCGGCGCTCTTGCTGCTGAGAAATTGCAGGAAGAGGTGGAAATCCACCTCGCTGCGGTGTTCGCGTGCAAATTTCGCAACCGCGTTGCTTTTTGCGTCGCGATAATCTTGCGGCCAAGTGCGCCAGTTTGTGAGGCCATGACCGCGGAAGTGCGCGTCCAAACTTTCAAAGATGGCGTGCCGCTTGAGCCGCTCGCCGCCTTTTTCGCAGAAGGCATGAAACGCCGCTTGGCCGTGCGAATCTTGAAAATGCGCGAACGCTTGCCGGAGCCGCGCAATCTTTTCTCCCGCGGCGTGCGGCCAATCGATCAAACTGTCCGCATCGTCATCCTGCGCCGCACCGGCGCCGAACAACGCCGCATCGGCAAACAGCGGGTTGTAGAAGACTCGGCTGGACGGGCTGTACGGGCTTCTGTGCCTTGGCTCCGCCAGAAACAGCGCGTGCGTTGGGCTGACCGCGATGGCGTCGAAGCCGTGGGCGCCAGCGTGCTGCGCGGTTTCGGCCAACGCCGCGAAATCGCCGAAACCTGCCGTGTGGCCACCGCGCAAACTGTAAAGCTGGGCGCTCATTCCCGCGAAGCGGTCGCCGTTCAAATCATCGAACCCGAAACAGCGGGGCGGCGCCACCGCAAGAGTGCGCTCTTCGCCTCCGATGTTGACTTGGTAGTAACCCGGTGAATCCGGCGCCGTGAGCGAATGGCCCTTCAGGTGAAGCGTTTCGCCGGTCCACGCCGTGAGCACCGGCGGCAGTACGCGGGCGCGGTCTTCCAACGCTCGCCGGCTGGCGGCGATCTGCGAGTCGCTTTCGGCGGGAAAGCCGATGGCACGTAGGATTTGACGCAGTGTCTCGTCCGCCACGGTGTGATGATGACCGGATGCGTCGGTCCAGTGCGGTTCGAGCCCCGCCGCTATCGCGAGCGATTGAAGGTCATCTTCACGCATGGCGTCTCAATCCGGCAGAGTGTTGTCCCGGATGCGATGTTTCCGCCGAAAGCCGCGCCCCACAATGGGGCAGTTTGCGCAGGCGCGCAGCTGCCTCCTCACGACGCTTCGACAACAGCGGCATGGATCAGCTTTCCGGTTTGAGAATAAGTGCGGCGAGCGGCGGCAGGACGAGGACCAGCGATTGGCCATACCCATGCGCAGCTACGGATTCAGTCTGGATCAGGCCGTTGTTGCCGAGATTGCTTCCGCCATAAAATGTCGAGTCGGTGTTTAAAACTTCGCGCCAGCTTCCGGCGAGCGGGACGCCGATCCGGTACTTTTCGCGCGGCGCCGGGGTCATGTTGATAATGGCGACGCAAGGGGCTTGGTCCGGTGCGTGGCGCTCATAGGCATAGACGCTTTGATCCGCATCGTCCCCGACGATCCAGCGGAAACCATTCGGGTCGGCATCGTGGTGCAGGGAAATTTCGTGGAAATAAAGGTGGTTCAGATCGCGCACGAGGCGCTGCAGTCCCGCGTGACCGTGCTCCTGCAGCACGTCCCAGGCGACCTCGCCGTCATGGCTCCATTCGTGCCGCTGTCCGATTTCATTGCCCATGAACAGAAGTTTCTTACCGGGATGCGTCCACATGAACGCGTAATAAGCCCGCAAGTTCGCAAGCTTCTGCCAAGAATCGCCGGGGGCGCGGGCGTAGATAGAGCCTTTTCCGTAGACAACCTCATCGTGGGAGAGGGGCAAAACGAAACGCTCGGAAAAAGCGTAGAGCAGGCCGAAGGTTAGGTCGCTGTGGTGCCAGCGCCTGTGTACGGGGTCCTGGGCCAGATATTGGAGCGTGTCATGCATCCACCCCATATTCCACTTGTAGGAAAAGCCGAGCCCGCCATTTTGGACCGGCGCGCTGACGCCGGGCCAGGCGGTCGATTCCTCGGCGATTGTGATTGCGCCGGGAGCTCGTTCTGAAATCACTGCGTTCATGCGCCGCAGAAAGCTGACCGCTTCCAGATTTTCCCGCCCGCCATGCTGGTTGGGGACCCATTCGCCGGCTTTGCGCGAGTAGTCGCGGTACAGCATCGAAGCCACCGCATCGACGCGCAGGCCATCGACGTGGAATTGCCGCAGCCAGAAAACGGCGCTCGCGATCAGGAAGCCTTCCACTTCGCGGCGGCCCAAATTGTAAATGTAGGTCTTCCAGTCGTGATGAAATCCCTCGCGCGGGTCGCCGTGCTCATACAGCGGCGTACCGTCAAAGCGCGCCAGGCCATGCGCGTCGATCGGGAAATGTCCGGGCACCCAATCCAGAATCACGCCGATATTGGCGCGGTGGCAGGCATCGACGAAATGGGCGAATTCCCGCGGCGTACCGAAACGGGCCGATGGCGCAAATTGCGAGAGCGGCTGATAGCCCCATGATCCGCCGAAGGGATGCTCCATGATCGGCAGGAATTCGATATGCGTGAACCCCGGGGCGCTGACATAGGGGATGAGCTTCAGCGCCAATCCGTGCCAATCCAGGATGCCGGCGGCGTCGCCTTCGGGCCGCAGCCAAGAAGCAGCATGAACCTCGTAGATGGAAATCGGCGCATCGGCGGCCTGCAGCTGTTGCCGCTGCGCCATCCAGGAATCGTCCGTCCAGGGAAAATGCCAGGGGGTGTCGACGATCGATGCCGTTGCCGGCGGGTGCTCGGTCGCTTTCGCCAAGGGATCGGCTTTCAGCGGCAGCACAACGCCATCTACGCCAACGATTTCGTATTTGTACCGTTCGCCGCCGCATAAGCGCGGCACGAAGATTTCCCACACGCCGGCACTGTGACGCAGGCGCATGATATGCCGCCGTCCGTCCCAGCTGTTGAAATCGCCGACCACGGAGACCCGCTGCGCATTGGGCGCCCATACCGCAAACAGCACGCCTTCGACGCCGCTGACGGTCATGACATTGGCGCCGAAACGATGCGCCAAATCCCAATGCGAACCTTCGGAAAACAGATGGATGTCCAGATCGCTGAGCACCGGCCCAAAAGAATAGGAGTCTTCGGTATCCTGCGTGGTGGACGGCCATTGGATGTGCAGCACATAGGGGCGCGCGTCCGGCAAAACGCCCGTAAAAACGCCGCCATGGGTCAACGCAGCGGCCATGGGCGCAATCAGCGCACCGTCTGTGCCTCGCATTTCGGCGGCAATCGCCCCTGGAAGAAACGCGCGCACCACGCGCCCCTTCGGCGTGTCATGCGGCCCGAGAACGCCAAAGGGATCGTTCAGGCGCCCTTCCAGCAAAGCATCGAATGCCGCTGCTTCCGCCGATCCGGATTCGATCGCGTCCATCCGGTTCACGCGCCGCGTCCCAGAATTTCGCTGGCCAGGATTGAAAAACCTTTCACGGGAACGTCGAACCAATCGGGACGATAGGTTGCTTCATAGACAACGTCATACGCTGCTTTCTCAAGAGCGAAAACGGCGATGAGGTTGCCTTCGGGCGCATCCGGCAAGCCGCCTTGACAGGGAAGGCGAGTCGCGGAATCAATGAGAACGAAATAAGAACATAATTTAGAAAATGATTATAAGTAAACAGGTTAACGATCATCCCCTGGGCGGCGGGGGAGGGTTTATTTCCTTAGGGGCGCCTGATGGCATGCTGAAGGGTGGGCTGGTGCTGTCGGAACTGCACGAACTCACACCGGCTGGTCCCACGCATTATGGCGCGGTGTTGGGCTTTGCTCTTGCTTTGGCAGCCCTGGCGCGCGGGAAACAAGGCGCCATCGTTTTCATCCAGCAGGACTTTGCCGCTCTCGAAGCCGCAGCGCTTTACGGCTTGGGGGGCGCGCCATTCGGCCTGGATCCTGAACGCTTTCTTCTGATCCGCGCGGCAACGGCGAAGGATGCGCTGTGGGCGATGGAAGAGGCGTTGAAGACACGGGGGATCACCGTGGTCATCGGTGAATTGGCGGAACGCGGCGACGCGGCCGATTTAACCGCCACGCGCCGTCTCTCCCTGGCAGCGCAAAAAGGAAACAGCCTGGCGTTGTTGCTGCGCCAATATCCGTGGTGCGAACCGAGTGCGGCGGCGACCCGCTGGCAAATCGCCGGCGCGCCGGGGGCAACGGATGAATTCGGCGGTTTGGGCGGCACGGCTTTTTCTTTGACGCTGACGAAGAACCGCCGCGGGCCTTGCGGCACTTGGGTTTTGCAGTGGGATCACGATGCAAAGCGTTTCCTCCCGGCGTTATCTCGCGCTGTGGCTCAGCCGTTTGTCGACAGACCGGCTGACGCGGCAGCCGGGTAAACAGGGCGGCCATCCCCTCGTCGTAGTGGGTGCCGTCAAAAATGCGCGCCGCCTGATCGCGCTCAACGATGCGGCCGAGCGCGCGGGCTTGCGCGTGGGCATGAGCTTTGCGGATGCCTGTGCGATTGTTCCCGATCTCATGTCCGCTGACGAAGCGCCGCAAGAAGACGCCCGGCTGCTTTCGGCTGTGGCCGATTGGTGCGAACGCTATACGCCGCTGGTGGGGCTCGATGCGCCGGACGGTCTTCTGTTCGACATAACCGGCGTCGCGCATTTATTCGGCGGTGAAGCTGCGCTGGCGCAAGATCTGACGCAGCGGCTTGCAGGGTTTGGATTCAGAACGCGAATCGGCATTGCCGATACGGTAGGCGCGGCTTTTGCCATGGCCCATCACGGAAAAGAGCGAATTGTCCCTTGCGGCAAAACGCGCGAGGTTTTGGCGCCTTTGCCGCTTGCCGCATTGCGCCTGCCACTCGAAACGCGCCAAGGTTTGTCACGCCTCGGGCTCAAGACCATCGCCGACCTGATGGCCTGTCCGCGCGGACCTCTCACGGCCCGTTTTGGGGCGCATCTCATGCGCCGCCTCGATCAGGCTTTGGGGGCGGAAGAAGAGCCGATCAGCCCGCGGCAGCCGGCGCCCGCCTTGAGCGTGGAGCAAGGTTTTGCCGAACCGATTTTCCGCGATGAGGATGTGTTGCTCATCATTGGCCGCCTGACGGAGCGGCTGTGCGAAAGTCTCGAAAAGCGAGGCGAGGGCATCCGCCGCATCAGGGCGAGCGTTTTCGGCGTGGACGGGCGTTTGTTCCGTTTGGATATCGGCACCAGCGGCCCTTTGCGTGACGGTGTACGGTTGCATCGTCTGTTTACGGATAAATTCGCCACGGTGTCATGGGATTGCGAATTCGGTTTCGACTGCATTCGTGTGTCGGTGCTGGAGACGCAATCCGTCTCTCCGGCGCAGAAGAATTTCGCGGCGGGCGAAGACGATGGGCAGACCGTTTCGCATCTGATCGACCGTTTGACGGCGCGGCTGGGTGAGACGCGCGTGCTCAGATTGGTCGAGCAGGATGTGCATGTGCCCGAACACGCCTGTGTCGCCATTCCCGCCGCGGACGCGGAGGAATTTTCGGTTCCAATCACCTCCCCCTTGCGGGGAGGTCGAAATGCTGAAGCGGCGTCAGCCGCGAGGCATTTCGGGTGGGGGGATGGTTGCGGAGAGGCACCCCCACCCGAAATTGCTCGCGATGCTCGCTCCCAATTTCGATCTCCCCGCAAGGGGGAGGTGATGCCTAGAACGCACGATACCCTCGCCGCCATGCGGCCGGTGCGGTTGTTTGAGCGGGCCGAACCTATCGAAGCGATCGCTGAAGTTCCGGATGGTCCGCCGGTGCGCTTCAAATGGCGGCGCGCCGTCCATCATGTCGCGCGCGTCGAAGGGCCGGAACGCATCGCGCTCCCGTGGTGGCGTGACGGCAAAAATCGTCCTCTGACGCGGGATTATTTTCGTGTCGAAACGGACGCCGGCGCGCGGCTGTGGCTGTATCGCGACGGCCTCTTCCGCGAAACACTGGGCCCACGCTGGTTCCTGCATGGCTTCCTGCCATGAGCGGCTATGCCGAGCTGGCGGTCACCAGCAATTTCTCTTTTCTGCGCGGCGGCTCGCATCCGGAAGAATTGGCGGCGCAAGCCAAAGAGCTGGGGCATGCCGCCATTGGCATTGCCGACCGCAATACGGTGGCCGGTGTCGTTCGCGCCCATTCGATCGCAAGAGAAAAAGAGCTGCAATTTCTCCCCGGCGCGCGGCTGGTTTTCGCGGACGGCACGCGGGACATCCTGGCCTATCCGCACTGCCTTGCCGGCTGGTCGAACCTGACGCGCCTGCTCACCCTCGGCAAAAGACGCGCCGAAAAAGGCGAATGCGAACTCTATTTCGACGACCTGCTCGAACGCGCGAGGGGACTTAATCTCATCGCCGTAATTACCAAAATTCCTACCCTCCCCTTGAGGGAGGGTAGGAAAGGGGCCGTTACATTTCTCCACCGTTTGCGTGAGGCGGCGGATGGGCCGGTGCGGCTGGCGGCGTCGCTGCTTTATCGGGGCGACGATACGCGCCGCTTGGAACGGCTTGCCGCATTGGCCGCCGAAGCGAAGGCGCCGCTCATCGCGATCAATGACGTTCTGTATCACCATCCTGACCGCCGGCCGTTGCAGGATGTCGTCACCTGCATCCGCGAACATGCAACACTCGAACAGGCGGGCAAGCGGCTTGAGGCAAACGCCGAAAGGCATTTGAAGCCGCCCCTCGAAATGCGCCGCCTGTTCCGCCGCTATCCGGGAGCGATCGAAGAGACGCTAGTCTTTGCCGAAAGCTGCCGCTTTTCGCTGGACGAATTAAAGCCGTCTTATCCGCTGGAAACCCGCGCAGGTTTCGCCACGCCGCAGGATGCGTTAGCCGCCTTTGCGGAAGAAGGCGCACGCACCCGCTATCCCGGCGGTATTCCGGACAAAATCCACCATTCGTTGAAGTACGAACTCGCCCTTGTCGCCGAGCTGAATTACGCGCCGTATTTTCTCACCGTCCACGACATCGTCCGCTACGCCAAAAGCGTTGGTATTCTCTGTCAGGGACGCGGCTCGGCGGCCAATTCCGCGCTCTGTTTCTGCCTTGGCATCACCGAAGTCGACCCGATGCTCAGCGATCTTCTGTTCGAGCGGTTCATTTCGGCCGAGCGGAACGAGCCGCCCGATATCGATGTCGATTTCGAACACGAACGGCGTGAGGAGGTAATCCAATATGTCTACAAAAAATACGGCCGTGAACGCGCGGCGCTGACCGCCACCACCATCTGCTATCGCGGGCGGAGCGCCATTCGCGAAGTGGGCAAGGTGTTCGGTCTTTCCGAAGACCTCACGGCTTCGCTGGCACGCACGCTGTGGGGCTGGTCGCCTTCGGGCGTAACCGAAAAAGACGCGCAAAGCGTGGGGCTAAATCCGGACGATCCGCGCCTGACGCAAGTGATTGCGCTCGCCGGTGAGTTGATCGATTTTCCCCGCCATCTGTCGCAGCATGTCGGCGGCTTCGTCATTACCGAAGGGCGGCTGGATGATCTGGTGCCCATCGAAAACGCGGCGATGGAGGAACGCACCGTCATCGAGTGGAACAAGGATGACATCGACGCGCTGAAAATCCTCAAAGTCGATTTGCTGGGCCTCGGCATGCTGTCCTGCCTGCGCCGGGGTTACGCCTTCATCGAAAAACATTACGGCCAGCCCATCACGACGGCCAGCATGCCCAAGGAGGAGGAAGCGGTTTATCGGATGCTGTCCCGCGCGGATTCCGTCGGCACCTTTCAGGTGGAAAGCCGGGCGCAAATGTCGATGCTGCCGCGCCTTAGACCTAAGGAATTTTACGATCTCGTTATCGAAGTGGCGATTGTGCGTCCTGGGCCGATTCAGGGCGACATGGTCCATCCCTATTTGCGCCGTCGCGAAGGCAAGGAAAAGGTGACCTATCACGCGCCCTCGCCGGAACATGGGCCCGCCGACGAGCTGGAAAAGGTGATGCGGAAGACGCTCGGCGTTCCGCTGTTTCAGGAGCAGGCGATGCGCGTCGCTATCGAAGCGGCGAAATTCGCACCCGCCGAGGCCGACCGCCTGCGCCGCGCCATGGCGACGTTCCGGCGGGTGGGTACGATCCAGACCTTTCGTGAGAAATTCGTTGGCAACATGACAAGGCGCGGCTACCCACACGAATTTGCGGAAAACTGCTTCCATCAGATCGAAGGCTTCGGCGAATATGGCTTTCCGGAAAGCCACGCCGCGAGCTTCGCTTTGCTGGTTTACGCGTCGGCGTGGATCAAGTGCCACTATCCCGACGTGTTTGCCGCGGCTCTGCTGAACAGCCAGCCCATGGGATTTTACGCGCCGGCGCAAATCGTGCGCGACGCGGCCGAACATGGTGTGGAAATCCGGGCGGTGGATGTGAGCTTTTCCAATTGGGATTGCACTTTAGAGGCCACGGCCGGCGCCGTCCGCTCCACCGCTTCGCGGTCCCCCTCCCCCGTAACCACGGGGGAGGAAAATATTTTGCGAATGCCGCCCCTTCTTTCCTCCCCCGTGGTTACGGGGGAGGTGCCCCCGAAGGGGGTGGAGGGGGCGCGGGCGGTGCTGCACCCGCGCCATGCCTCAATGCGGGACGATATCTTGACCACACATGCGCTGCGTTTGGGGCTGCGGCAGATTTCCGGCTTTTCCGAAAGAGACGCGAAACGCATCGAGCAGGTTCGTGGAGCAGGTATTCGCTCTTTGCGCGATTTCTGGCTGCGCACGCAGCTTGCGCCGGGTGCGCTCCGGAAACTTGCCGAAGCCGATGCGTTTGGTTCGCTCGGCCTCTCGCGGCGTCAGGCTTTATGGGAATTTCGGGCGCTGCGGCGGGTGGGCGACAAAGACGATCTGCCTCTGTTTGTGGGCGCGGCGCTGGAGAACAACGAACCGCAGGTCGATCTCCCGCGCATGAAATTGGGCGAGCAGGTCATCGAGGATTACCGGCATCTGCAACTTTCCGTGAAAGCGCATCCGCTGTCGTTCCTCCGGGGCGTATTTGAACAACGGCGCATACTGCCTTGCGAAAAAATCGCCGATCTGAAAACCGGCCGGCGCACCACCGTCGCCGGTCTGGTGCTGGTCCGTCAGCGGCCGGGCAGCGCGCAAAGCATCTTCATAACCATCGAAGACGAAACCGGCATTGCGAACATCATCGTTTGGCCGCCCGTGTTCGAGAAATACCGGCCCATCGTGATGGGCGCGCGCCTGACAGCGGTCTGCGGCAAAGTCCAGAACGAATCCGGCGTGGTGCATATTCTTGCAGAGACGCTCGAGGATATGACGCCGCTCTTGGGTCTTCTGAGTGGCGGCGGCGAAATCCGTCCGTCTGCTGCAGTCACCGTCATGCCCAAGGGCCGCAATTTCCACTGATCTTGCCGGACTGTGCCCGTCACGAAAATTTCTCCGCTTGCGCAGCACGTCATGGCATTATGTAATTACGTATGCGGCATAGGAACAACCCAAGGCGAACTGCCGAAGTAGCGCCAAGCGCCTTACGGCAAAGCCACAAGGCTGCCGTCAAACTCCTGGCATTTATGGCCGCACTTGCAGGTGCAAGTGCTTATGCCGCGCCAGCGGCAGCACCGGCGACGGCCGGGCAGTTTGTCGAGCGATGCAAAAGCGATACGCCGTTCTGCACGATCCAGATCATGGCCATCGCGGACGGCTTGGAAAAAAGCCGCAAGGTCTGCCTGCCCGCCAGCGTCACAAAGGACGCCATGGCCGCACGCATCCGGGAGACTGTCGATGACATTGTCGAAGAAGCGCCCGACCTGAAGACCGGACCTTACCGGCAGGTTGTCGAACAACTCATGACGTTCCTCTGGCCGTGCGAGCCGATTTCCTGACGCGATTTTTTCGCAGGAAAAATTCACTGGCCTATGTCGAAATGCTCGTGCCCCGCGCGTCATTGGAACAGCGAGGCACGAAGCCCGCCGAACGCTAGAGGAGAAGACCCATGCAATATCTGCTTATGATCTATGGCAACGAGCAGGCCATGCAGTCCGCGCCGAAGGAAGCCGTCACCCAGATGATGGGGGCCTATACCGCCTATACCCAGGCCATGAAAACCGCAGGAATTTTGCAGGGCTCCAACCGCCTGAAGCCGACGAATACCGCCAGCACGGTGCGCACGGGAAGCGGCAAGACCGAGGTGCTGGACGGCCCCTATGCCGAAACCAAAGAACAACTCGGCGGCTATTATCTGATCGACGTTCCCAATCTGGATGAGGCGCTTTCCTGGGCGGCACGCTGCCCCGGCGCGGCCCACGGCACCATCGAGGTGCGCCCCGTCTGGGAGATGTGAATGGGCAGCGAAAGCGGCCTGGATGCACGTGAGACGGCGGAGCGTGTTGCCCGCCGCTCTTACGGCAAACTGGTCGCCTTTCTGGCCGCATCGACGGGCGATGTCGCGCGCGCCGAGGACGCGCTGTCGGAAGCCTTCGCTGCCGCCCTTTCCGATTGGCCGGTGAACGGGACGCCTGCCAATCCCGAAGGCTGGCTGATGGCGGTCGCCAAGCGAAAGAACATCGACATGGCGCGGCGGCGGAAAACGGCGGATAGCGCGGGCGATCATCTGAAGCTGCTGATGGGCGAGATCGGTGCGGCGGCGCCGGAAACGGAAATTCACGATGAACGGCTCGCACTGATGTTCGCCTGCGCGCACCCGGCCATCGATCCCGCCATTCGCGCGCCGCTGATTCTGCAGACGCTGCTGGGATTTGACGCGGCCACGATCGCGTCGGCTTTCCTTGTGTCACCGGCGGCCATGGGACAGCGGCTGACGCGCGCCAAACAGAAAATCAAGGACGCGGGAATTCCGTTCCATATCCCGGATCGTGCCGATCTGCCGGACCGTTTGGATGCGGTGCTTGCCGCGATTTACGCCGCCTTCGCGGAAGGCTGGCCCGACGCCGCCGGAACGGATTCGGGGCGCCGCAATCTCGCCGAGGAAGCTCTGTTTCTGGGCAGGCTGGTGGCTGCGCTGCTTCCGCACGAGGCGGAAGTGCTGGGGCTTCTTGCACTGATGCTCCACTGCGAGGCACGGCGTGCGGCGCGGCGCGCAACCGATGGCGCTTATATACCGCTCGCGGACCAAGATACCGTGCAATGGAATACGCAGGCGATAGAAGAAGCCGAGCGGCTGTTGCTGGAAGCCAGCCGTCTGAGCGCGCCGGGGCGGTATCAAATCGAGGCCGCTGTCCAATCGGCCCATGCGGTGAAACGCCTGACCGGACGCGCCGATTGGGAGGCTATCGCCAAACTTTACGATGCGTTGGCGGCACTGAGCGATTCTCCGGTCGTCGCGGTCAACCGCGCGGTGGCATTGGCGGAGGTGCATGGGGCCGATGCCGGCGTTCGGGCACTCGATGCGCTTGCGGATGACGAGCGGCTGCGGCGGTATCAGCCCTATTGGGCGGCCTGCGCCGATCTTCTGGCGCGTGCAGGAAAGCGGGACGCGGCGAACGAAGCCTATGAACAGGCGATCGGGCTGGAGCGCGATCCCGCGGTGCGGGCGTTTTTGCAAAAGCGGCAAGCGGCGTTACGCCCGAAATAATAGTGGCTTTACCGGCACCCCGTGCCATTCATGACCGCGAAAATATCCGTTTCGTCCAGATAGGCGCCGCGGCCGAAATGGCGGCCTTGTCCATCCGTATATGCATCGTTCTTCCGGGCGCAGCCCGTGACCAGAGCAGCCCCTGCCCCGCGCGCGTACAAGGGCACCAGCCGGTTGCTGTGGCTGTTGCTCTGCCATTTATAGCCGGGCACTTTGCCAGCACCCTTGTCAGTCAAATCCTGGAATGGAACCGTATCGGAATCCGGACCAAGCAATAGATGGTCATGGTCGGCGGTGACGATCACCAGGGTGTTCGACCAATTGTTGCCGTTGGTGTTGGCGTCGAGATAAGCGGAAACCGCGGCCACGGCGCTGTCGAATTCGGTTTTCTCCTCGATCATGCGGCCAAGATTGTCGGCGTGCTCGGCGCGATCCACCGCGCCGCCTTCGATGACCAGAAACAGGCCATCGGGATCATCGTCTAAGATGTTCAACGCGCCCCGCGCCATGGTTGGCAGATCGGGGACATCGGATTTGCGTGGCACGGAATAGGGCGTTTCGCTGGCGGGGGCTGCACCGCGCCGATACATTTGCGTCGCATTGAAAGAGCGCGCAATACCGATGAGCTTGCGCGGCGGATTGGCCGCTGACGGCAGCGCGTCGAATGCCGCCTTGTCTTCGATGAGCTTGAACCCGCTTTTGTGGGTGCCCGCTTTCAGCGCGGTCCAGTCGCTCTCGCCGATCCAGCCATAATCGGGTGCAGCGCGCCTGACCCCGTCATTGTCATAGTTAGGATTACCCGTTCCCATGATGACGCTGACGATGCCGGCATTCAGCATCTCGCTGGCAATGGCTTGGTGGGCGGCCCGTGAAACATTGTGTGTACCCGCCCCAGCGGCCGGTGTGGCATCGGCGAATTCGACCGTCGTCACAACGCCGACCGCCTTGCCCGCGCGGCTTTCAACTTCGGCAAACGTGGTCACCGGCTGCCCGTTGCCATCGACATTGATGGCGTTGTTGTAGCTCTTATGCCCGTTGACGATGGCGCTCATGGTGTTGGCGGAATCGGGCGCGGTTTTCTTCGTCCAGGCGTAACCGGCGAAACGATCGGCAAACTGGCCCGTGGTGGTGGTCACCGGCGTGGTGTCCCAATTCTTCGCCGGGTCGTAGACCGCGTTCGGATCCTGCGCCAAACCAGCAGGGCCGCTCGCTGGGTTCTCCCCCGTCCGCAACGGATAGGTCGATGACCACGTCTTGGTCCATTCCGGCCCATCGAAAACCTGTTTGCCCAGCTTGCCGGCGTACATGCCGGTCGCTGCAATCGCGCTGGCTCCGGTGCCATCGGCAATCATCAGGATGACGTTTTTCGGCGCGGCGGTTCTTTGCTGGCCTGTCGCTTCAGAACTCACAAAGGCGGCCAGAGCCACCACCATCACGCTACGGAAAACGGAAGAGGCAATCATGGTCAGACCCGGCTGGGAAGTTAGGCTCTTATATCATCGGACAAGAAAACCACGCCTATAAGACATCATGTTCCCTCCCCTCGCTTGGGCAGACATTTCGGACTAATCTCCCGGCCGGGACGAGGCGCTGGGTGCAGGCCTGCACAAGCGCCTCGCAGGGAGGGATTTATGGCGAACGACGAATCGATTCCGCGGCGCGACTTCTTGAAAGGCGCCAGTCTAACCGGCGCCAGCGTGGCCGCGGCGGCTACCGGCTTGGTTGCGTGCAGCCCCAAAGCGGAGACGGCGGCCTCCCAAGCCACCCCGGCCACGCAGGACACCTGGCTCGTTCTGACGCCCGAAGAGGCGGAGTTCTTCATCGCCGCCGCCGACACCATCATCCCCAAGGATGAGCTGTCGCCTTCGGGCAGCGAATGCGGCGTCCCGGTTTTCATCGACCGCCAGCTCGCCAGCGCCTGGGGCGGCGGGGACCGCATGTACCGCGCCGGGCCGTTCGTCAAAGGCACGCCGGAACAGGGCTATCAGCTTTCCTTGACGCCGCATCAGTACTTCGTCGCTGGCGTGATCGCGGCCAATGCATGGTGCGAGAAGACATACGGCAAGACCTTTGACCGGCTCGATCAGGCCAAGCGCAACGAAGCGCTGACCGCGATGGAAAAAGGCACGGCGGAATTCGACGGCTTCGAATCCAAGCCGTTCTTCACTGCGCTCCTGACTATCAACATGGAAGGGTTCTTCGCCGATCCCATCTATGGCGGCAACCGCAACAAGGCCTCCTGGCGCATGCTGGGCTTCCCGGGCCTGCCCGCCATTTATGCCGACAAGATCGACGCGTATCGCGGCAAGCGTTACCCGGTCACCGAACCGCAATCCATTGCGGACTTTTCGTAAGGGGGAATGCAATGGTCACGAAACTCAAAGAAGTAGACGTCGTCGTCATCGGTCAGGGTTTGACTGGCGTCATGATGGCCAAGGAAATGACCATGGCGGGTTTGACCGTGGTCGGCCTGGAGCGCGGTCCGGACAAGCGGCCCGAGCAGGAAAACATTCTGCCGCGCATTCGCGACGAGCTTCGCTACAATGCGCGCAAGGAGCTGATGGTCGATAACGCCGTCGATACGGTCACCTTCCGCAACGATTCCGATCAGATGGCCTTGCCGATCCGCCGTTGGGGCGCGTTCCTTCCGGGCGAAGGCGTCGGCGGTACGACCAACCACTGGGGCGGTTTGCATTGGCGGTTTCTGCCGACGGATTTCCGCATCCGCAGCGAGATCACGCAGAAATACGGCGCCAGCGCCATTCCCGCCGACATGACCATCACCGATTGGCCCGTCACCTATGACGAGCTGGAGCCTTATTTTGACAAATTCGACAAGCTCTGCGGCGTTGCCGGCAAGGCCGGAAATCTGCGCGGTCAAAAGATCGAAGGCGGCAACGTTTTCGAAGGGCCGCGCCAGAACGAATATCCCACCCCGGCCCTGAAAACGTCGGCCGGCGCCGGGATGTTCCGCGATGCGGCAAAGAATGTGGGTTTCCACCCTTTCACGGTGCCGTTCTCCGCGCCGTCTCAGCCCTATGTGAATGTCTACGGCGTAACTCTCGGCAAATGCGAATATTGCGGCTTCTGCGGGCGGACCTCGTGCGAAGCCAATGCGAAAGCTACACCTACCACGCATGTGATGCCGGTTCTGCGCGGCGATCCGAAATACACGCTGAAGACCCGCGCCTTCGTGAAACAGATCAATTACGACAAGCAGGCGAAAAAGGTCACCGGCGTCACCTACATCGATATGAAGACCGGCGAGGAATACGAACAGCCCGCGGGCTTCGTGATTCTCTCGGCCTTCGTCATGGGCAATACGCACATGATGCTCTATTCGGGCATCGGCGAACCCTATGACCCGAAAACGGGCCGCGGACTTGTCGGCAAGAACTACTGCTACCAGTTCGAAGCCAACGGCACGGCCTTCTTCGAAGACAAGATCATGAGCCCCTTCATGGGCTCACCGGGCGACCGCGTCGCCTTCGACGATTTCAACGGCGAGAATTTCGACCATTCCGGTCTTGGCTTCTTCGGCGGCGGCTACATCGTCGGCGGCAGCGGCTCCGCACCACCGATCGGCGGGCGCGACGTCCCGGAAGGCACGCCGTCCTGGGGTTCGGAATGGAAGAAACAGACCGTGAAGTGGTACTACGGCGCGATGGATTTCAACACGCAAGGGTCGGTGTACGCCAACCGCGCGAACTATCTGGACCTCGATCCGACGTATAAGGATTCGATCGGCCGGCCGCTGCTGCGCATGACCTATAACGGTACGGAAAACGACCATAAAATGTCGCGCCACCTACTGTCGAAACTCGAAATGGCCGTGAAAGCGATGAACCCGACATCATACGAATTGCGGCCGCGGCCCAAAAACTTCACCACCGTGCCGTATCAGTCCACCCACAACACGGGCGGCACTATGATGGGGACCAACCCCGGCAACAGCGTCACCAATCGCTACGGCCAGGTTTGGGAAGCGAGCAACCTTTTCATCACCGGTGCATCGCTGTTCCCGCAACAGCATGGTTACAATCCGACGGGACCGCTGGGCGCAATGGCGTACTGGACGGCGGATAAAATCGTGAAAGATTATGTGAAAAATCCTGGTCCGCTGGTGCACACCTAAACGGACCTTGCGCAGACAAAAGTCGAGGGAGAGATTTTAATGCGATTGATGCTTTCTGGCGCCATTGCCGGCAGCCTTCTCATGGCGGGCGCACCCGCTTTCGCGGCCGACGCCAATCACGGCAAGACGCTTTATCCGGCCTGCGCGGCCTGCCACACGGAAAAGCCCGATGCACTGGGGCCTAGCCTCAAAGGCATTGTCGGCCGCAAGTCTGCTTCGTTGGAAGATTTCCGTTACTCGCCTGCGATGAAGCGCGCGAATCTGACCTGGGATGAAGCCACGTTGCGCGACTATCTGAAGGATCCGCAAGGCAAGGTGAAAGGCAACCGCATGCCCTTCTCCGGCTTCGCCAACGCCGCCGATGCAGACGACGTCGTGGCCTATCTGGTTACGCTGAAATAAGCGCGCCTTCGCAGGGACGCTCGGCTGTAATGCCGGTTGAGCGTCACGTCGTCGGTGGCGCCGCGAAAATTGAGTGCGCGCCTGTCGCACCCTGTATGACATCCAGCACCATTTCGCCGACGCGTTCGAATTCGATCCGCACTTTGTCGCCGGGCTTGATGGGGCCAACGCCAGCCGGCGTGCCGCTCGCGACAATGTCGCCGGGGTAGAGCGTCATCACGGACGACGCCATCTCGATCATTCCGGGAATATCCAGAACCAGATCGCGCGTGTTGGCGTCTTGCTTGAGTTCGCCGTTGACCCAAAGCCGGCCTTGCAGCGAATGCGCTGATTCGCCGATTTCATCCTCGGTAACGATCCACGGTCCGACGGGGCAGAACGTATCGAAGCCTTTGCGCGTCACGCGCTCTTCCTTGCCGCGGATGACCGCGTCGATCAGGCAGGAATAGCCAAACACATATTCGCGCCATTTCTCGCGCGGGATATCGCGCCCTTCCTTGGCGATGACGAAAGCGAGTTCGCATTCGTGGTCGATCCGGCGGCCCGCGTTCACCGGCAAGACGATCGGGTCCTGCGGTCCCGAAAGCGACGACGGCGGCTTGAGGAAAAAGCCCTGATTGTTGGCGCGATAGGACGAGCCCATCTCTAAGCCGTGCTCGTGATAGTTCACGGGATAGGCGATGACTTTGTTCGGCCAGGGAATTGGCGTCAGCAGCTTCACGCCCGACAGCGGAACGGTGGCGCCGGAGGCCGCGGCACGCTCGATCTTGGGGCGGTATTCCGCAAAGTTCGCGATCAGGCGATTCATCGCGACCGGCGGCCATGCGCCCGGTTGAGCATCGGCAGCTTCGCTTACATCGACAATGTCTTGTCCGCGAATGACACCGATCCGGTCATCGTTGAAGCGCGCGAGTTTCATATCAGCCCCAAGGTTTGATTGGTTACGACGCCGTCAGCCCGCGCCGCCGCTGCGGAACAGATGCGCCCATTTCTGCATGACGTGGTCCTTCAACTCAGGACTCGATTCCGCCACGCGCGGGAATTCATCCTTCCAGCCCCAGGGCCGGCACGCATCAACCACCGCGCGATTGCTTTGATAGGGCGGCCCGCGAAGGATGGGGTCCAGTGGCGTACTCCAAAGCTTGTGGACGATTTCAATCGATTCCGCCGGATCACAGCGGGTGGACATGGCCCAGATTACATCGTGAATGTTGGACGGATCGATGTCCTCATCGACCACCACGACCCAGCGTCCCGCATAGACGCCAGAGCGGCAATTGGCGGCGAGCATGCCGGCCTGCTTGGCGTGACCGGCATACATCTGTTTGATCGATATCACATTGAACAAACGTCCGGCGCCGGCTTCGTGATTCCACACGCCCTGCACACCCGGCAGGCCCGCTTTTTCGATCTCGTCCCAAATCATCGCGGCCTTCACGACCGCGCGTGCCACCGTGAAATTCGACGGTGGCCGCGATGGAATTGCCAGCGTCAGAATTGGGTTGTTGCGATGGTAGATGCGGCGAATCTTGATGACCGGCTGTTTGCTGGCATCGCTGGCGTAATAGCCCATGAACTCGCCGAACGGCCCCTCCGTCCTCAGCTCGTCGCCATACATTTCGCCTTCCAGCACGATTTCTGCGCCCGCGGGCATCGGCAGCTTGTGCAATTCGCTCAAGACCACATTGACGGGACGCCCACGCTGGCCGCCCGCGTAGTCGAATTCCGACATGCCGTGCGGCAACTCCGCATTGCTGCATAGAAATAAAATCGGGTCCTGGCCGCAGGAGATGAGAACCGGGCACGGTTTGCCCTTGGCGAAATACTTCTCGCGGATCAGCCGGCCGTGCTTGCCCGGAGAAATCCAGACGCCAACCTCGTTTTTGGAATGCGCGATGATCCGGTACGTACCGACATTCACCCAATCGCTGTCGGGATCGCGCATGACGACCAGATCTTCGGTGCCAATGTAGCGGCCGCCATCGTGTTCATGCACGAAGGGGATCGGAAATTTGAAAATGTCCACCTCGTCGTCACGCAGGATGTTTTCAAAAATCGGTCCCGTTGGCAGGATATTTGGCGGAATCGTCTCCGGTCCTTTGCCCGTGCGCGCCTTGAAGCTTTTGACGATGTCGATCTTCTTTTCCGGCGTCGGCAATCCGTAAATATGCGCCAAGCGGCGGAAGGAATTGGAGGCGCCCGATAGGATGCGGAAGCCCGGCGGATAGCCCTTGATCTTGTCGAACAGCAGCGCCGGTTCCTCGCCGGGGAAGCGCATGGTGAGCGTTTCGGCCAGCGCGCTGATTTCCAGATGCGGATCGGCGTTCTCGATCAGCTTGACTTCCCGCATGGCTTCGAAGTCACGCAAGAGATCGCGCAAATCCTCGTGCGGCACGCGATGCTGCGTGCTGTCCCGGCCGGTCGAACCATTGTCCATGTGAAGCGTCCCCTCGACGGGGAGCCTTATATTTCACAAAACCCGGGCACGGAAGCAGGCAGCCGGGATCGGGAGCGCGGGACTGTCAGGCGGTGAGTTTCTCCAGATCGTCGGTTTGGACGATGACCGGTTCCGGCAATTCAAGAGCCGCCGTTCCCGTAAGCGACCGATAAAGGTCGCCATAGGCCGCCGCGGAGCGCTGCCAGGAAAAATCCTGCCGCATCGCCGCGCTTTGCAGGCGGCGCCATGCAATCGGCTGACCGTACAGCGAAACCGCGCGCCGTATGCACACTGTGAGTTCATCGGCCGTTGGGTTCTCGAAGGAGAAGCCCGTCGCGGTTCCTTCCCGGGTGGTTTCCGGCGTCGCATCCGTAACCGTATCGGCCATACCGCCGCTCCGGCGCACCAGCGGGATAGTCCCGTAGCGCATGGCATAGATTGGCACCAGCCCACAGGGCTCGAACCGCGACGGATGCAGAAGCATGTCCGCCCCGGACAGCACGCGGTGGCCGAGCGCCTCTTCATAGCCAATCTTGACGGCCACTTGACCGGGGTAGCGAACCGCGAGTTCGCGGAACTTTGCCTGATAGCCGGCGTCGCCTTCGGCAACGAGGACAAATTGCATCCCGTCCTCGATCAGATCGGGCAGTGCTTCAAGAACGACGTCGGGCATCTTCTGATGAACGAGGCGGCTCATGAAAGCGACCAGCGGGACATTAGAGACAGGGTTCAGTCCAAGCTCTGCCTGAATGGCGCGCTTGCAGTCAGCCTTCGCTGCGAAGGACCGGCTTGAGTAGTTGCACACCAAATGTGGATCGGTGCTGGGATCCCAGATCCGGTAATCGGCGCCGTTCAAAATGCCGCTGAGATCCGGAGACCGATGCTGCAGCAAACCCTCAAGGCCACAACCATATTCCGGGGTGACAATTTCGTTGGCGTAATTGGGGCTGACGGTCGTAATCGCATCTGCCAGCGCCATGCCGGTCTTCAGGAACGAAATCTTCCCGTAGAACTCCATCGTCTCAAACGCCGAAGGCGGCAGATCGAGGCGCGCCAATTCGTCAACTGGGAAGACGCCCTGATAGGCAAGGTTGTGAATGGTCAGCAGCGTGGCAGGACGCGATTGCTCCGACGACAGCAAAAGCGGCACCAAGCCGGCATGCCAGTCGTTGCAATGGATCAGGTCAGGCCGCCAGCCGCCCGGCTCGTTGGCAATACCCGCTGCAACATGGTTGAGCAACGCAAAGCGCAGGGCGTTGTCCAGCCACTCGGCGCCGTCTTGCGATTGATACAGCCCGCCTGGGCGCAGATAGAGTTGGGGGCAATCCACCAGCCAGACCGGCACGTCGGAATGGCTCAGATGGGTCTCCAGCAATCGTACATCGCCGCATCCGAGCGGGTCGCCCAGCGGGATCGTCCGCTTGATGTCACGCACGCGCTCCAAGGCCTGTTGATAGCCCGGAACCAGCACACGAATGTCGATACCGAGTTCTTTCAGGGCGACCGGCAGAGCAGCTGAGACATCGGCGAGGCCGCCGGTTTTCGCGTAGGGGAAGACTTCGGAGGTGACGTAGAGAACGCGCATTCGCTCTGCTCCTTGGCAGGCCATCAGTGTCTCCCCCAAGCCCCTGACCGCCGCTTATTCATTTTTATCTAAGCAAGACTCGTGCCATTTCGCACAATTCTGGCGGCTATGCGTGCGATGCTACGTTACCGCACACGCATGTCGGATTTTTGAAGGACGTAAGCCGCCTTCGCGTACTTGAACGCATGATCGAACGATTTGGTTCGGACAAGCGGCTGAGAAGTTTTCGTGACAAAACGACTGATGGAAAAACGTCAGCTTCTCCGGCCAGGCTCCTGGTCGCGCGCAGTTTGCTGGGCGCTATCTTTTCTCAACTGCGCTTCGCGGAGAGCCTCCATCTGGCGACGTCGCCACTCCCGCATATAAGCTTTACTGGACGTGTATCCCGGACCCGCGAATTGATCGCGCGGCAGGAACAACCAGTTGCGCCATGTTTCGAGTAGCTTTGCCATATGACCTCACTCCAGCCATTTGGCTGATCATGTAACGCATGGAAAGCAGTATGGACCCGATTGCGACTTGCCGTAGCTGAACTCTTTGAAAGATTCTTCTCAACAAACTCAAGACTTGCAAGCTGATGACAATTCACATGCATGTGCCCCGGATTTCCCCAGGACGCCCTGAGCCCCTGGGCCCGAGTTTGGTGGACGGTGGGGTGAACTTCGCATTGTTCTCGGCTCATGCCGAAAAAGTGGAGCTTTGCCTCTTTGATGAGCAAGGGACGCGCGAGCTGGAACGCGCCGGCCTGTGGCGGACGGGCAATATTTGGCATATCGCCGTGCGGGGCGTACCGGCGGGGCAGCGCTACGGCTTTCGCGTGCATGGCCCCTACGACCCGCGTCAGGGGCACCGCTTCAATCCCAACAAGCTGTTGATCGATCCCTATGCCCGGGCGCTGGACCGCAGCTTTCGCCTGGCCCCAGAACATTTCGGCTATCGCGTCGGAGCACCTGAGGGCGATTTGAGTTTCGATGACCGCGACAGTGCGCCGGTTACCCCCAAGTGTATTGTCACGGCCGGTCTGCCTTCGGGGTCCGCGGCGCTTGGCGTCCCCTGGAAAGACACCATTCTCTATGAGTTGCATGTTCGCGGCTTCACGATGCGGCGCGAGGATCTGGCGCCGGAGCTTCGCGGAACCTTCGCAGCCTTGTCGGCACCGCCCGTCGTCGCGCATCTGCGCTCGCTTGGGGTTTCGTCCGTTGAGCTTCTTCCCGTTCAGGCGATAGCGGATGAGCCGCATTTCGCGCGCGCGGGTCTGCGCAATTATTGGGGCTACAACACGCTCAATTTCTTTGCCGCGGAACCACGTTATGCCTCGGGTGAACCGGCGGTTGAATTCCGCGAGATGGTCGGTACGCTGCATCGAAACGGCTTGGAAGTGATCCTCGATGTTGTCTTCAATCATACGGCGGA
Organism: Alphaproteobacteria bacterium; assembly: GCA_947473475.1. GTDB lineage: Bacteria > Pseudomonadota > Alphaproteobacteria > Micropepsales > Micropepsaceae > CAIYRG01. Next base: position 168,400 of record CANJBZ010000001.1, read on the forward strand.
AGGCGACGAACTGGGACCGACGCTCTCTTTCCGCGGCATCGACAATGCGTCCTATTACGCGCTGCGGCCGGACGATCGCCGTTACTATGAAAATTTCACCGGGACCGGAAATAGCCTGAACCTGTTCCACCCTGCTGTTTCACAGCTTGTGCTGGATTCGCTGCGACACTGGGCACGCGCGGGAGCCGACGGCTTCCGCTTCGATCTTGCCGCGACGCTCGGACGCGAAAACGGCGTGTTCAACCGCAACGCCGCCTTCTTTCAAAGTTTGGCCGCCGATTCCGAGCTTTCCCGGCTGAAGCTGATCGCGGAGCCATGGGACGCGGCCGCCGGCGGCTATCAAACCGGAAATTTCCCGCCGCCGTTCGCCGAATGGAACGACCGCTACCGCAACACCGCGCGCCGTTTCTGGCGGGGCGATGGCCGTGTGACGCCGGAAATGATTCAGCGTTTTGCCGGGTCCGACGACCTCTTCGGCAACCGGGGACCGCTTGCCGGCATCAACTTCATCACCGCCCACGACGGGTTCACGCTGAGCGATCTCGTCAGTTACGCGCACAAACACAACTGGCAAAATGGCGAAAACAATGCGGACGGTACGACAGACAATCTCAGTTGGAACGAAGGTGTCGAGGGACCTAGCGAAAACCCGGACATCCGCGCACGGCGTCTGAGGGCCCGGCGCAATTTCATGGCGACGCTGATGTTTTCGGTTGGGGTGCCGATGCTGACGGCGGGCGACGAACTCGGTCACTCACAAGGGGGCAACAACAACGCCTATTGCCAGGACAACGAGATAAGCTGGATGGATTGGCAGCTTGAAGAGAACGACGCGGTATTCCTGCGCTTCGTGCGCAAGGCGATCGCGTTACGAAAAGCGCATCCCGTATTTCAGCGGAGCAGTTTTTTCCATGGCCGCTCCGGCGGCCCGTTCGGGCGCAAAGACGTGGCGTGGTTGCATCCCGACGGCCGCGAAATCACCGGTGCGGATTGGGAGGCATCGGACCTCAATGCCTTCGCCGCAGCCCTCGGTGGAACCGAACCCGGCGATGAGCCGCAGCGATACTTGCTCGCTTTCAATCTAACCGATGCGGCGCAGACTTTCACAATTCCGGAACGCGAGGGCGGTCCGTGGCAGCGTCTATTGGACACCGCCTATGCGGATGGGGGGGGGGCCGCGATCATCGGCCGGGGCGGCCAGATGGAAGCGCCACCTCAAAGCCTCATCCTGCTCGCCGAATCATTCGCCAGGAATCTAGAGCATGATCCGATCAAAATGAATCGGATCATGCTCTAGATTCCTTGGTTTTGCGCGCAATCTAACGACGAACCGGCGTCCACTTCGTCGGATTGCGCTCTAGCGGGAGTTGTTCCCGGCTGGAGACTCGATTCGTCAAATGTGAAGCGCGCCAATTCGCGGGCAACCGGGCAAGAGCAAAGAACCACAAGAAGCGCGCATGGAACGAGGCGCGCGCTCTTGGTCGTCTGGCGATCCAGAGAGGTTAAGCATGTAACCTGCTTTATGCGTGCATCAGCGGGCCGGGGTTCTTGATGTAATCCGTCACGATCTTGTTCGCCGACCAATAGGCAGAGGCTCCCAGCGGTCCCGTCGGGTTGTAGCTTTGATTCTGCGGGAAGGTGGAGGCGCCCATGATGAACAGATTGCTCGCGTCCCAGGCCTGCAGATATTTGTTCACGACGCTGGTCTTGGGATCGGTCCCCATGATTGTGCCGCCGGTATTGTGGGTCGACTGATAGGGCCGTGAGTCGTAATCGCCGGTGCGGAAGCGGGGCGGTGTCATGATGGTGGGATTCATCGCGCGCGCGATTTCCGCCGATTTCTGGCTCAGGAAAGCGCCGATCTTGTAGTCGTTTTCCTTCCAGTTGAAGGTCATGCGGAGCAGCGGGCGGCCGATCGCGTCCTTATAAGTCGGATCGAGATCGAGATAATTGTCGCGATAGGCGTAGTTGCACGCCGTCCCTGCGACCGTGAACCAGCGCCGGTAATATTTCGCCGTTGCTGCTTTCCAGTCCTTACCCCAGCGCGGCGTGCCCGGCGGGACTTGCCGCGTTTCGATAGGGCGGCCGTTCGACAGGCCTGCGGAAATGTGACCGCCGCCGATGAAGCCCAGTCCTGAGTGATCGAAATTGTCGCTGTTGAAATCGTCCATGATGGTGCCGAACGCGCCGGCCGCCATGAACGGATTGGTCTCCTTGTCGTCGAAGAACACGGTGACGCCAGAGCCCGTGTATTGGTAGCAATAATTCTTGCCGACGGTTCCGCGTCCGGTGACCGGATCGTAGGGCGTGCCGATGCCGGAATAGAGCATCAACAGCGTGTTGTTGAAGACATAGGCGGCGAGAATGATGATACCCGCGGGCTGCTCATATTCTTCGCCGGTGCGCGTATCGATATAGGTGACCGATGTCACTTTTTTGACGCGGCGGTCGTAATTGAGTTTCTTCACATAGGCGTTCGTCCGTAATTCGAAACGCGGATCGGGCATCAGCACGGGAAGGATGTTCACATTGGGCGATGCCTTCGCGTTCGACTCGCAGCCATAGCGTTCGCAGAAGCCGCAATAGACGCATTGGCCCATCGTGGCGCCTTCGAAATTCGTATAGGCCTCGCTGGCATTGGCGGACGGCTGCGGGAAGGGGTGATAGCCGAGCTTCTTCGCGGCATCATCAAATAGGACGGATGAAAGGCCCCGGGCCAGCGGCTTGTTGGGATAGTGATTGGATCGGGGACCCTCAAACGGATTACCGCCGTCAATCTTCTGTCCACGGAGGTTTCCGGCTTGTCCGGAAATGCCGCAAAGCCGTTCGAACTTGTCGTAATAGGGCTCCATATCGGCATAGGTGACGCCAAAATCCTGCACCGTCATGTCGGCAGGGATGACCTTGGCGCCGTATTTCTGGGTGTAGTGCGAGCGCACCATGTAGTCGGCCTCAAGCCGCCGCCATGTCGCGCCGTTCCAGTGCGAACCCGCGCCGCCCACATTGTTGCCCGGCAGGAACGAGCCCAAACGGCGGAGCGGCAAGGCCGTGTCGCGCGTGGTGTGGCGCAAGCTCACGGTTTCCATCGCCGTGTCCTGAAACAGCTCGTGGCGATTACCGTATTTCAGCTCGTCGCGGATTTGCGGGATCGTGAAATCCTCGCGCGGCGTGCGCATGGAGCCGCGCTCCAGGCCCACCACATTCAATCCGGCTTTGGTCAGCTCGCGGGAAAGAATGCTTCCCGTCCAGCCCATGCCGATGACGACCGCATCGGTTTCTTTGAGTTTCGTAACCATTGCCCACCCTCTGCTTTAAGAAAAGTCCGCGATCGACAGCGGGCCCTTGTCGTATTTTTTGTTGAAGTAGGTCTTGATCTCGTCGCGATAGCTGGCTGGCAAGCCGGGGAAGCCGATCATCTTCCACGCCACCTTGTCTTTGTTGCCGCCGTACATCGGGTCGGCAAAGAACCCTTCCATGCAAATCTGCAGCAAATTGTCGAAGAAGAAGGCCGAGGTGAAACCGCCGTTGAAGTCGGCCTTACCCGAATCCATGGCCTTGAAGGCTTCCTCGCGCTGGGCAGGCGTCAGCCGGTCGAACTCCTTGCCGTAGGTCTTCACGCACCAGGCATTGGCCGCGGTGATGCCGGCGCGGAAGAATTCCCGCGGCGTCAGCGCCAGCTGGTAGCCAAGCTCCGCTTTGGCGGGAAGGAACGGTCCCTGGCGATAGAGCCGAGCGCCATTGCCGAAGCCGCCGCCGAGCTGCCGGTCGATGAAGACGGCAAGGCCGCAGTCCGTGCCCGACGGGGTCAGTTCATCGGCCGGGATGATCGTATCCGCGGCGGCCTTGATAAATTCGACCTCGGTGGGCGTCAGCGTCAGCCAGACTTCCGGCTCGGCGGCTGCGGCTGGCGCGGGCGCGGCAACGGCTTGCGTCGCTTGGGGCAGGGCGGCGGCGGTTGCCAGGGCGGCTCCCGCGGCGCCGGCTCCGGCGCCTTTGAGAAAATCGCGGCGTGGAATTTTTTCGTCTGCCATGGGCTCCTCCGAAAGCGGCAAGCGCTACTGCCTGGACTGTAGCAGGTTCGCAAGGGAAATCCCGGAACTTGTGGAAGCGGGGCTTGCGCGTCCAACGCTGCAATCCTATTGTATATACGTCACTGTATATACGTGAGTGCGATGGCCACGGCGCGTGTCTTCAAGTCCGGCAATTCTCAGGCAGTGCGTCTTCCCAAAGCCTTTCGCCTGGAAGGGCCAGAGGTGGAAATCTACCGCCGGGGCGATGAGATTGTGTTGCGCGACAGCCCTAAGAAGAAGCGCCAGGGGATGGCACAGATTTTCGATGTCTTGGACGAAATGCCGGAAGACGTCTTCGACGGAATTAAGGACACAAGGCCGCCGCGGGAACGCGAAGGTCTATGACCACGCCGCGTTATCTCTTCGACACCGACATTTGCATTTTTTTGAGGCGGCAACGTCCGGCGGAGCTGGTCGCGCGGGTAGGGGCGCTCGATATGGGCGAGGCGGCCATTTCGATCATCACCTATGGTGAACTCGTATACGGGGTCATGAAGAATGCGGAACCGGATCGCGCGCGCTCCGGCCTGGAGCGCCTGACAGCATTCCTGCCGGTGCTGCCGCTTCCGGGCGAAGTGGGAGACATGTACGGCGAAGTTCGGGCCAAGTTGGCCAAACGGGGCGAACTGATCGGAACGAACGATCTTTGGATCGCAGCGCACGCGCTGGTTTCCAATCTCGTCCTCGTCACCAACAATGAACGTGAGTTCAGGCGCATTCCCAGCCTGAAAGTTGAAAATTGGGCATAATAGCAGCGCGAAGAAATTGCTTCGACGGCTTTAGGACGAGGAACAGTGCAGTACGATATCGAGTTGAATTCAGCGGCCCATTATCCCGTTCGGGGCATCGTCGAGCTTTCGCCGCTGATCGAGCAGGCAGGGTTCGGCGCGTTCTGGAAGGGCGAATCCAACAGCACCGATCCGCTGGTGCTGCTGTCTGCGATTGCGGCGCGCACCAGCACGCTGAAGCTTGGAACGGCCATCTATCACATCTACGGGCGCAGCGCGGTGACGCTCGGCATGCAAGCGGCAACGCTGCAGGATTTGTCCGGGGGGCGCCTGTTGCTCGGTCTTGGCGTCGCCAACAAAACGATAGCCTCGTGGCACAATGGCGTCTTCGACCGGCCGCTGCGCCGAGCGCGCGAATTCATCGATATCGTGAAAATGACGGCAGCCGGTGAGCGCGTCGAATATGAAGGGGAGATCTACAACACCGGCAAGCGTTTCCAGCTGTCCTGGAAGCCGGATCATCCGCAATTCCCGATTTATCTCGCGGCCCTTGGTCCGCAGATGACGAGGCTGACCGGCAAGATTGCCGACGGCGTGTTTATCAATATGGGCACGCCCGAAACCATCAAGGAGATCGCGGGGCGCGTGCGCGAAGGCGCCATCGAGGCCGGACGCGACCCCAATATGATCGAAATCATCGCCAAGGTGCGCTGTTCGCTGCATCCCGATCGCACTGTCGCGCGCGACACGCTGCGGCAGGGACTGGCGTTCTACAACATTGCCGACCACTATAAGGGCATGCTGATCGGAGCAGGCTTCGAACCCGAAGTCACGCGGATTCAGGACGCCTTCAAAACCGGCGGGTTCAAAGCCGCCGTGCAGCACTTGACCGATGACTACATGGACAAGCTGCCGGCCATTCCGGGCACGTCCGTCAAAGAGATCAAGGAGCGGCTTGAGCCGTTTCGCGAGGCCGGTGTGACGCGGCTCGTTATTCCCTATGTCCCCGCCTCCGAAGCGGTTATCGAGGACGCGCGCCGATTCTTGGACGCATGGGGGAATTCCTAAAATTCGAGGGGAGTTTTGAATGGCGTCGGTTGAAGACCGCAATGCGATCCGCGAGGCCATCCGCAAGATTTGCGTAGGCTTTCCGGATCAATATTGGCGCGACATCGACAAGGCCAGCGCTTATCCGCAGGCTTTTGTCGATGCGCTGACGCAGTCCGGTTATCTTGGCTGTCTCATTCCCGAAGAATATGGCGGCGCGGGACTCGGCATGGCCGAGGCGGCGATTATTTTGGAAGAGATCAACCGCTCGCCGGGAAACGGCCTCGCGTGCCACGCGCAGATGTACACCATGGGGACACTGCTGCGGCATGGGTCGGCCGATCAGAAGCAGCGATATCTTCCGGGCATCGCCAGCGGCGAGATTCGTCTACAGGCCTTCGGCGTGACTGAGCCGAATGCCGGATCGGAATCCACGCGCATCGAAACGCGGGCCGAGCGCAAGGGCGACAAGTACATCGTCAACGGCCAGAAGATTTTCATCTCGCGCGTGAAGCAGTCCGACCTGATGCTGCTTCTTGCGCGCACCACGCCCTACAACGAGCTCACGGACAAGACGCAAGGCCTGTCGGTTTTCATCTTGGATTTGCGCGACATCAAAGGGCGGTTCGAAGTTCAGCCGCTGGACATGATGTTCAACTATCACACGAACATTCTGTTTTTTGAGAATGTCGAAATCCCCGTCGAGAACCGCATCGGTGAGGAGGGCAAAGGCTTTCGCTACATCATCGATGGCTGGAACGCCGAGCGCATTCTGATCGCCTCCGAAGCCATCGGCGACGGGCGCTGGTTTGTCGATAAAGGCACGAAATACGCGAGCGAGCGTGTGGTCTTCGGCAAGCCCATCGGAGCCAACCAAGGTGTGCAGTTTCCGCTGGCCAAGGCCTACGCCCATGTCGAGGCGGCCGCCTGCATGCGCGATGTGGCGGCGGCGAAATTCGACGCCGGCGAGAAATGCGGCGCGGAAGCCAATATGGCCAAGCTGCTGGCGTCCGAGGCGTCTTGGGAAGCGGCCAACGCCTGTTTGGACGCGCACGGCGGCTATGGCTTCACACGCGAGTTCGACGTTGAGCGCAAATTCCGCGAGACGCGGCTTTTTATGACCGCGCCCATCAACAACAATCTGGTGTTGGCCTTCCTGGGCCAAAACGTACTCGGCATGCCAAAGTCGTATTAAATATTTCGTCATGCTGAGGTGCGTTGCGAAGCAACGCCTCGAAGCACGCAGGTGCGTTCCGGCGCACCGGGCGAGGGGAGAGAAAAAGATTATGAACGACCAACCCAAACGGCTTTATCGCTCCTGGATGTTCGTGCCGGGCGACCGCCCGCGCATGATCGAAAAGGCGCTCGGCACCGGCGTCGATGTCATCATGATGGACATCGAAGACGCTGTGGTGGCTGCGGAAAAAGAAAACGCGCGCATCCAAATCGGCGCCGCGTTCGACATGGTTTCCGAACGGCAGCGGGACGAGCCGGGTTACCGGACGCCCGCGCGTTACGTCCGCACCAATGCGGTCGGCTCGGAGCGATTTATCCAGGACATTAAGGCCGTCGTCCGGCCAGGCCTTGAAGGCCTTGTCATTCCCAAAGTCGATACCATCGCGCAGGTGCGTGTGGTGGAAGACGAGCTTGGCCGCGCCGAAGTCGCGCGCCACGTGCCGGGAGGTTCGGTAAAGCTGCTGATCGCCATTGAAAGCCCGATCGGGCTGTTCAACACGTTTCAGATTGCCTCATCCTCGCCGCGCATCATCGGCGTTCTGTTCGGCGGCGAGGACTTCTCCCGCGCCATGAACCTGCCGATGCGGCGCGAAGGCGAAGCGTTGGATATGCTCTACGCCCGCTCGCACCTCGCGACGGCGGCGGCGGCGGCGCAAGTCCAGGCCGTGGACGGCGTGTGGGTCGATCTGGACGATATGGACGGCATGCGGCGGAATGCGCTGCAGGCACGCCGCCTGGGCATGAGCGGCATTTCCATCATTCATCCCAAACAGATCGAAGACGCAAATGCCGCATTCTCACCGGGCAAGGAAGAAATCGAATACGCGCAAGCGGTGGTGAACGCCTTTGAGGATGCACGCGACCGCGGCCTTGGCGCCATTGCTTTCCGGGGACAATTGCTTGACTTCCCCATCGTCGATCGCGCCCGCCAAACCTTGGCATTGGCGAAATCAATGGGCATCGCATAATTCCCTCTCCCCCACTGGGGGAGAGGGTCAGGGTGAGGGGGCGGTCTCTCCACCGTCCTAATTAGGGAGACTACCATGGTCGTCAAACAAGGTTGGGAAGGCCGTTACTTCGAAGACTTCGTAGTCGGCGATGTGTATCGCTGCCGTCTCGGGCGCACGGTCACGGAAGCGGACAATATCTGGTTCACGCTGCTGACCAACAACACCAACCAAATTCACTTCAACAACGAATTCGCCAAGAAAACAGAATTTGGCAAATGCCTGATCAATTCGACGCTGACGCTGGCGATTGTTGCGGGTATGGGCGTGGCCGATGTCAGCGAGAACGGCTTTGCGCTCGGCTGGGACGAGATCAAGCTGCCCAATCCGCTGTTTGCGGGCGACACGCTCTATTCGGAATCCGAAGTGCTGGAAAAGCGGGAATCCAAATCCAAGCCGCAATGGGGAATCATCAAGGTGCGCACGCGCGGCATCCAGCAGGAAGGCAAGGTCGTCATGGACTACGTGCGCAGTGTGATGGTGTGGAAGAAAGCCCACGCCCCCCACCACGACATCTTCCCAACAGTCCAAGAATAACTTTCCTCCCCCGTTGTTACGGGGGAGGTGGATTGCCGCGCAGCGGCGAGACGGAGGGGGCGCAATGCCAGACACAGAACCAAAACAACCCCGCCGCGCGTTAGACGGCGTGCGCGTGCTCGCGCTGGAAACCTCGCTCTCCGGTCCGCACGCGACAAAAATCCTCGCCGACATGGGCGCGGAGGTCATCAAGCTCGAACGGCCGGGCAGCGGCGATGTGATCCGCGGCTGGGATACAGCGGTGAACGGGCTTTCGTCCGGCATCGTTTGGATTGGGCCTAACAAGAAAAGCTTTGCCATCGACGTGAAGAAACCCGCCGCGCGTGAAATCCTGCAGCGGCTCGCGACGCGCGTCGATGTGGTGCTGGAAAATTTTGCGCCCGGCGCGGCGGCGCGCATGGGCCTAGGCGCCGAAGAATTACGCAAAGCCAATCCGCGCCTGATCTATTGCTCGCTGTCCGGCTATGGCCAGGACGGTCCTTATCGCGACAAGAAAGCCTATGACGCGCTGATCCAGGGCGAAGCAGGTCTTATCATGACGACCGGCTTCGAAGACCGCCCCGCGCGCGTCGGCGTTTCCGTCACCGACCTGATTTCTTCCATGTATGCGGCCGTGGGTATTTTGACGGCCCTGTATCAGCGAACGCAGACGGGCGAGGGGCAGGTCGTCGACATATCCATGTTTGAAACCGCCGCGTCATGGCTCGGCTATTTCCCGCACCATTATTGGCATCGCGGCGAGGAGCCCAAACGCTACGGCCTGCGCCACCAATACATCACGCCCTACGGACATTACCTCGCCAGCGACGGCAAATATTTCGGCTTGGCCGTGGCCAGCCCCGCCGATTGGGAGATTTTCTGCACAGGTGTGATTGAGCGGCCCGATCTTCTGACCGATCCGCGTTTCAAGGATACGCCGGCACGCCGCGCCAACCGTGAAGAACTGGACGAAATCCTAATCGCGATTTTCTTGGCGCAGCCCACCGAAGAGTGGCTGAAGCGCCTCGACAAAGTACGCCTGCCGCACGGGCAAGTGAACGGCGTGGCCGACGTGTTGGCGCACCCGCAAATGCAGGCACGCGGCATGATTCAGGAAATCGATTCACCGGTGGGGCGCATCCCGGTTCTGGCGAGCCCGCTGCACCTTTCCGACAGCCCACAACGCCTCGATCCTATGCCGGCCTTAGGCGGTGACACGGAATCCATCCTGCGAGATTTGGATTACTCGGATGCGGAACTGGCCACCTTGCGCAAAGACGGTGTCTTTTGAAGCGATCGCAATGACGATTAAGCAGGTAGTCCCGTAATTCTGATTCCGGAATGGTGCGTCTTATAGCGGCGATTGAGCGAGATCATCAGCGCCGTCATGCTTTCGACGATACGGGACATTTCGAGTGCTCCCGCATCCAGCGGACGCAAACCCGGAATGAGCTTTACCAGAGCCGACAGGCGCTCCTTCGCCGCTCCATCGTCTCCGCAAATCAGAATGTCGGAATCGAGCTGCAGGGCAAAATCGTGCAGCATCTCGGCTGAAATATTGTGAAACGCCGAAACGACCGGCACACCCGGCAGCAGCCCTGCCGCCTGTTGCGCCGCCGAGCCTTCCCAGACGCCGAGCATGCGCGTCGGCCGGCCGCCGACCGTGGCGGCCAAAGGCACTGTCGCATCGACCAGGATTGCGCTTTTCAGGGCGGGCTTAATGGCCTTCAGAATGCCCGCCTGAGCGGAAAACGGTACCGCCAGAACCACAATGCTGGCGCCGCCCGCGGCCTGAACATTATCGGCCCCGGAAATCTTCGCATCCGGCACTACTGCCTTTACGCGAGTTGCGGCGTCTTCTGCCTTTGCCGCCTCGCGCGAGCCGATGACGATGTCCGCGCCCGCTTTCGCCCAGCGCAATGCAAGGCCGAAACCCAGTTCACCCGCGCCCCCGATGATGGCGATTTTTTCCGTGGTCATGGCTTTTTCTCTCTTAGGCGCTTGTGTCATGCCGTTGCAGTTTCGGCAACGCGGTTGCATGTTTGCCGTTACTGCGGCGACGGCAGAGAAGAGAAAAAAGGGTAACACAAAGGACACTAAGAGACACAAAGTTCACAAAGGTTTTTCGGCACGCAAAGCGCGCCAGCCTCTTGGTGTTCTTCGTGTCTTCTTTGTGGCCTTCGTGGTTCCCCTTGTTCCGTCTCCGCGAATCTCCGTGGCTCCGCGTGAGCCCCGTTTTGGGTAGAAGGGCTTCGTGCGCAATCCGATCCAAATCTTTCCCTTAGCAGGGCTGCCGGAGATCGAACCCGGCGACGACTTGGCCCGGCTGATTGGCGACTCGTTGACCGCGCAAAATTCCCGGCTTGAATCGAATGACATTCTCGTGGTCGCGCAGAAGGTCGTTTCTAAAGCAGAAGGGCGTGTTGTTCACCTGGACACAGTCGTCCCGTCACAACGTGCGGTGGATTGGGCGAAGGCCTGGGACAAAGATTCGCGCGCGGTCGAGCTGGTGTTGCGCGAATCCAAACGGATTGTCCGCATGGAGCGCAGCATCATCATCGCCGAAACGCGGCACGGATTTGTCTGCGCCAATGCGGGGATCGATCTTTCCAATGCACCCGCCGGGACCGCAATTCTGCTACCGCTCGATCCTGACGCATCGGCGGCAGCAGTAAAGCAGAAGCTTGATGCAGCGTTCCAAACCAGCATCGGCGTTATCGTGTCCGACACGTTCGGTCGCGCGTGGCGCGAGGGGTTGGTCAATGTTGCGCTCGGCGTTGCGGGTCTGTCCCCGCTGATTGATTATCGCGGCGACACGGATGCGAGCGGAAAGATGCTTCACGCCACGATCATCGCGCTGGCCGACGAGCTTGCTTCCGCGGCTGAGCTGGTGATGGGCAAATCGGACCGCATACCCGTCGCCATCATCCGCGGGGTGCATGCGTCCTCGCTGGAAGGCAGCGGCCGCGATCTCATCCGTCCCGCCGAAAAAGACCTATTCCGCTGATTTCCTCCCCCGTTACGGGGAGGTGGCGCGCGAAGCGCGACGGAGGGGGCACTGGCCGGAAATAATTATTGAAAATACTGCGCCATCCAACCGGCCACGGCAGAATCGGCGCGGATGATCGGGGCAAGTGCCGATAGATCATCGGGCTCGTCGATATCCAGCGCGATGCGTTCGTTGCGCACTACGCGAACGTGCGCGCCGCAGCGTTCGGCCTCGGCCAAGTGCTTCCTGAAACTGGCCGGCCCGAAGTGCGAGGGGAATAGACTGGGAAGGGAACGCAGCAATGCGTTGGTGCCGGTGCCGTCGCGGGAAGGCACGATGACCGCCGACGGAGCCTCTTCTGCCGCCGCGAGGATCGCGTCAATATCGTCCGCGGTGACGGTTGGCATGTCCATGGGAAGGCGCAGCAGTGCCGTCACGCCTTGCTGCTCGCACAACCGCGATGCGGCATCGACCGATGTACTTTCGGATAGCTGCTCGGTTTCAAGAATGGTGTGCCATCCGCGCGTGTGCGCCCATTCCAGGGCAAGTGGCTCCTGGCTGGCGACATAGATGCGCTCTGCCAAGCGTACCTGTGCGACGACGCTAAAAAAATCCCAGCACAAAGCCTCGGCGAGCGCGGTCCGTGCCTCGGGTGAATAATGCGCCGCCAGCCGCTTCTTGGATGCGGCGAACGTCTTCACGGGAATAAGGATGGCCTTCATGGCCGGATCATACCAGCCGAAAAATCGCGCGCGCGAGGGCTTCCTTGTCCTCGGTGCTCCGCATGACCGTTTGAAGCGCGACCGGCTTCATACCCTGCGCCTCAATCGAACCCCGCTGATCCGCGTCGGTTTCATCCATGACGAAGGTGGCGCAGTATTCACGATAGAGCCGTGCGACACCTGACGCCGACACGTCATAGCCCAATTCCATCATCATCTTGTCGGACGGACCTTTCAGGGATTTGCCGCCGACGAGCGGACAAACAGCAATGACACGCTGCCGGATTTCGCGCAGCACATCGGCAATACCACGCACCGCCAGAATGGGTCCGATGGAAATCAGCGGATTACTAGGCGCGATCACAACTGCGTCCGCGGCACGCAGGCTTTCGACAATGCCCGGCGCTGGTTCTGCCCGATCCACGCCGGAAAATTCGATGCCGTTCAAATGGGGCTCGCATTTGCGCCGCACGAAATAGTCCTGCAGATGCATACGGCCTTCATCGGTATCCAGCATGGTGGGCACGGGCGCGTCGGTCATAGGCAGGATCATGCATTTGAGGCCAAGCGCGGTGCGGATTGAGGCCATCGCTTCGGACAGCGTCGCGCCCTCTCTCAGCATTGCCGTACGATGGATATGGGTCGCTAGATCGCCATCGCCGAGCTGAAACCAGACCGGGCGGCCGTATCGCGCAAGACCTTCCGCGACCCGAAAGGTTTCGTCTGCGAAACCCCAGCCGGTCTCGGGGTTCACCAGGCCCGCCAGCGTGTACATCATAATGTCGGGATCCGGCGACACATGCAGGCCGTGCATGACAATGTCGTCGCCGGTATTCGTGATGATGGTCAGATCGGCCGGATCCATGGTGCCGTAAAATCCAAGGCCCAGTTTGGACCCGCCGACACCGCCCGCCAAAAGCACAATTCGCATCTAATACCCGACGCCAATGCCGGCGGCGGGCATGCGCTCCACCGGCAGGCGCTCGTCACTGTCCGGCGCCGCGAACATCTGCCGGATTTCGTATGTGGTCGTGCGCTCGGCGGGAATGCGTCCGATGCTTCGGGTCAGCGCGCGAAGTTCGCCCGGAAGGACGTTCTCTCCATAATCGGCGCCCGCCGCTTTGGAAATGCTTTCTTCCATGAGCGTGCCGGAGAAATCGTTCGCCCCCGCCTGCAAGCACGCGAGCGCGCCATGAAAGCCGAGCTTCACCCAGGACACTTGCAGGTTCGGAATCGTGCCGTTCAGAAGGACGCGTGCGAGCGCATGCACAATCAGGTCTTCGGTGAAGGAATGGCCGGCGCGCGCATTGCCTTTGCGGAACAGCCGCGTTTCGGTGTGAATAAAGCCGAGCGGCACGAATTCGGTGAAGCCGCCGGTTTCCTTTTGGATATCGCGCAGCAGCAGCATGTGCCGCACCCAATGCTCCGGGCTCTCCGTGTGTCCGTACATCATTGTCGACGTGGACGGGATGCCCAACGAATGCGCGGTCTTGATGATTTCGATCCAGCGTTCCACGCGCAGCTTGTTCGGCGAAAGCTCCTCGCGCACATCGTTGTCCAGGATTTCCGCCGCCGTGCCCGGAATGCTGCCGAGGCCCGCTTCCTTCAGTGACAGCAGATGTTCGGAAAGCGACAGTCCCGTACGCTCCACCCCATGCGCGATTTCCATGGGCGAAAACGCATGCAGATGCAGCTCGGGCAATGCGCTGTGGATGTCGCGGAGGAGCTGCGCGTAGTAAGTCCCGTTCAGATCGCGCGGCAGGCCGCCTTGGATGCAGACTTCTGTCGCTCCAAGTTCAACGGCTTCACGGCATTTTCGCAGCAGCTTGTCCGTGGAATGGAAATAGGCGTCGTGCGCTTTGGGGCCACGTGAGAAGCCGCAGAACGCGCAGCCGACGAAGCAGATGTTGGTGAAGTTGAGATTGCGATTGACGACATAGGTGATGGCATCGCCGACGGCACGCCGTCGCATTTCATCGGCGGTCTTTACCAGCGCCAAAAGATCGTCGCCTTCAACTGAACCCAGCGCAACGCCGTCATCGAACCCAAGTTCGTGGCCTTCGAGGGCGCGGGTCAGAATGCGCGCCACGTCGGGGCGCGCGCGGTTAAGGGCATGGCCGTATTCAACATCCTGCCAACTCGGGTCTAATTCTGTCAGCATGGGAGGGACTCTTTTGCGTAGAAATCGGCGCCCCGTTGGGCGTTCAGCGGAGCCGCCAGTCTATTATCGACGAAGCGGTTGTCGCGGGCAAATTCCGGATAAATCGCCAGCCGCTCGCGCAGCACGAACCCGCTGGCGCCCGTCCGCTCGTCAAGTTTCGCGATCTGCGGCCATGCCGCTTCGGGATTTATGAAGTCCTGCGTAACCGGGGAAATGCCACCCCAATCGTTGATGCCGGCCGCCAGCAGTTCCGGATAGTCCTCTGCCACCAGATTGGGCGGCGATTGCACGTTCATGTCGCCTAGGATCAGCCGCGCAATCGCAATGGTCCGCTGCAAATCGTCGAGTCCAGGTTCCGCGCCACCCGCCATGCGCGTGCCGGTCTTGGCGCGGAAGGGTTGCACCAACACTTCCTGGATATGGCCGTAGCGTTCATGCAGGCGGCGGATGGCGAGCAACGAGTCCACGCGCTCTTCTTCATTTTCGCCGATGCCGATTAGAATGCCGGTGGTGAACGCCATATTCTGACGGCCGGCTTCTTCGATGGTCCGTAGACGGAGCGCAGGGGCTTTGTCCGGCGCGCGCCAATGCGCGGCGCCCTTGTGACGCAAGCGCGGGCTGATCGATTCCAGCATCAGTCCAACACTGATGTTGCTCTGCCGAAGGCGCGCCAGATCTTCGCCATTCATCAGGCCCGGATTAGCGTGCGGTAAAAGCCCGGTCTTTTCCAAAACCAGTTCCGTCATTGCCGCCAGATAGTCGAGCGTGTGCGTGAAGCCCAATCGCGCCAGCGCCTCGCGTGCTTGCGGAAAAATCTTCTCGGGCTGATCGCCCAGACTAAAGAGCGATTCTTTGCACCCCGCGCGCTTTCCGGCTTCCGCGACGGCCAGCACTTCGTCCGGCGTCATATAGGCGGCGCTGCCGGCAACGGGGTCGGTGCGGAACGTGCAGTAGCCGCAATAATCCCGGCAGAGATGGGTGAGGGGGATGAAGACTTTTCGGGAATAGGTAATGACGCGGCCTTTGACGCGGTCGCGAAGTGCGCTGGCCGACGCCATAAGCTCGCCCAGCTCTGCATGCCGAAACAGGAACAGGGCCTCTTCGCGCGAGAGGCCATGGCCTTCATTGCCTCGGGCGAGGCAATCGCGCAGGCGGGACGTTACGTCCGCATCGATACGCCCAGGCCGGTCGGCAATCGCGAGGCTCATTTATTCCTGACGCCGGTTCTTCGAGAAATCGTAATCCGTCCTGAATTCGCTGTCGAACCGCCAGCGGACCGCGTTCCCCGGCCATTCGCCCGCGAAGACTTCGCGCAGAAAACGCTGTTGGGCGTTCCAAGCTGCATCCGCTTGCGCCTTGCGATAGCGGCCCGGCATGGTGTCGTTCAGCCAGCCATGCGGCGCACCGGCGTAAAGATGCATGTCATAGGATTTCTTGTGCTGTTCCAGCGCATTGCGGAACCGGCGCACGTCCTCGACCGAGATGATGTGATCGTCGGAACCAAAGGCGCCGAACACCGGGCAATCCACCGCAGCGATGACGTCATCCAGCGCGCAGGGCTGGAGCTTGGTTACGTCCCATTCGCGCTTGGATGCGGCGCCGTACCAAACGACGGCCGCCTGAATTTTCACCTCGGCGGCGAACACCAGAGGATGCCGTCCGGTTTGGCAGTAACCCGCGACGGCAAGTTTGCCCATATCGGCCGCCGAAATGTTCCCCAGAGCCGCAACGGCGGCGTGCAGAAGTTCCACGGATTCGGGATCGCTCATGTCGTAACGCGAAGCGCCGGCATTGAGCTGGCCCTGGTCGGGATGGCGGTAGAAGAAATTCGGCGCCAGCACGACGAAACCATCTTGCGCGCAACGCCGTGCCAAGTCCTTGGCGTGTTCGACCAGCCCGTACCGTTCGTGCATCAGGATTATCGCGGGGAAGGTTCCCTTCGCATCCGGACGCGCCAGATACGCCGGCATGCCGCCGGGACACGCGATGTTTTCGCTGACAACGCTATATGTCATCTGTGTCTCACGGCGTCATCAGAGCGACGGCTTGCGCTGCGGTCATGACGCGGCCCATGCGCGGGAATACGCGCTCCATGAAGAAGGCGTTGTTGTTGCCGCGCGTGGAATAGCAGCAATCGCTGACCACAACGATTCCATAGTCGAGATCGCGGGCGGCATAGACCGTGCTCGCGATGCCGACATCCGTGGAACCACCGGCGATGACAATGGTGTCGATGCCGCGCACACGAAGCTGTAACTCGAAATTGGTCTGAAAGAACGAACTCCAGCGCTGTTTTGGAATCACCACATCGCCTTCCACGGGCGCCAGTTCCGGGGCGATTTCCGCGTCGCGCGAACCTTTGTGGAAACGCGGCTGAATGGGTTTATCGGCGCTGCCGCCGGGTTGCAGGTCCATGTTCGTGTCGGTCAGCCGATCCACCGAATCCGATCCATCCGGTGCGTGCGCCCCTGACGGATAGAACGTCGCTATTCCCACTTTGCGCGCTCCCCCGAGAAGAAGCTGCATGTTTTCCAGAATGCTTCGCTCGGCCAGGAATTTCACCTTCGCCGGATTGTCGAGGGGGTGCAGGTAACCGTTCAGCGCATCGAACAGAACCAGCCCGGTGCGGCCGGCGCTGAGTTTGGGATCGAGCCGGGAAATAAGTGCCACGTTGGTTTGTCCTCTAATGCAGCGACAGCTTGCGCAAGCGGTCTATGACTTTGGGGGGAGCACGATAGGTTTCGGCGATGAGCTGCTGGATCTGCTCGCCGGTCCTCGGAGAATTCACGCCGAGAGCCATGCGCCGCGAATCGGAGACAAAGCCTGGGTCTTGAAACGTGTCGGCGAATGCCTTGCGCATGAGCGCGACGCGATCGGCCGGTACATTGGGCGGCATCACATAGGGCCGCCCCAAAGTTACTTCCGCTAATCCCGCCTGCAGCAGCAATTTGTCTTCCGGATTGGTCACCACGTCGAGTGCGGAGGGAACGTCCGGAAGCGCCGGTTCCTTCTCCAGCCCGTATTGCAGGATCAGCCTGATGTTTTTTTCCGTCCGCCAATTGGGATGTGTCGCGTTCAGCGTGTTGTAGAAGAGGCTCGGAAAGCCATCCACCTCGCGCCGTTCCATGGCGAAGTACACTTCATTCTGGCCGGGATAGCCGACGACGATTTTCATCTTCGTGCCGAGTGTGGCGTTGATCAGCCGCGCATAGAAGGACGGCGTGGAGTTGGCGCCCGACGAACCGACGCTGATTTCCCGCTTCTGCAGATCGGCGAGCGAATTCACCGGCGCTGTCTTCCACACCGCGATGAGCCCAACCTCGACGCTTGGCGAGCCCAGCCAGTTGAATTTGGTTGGATCGTATCGCGCTTCTTTGGTGCCGAGCAGCGGCTCGAACGGCGTGTTGTTCTGCATCGCCGCGATGAAGGTGCCGTCCTTGGGCGCGCTGCGGTACAGATAGTTCATCGCCACGATGCCGCCGGCGCCCGGCATGTTGTTCACCACGACGCGCGGATTGCCGGGAATATGCTTGCCCAGATATTTTGCGATGGTGCGGCCCATGATGTCGTAGCCGCCGCCGCTGGAGGAGCTGATGACCAGCGTGACGGTTTTGCCTTTGTAGAAGTCTCTCGCCGGCTGTGCGGATGCGGGCGCGGCAAACAACAGGTTTGCGCCGAGCGCCAGCGTCAAACCCGTCGCGAATTTCTGCCAGTTATATTGCATCAAGACGGCCGCACGGTGCCTTTGACCGTCGTGCGAAGCATCAACCGCCGTTCGGTTGACGGGAAATCCGTGCGCGCGTGCGACGAGCAGCGATTGTCCCACAGCAGCAGATCGCCTTTGCGCCACGCATGGGTATAGACGAATTCCGGTTTCTCGGCGTGGTCGTACACGGCGTTCAGCAGTTGATTGCTTTCGGCTTCGTCCATGTCGATCACCTTCACCGTCATCAGCCGGTTCACATAGACGGCCTTGCGCCCCGTATCCTCATGCGTGCGGAACACCGGATGCACGAATTCGTTGAACGCTTCCACGCCACGGTCGTCGCCGCGTTGCGTTGAGCCGTAATTGTAATGGTGCAGCGCCTTCTTGCCTTCCAGCCGCGCGCGCACCGCGGGATCGAGCGTCTCATAAGCCGCATAGCCGCTGGCAAACAGCGTGTCGCCGCCATGCGACGGAATTTCCACCGAATAGAGCAGCGTCGCTTTGCTCGGCACTTCCTTATGGATCATGTCGTGGTGGAACATCATCTCGCCGTCCGGAAGCGCGCCGATGGGCTCGCCGTTCTCACGGATGTTCGAGATCAGCATGATGCCCGGCAGCATTTTGGAAAAACCGGCCGGAAAATATTTGGCAGGACGGTCGAGATTGCCGGTTTCGCCGAAATAGGTGGTGACCCGCAGCAGGTCTTCCTGGGAAAGATTTTGCCCGGGAAACACCAGCACCAGATGGTTGAGCCAAGCCTGGTAAATGGCAGCGACCGTCTCTTCATCGGGGCGTTCGCGCAGGTCAAGGCCGCGGATTTCCGCGCCGATGTGTTTGGTCAAAGGGACAATGTCGAGTCGCGTCTTCGTCAGAGTGGTCATGGGAGCCGCCGTCGGTTAGCAAAATTTTGATGCCGCCAGAGTAGCGAATGGCCTCAACCCGGCGCAACTGCGGCCCATTTCCTCCCCTGCGTAGCGAAGCGGAGCGGGGGAGGGGGACCGCGAAGCGGTGGAGGGGGCGAGCCGTAGCCTGAAACTATGTTTCGTTGGACTTCACAGCTTTGGAGAGACCGTCTCCGGGCTAGTGCGTTTCGGCTCAATGATCAGCCGATCACCCTCCCGGTACATAATTACCTCCTCACCGGGCAGTTCGAGGTCAGGCGGGATGTCGATCGCTTGCTCGCCGCCGATCCGATACAGCTTGACGGGATACTCTTTCAGCATGCGTTGACCTTAAGCCGCAACCCGGCCCCGGATCAAATCGGCGCCCTTTTCGGCCATCATGAGGACGGTCGCGTTGATGTGGGCCGAGACGAGGTCCGGCATCGCGGAGGCATCCACCACCCGCAAGCCTTCCATACCCCGAACCCGCATCTGCGGGTCGAGCACGCAATCCTCGCGAGTGCCCATCAGGCAGGTCGAGGCCGGATGGTGCGCCGTCACGACCACGCGCCGCAGCCAAGCATCGATCTCGGCATCGGTCTTCACCGCGTCGCCGGGCGACTTCTCGACGCCACGGAAAGAATCCAGCGGCTTTTGCAGACCCACCTCGCGGGCGCGCTTGAAACCCTCGCGCAAGGTGGCGAGGTCGGAGCCAACGGCCAGCAGGTTCAGGAAGATGCGCGGATGGGTGCGCGGGTCGGCGGAGGCCAGCTTCACTTCCCCGCGGCTCTGTGGATGCAGCAGCGTGGGCCGGATGCCAAAGCCGTCGGTGTAGGCGCGCTTGAACGGCGGGAGCCACAAGTCGGCATGGGTCGGCGCGCCGCGGAACATGAACTCAATGTCGGGGACCGCTAAATCCGGACGGGTCTTGACGAAGGCGTGCAAGCCGCCGGGCACGATGGTGGCGACACCTGTGCCGCGGAAATGCGCTTCGATCATGCCGCGCGCCATGCGGTCGAAGCGCATGGCATCGCGAAACGGTCCCGGACTCGGGCGCGTGTACATGATGAGCGCCGCCACGTGATCTTGCAGGTTCTTGCCCACGGGCAGGTCGAGCACCGGCGGGATGCCCATTTCGCGCAGATGCTCGGCGGGGCCGATGCCCGACAGCATCAGAATTTTCGGTGTGTTGAATGTGCCGGCCGACAGGATGACTTCACGCTCCGCACTGGCGCGGATGGTTTGTCCCTTTAGGGCATATTCGATGCCGGTCGCGCGGGTGCCTTGCAGCAGAATGCGCGTGGTCAGCGCCTCCGTCTTGACCGTCAGGTTGGGGCGCTTCAGCGCGGGGCGGAGATAGGCCGCGGCGGCCGACGAGCGTCTGCCGTTGCGGATGGAATATTGGCTGCGCGCCCAGCCCTCATGCGTGCCGGCGTTATAGTCGTACACCACGGGATAGCCCGCGGTTCTGGCCGCTTCGATCCAGGCGTCGAACAGCGGGTCTTTGGTCTTGGCCCATTCAACACCAATTGGCCCCGAGCCGCCGCGAAAGGCGTTCTCGCCTTCCTCCCAGGTTTCGGTGCGTTTGAAATAAGGCAACACGTCCGCATAGGACCACCCCAACGCGCCCGATTGGGCCCATCGCTCGTAGTCACCTGGATCGCCGCGCGTGAACGCCATGACGTTAATGGACGATGAACCGCCCAACACCTTGCCGCGCATCGCCTCGATGCGACGGCCATTCAGGGCGGGCTCGGGTTCCGAATCGTAACCCCAATCGAACATGCGGCTGGCATGCATGCGCCCAAGGCCGAGGGGGATGTGGATGTAGGGATGCCTATCCGGGCCGCCCGCTTCCAGCAGCAGCACCTTGCACCCGGCGTCTTCCGTCAGCCGGTTGGCCAAAACGCAGCCGGCTGAGCCCGCACCGGCGATGATGTAGTCGTAGTTGTTGTTTGAAGCCTCAGACATCTAACATCCTAGGTGTCATGGCCGGCTTGACCGGCCATCCAGCAGCCGCGCGTCTGCGCGGCATAGTTCTACTTTACGCTCGCCTGGATGGCCCGCTTTGGCGGGCCATGACACAGGGATTATTTCGCCAATTGGGCGGCGCGGGCGACGATAGGTTTCGGCGCGCTATAGGCCGTTTTCAGCAGCGCCTCGATTTGCGGACCCGTCAGCGGCTCGATTTCCAATTGCAGCTTGCCGGCTTCGGCAACGAAGGCGGGATCCTTCAACGTGTCCATGAAAGCTTGGCGCATGATCGCCAGCCGGTCGGGCGGCGTGCGGGGCGGCATGGCGAAGGGGCGGCCCATTTCCTGCCGGATCAGAATCAATTCCAGAACCCGCTTGCTGTCCGCATCGGAGACAAGATCGATCGCATTCGGCACATCGGGAAGATCGTGCAGCTTCTCCAGCCCGATCTGCAAAATGATGTTCAGCTTCTTGTCCCGAAACCAATCGGGCCGGGAAGCCTTCAGCGTCGAATAGGACAGCCCGCAAATGCCATCCACCTCGCCGCGTTCCAGCGCCAGCGTTTGGCCTGCGCCTTCGGTGTAGCCGCCGAT
Organism: Alphaproteobacteria bacterium; assembly: GCA_947473475.1. GTDB lineage: Bacteria > Pseudomonadota > Alphaproteobacteria > Micropepsales > Micropepsaceae > CAIYRG01. The sequence goes on from CANJBZ010000001.1 coordinate 190,030, forward strand.
CACCTTGAACTTGGTGCCGAGCATCGTGTTCACGATTTTCGGCATGATGGCCGAATTGCCCGTCGCGCCGGTGGCGCTCACCGTAATCTCGCGTGCTTTCGCCTGCTCGATGCGCGTGACCGGACTTTTGTCCTTCCAGGTGACGCAGATGTTTTCGAGCTTGCCGATCGAGCCCAGCCAGCCGAATTTCTGGCCGTCGAACCGCGCAGACTTTTCGCCGAACAGCGGGTCCATCGCCGCTCCATTGGTCAGCGCGGCAAGGGTCAGCCCGTCGGGCGCCGACGAATTGTAGAGCGTGTTTGCCGCAATCAGGCCACCGGCGCCGGGCGTATTCTTCGGCACGATGGCCGGATTGCCTGGAATATGCCTGCCCAGATGCCGCGCGAACGCCCGCGCATAGGTGTCGTAACCGCCGCCCGCGCCGCTGGCGATCAGCATGATCACCTGCTTGCCTTTGTAGAAAGGCTGCGCGTTCTGTGCCGCCGCCGGTAAGGCAAGCAGCGCCAGAGCCACGCAGCCCATTATTCGCGCGAGCGCCCGGCGCTTCATCCCGGCAACATTTCCGACAGCAAGCGTCCGTAACCCTTGACCGGATGGTTGATCATCAGCCGCTTCTGGATTTCCCAGCAGCGCGCGGGCACGGGATGAATCACGGGGACGCCCAAATCGGCTTCCAGCATGTCGATGATGCCCATCACGCGCCAACCGGAGCCCAGGAGGTAGATTCCTTCCGCTTCATCTTTGTGCTTCAGGAAGACCCTCTTCACATGGGCGTAAACCATCTCCGCCGACAGGTTGCCGACCTCTTGAAAGGGCACATCGATCCCTTCCATGCCGAGCACGTCGAAGCCCGCGTCCACGAAATATTTCCCGAACGTCTCGTTGATCTTGCCTGGGAAATAGGAGGCGCCGATGAACCGCTTTACCTTCAGCGCATTGAGCGCCCGGATATGGTTGGTGCCGGACGTGAAGACCTGTGTCTTATAGGTCTTTTCCCACTTTTTGATCAGCTCGGCCTCACCCTGATAGCCGAGCACCATGAACGGCGGCGCCCCTTCCGGGTGAATAATGTCCACTTCATGCTCCGCGAGCTTGGCGATCAGCGGCTCATAATGCGGAATGATTGTGGTGAATTCCTCGCGTACACCCCGTTGGATATCAAGGAACAGGGGGATGATCCCGACGCCTTCGGGCAGGATGCGGCACAATTCTTCAACGGAGCCGGGGCGCATGGTCGGTTTAATGTTGCCGACGACCCCCCGCCAGGATGTGAAAGCCAAATTCGTCCCCTTTGTTTTATAGAGCTGGGCCGAAATTAGGCGGTTTACCCCGCCGTTTCCAGCGCCAAGGGAACCGGCCCTTGTTGCCCGATTGTTCCTTCTATAAACGGGACGGCACACAGCCATTCCCCTTTGAAAGCCGCTATGGGCCGATACCGTTTGACCGTCGATACCGGAGGCACGTTCTCCGATTTCGTTTATCTGGATGAAAGCACGGGCGAAGTCACCATCGCCAAACTGCCGTCCACGCCCGACGATCCCTCGCGCGCGATCCTCTCCGGCGTGCAGGTGTTGCTGGACAAAGGCATTGCGCCCTCGGACATCGCCTATTTCTGCCATGGCACCACCGTGGGCACGAACGCCTTGCTGGAAGGCAAGGGCGTGCGCACCGGGCTCCTCGTCACCAAGGGCTTTCGCGGCATCTATGAAGTGGCCGAGCAGTGCCGCCCGCATGGGGCGGCGATCTTCGACATTTTCTACGACCGCCCGCCGCTGCTGGTGACCGAAAATTTGACCGGCGAAGTCGCGGAGCGTGTCTCGGCGAAAGGCGAAATCCTGCTGCCGCTCGATGAGACGGCTCTGCGCGCCACGGTGCGCGAGCTGAAGGACGAAAACGTCGCGGCCATTGCGGTGTGTCTGTTGTTTTCGTTCTTGCGGCCTGAACATGAGGAGCGCGCCCGCGCGATCATCGCCGAGGAAATGCCGGACTGCGCGGTTTCGCTTTCCTCCGATGTCGTGCCGCAGATTCGCGAATATTACCGGCTGTCGACCACGGTCATTAACGCCTATCTCGAACCGATTCTGGCGCGCTATATCGGAAATTTGGAAAACCGACTGTCGCAGGCAGGCGTAATCACGCCGCAGAAATACATCATGCAATCCAATGGCGGCATGGCGACATTCGCCGCCAGCGCCAAAAAGGCGGTTGCCACAGTCCTGTCCGGCCCTGCCGGCGGAATTACCGCAAGCGTGCAGACCTGCCGCACGACGGGGATCGCCAATCTCATCACGTTCGATATGGGCGGCACGTCCTGCGATGTGGCGCTCATCAAGGATGGCGAAGCGGCGGTGCAAAATCGCGGCAAGATCGAAGGCCGCGATATTTCCCTGCCGATGATCGACATCAACACCGTGAGCGCGGGTGGCGGAACGGTGGCGCGCGTGGACCGCTTCGGCCAACTGGAAGTTGGGCCGGAAAGCGCGGGCGCGGTACCCGGACCGGCATGTTACGGCCGCGGCGGCACAGAGCCGGCGATCACCGACTGCAATGTGGTGCTCGGCTATCTGTCGCCGGACAATTTTCTGGGCGGCAAGATGCGTCTCGATACGGACGCGTCACGCCGCGCCATCGAGACGAACGTCTCTGAGAAATTGAAGCTGTCCGCCGAAGATGCCGCCGAGGGGATTGTCCGCATCATCAATGTGAAGATGCAGGAAGCGATCAAGGCAATCTCCACCATGCGTGGCCACGATTTGCGCGATTTTCAACTGCTCGCCTTTGGTGGCGCGGGGCCGCTGCATGCTTGCGCGATTGCCGCCGAACTCGGCATGGCGGGCGTAGTGGTGCCGCTTTATCCTGGCGTCTATTCGGCCATGGGCCTTTTGATGTCGGATGTGAAGCACGACTATATCCGCTCGAAAATGGCGGCATTGGCGAATGTGAAGGCGGAAGACGTCGCCGGCGTGTTCAGGGAGTTGGAAAGTCATGCCGCGCGCGATTTGCGCGACGAAGGTTTCGAGGCGTCTCAAACGCTCATCGAACGCGCTTTGGACCTGCGCTATGCGGGGCAGGGCTATGAAATCACAATTCCCTGCGACTGGCCTTTGCAGGGCGACAGCCTGAAAACATTGCGCGCTCGCTTCGACGAGATGCACAAACAGATGTTCGGCCACACCGCACCTGGCGAGCCCGTCGAGATTGTGTCCTATCGTCTGCGCGGTGTCGGCCGCGTGCCCCCTGTGGCTCTGCCTAAGCACGAACGCAAGGGTCTGCCGTTGTCCGCTGCGCTGCGTGAAACCCGCAAGGCGCGCTTCAATGGCGTGACGCATGACTGCCCCGTGTACCAGCGCGAGCGGCTCGATGTAGGCATTACTTTCGCCGGTCCCGCCATTGTCGATCAGCTCGACGCGACGACGGTGATCCCACCGGGCCAAACCGCGCGCGTCGATGAATTCAAGAACATCCTGATTTCCTCAACACGGACGGAGGGGGCGCAGTCATGACACAGCTTGGCGCCGTCGATCTGGAAATCATCAAAGCCAGTCTCTCCGGCATTGTGCAGGAGATGCAAAACTCCCTGTTCCGCACCGGCTTCTCGACCATCGTGCGTGAGTCGCAGGACGCCTCCTGTGCGATCATGGATACCAATGCCGATGTGATCGCGCAGCATGTGGTGCTGCCCCTGCACATGGGCGCGTTTCCGGCGTGCGGGCGCGCAGTGCTGCGCGCCTATGGCGGCGACATCGTCGAAGGCGACGCATACCTGATAAATCACCCCTATGACGGCGGCAGTCCGCACGCGCCTGACATGGCGGTGATCACGCCGATTTTCTTTGCGGGCGAACTGATCGGCTTCTGTGGGTCCATTGCGCATAAAAGCGACATCGGCGGGCCCGTGCCGGGCTCCTGCTCGGGGCAGGCGCGCGAAACCTTCAACGAAGGGCTGCATCTTCCGGCGGTGCGCTATTTCCGCGGCGGGCAGCGCAATGTCGAAATCGAACGCATCATCGCCGCCAATTCCCGCACGCCTGAACTGGTGCTCGGCGACATCCGCGGCCAGGTGGGTGCGAGCCGTTTGGGCGAGCAGCGCGTCGGCGAATTGCTGGCAAAGTTCGGCAAAGACAATGCGCAGCAGAGTTTCAACCGGCTGCTCGAACTCGCTGAGATGAAAATGAAGGCCGCCATCACGGAATGGACGGATGGCACGTTCGAAGGCGAACGCTTCGTTGACGATGACGGCATCGATCTGAACGTGCCGGTGCGCATCCACGTTGTTGTGGAGAAAAAAGTCGACCAGATCAGCTTCGATTTCACCGGCTCGGCCGATCAGACCAAAGGCCCCGCCAATGTGCGTCCGCCGCTGGTGCAGGCCGCCGTCGGTTATGTGCTGATTTCACTGGTCGATCCGCATATTTTCATCAACAGCGGCATCCTGCGTAGTTTTGAGGTGAAAACGCGCGAGGGCAGCGTGCTCAATCCGCGCTTTCCCGCTTCGGTCAACACCTACAACGCGACGGTGCATGCGATGGTCGAGGCGCTTTTCTCGGCCCTGTCGCATGTTATCCCCGCGCGGGCACGCGCCGATGGCTGTGGCAGCCGTTCGATCATCATCGGCGGGCGGGCGACCTCCGCCGGAAAGTCCTATGTGCAATACGAAATCGTCGGCGGTGGCGCTGGCGGGCGCGCGACGAAAGATGGCGCGTCGGGAACCTCGGTTAACCAGAGCAACGCCAAGATTGCTTCCATAGAAATCATCGAAAGCGAATTTCCCACGCGCATACAGCGGTTCGAGCTGATCCGGGATTCCGGCGGCGCCGGCAAATATCGCGGCGGGCTTGGCCTCTTGCGCGAATACGTCAATCTCGCCGACGCACGCTTTTCCATCCGCTCGTCCAAGCATGTGATTGCGCCTTTGGGCGCGCAAGACGGCGGCCCGGGCCGCACCGGCGATCTGACGATCAATCCCGGAGCGGCGGACGAGAAGCACCTGCCCACGCGTTACGCCGATTACCCGCTGAAAGCTGGCGATGTCTTCCGTTTGGAAACGCCCGGCGGCGGCGGTTTGGGCAATCCCTTCGAGCGTGAACCGGCGGCGGTTCTTGCCGATGTGGCGCAAGGCTACGTTTCGCCCGAGCGCGCCTCCTCCGATTACGGTGTGTCCATCATCAGTGACGGCCGTAAATGGTGCCTCGACGATGCAGCAACGGCACAGCTGCGTGCAGATTCCAGAAACGTGGGTAGTGGATAGAGCTCCCCCTCACCGCCTCGCTCCGCTCGGCTCCTCTCCCCCTCCGGGGGAGAGGGTGGGGTGAGGGGGCGGTCTCTCAATGTACTCAGAAGGAAAACGAAATGACCGTTAGAACCACAGGTATCGTCGGATTGGGCGCGATGGGTTATCAGATGGCCCGCCATATGGTGAACAAGGGTTTCGCCGTCACCGGTTACGATATTGCGCCGGACCCGATCCAGAAAGCCCGTGCAGCAGGTGTCGCCATCGCGAACAGCCCTGCGGAAGTCGGCGACAACGCCGAAGTCGTCATCGTCATGGTGGCGACCGATACGCAAGTGGAAGACGTGGTGCTTCGCTCCGGTCTACTCGACCGGTTGGCGAAAGGCTCGGTCATCTGCGTCGCCAGCTCGACCTCCGTCGAAACGGCGCGCGATCTGGAAACCGCCTGTGCCAAACACGGCATCGGCTGCCTCGATACGCCGGTGGTGCTCGGCCAGGAAGCTGCCGACAACGGCACGCTGACGATCTTCTGCGGCGGCGACGAAGACGCATTCAACAAGGCCAAGCCCGCTCTGTCGGCCTTTGGCGCCAACGTCATGCATGTGGGCCGTTCGGGTTCGGGCCAACTCACCAAGACCGCCAACAACATGCTGCTCTGGGCCTGTATGGTCGCGAATTATGAAGTGCTCAGTCTGGCCAAGAAAATGGACGCCGACGTGCCGAAGCTGATCGCGGCGCTGGCCCATTCCAGCGGCGCCAATTGGTCGCTCGCCCGCTGGGGTAAAAGCACCGGCAAGTGGGCCGAGAAGGACATGGATGTGGCGATGGAATTGGCCCAGGACGCGAAGATGCCCGTGCCGCTGGCCGCCCTTGTCGATCAGCTGATGAAGGGCATGAACCAGGAAAAGATGAAGGCGCTGCTGGCCTAAACAGTGGCACTGACACGCGGAGCTGTGAACGCCGAAACGCTGGCGTTCGGTCCCGGATACCGCCAAAATCGTGGCCAGCCATAAGGCAAAGCCTGGGCAGGAGGAGTTTTCGCACGTGTTTCGATGGATGTCCCTAGCGGCCGCATGCGTGCTCGCGCTGGGTGTGGCACAGGCCGCACCCGCCACCCCGCCTGCCAAGCTGATCCCGTTGAGAGTTGCCTATGACGGTTATTCCATGACCACCGCGCCGATGAACTATGCGGTGGAAAAGGGGATCTTTAAAAAATACGGGCTGGATGTGACGCTGGCCTACATCGACGGCGGCAGCACGCTGTCGCAGGCGGTGGTCGGCGGTTCGATCTCCATCGCGCAGAACGGCTATGCGCCGGCCGCAACCGCTGCGGTGGCAGGGGCCGACATGGTGTTCATCGGCGGCATTTCCAATCAGCTGCCGTTTCAGTTGGTGGTGAAGGGGACGATTAAGTCTGCCGCCGATCTGAAGGGTAAGAAGGTCGCCATCTCCCGCTATGGCGCGTCCTCGGATGTCGCCGCGACCTACACGCTGAAGAGCCTCGGACTAAAGCGCACGGACGTGGTGATCCTGCAGCTTGGTGGCGAAGGCACACGGACCGCCGCCATGTTGTCGGGCCAAATCGATGCCTCGCTAGAGCAATATCCGCGGACCGGCGAGCTTGAGGAAAAAGGTTTCCGCGTGCTGGCCGACGGCTTGCAGATTGCCGCCGATTATCCAAACACGTCCTATGTTTCGACGCGGGCCTTCATCAACAAAAATCCCGATATCGTGAAGCGCTTCACGATGGGAATTTCCGAAGGCATCCACGAGTTCAAAACGCACAAGGAAGACGCGCTGAAATCGACCGCGGCATTCCTGAAATCCAAGCCCGGCCCTGCGCTGGACAAGGCCTATGAGGTGTTCATCACCAAGGTCTATCCCGACGAACCGCGCCCTTCGATCAAGGGTATCGCGCTGGTATTGGATGAGCTGAAGACGCGCGTCCCCGCCGCCGCGAAGTACAAACCCGAACAGCTTGTCTACATGGGCGCCTTCGACGCCCTAGACAAAGAAGGCTTCTACGCGAAGCTGAAGTGACTTCTGCCTGCCACACCGAACGGCATCCACGGTGAAAGAGAGTTTCAAGTTGCGCCAAGCGGATTGGATTCCCGGTCTTCGTCATCCTGAGGTGCGCTGCGCGTTCTTCGCGCGCGGCGCCTCGAAGGACGCACGTTGCAGCAGCACGCCATGAGCCACGCGCCTCTCAAGCTCGAAGCCGCCGGTGTGAAGCTGGCCTTTTACAACGAGCGCATGAAGCGGCAGCTCGTGGTGCTGGGCGGCATCGATCTGACGGTGCGCGAAGGCGAACTGGTTTCCATCGTCGGTCCGTCCGGCTGCGGAAAATCCACGTTTCTGTCTGCCGTCGATGGCTTGGTGAAAGTGAACGGCGGCACGATCAAGGTCGACGGCAAGACGGTGAGCGCGCCGGGGCCGGACCGCGCCATGGTGTTCCAGCAGGATTCGCTTTTCCCGTGGCGCACGGTGTTGCGCAACGTGATGTATGGGCTGGAACTGCAAAAGCGCCTCTCCAAAGACGAGATGCGCAAACGCGCCTCGGATTTGGTGGAGCTGGTGGGTCTTGGCGGTTTTGCCGAACATTATCCGCACGAGCTGTCCGGCGGTATGCGTCAGCGCGTGAACATCGCGCGGGCGCTGGCGCCCGATCCGGAATTGCTGTTGCTGGACGAGCCGTTCGCGGCGCTGGACGCGCAGACCCGCGAATTCATGCAGGTCGAGCTGCTGAAGATTCTGGCGCGCGCCAAGAAGACGGCTCTGTTCATTACCCATCAAATCGACGAAGCGATCATCCTGAGTCATCGCGTGGCCGTATTCTCTGCCCGGCCCGCCCGCATCAAGGCGCTGATCGACATCGATCTGCCGGCGGCGCGCACTCTGGAAGTAAAGCTCTCGCCCCGCTTCCGCGAGCTTCAGGATCATATCTGGCGTCTGATCCAGGAAGAATCCGCCCCCATGGCGAAGGTGGGCTGAGATGGGGAATTTCATGCATCCTGCGTGCTTCGAGGCGTTGCTCCGCAACGCACCTCAGCATGACGGGAAGCGGGTCAAAACTTCTCGTCATCCTGAGGTGCCTGGCGTGCGGCGCACCCCGGGCCTCGAAGGACGCACCATCTCACCGGGCATTTCCGCATGACCGTCACCCCGGCCGACGAAAATCTCATCGGTGACGACGCCGACACCGCCGCGCCCACCACATCACGCTGGCGGCGCAACGAAAATCTCGTCCTCGGCCTCGTATCGGTCATCGCCTTTCTCATCTTCTGGGAATCATCGGCGGCGTTCGGCTGGGCCAATCCGCTGTTCACCAGTTCGCCGAGCCGTATTGTTGCGGCCGGTTATGAGATGTTCGCTGACGGCAGCATCTGGCCGGACCTTGCGGTCAGCGCCGAGGAATTCGTGCTCGGTTATGGGCTTGCGGTCATCGTAGGCGTGCCGCTGGGTATTCTTATGGGCTGGTATTCGCGTCTGAATGCCGTGCTCGATCCATTCGTGAATGCGCTCTATGCGACGCCGCGCATCGCACTGATGCCGCTCATCATCATCTGGTTCGGCATAGACCTGTCCGCCAAAATTGCCATTATCTTTCTCTCCACCGTGTTTCCCATCCTGGTCAACACTATGACTGGCGTCCGCACGATCGAGCGCGATTTCATCAAGGTCGCCCGCTCGTTCGGCGCCTCCGACGGGCAGCTCTTTCTGACCGTGGCTCTGCCGTCCTCAGTGCCCAATCTCCTCACCGGCCTGCGGCTGGGATTGGGCCACGCGCTGATCGGCATTGTCGTCGGAGAGATGTACGGGGCCTCTGCCGGTATCGGCTTCATGATGCAGACTGCGGGCGCTACCTTCCAGACAGACAAGGTAATGGTCGGCATTATCATCATTGCGGCGGTCGGCATGGGCTTGACCCACGTACTGAAGATGATCGAGCGAAAATACGACGTCTGGCGGCCCGACCACCACGGTTGAAGCCCGAATCCCGCCCTTTTGAAGCGCCCCCCGGAGCGATAGACTAGCGGCAGCCATCGGGAGGGCTGGGACAATGATCCATCGCCGTCACTTTATCTCTGCAGCGGGTAGTTTTGTTCTGGCGCAAACGGCGTCTCGCGCCTTCGGTGCGCAGGCACGCTACGACCTGCTGATCAAAGGCGGGCGCGTTATCGATCCCTCCGTTCGGTTGGACGGCGTTCGTGATGTCGCCATCGCCAATGGCCGGATCGCCGCCGTCGACGCGAACATCGCCGCCGATGCGGCCGAGATGATCGACGCGCGCGGCAAGCTGGTTGTGCCGGGTCTTATCGACGTTCACACCCACGCTGCGCGCACCAAGGAAGGCCCTGGGTTGGTGCTGCAGGACGGTGTCACCGGCTGGATCGATGCCGGCTCGCAGGGGGCGGATCACATCGGCGATACGATTGCGATTGCGCAGTCTTCGCCGCAGCCCGCGCGCGTGCTGATCAATATCGGCCGCGCAGGCATTCTGCCCGAAGGCGACACGATGGATTTGGCGCGGGCCGATGTGGCGGCATTGCGCGATGCCATTTCGAAGAACCGCGACATGATCGCTGGCGTGAAATGCCGGCTATCGCGTGACGTGGCCGGGCCGAACGATGCGGAAGTGCTCCGGCGGGCGCAAGCCGTCGCGACCGAGTTCAACCTGCCGGTCATGATCCACATGGGCCAGACCGTGTCGCCGCTGCCCATGCTGATCAATCAGCTCAAGAAGGGCGATATCGTCACGCATATGTTCGCCCCGCCCCCCAACAGCATCATCGACGAGTCCGGGCACATTCTCCCCGAAGTTCTTGCGGCGCGGCGGCGCGGCGTGTGGTTCGACATCGGCAACGGCCAGGCGGGCCACATGCGCTGGGATACGGTCGCCGCCATCATGAAGACCGGCTTCTGGCCGGATTCGTTCTCGACGGACTGGAACGTAAACGCGCACATGACGGGCGTTATCGACATGCCCAATTGCATGTCGAAGCTGATGGGCTATGGCATGACGGTCGAGCAGGCCATTGCGCGCGGCACGGTCAATCCGGCGCGCATGTTCCCGCAGTTCAACGATCGCGGCACGCTGAATGTGGGTGCGCCGGCTGATGTCGCGGTGCTGGAGCTGCGCGACGGCAACTTCGAATTCGAGGACAATTACAAAAACAAGATCACCGGCAAGCAACGCTTCTTCCCCAGCGCAACCGTGCTTGGCGGGAAGCGCGTGGGACCGGCGTAATCATGCGCGTAGCCACTGCTATCGCGTTATCCGCCTGCGCCGCGATGATCAGCGCATCGTCCGTGAACGCGACCGAGCCTGTCTTCGTGCCGCGGTTCGCGCCGGATGTGCTGACCGCATGGCAGGTCAATCATCCAGACGGCGATGATTACATTCCTCCGGCGGTCGGACCTGGGCCGGTGAAATACGATCCCGCGCATCCTTTCATTCCGACCGATCCGGCAAGCTCAATTCAGCCGACCTACCGCGTCGCCGATTTGAACAGTCCCATTCTGCAGCCTTGGGCGAAGGAGCAGATGAAGAAGGCGAACGACGAAGTGTTTGCCGGTAAGATTCCCTTTGTGGCGCGGGAACGCTGCTGGCCCGCCGGTACGCCAGCGTTTGTGTTGGAGCCGCCGTTCAACATCACGCTGTTCATCGATACGCCGAAGGAAATCCTGATCGTTCATCAGAACGATTTCCAGTTCCGGCACGTCTACATGAATGTGCCGCACACGAAGAATCCAAAGCCGTCTTGGACCGGTGAATCCGTTGGCCAATACGAAGGCGACACACTGGTGGTCGATACTATCGGCCTGAACGACAAGACCTTCGTCGACAATTACCGCACGCCGCACACGGTGCAGATGCACGTCGTCGAACGCTTCCGATTCATCAACGACGGCAAGGTGCTGGAAGACGAAATCACGGTGGATGATCCAGGCGCATTCACCACGCCGTGGAAGGCGATCCAGCGTTGGAACCGCACCAATCGCGGCCCCATGGAAGAGCTAAGCTGTTCGGAAAACAACGAAGGCCTCTTCGATTACGACGTAAAGCCGATCCCACAAGCCAAGACGCCGGATTTTTGAGGCCTGCGCCCCCTCCGTCCGGCCTCGCGCAAGCGCGATGCCGGCCACCTCCCCCGTAACAACGGGGGAGGAAAGGCGGGCGGCGTTCTTTTCCTCCCACGTTGTTACGGGGGAGGTGGATCGCCGCGAAGCGGCGAGACGGAGGGGGCGAGGGCGGCAGCAAACAAAAAGGCCGGCCCAAATGCGGACCGGCCTTTTCCACTCAAACTTGTACCGCTTAACCGCCGCTGAGCAGACGTTGCTCCGCGCCGTCCTTATCCGTGGGAATCGGCTCCAGCTTGTCGGCATAGGCTTGGTTCAGCGGGTTGACCATTTCGCCGTCCATGCAGCGGATTTCTTCGGCGAACGTGCCGGTCACGTTGCCCGGTTCCGCCGGCTGGGTGGTGACTTTCTCCCAGACCTTGGTCCCCTTCCAGGGCTGCTTGAAGGTGGCGGGATCGTCGACCGTAATCTCGACCTGCAGTTTCTTGCCGCCTTCGATCATGCGGAAGCGTTCAACCACATGCAGCTTCTCGCTGTGGGGCGTGCGGTAAAGATCCACGAAGCTCTTGGTCGTCTGCCCGATGGTGTCGACCACCAGCGTGTCGCCTTCATAGTGGCCAACCGACTCGCCATTCCAAGACGGCTTCGGGTTCGCACTGTGCGCGACGTTCATATGAACCGGGCGCACGATCTGATCGCGTTGCCAGATGATGTAGACGGTTTTCGGCGTCTGCAGGAAATAGGTCCGCCCGGGGCTGAGATCGAGCGTCGGGATTCCCGGCTGCCAGCAGCGCGAAGTGCGGTTGTACATCGAAAAACCCGCATCGATCATCTGGTTGGCTTTTTTCAAACCCTCCTTGGCGAAGTCCGTCAGGTTGGGATTGTTGACGTCGCCATAGCGCCATGTCGGCTGTCCCCCGACATTGTTCGGCACATATTTGACCTTGGGATCCTGCCCAACGGGCAAAGGGCTCCCCGCCACGTGCTCCATACCGCCGGCGCTATTCCAGCCAATGCCGCCTTGCATGAAATCTGGGATCGTGCTGTCGGCGGCGACAGCCGGCACAAGGGCGGCCACGCCATATATCAGTGCAGCCAGCGCGGCGCCGGCAAATAGATGACGAGCTTTGATCTTGGACATGCGCACCTCCTCCCGATGGTCAGGTCACGCGAGCCGCTTCGGGCTCGTCGTATCAGGCAGCATCTTACGCCCGTGGCCCGCCGCTGACAATTAAGCGCCGGATCAGCTTCACGTCAGGAGACGTTCTGCCCGGCCAATCAACATGTTGAAGGCCGGGGGCGTCTAAGTCTTTGCCGATTGGCGTGTACCTTGCCCTCTCCCAGCAGTAGATTTGCCAAGCTAGAAACGGGGCCAGGCATGAAACGCGCGACTCTCATAGTGCCGGCAGCGATCGCAATTGCCACGGCCGCTGGGTTGGTTGCCGCGCAACCACGTGCGCCGAGCGGCGACCCTGAACTGCGGCAGCCCGCGTCGAAGGAATGGCTGCATGCGGGCGGCGATTGGAGCAATTCGCGCTATTCGACGCTGACGCAAATCACGCCCGCCAACGTCAAGACTCTGAAAGGCGCGTGGGCCGTCCATTTGGGTTCTGGCCTCGGCGCGAAATATTCGCTGGAGACGACGCCCATCGTTAAAGACGGCGTCATGTACGTCACGTCAGGCAATGACGATGTGTTCGCGCTGGATGCGAAAACCGGCGCGCTGATTTGGGAGCACCGCTCCGGGCTGGATCAGAGCATCAACACGGTCTGCTGCGGCTGGGACAATCGCGGGCTCGCCATCGGCGATGGCCGCGTCTATCTCGGGCGGCTCGACGGCACGTTCGAGGCGCTGGATGTCAAAACCGGCAAGCGCGTTTGGCTGGCGACCATCGGTAAATGGCAGGCCGGCTACACAATCACCTCCGCGCCGACCTATTACAAAGGCGTTGTCTACACCGGCGTGTCCGGCGGCGACCGCTCCGCGCGCGGCAAGCTGACGGCGCTGGATGCGAAAACCGGAAAGGAGTTGTGGCACTTTTGGACGGCCGCTGGGCCGAACGAGAAAGGCGGCGACACGTGGCCCTCGCCGAACGATCCGGACAAGGACAAACGCGAAGCCTATCTGCATGGCGGCGCGAATATCTGGCAGGCGCCGGCCATCGATCCCGATTTGGGCCTGATCTATTTCTCGACCGGCCAGCCCGGCCCCGACGCCGTCGGCGAGGGCATCAAACGCCCCGGCGACAATCTGTTCAGCTCCTCCATTGTCGCGCTGCATCTGGACGGCAGCTATGCGTGGCACTTCCAGATGGTGCACCACGATTTGTGGGATTTCGATTGCCCCTCGCCGGTGGTGCTGTTCGATCAAATGATAGACGGCGTGATGCGCAAGGGCATCGCGGAAGCTTGCAAGACGGGCTGGATTTATATGCTCGATCGCACCAACGGCAAGCCGCTGATCGGCATTGACGAGAAGCCCGTGGAGCAGGACCCGCGCGTTGCTTCGGCGAAGACCCAGCCGATTCCGCGCGGCGATGCACTGATTCCACAATGCCCAGCGGCGCTGCCGGGCTGGGTGACCAAATGCATTTTCGGTGTGATCTATGACATGCCGATTTTGATGTCGCCGGGCGGCAATGGCGGCACCAATTGGTCGCCGATGGCCTACAACCCGAAAGAAGGATATTTCTACGTCACCGCCGCCGACCGGCCGCAAAGCCGCATCTTGCGTCAGCTCGGTAAGGCCGTTGGCCCACCCATCGGGGCGCGTTATGCGGGCACGCTGTCGGCGGTGGATTCGCGCACCAACAAGATCGTCTGGCAGAAGAAGATGCCGTATTCGATAGGGCAGGGCAGCGGTGCCTTGGCGACGGCGTCGGGGCTCGTGTTCCACGGCGAACCAAGCGGGGAATTGCAGGCCTATGACGCCAAGAACGGCGCGCTGCTCTGGCAATGGCAGACAGGCGCGGGCGCGGATGCTCCGGCGGTTACTTACGAAGTCGATGGCGAACAATATGTCGCCATAGCCTCCGGCGGCGTTGCGATTCAAACGACCTCCGCCAATGGCGACATGATCTGGGCGTTTTCGTTGAAGGGCAGTCCCGGCGGACGGTTGCAGCCGTTCGAAGCGCCGCGTCCTCCCGTGAACCTCGTCAGCTATGAAGGGCCGGTTGTGGCCACCAACGCGATCAAACTTCAGGATTACATGTTCATGCCCGCGCGCGTGACGGTGCGAGCCGGACAGAAGGTCACCTTCACCAATGACGGCGGCGAAATGCACAATGCCTCATCGTCCGAAGCAGGCGGTTGGGATACCGGCTTGATGGCGCACGGACAGACGGTGGCCATCACCTTCAATCGTCCGGGTACGTATAATTTCAACTGCTCGCCGCACCCTTCCATGATCGGGCAGATCGTGGTGACGGGCGATGCGGTAGCCAACGCCCGGCCCATAATGGTGGAGCGCGGCCCGGTCCCGCCGGGCGCCGCAACAACAGCGACACACGAGCATTGACCTCGACCCTCCCCTTGAGGGAGGGTCGAAATTGCTCGCCCATTGCGAGCAATTTCGGGGATAGGGAACCGTCGACTGTCCCCTCCCCGAAATTCGCTGACGCAAATTTCGACCCTCCCTCAAGGGGAGGGTGGGAGGTTTTATGTACGATCCCATCATTCCCCGCGCGCGTTTGGGATTCATCATTCCCGCATCCAACCGCATGGTGGAGCCGCAAATGGCGCGGTTTGCGCCAGCGGGCGTGGTGCCGCATTTCATGCGGCTGCGCATGACCAACCAATACAAGCGGCCCTTGCCGGAGCTGTTGCCCACCATCCTGAACGCCGCCGAGCATTTGATGGATTCCAAATGCGACATCATTGTCTTCCAGTGTACCGGCACGTCTATGTCGGGCGGCGTGGATATGGACGAATATGTCGTGTCGGAAATCGCCAAGGCGGCGAAACGTCCGGCCATCAGCACGGCGGGCTCTGTGAAGGCGGCGTTGGCGGCGTTGAACGCGAACAAGCTCGTGTTCATGTCCGAGACGGAGCAGGCCGGACACGATAAAAAGGTGAAGTTCCTGAAGGAAGCCGGCTACGAATTGCTGGCCGACAAAGCCGCGAGCCTGTCGGGCACCGACGCCTATTGCGTGACGCCGCCGCGCTTCTGGTACGACATGGCGTTGTCGCTGCGGAACGATGCCGCCGATGCCTATTTCATTTCCTGCGCCAACATCCATAGCATCGACGTGATTGGAGATCTGGAAGCCGCGCTGAACAAGCCGGTGATCACCAGTAATCAGGCCGCGCTGTGGTGCGCGCTGCGGACGCTTGGATTGCCCGATGCGATCGCGAATCTCGGTACACTCTTTCAGCGCGATTTGCTCAAGGCGGCAGCGTAAGCGCGGAGTGCTGATGATGAGCGTGCAACTCAATCATACGATCGTCTGGTGCCGCGATCAGGCGAAGTCGGCGGCATTCTTAAGCGAGATATTGGGTCTTCCGGCGCCAACCCGCTTCGGGCCGTTTCTTGTCGTGCAAACCAGCAATGGCGTTTCGCTCGACTTCCATGAGACAGACGAAGACGTTCAGTCTCAGCATTATGCGTTCCTGATCGGCGAAGATGAGTTCGATGCCATCTTCGGGCGCATCAAGGAGGGCGGCGTCAAACATTGGGCCGATCCTGCGAAAAGCCGCCCTGGCAAAATCAACCGCAACGATGGCGGGCGCGGCGTCTATTTCGAAGACCCGGACGGCCATTTCCTGGAAATTATTACACGTCCTTACGGAAGCGGCGGATGACGCGTGGCGCTGGCGTTCTAATTAACCTCTGACTATGCTTGGCCTGCGATGTGAGGCGGAAAGCAGATGAACAGCTGGACCAGGAATAAATTGTGCGCAGCGGCTGCAATCTTCGCGGTTGCGGCGTCGCCCGCTTATGCCGATCCGACCTGGAAAATACAGAACGCGCATTTCGACGATGGCGGCACGCTCACCGGCACCTTCACGTTCAATGTCTACGACATATTGACGGCGTGGGGGCTGAAGGTGACGGCGGGAACCACAATTCCCACGCCCTATAATTATCATCCGAACATCAACGCCTCGAATCTGACGCTCAGCTCCGTCGCGTTCTTTTCCTCGTCTCAGGACGATCCCGGTGGCGATTACAACCGCACGCTTGTTTTGGCCTTCACAGCGCCGATCACCTTCGGCGGCGTCAATCTGATTGATCCAGCGGCGAGCTATGAATGCGGCAGCTACAGCTGCACCGACAAGCGCTACCTGCTCGCCAATACCCGCCAACCAGCTTCGGCGGTTTCCGTCACGTCCGTGCCGGAGCCTGCGAGCTTTGCGATTCTGGGTCTCGGTCTTCTGGCGGCCGGCGCGGCACGCCGCAACCGCAGGGAAATCACGTCACGCCGGTGATTTTGTTGTAGCGGGCGATGACGGGCTTCGGGGTTGCGGCCATGCGGCGGATGATTTCGCGCACGGCTTCGCCGTCGATCGGTGTGATGTCGAGTTTGCTGCGCATAGCATCGGCCAGAAATTCCGGGTCTTTCACCATGTCGGAGAACGCACGGCGAAGCGCGGCCGCGCGGTCGGCGGGAATGCCGGACGGCGCGAGGAACGGCAGCGCCATATAGAGCGGCGCTTCGGTGAAGGCGATAATTTCCAGCGCCGTTTGATCCTTGGTGAGTTCGCTTGCCAGCGGCACGTCCGGCAAAAGCGGGTGGCGCGTCTTGCGGCCGAACTGCAGCAGCGGGCGCAGCTCTTTTGCGTTCCACAACGCGGCTTGGTTCGCCATCACCGAATTCAGCCCGATCACCTGGCCGTCGAGATCGCCTTGCATCATCGCAAAGAACATGCCCGGCGCGCCGGCAAAGCCGTCTTTCACCTCGATGTTCAGCTTCAACACATCGCGCGCGACCAGCGCGAAAGTGAGATTGGTCGAGCCGGGATCATCGCCGCCGATCAGCGCCGGAACGGCGGGCTGCTTCAACTCCGCAACGGTCCGTGCGGGATGGCGCGCATTGACGATCAGCACATAGGCATCCGTCGCGAAGGACGACAGACTGCCCAGCCAATTTAACGCCAGCGGATCGAACTTCGCGGCTTTCTCACCCTGAATCGCCAGCTGCGCGATGCCGCGCTGGATCACGGCGATAACGGTGCCGTCCTTGGCCGCGCCGTTCGCGAAACTGTTCGCCAGCGCCAACCCGCCACCGGCTTCGCGGTTTTCGGCGACGATGGTGGGATTGCCGGGAATGAACCGGTGCAGATGCCGTGCGACCAGCCGCCCCGACAAATTGTTGATGCCGCCGGGCGCTGTGGGAATCACCAGCGTAATCGTTTTGCCGCGATAGAACTGCTCGACGCTTTGCGTTTCCGCACCCGATGCGGGCAGTGCGCCGGTAAAACCCGCAGCGGCCAGAGCCGTCGCGCCGCGCAGGAAGGCCGCTCTGCTGATCGTCATCGCCTTAATCCCTAAACAGAGTGCGCAAGCCTAAAAACGCCGGGATCGGGTGCATCACCACATAGGTGGGAATGTCGGACAGATAACGCCGGTAGCGGCCCTTGAACTCGAACCGCTCGCGGAACGCCGAGTGGCGGAAGATCTCGTGAATCTTCGGCACGATGCCGCCCATGACATACACGCCGCCGCGCGCGCCGAAGGTCAGCGCGACGTCGCCCGCGAACGTGCCCAGCATAGCGCAGAACATGTTCACCGCATCACGGCATTGCGGATCGCAGCCGGGATACAGATGCGTGATGTGCTCGGGCGTGGAGGGCGCCGCCGTCTTGCCCGCAAGCTCGCACAGCGCTTCATAGAGATTGACCAGACCCGGCCCGGACAAAAGCACCTCCGCTGACACATGCGCATATTGGCGGCGTACAATGTCGATGATGGAGGCTTCGCGCGAATCCAGTGCGGCCAACGTCACATTGCCGCCTTCGCCGGCAATCGCCGACCACACGCCATTCACCGAAACCAGCCCCGCTACGCCCAGGCCGCTTCCCGGTCCCAAGGCCACCTTCGGCATCCCCGGCTCCGGCGCGCCTTCGCCGATTTGCAGCAGATCGTCCGGCGTCAGTTGCGGAATGGCCAGCGCGTTGGCGGCGAAGTCGTTCACCACATGCAGCTGCGTCCAGCCGAATTGCCGCTTCAGCGCTTCGATGGAGAAGGACCAGGGGCTGTTCGTCAGCATGACCCGGTCGCCGGTCACCGGCCCGGCCACACCCATGGCGGCTTCGCCAGGGCGCTCGCCCTCGGGAATGCCGCCCAGGAAGGCCGCGATGGCGTCGGCCGGTGTTTCGTAATCGTCGACTTGCAACACCTCGCTTTCGCCGATTTCGCTGCCGTGCAGCAGGGCGAAACGCGCATTTGTGCCGCCGATATCGGCGATAAGGCGAGGCTTGTTCACGAAAATAATCCTGCTCGGTTTAAATCTTATGCGTCGCGGGAGATGCCGTTCCCGTATGGGCATAGAACTGTCCCATCATCGCAATGGCAATGGCGCCGAGCAACATGGGACCGGCGGCGGCGTAGAAGAGTTGGGACGGGTTCCAACCGGCATCGAGAAGCAGCCCGGCAAGCAGGGGGCCGATAACGCCGCCGATGCGGCCGATGCCGAGCGACCACCCCAGACCCGTGCCGCGCAAGGCTGTCGGGTAGAAATAAACCGAAAGCGCATTGTTCGCCTTTTGCCCGCCGGAAAGGCAGAAGCCGACGAATGTCGAGGTGGCGATGACGATGGCCGGCGCGGGCGATTGCAGAACCTGCCCCATGACCGCGCAGGAAACGGCGGACACAGCAAACAGGCTCGACACCACGATATAGGGGCCGAAACGGTCCATCAGCGGTCCCAGGATGAACGCGGCAACAATACCGCCGGCAAGCCCCACCGTGGTGGCGGTGATCGCGGTTGTCTGCGACAGGCCCACGATCACCAGCAATTGCGTCAGCCATTTCTGCAGGAAGAAATAGACCATCAGGTTCATGAACATCCCGGCCCAGATGAAGCCGGTACCGAGCCCGCGCCCGCCTTCGAGCAGTTGCGGCACGGAGACTTTGCGCCCGCCTTGCGCGCCCGCGATCAGCCGCGTGGACGGCGAGATCGCAAGCTGCGGCGCGATACGCTTCAGGATGCCAACGGCGCGCTCGCGGTTGTTGCCGCGATTGACCAGATATTCCACCGACTCCGGCAATGCGAAAAAGAACAGCGCCGACAATATCAGTGTGCCGATGCCGCCGAAGGCCAGCACCGCCTGCCAGCCGAACGAATCGAGCAGCACGTTGGCGACGATCCCTGCGCTGATCTGGCCCAGCGAGAAGCCGATATAGACGAGCGTGATGGAGGTCGAACGCACGCGCTCCGGGAAATATTCGCCCGTCAGCGCCACCGCGCTTGGCATTGCGCCGCCGACTCCAATGCCCGTGAGAAAGCGAAAGCCGATGAGCATCGCCACGCCGGTCGATGTCATCGTCAGGAAGGTGAGCGTTCCGAACGCGGCGGAGCAGGCGACCACCATGCGCTTGTGCCCAAAGCGCGCGGATAGCGGCGAGAGGAAGAGATAGCCGAGCAGCAGACCCACCATATCGGCGGTCAGAATGGTGCCGAGGGTGCTTGGGGGAACGTGCCACTGCCGGGTCAACTGCGGCGCGATATAGCCGATGACGGAGGTGTCGAACCCTTCGACCAGCAGCGCGCATCCGCCGAGCACTCCGACGAGCCACTGCAGGGGGCCAATCTTGCTCGCATTGACCAGCGCATCGGTTTCGATGACGGCAGTACGATCCATGATGATGCTTTCAAGCCTTCGCGGCGGCGTTTGGCGCGTGCGGGGTAGGGACCGCGCGCTCGACGGGAGCCGTGCCATACTTCCGGCCCATCGCGAAAATGGCGGTCGCGCCGATGATGGAGGGAATGGCCAGCACGCCGAATACGGCAGGCGATGACCAGCCCGCGGTCAGGAAATAGCCCACCGCAATCGGTCCGACGATGGCGCCGATGCGCCCGATGCCCAGACCCCAGCCCAACCCAGTCGAGCGCAGCGCCACCGGATAGAAAAACACCGACAACGCATTGCCGCCTTTCTGCACGCCGCTGGTGCAGAAGCCCGAGCCGAACGAGGTCGCAATGATAAGGCCCGCGACCGCCCAGGACAGCGACGCTCCGATGAACAGGCTGAAGGCGATGCTGCCGAAGAACAGCGTGCCCATGACTTTGTAGGGACCAAAGCGGTCGATCAGTGGCCCGATGATGAAGGCGCCCACAATACCGGCGGCGAAGGATGCTTCCGTGGCGATGATGGAGATATGCTGGTCGAACCCGGCATCGACCAGCACTTTCGTCAGCCACACCTGCAGTGTCGTGTTGACGATCAGGTTCATACCCAGCGCAATCCAGATCACCACGGTGCCGAAGGTGCGGCCCTTCTCGAACAGCTTTGGCAGCAATTGGAAAATGCTCAGCCTGGCGCCGTCGCGCTCTCCCGCGACAAGGCGTGTGCTGTCCGTGATCGTGCGTGCGGGATCGATGCGCCTCAGGATGCGCTTGGCGGTCTCCGGCTTGCCGCCGCGGTTGACCAGATATTCCAGCGACTCCGGCAGAACCACCATCAGCACGGCGGCGAGCACCATCGCAAGCGCGCCGCCGATCACCACCGCCCCCTGCCAGCCATACGGTCCCAGCACCGCATTGGCGACTTCGCCGCCGGAGCCCTGGCCCAGCGAAAAGCCGCAATAGATGAAGGTGATGGAGGTGGAGCGGCGATGCTTAGGGAAATATTCCCCGGTCAGCACCACGCCCGACGGTAGCGCGCCGCCAAGCCCGATGCCCGTCAACAGGCGCAAGATGAACAGTTCGGACGCGTTGCTGGAAACGGCGGTCAGCAGCGCCAGCGTTCCGAAACTCAGGATGCAGGCGATGGCGGTGCGCTTATGGCCGAAGCGCGCCGACAGCGGCGCCACGAACAGATAGCCGATCAGCAGCCCGACCTTGTCGGCGGCCAGAACCCACCCCAGCACATCGCGCGAGATGTTCCAGTTCTTGGCGATCTGCGGCGCGATATAGCCGATCAGCTGCGTGTTGAAGCCATCGACAAAAAGGATGCACGCCCCCAGCACGCCCACGGTGATCTGCAGCGCGCTGATACGGCTCTCATTGATGACAACATCGGTGTCGATTGTTTCGGCCACCCGCTTCTCTCCCAGAACGCCCCGGACTTGTGCCCGTGTTTGGAAACAGCCTAGCCCGGAACTGCCCCGCTAGGCCACCGACAAGGAGCGAGACAATTGCGCTCTTTGTCATCCCCGGCGAGCATCGCCTAAGCGATGCGAGGGAAGGGGATCTATTCGGTGAAAGCAAAGCAAAAGCGGCGACAAATGGATTCCCTTCCCGTCGTGACGCGAAAACCGCCTCACGACGCCCGGAATGACACCCTGAGGGACTAGGCAATGGGGCATGCGCCTGGCATTGAAAATAACATCAAACGATGATAAAATCGTGCCTTGCAATGGAGGTCCGCCGATGCGCACGACACTTGCCTTGGATGACGATCTCGTTGCAAAGGCGCAAGCGTTCACCGGCTTGAAAGAGAAGTCGAGCCTGGTCCGCGAGGCGCTTAAAGCCCTCATAGAGCGCGAAAGCGCGCGGCGGCTGGCGCGCCTAGGCGGCAGCCAGCCCGGTCTGAAGGCGCCGCCACGGCGACGGCCAAGCGCGAAATGATCCTGGCCGATACGTCGGTCTGGGTCGATCATCTGCGTGCGAGCAACAATGCACTCGCCGCGCTGCTCGACACCGGAATGGTTCTGGCGCATCCCTTTGTTATCGGCGAGCTTGCTTTGGGCAATTTGCGTCAGCGCGAAATCGTGCTGAACGCGCTGGCAGACCTGCCCCAAGCCCGCGTCGCGACAGACGCGGAGGTTCTTCATTTCATCGATCACCATGCATTGTTCGGGCGCGGGATCGGATATGTCGACGCCCATCTGCTCGCCGGAGTGCGTCTGACGGCCGGAGCGGAGCTGTGGACGAACGACAAGCGGCTGCACGGCGTCGCCGCTCAATTGGGGGTGGCGTTCGAGTCGCGGCAGCACCGCGGCTCATAGGGCTATGGCGTAGGCGTAACGCGTCTCTCTCCCACACCCCGGCCTTTGGCCCATGATTATGACCCCAGCCTAGCCCGGAAACAGGCCCCTCGGCCACCAACAAACCCGTCAAATTGCAGTGGAAACTCCCGCAAAGCCCAGCGCCGTGACAACGCGGAAACGGGACGAGCTATAATGGGGCCATGGTTCGCCGAGTCGATCCGCGTTACTCAAACAACATGATTGATGCTCATGTGCTGGACCGCACGGGCGGGCCTGAAGACGCCGTGGTCGACGAGATTTTGTCGCTCGCTGACAACGAACAGTTGAGCGTGATGTTGCCGCATTCCGTGCAACGCGAGATTCAACACCCGAATACGCCACAGTATGTCAAGCAGCGGGCGGCTGGGTTGCTCTTCACAGTTCCCGTGCAGTTAACTTCTGGAGAGAGGGATCAGCACCGGAAAATCAGAGAGATACTTCAGGGAAACGCTAAGCCCGGCAAACACGATAGCGACGCTTATCACGTTGTAGAGGCCAGCAAATACGGTGGTTATTTCATCACGAACGACCGGCGCATTCTGGATAAGGCCCCCGAGATCGATCGGATACTTCAGATCATGATAGTTACACCGAGCGAATTCCTCCACATGTATCGTCGGTGTGAAAAGCAATACCCCCAATAACAGGAAACGTCGGGTGACGGGCGGCCCAGGTGACCGGCCCCTCTGTAGGAATTGGGAGCAGAGCGGAAATTCACGCGTCTTGCGATCACCAGGCTGGGAAGCACAGGGCCTCTAGGATGTCTTCCCGCTCAATGTACGGATAATTCGCGAGCGGATCGTCGATGCTGCGGCTGGCACCGATCTGACCGACGATCATTCCGACCGTGACTCTCTGACCGCGGACGCAAGGCTTCCCTCCCATTACGGCGGGATTTTGAGTGATGCGCGGGAATACGGTCATCTCGATTTTTCCAGCTGCGCGCCGATCGTAAATTCGTCGCTTAGGCATTTTGTCAAGAACGCTAGAACGTGCTCCTGAAGAAAACGCGCGCTGAAATCGCCCGATGGAAAATACGCAACTGAATCGAGCGCCTTCACCCTCGGGCTCTTCGTTAGCCAAAATTCGTCTTGTTCCTTCTTTGTTTGCCGAAAATCAGCAGCGACAAGAACCAGATCGCCCGCGATCAATATCCTTAATTGCGCGGTGCTTAGATTGAACCATGCTTGCCGGATTCGCTCGGGTGGCGACTCTTCAAGCGTGACCCGATTGCACATTGTACGAGATAACTCATCTTCAACCGAGTGAGCCAATTCCGGTACAAAAAATAGTTGCGCACCCGTCGTCCAACTGTCCTCAAGGAGGTATTTCCCCTCGGAATTCTTAACAAGTTCTCCGCTCACCGTAGTGGCATAAAAGCCTGTGTGTTCAATTCCCACCCAAAGGCGGCACAGACCCTCTAGTTCCGCCTGCTGCTGTACTGTGAACTTCTTTAACTCATCAATTATTCTCGGCGCGAGATCATCGCATAGCCGCTTGTGCAATACGCGGTTCGCACGCTGCGCGATCCGCTCCTCCTCAACACCCCGCTGCTCCGACTCAATGATGGGGATATATTTAGCCCGCGCGATTTCCAGCGCCTTTCTATATTCATCGGACATAGAAAATTATCCGCTCCAATCTTGAGAAATTCAGGTCAGAGCGGACTTTCCGGCGAATAAGGCTATCAAGGTCGCGCGTTCCCTGAAGGCCATCCCACTCTGCGTCGATCCAAGGGCCACTTATAATCCACTCTTACCCCATTTCCTGGAAGGGGCAACCTTTATGCACGCGAAGAAGCAAGGTCGCTTTTCTGTGCGGTTACGGTAATCTTGCCTGTGGCCGTAAGGGCGAAGGGGCTCACTATGCCTAACGAGGAATGACGAATACTGCGGTCGAGGAAAATAGCGCTGCGGCTCTGTCACGGCGCGGGTTTGTTCTAACCGCATCGGCTGTAGCAGCCAGTGTCGCCGCGCTGGTGCAGCCTGCGCGCGCTGCGATTGTTCAGACCGATCTTTCGACGCTGCTGCCTTACGGTAACGGCACTATTCCGGCGGGTATTCGTACGCGCACGGCTAACAACAACAATGGGCTGACGGTGCATTTCCTGGAGGCGGGATATGAAACGCCCGGGCGGCCGCTGGTCATGCTGCTGCATGGGTTTCCGGAGCTGGCTTATAGCTGGCGCAAGGTGATGCTGCCTTTGGCGGCGCAGGGTTAT
Organism: Alphaproteobacteria bacterium; assembly: GCA_947473475.1. GTDB lineage: Bacteria > Pseudomonadota > Alphaproteobacteria > Micropepsales > Micropepsaceae > CAIYRG01. The sequence goes on from CANJBZ010000001.1 coordinate 214,693, forward strand.
CACGTCATTGCGCCGGATCAGCGCGGCTATGGCCGCACCACCGGCTGGGACAATTCCTATGACGCGGACGGCGATGCGTTCCGCATTCTGAACATGGTGCGCGATGCCGTCGGTCTGGTTCATGCGCTGGGCTATCGCCAGGTCGCGATGATCGCGGGGCATGACGCGGGCGCGCCGGTCGCGTCTTGGGCGGCGCTCATACGGCCCGATATTTTTCGCTCGGTGGTGATCCTCAGTTCGCCGTTTGAAGGTGCGCCAGCGGTTGCGCTCAACACGGCGAATGGCGCCGCGCCGCCGCCGCGCGCCATCAATGATGAGGAGCTGGACGCGGAACTCGCTAAGCTCGATCCGCCGCGCAAATATTATCAGAACTATCAGCGCACGCGCGGCGCCAATGACGACATGCTGCATGCGCCGCAAGGGCTGCACGCGTTTTTCCGCGCCTATTATTTCTACAAGAGCGCCGATTATGCCGGGAACAAGCCGCATCCCCTGAAGGCGCGCACCGCCAAGGAGATGGAGGAAATCCCGCATTACTATGTGATGCTGAAGGACAAGGGCATGGCGGCCAATGTTGCGCCGCTTATGCCGTCCGCCGATTACATCGCGAACTGCAAATGGCTGACCGAACCGGAAGTCGAAGTCTATGCCACCGAATATGCGCATACCGAATTCACCGGCGCGCTGCAAGGCTATCGCGTGCGGCGTGGCTCGGACCCCCGAAGCATTGCGGAGATGCGGACGTTCGCCGGTCGGAGCATCGATCAGCCCTCTATGTTCATCGGCGGCAAAAGCGATTGGGGCGTGCGGCAGACTCCGGGCGCGGCTGAGAAAATGCAGACGACCGCCTGCACGCATATGGTCAGTTTCAACCTGATCGACGGCGCGGGCCATTGGGTGTAGCAGGAACAGCCCGAGCAGGTGAGCGCGCTGATGACCCAATTCCTGCGCGATTACGCGAAGTAGTTTCGCCCCGCCCGCACCTCTTTCTTCCCCCGTTGTTACGGGGGAAGTGGCGCGCGAAGCGCGACGAAGGGGGCGGGGGGGCATCAAAAATACCTCTCCTTGCAAGCGCCCGCGCCCCCTCCACCGCTTCGCGGTTCCCCTCCCCCGTAACAACGGGGGAGGAAACAAAGGGGGAAGAAAAGCGGCGTTGAATGGCGTCTGCCCGCGCCGCATAGTGTGACAAATAACAATTGGGAGGCTTTTATGATTTCCAGGCGCAATCTGCTGGCGTCGGCGTCCGTGACCATTCTGGCCGTTGGGGCGGGGGTGGGGCGGCTCAACAGCCTGATGGCGCAGCCCGCGCAGGCGCCTTCCGTCCCCGGTACCTCGAACGGGGAATGGCGGACCTTTGGCGGCGATCTGGCGAGCACGCGCTATGCGCCGCTGGATCAGATCAACGGCACGAACTTCAAAGACCTTCAGGTGGCGTGGCGGTTCAAGACCGATTCCTACGGTCCGCGTCCCGAAATCAATTTCGAAGGCACGCCGCTGATGGTGGACGGCGTGATCTATTCGACCGTCGGCACGCGCCGGGCGGTGGTGGCGCTGGATGCCGCGAGCGGCGAGGTTCTGTGGACGCATCGCCACGACGAGGGTGCGCGCGGGCAGGGTGCTCCGCGCCGCCTCTCCGGGCGAGGCCTCGCCTATTGGACCGACGGACGCGAGTCTCGCATCATCTATGTGACGCCGGGCTATCAAATGCTCGCGCTGGACGCGAAGACCGGCGCGGTCGTGACGAGCTTCGGCACCAATGGCATCGTCGATCTCAAACTTGATGACGACCAGCAGATGGACCTCGTCACCGGCGAAGTCGGCCTGCACGCGGCGCCGGTTGTCGCGCGCAACGTCATCGTGGTTGGCGCGGCACATTTGCCGGGCGGCGTTCCCAAGCGCACGAACAACGAAAAGGGCTACGTCCGCGGCTTCGATGTGCGCAGCGGCAAGCGTTTGTGGATTTTCCACACCATCCCGTGGCTGGGCGAATTCGGCAACGATACGTGGGAAGCGGAATCCTGGGCCAATAACGGCAATGCCGGCTCGTGGGGGCAGATGTCCGTCGATGAGCAGGCCGGCATCGTCTATTTGCCCGTGGAGCTTCCGACCGGCGATTATTATGGCGGTCACCGTCCCGGCAACGGGCTGTTCGGCGAGACCTTGGTTGCTCTCGATCTGATGACCGGGCAGCGCAAATGGCACTATCAGTTCGTCCATCACGGCATCTGGGACATGGACATTCCCGCCGCGCCGATTCTGGGCGATATCACGGTGAATGGCCGCACGATCAAAGCGGTGATGCAGCCGACGAAGCAAAGCTGGCTGTATGTGTTCGATCGCTACACCGGTCAGCCCGTATGGCCGATCGAAGAACGCCCCGTCCCGAAGGGCGAAGTGCCCGGCGAGTGGTATGCGCCGACGCAGCCCTACGTGACGCGGCCCGCGCCCTATGACCGCCAGGGCGTTTCGCTGGACGATCTGATCGACTTCACGCCGGAGCTGAAGGCGCAAGGGCAGGCAATCGCCGCCAAGTACAAACTGGGGCCGCTGTTCACGCCGCCGGTAGCCAGCAAATGGCCCGCGCCGTTGGCAACGCTGATGATGCCGTCCTCCACGGGCGGGGCGAACTGGCCGGGCGGGTCGTACGATCCCGAAACGCATATGTTCTTCGTCTATTCATCGACGCAGATCACGGGCCTTGGGCTGATCCCGCCGAAGGACCGTACGCAATCCGATATGCGTTATATCCAGGGGCGCGCCAGCGATCCCAATAAGCCGCCTGCGGGCGATGCGGGCGGGGGCGGTGAAGGCGGCGGCGGCGCGGAATTCTCAGTACAAGGATTGCCGTTGGTGAAGCCGCCTTACGGCCGCATCACGGCGTTCAACATGGATACCGGGGATCTGGTTTGGCAGATCGCCCATGGCGAAACGCCGGACAACATCCGCAATCATCCCGCGCTGAAAGGCGTGACCATCCCGCGCACGGGCCGCGTGGGCCGCATCGGCACGCTGGTGACGAAGTCGCTGGTGATTTCAGGCGAAGCGGGTTTTGCGACGCAACCGGATGGACGCCGCGGCGCGATGCTGCGCGCCTATGACAAGAAGACCGGGCAGGAATTGGGTGCGGTTTACATGCCCGCGCCCGAGACCGGCACGCCGATGACATACATGCTGAACGGTAAGCAATACATCGTGATTGCCGTCAGCGGCGCCGGCTTCGGCGGCGAACTGATCGCGTACAAACTGCCGGGGTAGTTCTAACCTCTCACCGTGGCCGGGCCCCGACCCGGCCATCCAGCCGCGCGGCGTCCGCCGCGCCGCCCATGGTGAGAAGGGGATTTATCGCGACAGGAAGCGGATCGCCAATTCGTTGAAGCGGTCGGGCAGATCGATGTGGGGGAAGTGGGCGGCTTCTTCGAAGACGGCCAATTCGGAGCCGGCGATTTCTTGTTGTAGCTCGGCGGCATAACCGGGTTCGCGCAACGGGTCTTTGCCGCCCGCGACGATCAGCGTCGGCCGCTTGATGGCGCGGTAATCGATGTTTTCCTTTTCGCCGCCCTTCACGCCTGGACGCCGGAAGCGAGCCGCCGCCGTGCATTCCCAAGACCCCGGCACCAGCGACAGCCGGTGCCGGCGATCAAGATAGTCTTCATCGTCGCGCAGAGGCGTGACCAGCAGCGTGGTTTGCAGGATGCGCTTCATGTGCTCGCGCGTGCCGTCATAGGAATTCAGGATTTGCCGGGCCTCATTCACCGGCGCGAAGCCGCCCGACGATGCGAGTATCATTTTGTCGATGGGCCAAGCGAGATTATCGTGCGCCGCGACTTGTGCCAGCAAGCCGCCCCCCATGGAATTGCCGACGAAATGCGCGCGTTCGATGCACAGCGTTTTCAGCAGCGCCGCTATGTGCTGAACCCGGAGCGTCCGCATGTCGTCAAAGCTGAACAGCTTGGCGCTTTCGCCGAAGCCCAGCCAATCCGGCGCAATGACGTGGAAATGTTCGGCCAATGCAGGCGCGGTGAATTCCCAGGACAATTCGGCGCAACCGCCAAACTCGCCGGAATGCAACAGCACGACATGCGGCCCACGCCCGCCTTCGAAGAAGTGCGTGCGCATGCCGTCGATGTTCAGGAATTTGCTTTCCAGTCCGAGCATATAATCACCTCCCCCTTGCGGGGAGGTCGAAATGTTGAAGCGGCGTCAGCCGCGAGGCATTTCGGGTGGGGGGATTGTTCCGGATGGCTCCCCCCACCCGAAATTGCTCGCTGCGCTCCCAATTTCGACCTCCCCGCAAGGGGGAGGTGATGGCTGCGTTCGACATGGGATGGCCTGTACTTATTATTCCGCGGCGATGGCGATGGGATCGGGTTGGCGTAGTTCTTTCAGGCGCGGGTAGACCTCTTTGGCGAAGATTGTGAGGTTTTCCACCGTGTCTTCGTGAGACATCGGTCCGGCATGGCCCATCATTAGGAGATTTCCCATACCGCCGCAGTGACCCACGAAGTCTTTGATCTGGTCATAAACCTGATCGGGCGTGCCGCAGAACAGAACGCCGGCATCGATCAAATCCTGCACGCTGCCCTTGGCCATTTCGATAACGCGGCCATCCTTGGTGTAACTGCGCGGCTTGCCTTCACCCTTCAGCATACGGACGTTGTCTTCCATCGACAGGTAGCCCGGCGGATTGCGGAACGGCGCAAACACGATGGCCGAGGACCGCGGATAGGTCGCGATCAACTCGCCGCGTCGGCGGGCTTCCGCCTCGGTATGGCCGATGGCGACGAATCCAAGATAGCCAAACCGGTCGGCGGGCGCCGCCGTGCCGAATTTCTGCGTGTAGCCTTTGCGGTACGCGTCATAGAGACGGCGCGTATCGTAACCCGTGCCGAGCGTCGCCATGACATAGCCATAGCCCCCGAGCTTAATAGCGGTCTGTGTGCTGCCCGTTGTGCTCCAAACGGGAGGATGCGGCTGCTGATAGCACCGAGGCCACACGTTCACGTGGCGATAGTTGAAGTTCTCGCTCTCCCAATTGAACGGCTCGTCGTGGGAGGTCAGCGCCTTCATGATGAAATCATGCGCTTCCCAGAAGCGGTCCGACTGAAACACCGGATTCATGTTGGCAATCGGCACTTCCTGCGGCACGCCGCGCACGAAGCCCATTTCCAAACGCCCACGCGAAATCACGTCGATCATCGCCAATTCTTCCGCGGCGCGCAGGGGATCGGGACGGTTGGCGATGGGGTAACCCAGCACCAGCAGGCGCGCGCGTTTGGTGATGCGCGCCAGCACCGACATGCCGACGACCACGGCCGCGCTCATGCAGGTCGCGGTGGCGTGATGCTCGTTGAGCATGATGTCCAGGCCGAGTTCGTCGGCGAGCTGCCATTCGTCGTAATAGCGTTCGAACAGATCGGCCGCGTGCTTGGGATCGAGCTTGCGGTTGGGCAGATTCACGCGGAGCGAACCGTTATGGTCGTTCCACGCGTCCGGATAGGGCTGCTCCGTGAATTGGAAGACTCTCATCGGCCGGTCTCCTGCAGAAATTCGCTCACGCTGCGTGCAAACGCTTCGGGTTGCTCAAGATGGGGAAAGTGGCCTGCGCCTGTAATCGTATTGAAGCGCGCGCCAGGAATGGCTGCGGCAAGCGCCTGTCCGTAATCGGGTTTGGCGATGCGGTCGGCTTCGCCCCAAAGGACGAGGGTGGGAATGCGGATGCGGTTCAGGCGCTGCTTCAGCTTGGGATTGTGCATAAAGGGCGTCCAGGCGTAGCGGCCCGTCGCTTCGCGCGACCGCGCCATCATCACCAAGTCGCTTTCCGGCAATGTCTTGGTGTTCGGCATCATCTTGGCGGGATCGGCATAGGCGATTTCGCCGAGCTGCTTATCGGTCATCGCAAAGATGTCCGCGATATCGCGCGTCTCACGGTCACCCGGTTTGATGCCGACGCTGTTTGCGAGCACAAGACGCGAAATGCGCTCGGTCGTCTTGACGGCAATTTCCGCCGCAATCCAGCCGCCGAGCGAAACGCCGACCACGGCGCAATCGCGCAACGCCATCGCTTCCATCAAATCCAGATAGAGATAGGCGAGGTCGTCCACGGTGGTCAGGTGCCGTGGCGCCTGATCCATGCCGAAGCCGGGGTGGGTGGGCGCGATCACGCGCGCATTTTCCGCCAGCAGCTCAAGCACGCGCGCGTTCGGATCGACGCGTCCGGCCGGATGACCGGGATGCAGGAACAGAACCGGCCGCCCGCGCCCGCGTTCGGTGACTTCAACGCTAACCCCGCCTAGATCGACGCGGTTCGTTTCCGGGGCTGAAACGGCCATGTTGCCCCACCTCCCATATCGTTATAGTATGTGAAATCTATTTTACTTCCTCAATTCTATCGGGCGTCCGTTCCGTCTGTCAAACCATGATCCCTGACGAAAAATCTGCTGCGGAAGCCGTGCGATATCGCAATCAAGCGACGCAGCGGGTGTTGTCGGTGCTGACGGCGTTCGCCGGCTACACCGATCCGCGCGGTGTAAGCGAAATCGCCCGCGAACTCGGCATGACCAAGAACATGGTCTACCGCGCGCTGGCGACCCTCACGGAGGAGGGCTATTTGATGCGCGACGCCGGTGGCGAGCGGTACCAGCTGGGGCCGCGGCTTTTCGCGTTTGCCGCGGGCACAAGCGGCGAATCCGGCATTGTCGCGCTCAGCCGGAGCGTGCTCGAACAGCTGCATCACCTCACCGGCGAGAGCGTCTATCTGTCCATCATCGTGGGGCGCAATCGTGTCACGGTGGACGACATTCAGGCGCTAGGGGCACGTGTGCTCCGCAGCCAGCGCGGTTCGCCGGTGCCGCTGCATTGCACAAAGATGTCGCGCGTCCTGCTCGCTCATCTGACGGATGCGGACATCGCGGAATATCTGAAGGCGGCTGCGCCTCTGGCTCGCCCGCATCCCACGCCCGACCCGCCAAGCCAAACGGCAAAAGGGATTTGGGAGGATATAAGGGCTATCCGCAGCGTGCCCTATGTCTTGTGGCGCAATCCGCATCATGCCAGCGCGGCCTATGCGATTTTTCCGATCCGCGACGCGAGCGGCAGGCCGCATGCCATCGTGACCGTCGGCGGCCCACGGGAGCGCTTCGATTTGGCTGAGATCGAAGCCGCGTTGCCGCGCATGCGCGCCATTATGGAGCCGCTGGAACGCGAGGCGCGTCTGTTTCCGGCGCCGCCATTCCTGGTGGATGCATGAGCAGCTCCGCGCGCCGCGCTTTGCGGATTCTCGAAACGATCGGCCGCAGTGAGCAGCCGCTGGCCGTGACCGAAATCGCGCGCGCGATGGACTTGCCTCCGGGCACCGCATTCCGCAGCCTCGATGCGCTGGTCAAAGCCGGGCTCGTGGCGCGCTATCAATCGTCTTCGCGCTATGTGATGGGCGGTGCGGTTGAGCAATTGCGGCGCTCGCTTCTGCGGCGCTTTCGGATGCGCGAAGCAGTGCTCCCTTATTTGCATCAGCTCGCTTCCTTGAGCGGTGAGACAGCCTGCCTGCATGTGCGGCTCGGCTGGTACGGGTTACGGATCGCATCGGCGCTCGGGACCGGCGAAGTGGCAAACGCGCCCGTGCTGGGCGAGACGTATATATTGGGCCAACATTTCGCCGGCCGGGCGATGCTGGCTGTTCTCGGCGGCACTGCCGTCACGCGCTTTCAGAATTGGCGCGCTACGCATGGGATCGCGGGAACCGCCTCTGAGGGGCCGCTCACTGGCCTTCGCCGTCAGGGCTATTCCGCCGGTGAAGAGGGGCTTGCCGGCCGCGCGCCAATCGCATTTCCCCTGCTATGGGGTCCGGGCTGGGCGGCGGCGCTCGCCCTTGAAGGCCCGGTTTTCGACGGACAGACGAAGACCCCGGAATTTGCGGCGTGGCAGGCTATTGCCAGTGATGTGAAGGGGTTAGCGCGAGGTCAGCCCGACATTTTCGCAAACCCTTTTGGCAGTCTCGATCCCGGCGCCTTCCGGCTTTAACGCGGCCCTTCACGGCGCCTTCGGTTGGACAGGACTATTAAACGAGGATTAACCGATCCCGGCCCATCTTACCGGCAAGCATGCGCACCGCCCGGCAAGCGGACGGTGGCTTTTTGCGGGATCGGTAGCGCACACCATGTCCATGCCCAGCGCAGTGCTCGGGTTTAAGAGTTTCATGGAAGCGGCGCGGGGGCTGCCAAGAGCGATTGCGAGATCGCTGAACCCGGCAACGCCTACGGATGCCGCCATCCTCGAATCGCAGCTCGACATCGTGCATACGAGCATCCGGTGGCTGGATTTCGCGCTTCCCGTGACCGCTGCCGCTGTCATGCTGACCGTCTACAATAATGGCATCGCGGCGATGCCGATGGGCGCGTTCTTTGTCGTCCTGGTGCTGACCTGTCTCCTGAACGAATATTTATTGGGCCGAAAAACGCCGGTCTTTGAGGGCGAAATTCAACACGCCAAATGGCGGGCGAGAACGGTCAGCATATCGGCGGTCATGCTGGTCACCGTTTGGTGCATGACGGTCCTTTCCATGTACCATCCGGAAATCATTGCGAATCGGATTTTTATCGTGCTGGTTCTGGCCTGCACGGTGGGTTCGCTCAGTTCGATGTTTGCAACGCACACGGCATCGGCGGCGGGGACCATGCTGGTCATGATCGCCTCGCTTTTCGCGATACTGATCCGCAACGGCTTTTCAGGCCGCTTTTCGCTGATACCAATAGGTGCGGTCTACGTTCTTTTCGTGATCAATCAGGTGCGAGGCTTGCATGAACGTTTCGCGCAAGGCCGCCGCCTGGAACTGGACCACGAGAAGCTCATCACAAGTCTGCGCGAAGCGAATGAGGAATCACGCGCGGCGCAGGAACAGGCTATTTCGGCGAGCAAGGCCAAATCCGAATTCCTCGCCAATATGAGCCACGAACTGAGGACGCCTTTGAACGCCATCATCGGCTTTTCGGAGGTCATGCGCGAACAGATGTTCGGTCCGCTCGGCGATGCGCGGTATCGCGATTATACGCGGCTGATACACAGCGCCGGGGCGCATCTTCTCGGGCTGATCAATGACGTTCTCGACATGTCGAAGATCGAGGCCGGCAAGTGGGAGTTGAATCCCGAAAGCTTCGACGTCAAACTCGTCATCGGTGAATGCGCCGACCTGATGCGCGAACGCGCTGAGGCAGCGGGCATCGACTTGGCGACGGAGCTGCCGGATCACGCGCTGCCGGTATTCGCCGACCGCCGCGCCGTAAATCAGATATTGCTCAACCTGCTCTCGAATGCGGTCAAATTCACACTGCCCGGCGGACGCGTTTGCGTTAAGGCCTCTACGCGCGATGGCGTCGTTTCGTTGGCCGTCGCAGACAATGGCATGGGAATTCCGGAGCGCGACTTGCCACGGCTTGGCCAGCCGTTCGTGCAGGTGCGTAATCAGCCGGGGGGCAACCATGCCGGAACCGGCCTGGGCCTCGCGCTTGTCCGGGCTTTTACCGAACAGCATCATGGGGCTATGCGGATCGAAAGCCTGCAAGGCGTCGGAACCACGGTCACAATCGACATACCCGAACATGCGGACATCGCAGCGGCGGCCTGATTAGGAACGGCCGGAGGCCGATGCCTCTGCCCCCCCGCTCGAATCTCGGTTGCTTCCCCCCAGACCACAAATAGTTGATGAGCCAATGCATGCCGGCTGATCGCCGAAAAAGCACAAGGTCCTTTGTGGACAATTATGCGTACTGGTATGGTGCCGCCCGCAAATCAGGGAGAAAAACTATGAAAAGACGCCTTCTACTGGCCGCTGCCGCTGCGGCGGGATTGTTGTTGTCCAATGGCTTTGCCGTCGCTGCGCCCGCGGCGAGTGCCGACGTTTCGGCTGCGATTGCCGATGCAGGCCGCCCGCAAGCCGACAAGGACCGCGATGCACAGCGCCATCCCGCGGACCTGCTGGGCTTTACCGGCGTCAAGCGCGGCGACAAGGTGGCCGAACTGGTCCCCGGCGGCGGTTACGTGACGCGGCTTTTGTCGAAGATCGTGGGACCCATGGGCCACGTTTATGCGGTCAACATGCCGACGCTGAACGAGCGTTTCAAAACCGGCGTAAACCCGATCATTGCCGACGCGGCCTATGGCAACGTCTCCGTTGTCGAGACGCCGCTGGCAACGATGAAATTCGCCGAGCCGCTGGACGTCGTTTACACGTCGGAAAATTATCACGATTTCCAGAACATGGGCATGTTCCTTAGCGATACCGCCGCCCTAGGCAAAGCTGCCTTCGCCGCCCTGAAACCCGGCGGGCTTTACATCATTACCGATTATGTAGGTGCTGCCGGGACCGGCAAGACCCAGACACAGTCGCTGCACCGCATTGATCCGGCAGTGATCAAGCAAGAGGTTCTCGCGGCCGGTTTCCAACTGGCCGAAGAAGGTAATGCTCTGATGAACGCCGGCGATAACCTCACGGCCCGGTCGGCACAGGGATCTTCGCAAACCATGCTGAAATTCAGGAAGCCCTGATTATGAACGGTTCTTCGAGCGAACGGACGTATGGTGCGGTAGCACGCACGTTGCACTGGCTGGTGGTGGTTCTGCTGGCCGCGCAGTTTTACGTGGGCTGGACCATGCCGCACATCCGCAAGACGACTCCGCAGGAGGGTCTTGTGGAGGTGCATATGTCGCTCGGAGCATTGTTGCTTTTTGTCGTGGTGGCGCGGCTTGTCTGGCGGATTATGCGCCCGACACCGCTCATCACGACAATGAAGCCGTGGGAGCGCATGGTCGCGCGCGGCACGCATGATTTGCTCTATCTGCTGCTGCTGCTGATTCCGTTTCTGGGGTGGGCGGCGGCGGGGTATTTCGGCTACTCGCCGCATCTGTTCGGAATGACGGTGCTTCCGGCCATCGCCAATGGCGATGCAGAGTGGGCGCACACGTCAGGCGATGTACATGGGTTCCTGACCTGGGTTCTGCTTGGTGCTGCCGGCTTGCACGTTGCGGGCGCGCTGTACCACTATTTCATCCTGCACGACCGCATCATGCAGCGGATGCTGCCGGGTGTGTGAGATTACTCGTCCGACTGGAAACCCGCGTGGCGCAGCCAGTATTGCCACGCGCGGTCGAAGCCTTCGCCGGGGCGTCCCTTGAGCTGACGTGCGCGAATTTTTTCGATTTCACCCGGCGTGAGAAATTTCACCGGCCCGAAGGCCTGCGCCTTCATCTGCAAATTGGCGTTCGTCTCCAGCATCACCGAGGCGTAGACCGCTTCGCGCAAGGAGGCGCCGACCACCGTCGAACCGTGGCCGCGCATTAGGACTGACGTGCGCGAACCGAGCACACGCGCCATATCGCGCCCCTGTTCCATGTTGGCGACCAAAAGGTCGGTATCGCCAAAATTGGTCTGTGCATCCCACACCGGAACCTCCGCGCCGATGGTGGCGCAGACATGCATGATCGGCCTCAGCGGATTGTCGATGACGCTGAAGGGCACGACGCTATAGCTATGGCTGTGAACAATCGCCTGCACGTCCGGGCGTAACTCGTAGATCGCGCCGTGGATGAAGCGTTCCAGATACGGCTTGCCGTTGCCGGCTGCGGTCTGTCCGTCGAGCGTGAACGTCATGATGTCGGATGCGACGATCAGCTCAGGCGCACGCCCGCGCGAGAGCAGGAACTTGCTCGGATCGTCGGGGTGGCGAATGCTGACATGGCCGAAGGCATCGCAAACCTTTTCCGCCGCGACGATGCGGTTGGCGATGACAAGTTCGTCGATGGCGGTTTTGAGATCGGCCAATGGTCCCTCCAAATATCTCTTTTTCACACGGCCGGCCCCGGATCAGGTCCGGGGTTCCCGGCCACCCAGCCGGGGAGCGTCCGTGACGCGAACGGTTATTTTCGTTTTTGTACTACAGTATAAAGCTCACCGCGCCGAGCGCGCCCAATTCATGCGCATCAATGACGACGCGGCGCTCCTTGATGCGGAAGCCATCGCCCACGCGCTTTAGGATAAAGCGATAGCCTCCGACATATTCACGAATGCGCTCATAACGGCGGAAACGGTCGCAGATGAAATTGGCCGCCACCGTCACCAGATCGCCGTCAACGCTGAGAATCCGTACATTCGAGATGAGCCGGCGTGTGCGGGAATGGGGGTATTCCGCGTGGCAATCCGGGCTCATCAACCGCTTGACGCGTTCGCGGATGCGGACAATATCGTCGGCAAGGATAAACAGCGTGGTGCGGTGATCGCCTTCCGGGTGATCGTTCGGCGGCACATAATAGGTGGCGTCATCGGTCAACAGGCCGAGCCACTCCTCCAGCTTCCATTCGTCCAGCAGCGCAGCCTCGCGATAGAGAAAATCTTCCACTTGGCTGCGGGTGATGTCGTTGCCCATCAGACGCTCTCCATCATCTGATTCCATTTGCGCCAGAAAATGCGCAGATGGTGTTCGTCGGAATTGAGCTGCTCGCCCTCGCGCCCCATCCCGCGCGACATTTCCGACCAGCGGTCGTCTTCCCAGTTGGCAAGGCCCTGCTGCACCAATTCCAGCGCCTCCACATCGTCTGGCGTGGCGAACCCGCCCGGACCGTAGAAGGTGAGGAACGCATCAAGGCGCCGCGCGCGGGCGCTTTCGGTTTCCTCAATGGGACCGAGAGCCCACGCCGTCACGTGCATCTTGCCGGCGCCATCGGGGAAGAAGGTGCGGATGGTCACCGAGGAACCGTCATTGATGACAAGATTGGGGAAGATCACCAAATTGCGGTTGGTATCGGCAATCCGGTTGGCGCGATCCGGCCCGACGCGCTCCACCAGCTCGCGGCGGATCTCCGCCATTTCGGGTTTGGCGTCTTCGCCATAGATCGGAATCCACGCCGCGACCGGACGGCCGCGGAAATTGACGTTGTCGGTCGTGAAATGACCGTTGCCGAGATCGATGGCCAGCCCTTTGGTGGGGAGTACGCGCCCCTCCGTCGGCCGTTCGATCTTGACGCCGGAATTGGCCATGTAGTTAAGCCAAGTCGAATGCGTCGTGGGCAGGTGATAGTCGTCAACGCTGTTTTCGACCATCAGCTTCCAATTGCCGGCGACGTCATATTCTTGAACGCCGGTAACAACCTGCATCTGACCTGATGGCGATTGATCGACGACCAGATCGAGATATTCCGTCGCCTTGCCGAGATAGTCGAGCAGCGATGGCGCGTTCGCGTCCAAATTCATGAACCAGAAATCGCGGTAGGATTCGAAACGCGCAGGTCTGCGCAATCCCAATTCGGATTTGTCCAATTCGCCGGCATAGGCTTCCTCGCCGGGCACGCCCCCGAGCGCGCCGTCATTGCGATAGGCCCAGCCGTGGTAGATGCAGCGGAAGGAGCGGCGTGAGCCTTCGCGCTCTGTGCAGACGATGGCCGCGCGATGGCGGCAGGTGTTGAACAGGCAGTGGATATCGCCGCGCATATCGCGGTTGAAAATGATGGGACGTCCGGCCACCCGCCGCGTGACGAAATCGTTGGGCTTCTTCAGCTCGGAGGAGTGGCCGACATAGATCCAGCATTTGGAAAAAATGCACGCCATCTCGTCTTTAAGGACAGCCTCGGAAACCAAGGCCTCACGGTCCAGAAGAAACCGCTTTTTCACCGGATCGTCGACGATATAGCTGCGCATCGGTGGTCCTCCTCCAGCGTTGGGACGCAGGTAAGAACCTGACCGTCAGAGTGTCAAGTCCCATATTTTGGGATTTACGTGGATTACTGCCCGCCGGACAGCGCTTTGGTTACGATCCCGGCGCAGAAGCGTACACGCTCGGCAATGGCCCCGACCTCGGCGGCAGGAAGGCGTGTGCGGCCGATTGTGAGGCTGAGACTGCCCAACGGCTCGCCTCTCTCGTCCAGAATCGGCGCGGCAACGCCGGTGACGCCTCGCGTGACTTGGCTTTCCGTTATGTCCCAGCCGCGCTGCCGAATGTCCTTCAGTGATGCCTTTACTTTCGCAAGCGTGCTCCCGAGACCTGCGAAATCGCGCGGCTTGTCTTTATAGAGGCGTTGGAGCGTGCGTGCGGGCAGATAGGCGAGAATGATTCGGGACGCTGCCCCGCGCGTCAGAGGAAGCGCGCGACCCCGTTCATAGGTGCTTGAAAACGCTGCGCCACGGCTTTCCTGATGCACGCACAGCACCCGGTCGCGGTAACGGCGGCAGAGAAGCGCGATGCCTTCCACGCTGGATACCAGTTCGGCCATGACGGGGCGGCTGGCGGCGATCAGCGGATCGCTCATGCGCATGCGGTAATCGAGTTCGGCGACGCGCGGGCCCAAAGCATAGCCGGCGTTCGGGAAGGACGTGACCAGCCCCGCGTCCGACAGCAATTTGAGATAGCGGTAGAGCGTGGACCGTGTGAATCCCAGGCGGCGCAACAGGTCTTCGGAGGTGAGCGGGGCGTCGCTGTCCTCAATCAGGTCCAGCACCTTCAGCAGGCGCTCATGGCTCGTCTCGCTCATGGGCTGATTCTGCCAAGCTGGGCCGAAATCACAATCCCATAATTTAGGACCACGCACGGTGGCGCTGGTTGGCCGCCGATGCTATGGGCGTCCTATGCACGACACCACCAAAGACGCCCATTGGCACGAGCCCAAGAAGGGCCAGAACGCAGGCACCGGCACTTTCCAACGGCCGAAGCTTCCCTATGACCGCTTTATGGAAGACGAGGGCGTTCCGGTCTTTCGCGGCATCGGCGTCAAGCAGGTTCAGGATTTGCCGATGGCGCCGTGGCGGCGGCTCGGCGGGCGAGGGTCGTATATTCAGCTCTACGGTACGGAAGGCCTGTGGGGCATGTATGTCGTCGAAGTCCCCGGCGCGGGGGCGCTCAATGTCGAGCAGCATCTGTATGAGAAGATCGTCTTCGTCGTGGAGGGCCGCGGGTCAACCGAGGTCTGGAACGAGGGTGAAACCAAGCGCCACGTTTTCGAATGGCAAAAGGGATCGCTGTTCACCATTCCGCTGAACGCGAAGCATCGCATTGTCAACGCATCGAGCGCGCCTGCGCTTCTGCTGTGCGGCACATCCGCGCCGAACATTCTCAACCTGCTCGATGATCCGGAGTTCGTGTTCAATTGCCCGCACGCGTTTCGTCACCGCTTTTCGGGCGCGGACGATTTCTTTAAGCCGCGCGACGATGTCGAGCCCGATCCCGTGCGTGGGCTGGCGATGCGACGGACCAATCTTATTCCCGACGTTATCACGACGGAATTGCCGCTGGATAACCGGCGCTCGCCCGGTTACCGCCGCATTGAGCCGTTGATGGCGGGCAATCGCTTCTATCAGTTCATCGGCCAGTATGAGACCGGGCGCTATTCCAAAGCGCATAAGCACCATTCGACGGCGGTGCTGATCTGCCTGAAGGGCAGGGGCTACACCTATACGTGGCACGAAAGTCTCGGACCGGCGCCGTGGCGCGACGGAGCGGCGGAAAAGGTAGTGCGGCAGGATTACGAATATGGCGGCATCGTCAGCGCCGCGCCGATGGCCGGCGATTGGTTTCACCAGCATTTCGGGATCGGCAAAGACGGCTTGCGCGTGCTGGCGTGGCACGGTCCGAACAATCACCCGGCGCTGAAGGCCGGACGCCCCGGCGAAGCGATGCGCGATGTGTGGGCCGTCGATCTGAACCAAGGCGGCAACGCGATTCCGTATCACATGGAAGACCCGGCGCTACGGCGCGAATATGAAGAAACGCTGGCGCGCGAAGGTTTAATCTCCCGCATGGAGCCGCGCTTCTACGAAGAATCCGGCGCCGTCGAAGCTGACAAAATCGGCGGGTTTTAGTTAGCTCCTCCGCGTAGCGAAAGCGGAGCGGGGGAGGGGGACCGCGAAGCGGTGGAGGGGGCGGCCACCGCGCAATTTGAAATTTGTTTTCCTGGAGATGGTACGGTCATCGACGACGGCAAAATTTCCGTCGCGCGCCGCCCCCTCCACCATGCTTCGCATGGTCCCCCTCCCCCGCGGCGCTTTGCGCCGCATGGGAGGAGTATTTACTTCATCAGTTTCACTTCAATGGCGCCGGGGTCGATGCGGGCTTCGACGAAGGCGATCGAATCGACGAAACGGCCCAGATCGGGCGAGCCATAGTCACCGTTGGCGGGAAGAACCGTCACCTGCATTTCGATCAGGTGGTCTTTGTTGAAGAACACGCCCGACATGGTGCGTCCGCCGTTGTTCGGAAGTTCGACTGTCATCTTGCGGCCGTAGTTTGAATCGACGCGCGCATCCGCATCCGAAAGCACCTTTCCGGCTGCGGTCAGTTTCGTCGAAGCCTCTTTCATGATCGCGGCTTCCTGATTGCCGCGTCCGGAGAAGTCCACGGCTGTTACGCGATAAACGACGTTGTCATCCGTTACCTCGAAAACCGTCGCGCCGCGCTGCCCCGCCGTGGCGCTCGCGTAGTTCACCTTCGAGGTTTTCACCCCCTCGGGTGCATTGAATGAGAACACGGCGTCTTTGTTGAAGTACTGCTTCCAGGCTGCGTCGGCTGGAACGATGGCTGCGGCCAAAATGGCAAGCGTCGCGCCAAACAGAATTTTGGATTTCATGCATCCCTCCCACAATTTGGGCGAGAAGATAGCATTTCGCCCAACGCTGGGAAGATGTCCGGTCAGGGAAAAGCGCACAGTGAAATACGCACGAAACTGTGAGGAAGCGTACCGCCTAGCGGGAAATGTCTTCCAGGGCACGGTTGTTGGTCGGGGGGCCCAGGACCGCAATAGACGTTGCCGCGATAGCCATGCTGCCGGCGATGAAGGCGAACACGCCGCCCGTGCCGAAGCGATCCAGGAAGAAGGCGATTACAAACGCGCTGAACACGGTGGACAGCCGGCTCCAGGAATAGACGAATCCCACGCCCATGGCGCGGATGCGCGTGGGGTACAGCTCGGTCTGATAGGCGTGGAAGAGAAACGACATGGCGTTGTTCGACAGCGTCACCAGCACGCCAAACAGCACGAGCGGCAGCGCCAGCGTCAGCTGGCCGAAAATAATGCCGCAAATCCCGACACTCGATGCGGCGGCGACCAGCAGCCACTTGCGCTCGAAACGGTCGGCAAGAACGGCGCCGAGCAACGGACCGAAGGGGGCCGCGATCGCGATCAGGAAGGTGTACTGCAGGCTGGTGGTGACGGCGATTCCCTGCTTGATCAGCAGTGTCGGAACCCAGTTGGAAAACCCATAAAATCCGACCGCCTGGAAAATGTTGAAGACGCTGAGCATCAGTGTGCGTGACAAGTACATGCCTTGCCAGATTTCCGCGAACCGTCCTCTCGGCGCAGAGGCTTCGCTTCCGGCCGGACGCGGCAGTATTACTCCGGCTTCCGCTTCGACGCGCCGCTCCAAATCGGTCATGATCCGATCGGCTTCGGCGGCATGATCGTGGTTTGCCAGCCAGCGCGGCGACTCCGGCACGCGCAATCGGATCCACCACACGAACAACGCGCCGGCCGCGCCGATCAGCACCACCCAGCGCCAGCCATCAAGCCCGAGCGGCGTCAGCGGCACCAATTGCCAGCCAAGAAACGCGACCACCGGAACGGCGGCGAATTGAACGGTCTGGTTAATCGCGAACACGCGCCCCCGGCAGTGCTTGGGCACCAATTCCGCGAGGTAGGTGTCGATCGTCACCAGCTCTACGCCGACGCCAAGTCCCGATAGAAAGCGCCACAGATTGAGACCGAACGCATCGGTCTGAAACGCCATCACCACGCTCGCCACGGTGTACCAGAGCAGCGACACGGTAAAGATCGTGCGCCGGCCAAGACGGTCGGCCGCGAAGCCGAACACCAGCGTGCCGATAAACAGGCCCAGAAAGAACGCCGCCACGAAGCTGGCGATACCACTCGTTCCGAACAGGCCAGGCGTTGTGGACGTGAGAATGCCGCTGCGCACCAAGCCCGGCGCGATGTAGCCCGTTAGAAGCAGGTCGTAGAATTCAAAGAAGCCGCCCAGCGACAACAGCAGCACGCGCGTCCACAGCGTGCGCGTCATGGGCAGCCGGTCGAGGCGCGCGGCTATCAGCCCGGAAACGTTTCCGGCCTGAAGCGGCAGCGCCTCCGCCTCGGCCATATCAGGCTTCGGCGACGATAGTGTTTTTCAGCAAACCCACACCGTCGATCTCGATCTCGACGACATCGCCGGGTTTCATCCACGGCGGCGGCGTGCGCACCCAGGCGACGCCGCCCGGTGTGCCCGTGACGATCACATCGCCCGGCTCCAGCCGCGCGAAGCTCGAAATATAGGCGATCAGCTTCGGCACCGAATGGATCATCATGTCGAGCGTGGAAGACTGCATCACCGTGCCGTTCACGCGTGTCTGAATCTTCTTGCCGGCCAGTTCGCCTACTTCATCGGAGGTAACCAGATACGGCCCGAACGGACCCGTGGCCGGAAAATTCTTGCCCGGTCCCCATTGCGAGGTGTGACGCTGGAAATCGCGCACCGAGACGTCGTTGTAGCAGGCATATCCCGCCACATGCTTCAGAGCGTCGGCTTCGCTGATGTAGCGGCCGCCCGTGCCGATGATCGCCGCAAGCTCGGCTTCATAGTCCAGATTTTCGGAACCCTTCGGGCGGACGACCGGTTGCAGATGGCCGATCTGCGTATCGTTCCAGCGCGCGAAAATGGACGGGTAGGCATGCCCGCCCAAACCCGTTTCGTTGGCATGCTCATGATAGTTAAGACCGACGCAGATGATCTTGCCCGGATTGGGGATCACTGGGTCGAACGCAATCTGGTCCAGGGTAAAATCCGCGGTCGCGCCTTTGACTTCGCGCTCGGCTTCGGCGCGCGCATCCGCGGCGATCAGGGCCTTCAAATCGGCGTGCTTCAATCGCTTGGTCAAATCGACAATTTTGTTGCCGTCCGCGACGCCGTAACGGGCGCTGCCGCTGGCGCGAAAAGACAGGAATTTCATGCGGGTCAAATCTCCCAAGACAACTTTCCCTTAACCGCTGGACGGGTTATAGGGAGGCCGAATGTTCGCCTGCGGTTACTATCACGCACGTCCCGGGCATCAAACAGCGAATTGTGCGGGTCCGGGGCCATATACCCCGGCAAAAGCCATAGGAGAGAAAGCATGAACATCCGGCCCGATCAGGTTTGGACCACGCCCCTTAACGAGATGGATGCCGTGCAAAAGGGCTTCGACCACACCAAGACCATCCGTTTTTACGACACCACGCTGCGCGACGGCGAACAGTCGACCGGGGTCTGCTTTAGCGCCGACGACAAATTTGAAATCGCCTGCAAGCTCTCGGAGCTGGGCATCGGCCGCATCGAATCCGGTTTCCCGCGCGTGTCCGAGGAAGACACCCAGGCAGTCAAGCGCATTCTGGATGCCGGCCTGAAGTCCGAAATCTGGGGTTTCGCGCGCGCGTTGAAAGCAGACATCGACGCGCATCTCGAATTGGGCACGCAGTACACGCTGATAGAGATCACCACCAGCGACATGAAGATGAAGGCCTTCGGCTTCACGCGCGAAAAGGTCATGACCAGCGTCGTGGATGCGATGAAATATGCCAAGGACAAGGGCATCAAGCGCGTCAACTTCTTCGCGGTGGATAGCACGCGCAGCGATCTTGGCTATTTGCGCGACATTTACGGCGCGGCTCTGGAAGCGGGCGCCGATGAAATCTCGATGGTCGATACCATTGGTGTCTGCGCGCCGGAGACCGCCGAGTACCTCATTCGGCAGGTAAAGTCCTGGTTCCCGACCACGCCGCTGCATTGGCACGGCCACAACGATTTCGGTCTGGCGACGGCCTCGGCGATCGCGGCGGTACGCGGCGGCGCGGATTGGATTCAGGGCACCATCAACGGCATGGGCGAGCGGGCAGGCAACGCCGACCTCTGCGAAGTCGCGCTGGCGTTGCAGTTCCTCTATCACGTGCCGGTGGAGATGGACCTGAGCAAGGCGCGCGAAGTGTCCAATCTCGTGCAGAAGCACGGCAAATACGAAGTCGATTCGTGGAAGCCGGTCACGGGCAAATACATTTTTACGCGCGAGAGTGGTGGGGTTGCCGCGCAATTCCACCAACCCTCGGCCATTGAGCCCTATTCGTCCGACATTCTGTCCGCGACACGCCACATTGCGCTCGGCAAAAAGAGCGGCCTGGCCAACATCAAAATCAAGCTCGACGAGCTTGGCTTGAGCGCGCCTGCCGAAAAGCATGGCGCAATTCTGGAACGGGTGAAGTCGGTGGGGACGGCCGGGAAGCGGCTGGTTACCGACGATGAATTCCGCTCCATGGTCAAAGAACTTGGGTGATCGGGAATTGGCTTGCGGGGGCTAGGAACGCCTCCCGCAAGGCCGCATCTGCCTCTCCCTTTTGTGACGATATCCTCTGCCTTACGGCGCGCGGGAGCAGGCCCGCGTTCGGTGCGGACCATTTGATTCAGCAGGAAACTCTGTCAATCTGCCCATGACGCGCCGGGGCACAAGATTCCGGCCGGGGAGGAAATATGGCTGGCGAACGCACGCTGGACGTAGCGGGCCTGATGGAAGGTAAGCTGACGCGCCCGCAGATTGGGATCGCGCTTTGGCTTTGCAGCTTGATGGTGCTCGAAGGCTACGACATGCAGGCGCTGTCGTTCGCGACGCCCGCCATTTTGAAAGAATGGTCCGTCAGCCGCGCCGATTTTGCTTATGTCGCGACCGCGCATCTGGTCGGATATTTTCTGGGCGCGATGGTCCTGTCGTTTTTCGGCGACCGTATGGGGCGGAAAAATATCATCGTTGCCGGCGCGACGATCTTCGGCGCCTTCACGTTTGCGGCCTCTTACGCCACATCGTCTTATGAGTTGTATTTGCTTCGGCTGGGCGCGGGCGTCGGTTTGGGCGGCGCTATTCCGTCTGGGATTGCGCTTGCGGCTGAGTACATGCCGGCCCGCATGCGCGCGACCATTATCGGCTTGATGTATGTCGGCTATAATCTTGGCGCTGCCGCGGGCGGGTTTATCGCGGCGGGGTCTATTCCGGCTTACGGTTGGCAGTCCGTGTTTTTCATCGGCGGGCTTGCCGCCATTCCGATGTTCGTCGCGCTTTACATCAAGCTGCCGGAATCGGTCCGATTCCTGATCGTGAGCGGCGCGCCCACGGCGAAGATTGCGGAAATCGTCCGCATGCTGCGTCCGCAAGCCGATTTGTCGGATGTGACGCGCTACGTCATCCATGAAGAGAGCCGCAGGAATTCGCCGTTCAGTCTGCTGACCGAAGGACGAGGCCTCGTCACGGTCCTCTTGTGGATCGCTTTCATCACGGCGCTGGCCGGGCACTATTTCATTACGTTGTGGATGCCCACAGTGCTGTCCGACGACGGGTTCACCGTCCCGCAAGCCAACATGGCCATGGGAATGTTCCAGGCGGGTGGCGCGATCGGAAGCTTGTTGATTGCCTTTCTGCTCGATCGCATTGGCATCAAAGCCGTGGCGCTTACGTTCCTTGTGACGACGCCCGTTGTTGCCGCGCTCAGCCTGCATACGGGGTATGGCGTCCTCCTGCCGCACATGGTTCTGGCGGGCATTGGCGTGCTTGGCGGCCAGATCGGATTGAATGCGCTGGCCGGCACGATTTATCCTACTTACATGCGCGCCATGGGTGCCGGTTGGGCCCTGGGCATAGGTCGGGTAGGCTCGCTCGCCGGTCCCATCCTGGGCGGTTATCTGCTGAGCATGGGAATTTCACGGCCGACGCTGCTGCTGTTGGACTCGATACCGTTCCTGTTTTGCGCGCTCGCGCTTTACGCGATGTATACCGCCAAACGCGCGCGGGACGGGCAAACGGGCAGTGAAGTCAGCCTTGCCAAAGCCGGCGGATTTGCGCATTAGCCGTCGCGAATAGCACCGTTCGAGACACCCACTCGGAGTTAACGATGAACAAGCTTCCGCTGACGGCGGCAATGCCCGATTACGACCATGTCCGTGACTTGGTCATGGGGCGCGTACAGGTTGAGGGTATCGATCTCACTTGCTTGACGCTTCCCGTTGAGGAAATCTTCTACCGCTTCATCGTCTACAAGGAGTGGGAAGTCTCCGAGATTTCCTTCGCCAAATACGTCTCTCTGACGGCCAGCGGCGACGAAAGCTTCTACGCGCTGCCGGTGTTTCCATCGCGCGTGTTTCGCCATTCTTCGCTGTATGTGCGTAAAGACGGGCCGATTAAAGACATCAAGGATCTGGAAGGCCGCCGGGTGGGTCTTCCGGAGTGGGCGCAGACGGCGGCGGTCTATTCGCGCGGGGTTCTGCAATACGAATACGGGATCGATCTCGCCGCGATCAAATGGGTGCAGGCCGGCGTCAATCAGCCGGGACGCATCGAGAAGGTCGATCTGCAACTGCCAAAGGGCGTCGAAATCGACCGCCGCCCTGATAAATCGCTGAACGGTATGCTGGTGTCGGGCGAAGTCGATGCGGTACTGGCGGCGCGCCCGCCGGACGCTTTCCTGCAAGGCCATCCCAACATCAAACGCTTCTTCGAAAACTATCAGGAAATCGAAGCGGCCTATTACAAGAAGACCGGCATCTTCCCGATCATGCATGCGGTCGCGGTGCGCCGCGATGTGCTGAACAAAAATCCCTGGATCGCGCGCAACCTGTTCAACGCGTTTGTCGAAGCGAAACGGCGGGCCATCGAACGGGCTTTCGATGGGACTGTGTCACTTTATCCCATTCCGTGGGCAGACACGCGCGCACAGCAGGGCCGAGATCTTCTCGGCAAGGACTACTTCCCGTACGGCATCGAAGAAAACCGCACCACGCTGGAGGCCTTCCTGCGCTACGCCTATGAGCAAGGCGTCTGCAAACGCTTGCTGAAGGTGGAGGAGCTGTTTCCGAAGCAGCTTACTTCGATCCACAAAGTCTAGCCGGGTCCGTCTGCGGGGCCTATAAAAGAGGCAGAACTCTCTTGGGGTGACTGCCATGGAAAGCCACGCCGCGCTGCGGACAAACACCGACGATTTCGCGCGCTATTACGCGCGATTGTCGAAGGTCAACATGGCCCCGCTGTGGGAGGTTCTGAAGAACCTTGTCACGGCTGAGCCGGTGACGCCGGTTAAGCCGGCACAGTGGCGCTATACCGACGTGCGGCCGCTGCTGTTTGAATCCGCCGGGATGATTTCCGCCGAGCAGGCGGAGCGCCGCGTGCTGGTGCTGGAAAATCCGGGTTTGCCTGGCCAGTCGTCCGTCACCCATTCGCTGTATGCGGGCATTCAGCTGGTGATGCCGGGTGAGGTCGCGCCGCAGCACCGGCACACGCAAAGCGCGTTGCGGTTTATCCTGGAAGGGCGCGGCGCGACGACAACCGTGAACGGCGAGCGCTTCGACATGTTTCCGGGCGATCTCATCCTGACGCCGTCCTGGCAATGGCACGATCACCAGAACGAAACCGAGGTGCCGATCGTCTGGATGGACGGGCTGGACATCGCGCTGGTCAGTCTTTTGGACGCCAGCTTTATGCAACGGTCCAACAGTGCCGAACAGGACGTGACGTCGCACAAAGAGACGAGCCAGATTCGCTACGGCGCCAATCTGCTGCCCATCGACGATACGCCGCCTTCGCTGAATTCCCCGCTGATGCGCTATCCCTATGCGGAGACGCGTGCCACCCTGGAACGTATGAAAACGGCTTCGGCGTGGGATCCGTGCAATGGGATTCGTATGCGATACGCCCATCCGCGCACTGGCGATTGGGCGATGCCGACCATGGGACCGGCCATTCAGCTTGTGCCGAAGGGCTTTGCGACGGCGGGCTATCGCGCCACCGACGGGACGGTGTTCGCCGTTGCGGAAGGGCACGGTACGGTGACGATCGGTGAGACGCGCTTTACACTATCGCCGCAAGATGTGTTCGTGTGTCCGCCCTGGGCTTGGCGCAAATTCGAAGCGTCCGACGATCTGGTGCTGTTCACCTTCTCCGATCGTCCCGTGCAGGAAAAACTCGGCCTCTGGCGCGAAGACCGCGCGCAGTGATGTTTGCCGCCAGCGGAATCACCTCCCCCATGCGGGGAGGTCGAAATGCTGAAGCGGCGGCAGCCGCAGAGGCATTTCGGGCGGGGGTATTGTTGCGGATAGCTCCCCCCACCCGAAATTGCTCGCGTTGGCACGCTCCCAATTTCGGCCTCCCCGCAAGGGGGAGGCGATTGTCGCGTTGCAACGCTCGAAGGCTTGAATTTTTACGTCCCAATTATTCCCGCCCATGCCCAGTGTGAAGGACCGCGATCATCCCTTCATCATCGCGGGCGGGGGGATTGGGGGCCTCGCGGTGGCGCTGGCGTTGGCCAATCGCGGCTATGCTTCGCGCGTGTTGGAGCAGGCGCCGGAATTCAAAGAGCTTGGCGCGGGAATCCAGCTAGGGCCAAATTCCTGGCGAGCACTGCGCGTGCTTGGCATCGACGCGGCGGCAAAGCGGCTGGCGGTGTTTCCCCAGTCGCTGGTGATGATGGATGCCGTGACGGCCGAGCAGGCGGTGGCGATTCCGCTTGGCGGCTTCGAGCAGCGATTTGGTGCGCCTTACGCGCTCATCCATCGCGCCGATCTGCACAACACGCTGCTGGAAGCCTGCAAAGCCTCGCCGCTTGTCGCGCTCGAGACCTCGCAAAAAGTCGCCGATTTCGAAGATGACGGACGCACGGTGCGCGTCGTGATGGACAACGGCACGGTCCACGAGACACCCGCGTTCATCGGCGCCGACGGTCTGTGGTCCACGATACGTGCAAAGCTCATCGGCGACGGCAAGCCGCGCGTTTCGGGACATGTCAGCTATCGCGCCGTAATGCAGCCGTCCAATGTGCCGGAAAATCTGCGCCGCAACGACATGGTGCTGTGGGCCGGACCGAAATGCCACATGGTGCATTACCCGCTGCGCGGCGGAGAGCTGTACAACCTCGTCGCAACCTTTCACAGCAGCCGCTACGAGGAAGGCTGGAATTCGTTCGGTGAACCGGCGGAACTGCATGAGCGGTTCGGCGGAACCTGCGATGTCGTTCGGGAGATGCTGAGCAAGATCGAATCTTGGCGCATGTGGGTGCTGTGCGACCGCGAGCCGATCAAGGACTGGAGCAGGGGGCGCGTGACGCTGCTCGGCGATGCCGCCCATCCGATGCTGCAATATCTGGCGCAAGGCGCTGGGATGGCGATGGAAGACGCGGTGGTGCTGGCGAAATGTTTCGATGATTCCGATAGCGTCGAAGAGGCGTTCGCAGCCTATCCGCAAAGGCGATATCTGCGAACGGGGCGGGTGCAATTGTCCGCGCGTCTCTATGGCGAGTTCTATCACGCCGATGGCGTGCGCCGGGAATTACGCAACGCCTTCGTCAAAAACGCGAGCTACGAAGGCCTCGCGTGGCTATACGACAAACAGCCCGATATTTAGCGAGCGGCTTTAAACCAATTGTCATCCCGGCCGAGCGCAGCGAGAGCCGGGACCTACTGTGCCGTTGCCTGGGTGGGTCCCGGATCGGCGCTGACGCACCGTCCGGGATGACACCGAGTGTTAATGCCCGCCGCCGCCGATGCCTTCCAGCGCGAAGTAATCGGATGGCAGTGTTTCATCCTTCTGCGCGCGTTTGCTCATGTTGAACACGAGCGTCAACCCAACGCTGAGCGCGAAGTTCAACAGCACCGACAGAATGGCGATGTAGACGCGAATGGTGGTGCCGCCAATCACCAGCGGATAGATCGCTTGGAAATTCAAGCTGGCGGCCATCCAGGTGCCGCACAGCATGCCCGCCGCCCAGCCGATCAACAGCGCCTTGGAATTCAGCCAGCGCGTATAAAGACCGAAGATCATCGCGGGGAAGGTATGGATGATCCAGATGCCGCCCAGGAGCTGCATTTGAATGGCGTATTCATGCGGCAGAAGCATGATGAACAACAGCGCGCCGACCTTTGCCATCAACGACATGGTCTTCGCGGTCCTCGCCTCGGCTGCGGGTGAGCAATTGGGATTGATGAATTCGCGATAGATGTTGCGGGTGAAAAGATTGGCCGCGGCAATTGACATAATCGCCGCCGGTACGAGAGCGCCAATGCCGATGGAAGCAAATGCAAATCCTACGAACCAAGATGGGAAAACCTGAAGGAACAGCGCCGGAACCGCAAAGTTCGGGCCGTATTGCTTGAACGCCGCAGCATAGGCCGGCATCTCTCTGACGCCGACCGCGAGCGCCATAAAGCCCAGCAGCGCGATGAGACCGAGCAGGAAGGAATAGGCCGGGAGCAATGCGGCATTGCGGCGAATGACGTGGCGGCTCGATGACGACAACACGCCCGTTACCGAATGCGGATAGAGGAACAGCGCCATGGCCGAACCCAGGAACAGCGTGGCGTAACCCGTGTAAGTGCCCAAATTATCGGCCAGCAGCAGCTTCTCGGACGGCACAGCAGCAAAAACCTTGTCCCAGCCTCCTACCTCATAGGGAATCACAATCACCGCCGCGAAGACGGTGATGTAGATCATGATGTCCTTGACGATCGCGATTGCGGCAGGTGCGCGCAGACCGCTGAAAAAATCGAACGCCGCCAGAATGGCAAAGGAGATGATCAGCGGCAGGTACACCAGCGCACCGGCCAGTTGCACGCCCATGGCGCCGATGACGACTTCCAGCCCGATCAGCTGCAGCGCGATGTACGGCATCGTCGCGAGGATGCCGGTCAAAGCGATAGCCAGCGCCAGCCAGCGGTCGCCGTATCGCCCGCGGATGAAATCGGCCGCCGTGATGTAGCCGCGGGCCCGCGCCACCGACCAAAGCCGGGGGAACACGATGAACACAAACGGATAGACCACAATGGTGTAGGGAACCGCGAAGAACGCGAGCGCGCCCGCTCCGAAGGCCAGCGCCGGTACGGCGATGAAGGTGTAGGCGGTATAAAGATCGCCGCCGAGCAGAAACCAGGTGATCAGGGTGCCGAACTTACCGCCGGCAAGGCCCCATTCATGGAGCTGGTCGAGATCGCCTCGTTTCCAGTTCGCCGCGGCAAACCCGATAAACGTCACCAACGCGAAGAAGAATATGAAAACGACCAGCGCCGTAATATTCAGTGGCATTGTTTCCCCCCCGCCTTATTTTGGTTCTGTGGCGTAATAGACGAAGGCGGTAATGACCATGCTCACGAAAATCCACGCGAGCTGAAACCAGTAGAAGAACGGGAAGCCGAACAGCACCGGGTCCATTTTGTTGTAGAAGGGCACATACAGGACCAGCAACGGTACGAGCAGCCACAAAAGAATGCCGCCGCGCCCGTCGTTCGCGCCGCCTCCATCCCGATTGTCCGCCATTTTGGCCCCTCCCGCTTATCGTTAGGGCCTCTGATTAAGGCAAGTTAAGCACTGTGCCAAGCGGTTGCGCCGCCATGCGAAAACTTTGGCCTCTATGGCGGGCGCGGGCGGATTCGGGTAGCGTCCTGTTCAAAATATCGTGCCTGGGAGGCCGCTTTTGTTCGCCAAGCTCAACCATGTCGCCATTGTCAGCGAGAACTACGCCCAGCTCTGCAAGTTCTACGAGGCGATGTTCGGCATGACCACCTCGTCCAAGACGCGGCCGACCCGCGCGGTGACGGTGAAGGACGGCTATGTCGGGCTGAACATCAACCCGCGCCGTGCCGGCCGTTCGGCGGGTTTCGATCATTTCGGCATCCAGGTTGAGGACGTGGAGACCGCTTTCGACCGGATGCGCCGCTGGTACCCGACGGTGAAATGGCAGCAGCGGCCGTCGAACCGGCCGTTCGCGGGAATCACCACGCACGACCCCGACGGCAATGTCTTCGACATTTCCCAGAAGGACATGGCGAACCGCAAAGAGGTCTATGTGGAGAACGACGGGCAGTTGAACCCGCGCTATATCGACCACTTTGCCCTGCGCACGATGCACGCCGTCGAGATGGCGGACTTCTACACCCGCGTGTTTGAGTTGACCCCGGAGAACCGTAGGGAAGGCGACCCAAACTTCTACCTGAGCGATGGTCATGTGACGCTGATCATCATGCCGTGGGACATCACCAACTATGCCGGCACGGGCATCATCACCTGCGGCATGGACCATATCGGCTTCAAGGTTGAGAGCGTCGAAGCCTGCAAGGAAGATATCGCGCGCATCGCGGCCGACAATCCCCGGCTGGCGCCCGCGCCGGTGGGAACGGGCGCGGAGGGCGCGGCCCTGGCAGAGATGTGCCGGCGGTCCTGCCCAATCGGCGAGCACCTGCTGGCCGATTGCGATGGCATCCTGATCGACATCCACGAGCACTAAGGAGAGCGTGATGCAGCAGTTGGCGCTGATATCCCCTCTCCCCCTCGGGGGAGAGGGTTAGGGTGAGGGGGCGGTCTAACCGCGTGACCGAAGTGCTGCGGAAGGCGCTAACCGCGTCGGGCGTTTCCGCGGCGATGCTAGCGCCTGCGGTTGCGCGCGCCGATGCCGTGAGCGATTTCTACAAGGGCCGGCAGGTCACCATGGTCCTGTCCGCCGATGCCGGCGGCGGCTATGGCAGCTACGCCAATGCGTTTGCGCCCTATCTCTCGGCCCATATCCCCGGCAAGCCGAAGATCGTCATTCAGTACATGCCGGGCGCAGGCGGATTGCGGGCGACGAATTTTCTCTATTCCGCCGCGCCCAAGGACGGCAGCACAATCGCGCTGATCCATTCCAGCGTGCCTTTTGCGCCAGTGTACGGCCTCGCCGCCGCGAAATTCGATCCGCGCAAGTTCAATTGGATCGGCTCGATCAACGCCACATCGGGCATTTGCGTCGCCTGGAGCAGCTCGAACATCAAGACCTGGAACGACCTTTTCACCAAGCAATATATGGTGGGAAGCTCCGGCGCGGGGTCGCAAATGGAAACCATCCCGTTGATGCTGAACAAATTGTTCGGCACCAAGATCAAGGTGATTTCCGGCTATCGCGGCGGCAACGAAGTCTATCTCGCCATGGAACGCGGCGAAGTCAGCGGCCGTTGCGGCGGGCTGATTTCCTCCATCAAATCGACGCGGCCGGATTGGTTTCCGCAGAAAAAAGTATATGTGCCGGTGCAGATTGCACTGGAGCGCGATCCGGAATTCCCAGATTCACCCGCGCTGCTCGAATTCGCCAAGGACGCGCGTACCAAACAGATTCTTCAGCTCGTGCTGTCGCCGATGGCCATGGACCGCCCCATTCTTATGCCGCCCGGCGTACCCGCCGATCGCGTTGCCGCGCTGAAAGCGGCATTCCATGCTGCGATGGTCGATCCGGCGTTTCTTGCCGATGCCAAGAAGCAGCGTCTTGAAGTGAAAGAAGTCAGCGGCGAAAAAGTCGCTCAGCTTTTAACGGCTGCTTACGCCATGCCGCCGGATATCGTGAAAGCTGCCAATGAAGCAATGGGTGGCTCCGGCGGCGCGGGTGGCGGCGGATAATTGGAAGTAAGGGAGAGATCGATGAAACCAAGTCTTTTTGCATTAGGGATTGCTACTGCACTGATGGCGTCCGTGGCTGCGTACGCACAGCCGTCCTCGGTCAAGCCGATGACGTTCCCGGTGACGCAGGGAAAGACGTACAAATTCGAAAAAGTCGCCGAGGGCGTCTATTACGCGACCGGCGGTTTTGGCAGCAACAATGTCGTCATCGTCAACGACAACGACGTGATGCTGGTCGATACCGGCACGACGCCCGGCAATACGCGCCGCTTCGTCGAAGATGTGAAGATGCTCACCAATAAGCCGATCAAATATGTGGTGAACACGCATTTCCATTTCGACCACACCGACGGCAATCAGGTCTTCGGTCCCGATGTGCAGATCATCGGGCAGGAATATCTGGCCAAGGCGATCAACCCCGGCATTCTCAACCGCGAGCCCTATCAAACCTCGACCGGCGCCGTCCTGCAGACGCAGATGGACGATCTGAAAAAGCAGGTTGCCGATGAAAAAGATGCGGCAAAGAAGGCTGCGCTGAACAAGCAGCTTGCCGGCGCGCAGCAGATGCAGGCCGAGCTGAAGGAACTGAAGCCGACACCGCCGAACAAGACGTATAAGGACAAACTTGTCATTCAAAGCGGCAGCCGCGAGATCGATCTTCTGTGGCTTGGCCACGGACACACCGAAGGCGATACGGTTGTCTATTTGCCCAAGGAAAAGATCGTCGCCACCGGCGACCTCATGGAAAGCCGCCTTGCCTATATGGGCGATGCGATTTTCGATGAATGGATCGACACGTTGGACAGACTGAAAAAGCTCGATTTCAACGTCGTTCTGCCCGGCCATGGTATTCCGTTCGGCGACAAGAAGCTGATCGACGCCTATCAGGATTACCTGCAGGACGTGATCGTGAAGGGGAACGAGCTGAAACGCTCCGGTACGTCGGTCGAGGATGCCGCCAAGACCATCGATTTGACGTCGCACGCCAAAGACTTTCCGCAGATCACCGGCAAAGGCGCCGACCTGCGCGGCATGCGCCGTCTCTACGCCTGGCTAACCGAACGTGGCGGCGGCTAGGATATTTTCCTCCCCCGTTGTTACGGGGGAGGTGGCCCGTAGGGCCGGAGGGGGCGAAGGCCGCTGTGGCAGCACCACGTAAAGTCATTATCACCTGCGCGGTGACGGGGGCGATTCACACGCCCTCCATGTCGCCGCATCTGCCGGTCACGCCCGATCAGATCGTCGCCGACGCGCTCGGTGCTGCCGAAGCGGGCGCCGCGATCCTGCATCTACATGCGCGCGACCCGCAAACCGGCAAACCGGATCAAACGCCCGAAGCGTTCGCGCGCTTTCTGCCGCGGATCAAGCAGCAGACGCATGCGGTGATCAATCTGACCACTGGCGGCAGCCCCTTCATGACGCCGCAGGAGCGGGTGCGTCCTGCGCAAATTTTCAAGCCGGAAGTTGCATCCCTCAACATGGGTTCGATGAATTTCGGCTTGTTTCCTATGCTCGACCGCTACAAGGACTTTCAGTTCCCGTGGGAGCGCGAGCATCTGGAAAATTCGCGCGATCTGGTGTTCCGCAATTCCTTCAAAGATATCGAATACATCCTGACCACCTGCGCCGATAACCGCACGCGCTTCGAGTTCGAGTGCTACGACATCGGTCACCTTTACAATCTGAAGCATTTTCTCGACTGCGGCTTGGTGAAGCCGCCGCTGTTCGTGCAGTCCGTGTTTGGGATTCTCGGCGGCATCGGCACGCATCCCGAGGATGTCGCGCATATGAAGCGCACGGCGGACCGGCTGTTTGGCGATGCCTATCAATGGTCGGTTCTTGGCGCTGGGGCAGCGCAGATGCGAGTCGCCGCAATGGCCGCCGCCATGGGCGGCAATGTGCGCGTCGGTCTGGAGGATTCTTTATGGGCCGGACCCAAGCGGCTGGCCGTTTCCAGCGGCGAACAGGTCCGCATCGTGCGCGGCATCGTGGAAGGGCTGGGCCTTCAGATCGCAACACCCGATGAAGCCCGCGAGATACTGCACCTTAAAGGCGGCGCCAACGTCGTATTCTGATTTTACGGTATAATCACCTCCCCCTTGCAGGGAGGTGATTGCATAGCTAAGCCACATCGCACGGCGTGCGACTGTCGTGGCGTTACGCCGGCGCCACACCGGGTTTCCCATTTTCCACGACGAAGCTGCGGAACAGCGAGATGCCCGCGTCCTTGTCACGCGCGTCAGACACCGCCTGAAAGCGTACGTTCATCCGCTCCCGTTCCAGCGTAACGGAGACATAGCCGTGCTTGCGGCTGTCGAAAAAGCGGACATGCGGATTGTCCGGCATGTACTTCATAAACGCGTCGTAGCTCGGCCCATGCGCGGTGATGGAAGTACCTATGAACTCTGTGGCAACCGTCGGTGAATTGGGATCATCGAAATCGTGCTTCAAATCGTTGGCCCAGAAGGAATGAATATCGCCGGTAAGGACTACCGGATTGGACACGCGGCTCTCTTCCAGATGCTGCAGCAGGCGCGTTCGTGCGGCGGGATAGCCATTCCAGTCATCGGTCCAATAGCCAATTTCGCCAGCCGCATTCTTTTGCCGAAATACGCTCATCATCACGTCCTGCGCGATCAGATTCCATCGCGCGGGGGATTTGGCGAGACCGTCATACAGCCATTGTTCTTGCGCGTTGCCGAGCAGCGAACGCGCGGGATCGAGCCGCTCTGGACACGAAGCGTTGGTTTCCAGATGCGCGCCGCCTTTGTCCGGGCGGCGATAGCACGCCTCACGCGAGCGGTATTGCCGGCCGTCGAGCAGGGAAACCTCCAGCAGATCGCCGAAGCGCATGCGGTCATAGACATGCATCATGGCGCCGTTCGGCTGCGCCGACGCGCGCAGCGGCATGTGCTCGTAGAACGCCCGGTAAGCGGCGGCGCGGCGGACGAGGAATGCCGCAGGATCGGCGAAGTCCTGCGAGGATTGGTTGGCGTAGTCGTTCTGCACCTCGTGATCGTCCCAGGTGATCATCGCGGTCGTCTCCGCGTGCAGATATTGAAGGTCGGGATCGACGCGGTATTGGGCGTAGCGATTGCGATAGCCCGGCAGCGTCTTGGCGTCGGTTTTCTCGCTGTGCGCGCGCACGAGATCGGTCGAACGCAGGTCGGCATATTCGTAAATGTAATCGCCGAGGAAGATCACCAGATCGGGCTGCTCGTCGGCGAGATGCCGGTAGGCGGAGAAATAGCCGTGCTCGTAATTGGCGCACGAGGCATAGCAGAAGCGCATCTGCTCCAGCGCGGTTTGTGCGGCAGGCGCTGTCATCGCGCGGCCAATGTTGCTTCTCGCAGCACCGCTGATGAAGCGATACCAATACGGGCGGCCGGGCTCCAGGCCGCCGATTTCAGCGTGCACGGAATAGGCATAGGCCGGATCGGCCATCGCGGCGCCTCGCCGGAAGACCGTCTTCATCTGCGGATCGCGCGCGATTTCATAAGACACGGGCGTAGCCGGACCGGTCATCCCTGCGGGCGCAGCGGGATCGTAATTTTCGGGCTCCGGAGCAAGCCGCGTCCACAGGACAAATCCGTCCGGCGAAGGTGACCCGGATGCTACGCCGAGCGAGAATGGATTAATTTTCCATTGCACGCCCGCTGCGGCACGCAGCACTGCCGGAGCAAGCACCAGCCCACCACTTGCCGCCACGAACGCGCGGCGGGTGAGAATGGGCGAGGATTGCTTCGAACTCACACGAGCCACTCTCTTAGGAACAGCGGCACACAAGCACGGATTTGTAACCCACCTGTGTCATGGCCCGCAAAAGCTGGCCATCCAGGCGAAGCACGCACAATGCTTCACGCCTCGCTCGATATGATCTCACCTGCGTTATGTCTATCGCGGGCGACGTTCAATTCCTCCGGTATCCCGGCACTATCAACTGGATGGCCGCTTTTGCCGGCCATGACACGAGTGACGGATGGAGAACGTTACTTCTTCACAAACCGCTTCAGGTTCATGGCGCCGGTGTAGCCTGCGTAGACATTGCCGGCTTCATCGAAGGCGGTGGCTTCTTCGGAGTCGAAGTCCTTCGTCTCCGGAATGAACGCCGTCACCTTGCCGTCTTTGGCGCTGCCTATGCGGATGCCCTGTTTGAAGCCGGGATTCTCTTTCTCGTTGGACTGCGAGTCCGCGACGTAAAGCACGTCGTTCTTGTCGATCGCGATGCCGCTGGGGCGGCCGAACTGTCGCCACTCCGCCAGGAATTTTCCGTCCTGATCGAAAATCTGGATGCGGTTGTTGGCGCGGTCCGCGACGAACAGGCGGCCTTGCGAATCCATCGCCAGCCCGTGCGGCTCGTCGAATTCGCTTTGGCCTTTGCCTTCCTTGCCCCACGCCTTGATGAACTTGCCCGTCTTGTCGAATTTGGCGATACGCGCATTGGTCTTTGCGCCATGACCGTCGGCAATGAAGATGTCCCCGTTCGGCGCGATCAGAATATCGGACGGGGCGTTGAAGTGCGTGGCGTCCTCGCCCGTGACGCCAGGCGTGCCGAGGGTCATCAATACCTTGCCTTCCGGCGAAACCTTCATCACCACGTGCCCTTTGCCGGGCTTGCCGTCTTTGGGGGCAATGCCAACGCCATCGGCGAGCCAAACATTGCCGTCGGTGTCGACGGTGATGCCGTGCGGACGCACGAACATCTTGGCGCCGAGCGTCGTTACTACGCGGCCCGACGCATCATATTTCGTCAGCGGATCGATGTTGGAGTTCTCGCAGGTCTGTCCGCCGCAGCGGTCGAACACCCACAGGCTCTTGCCGTCGCGGTCGATGGCGAGGCCGGGCGTGGAGCCGAAATTGCGGCCGGCGCCGTGCTTCGCCCAGCCTGCATCTTCGCGATACGGATTGGGGGCGGAATTGGGATCGGATTGCGCGGCTGCGACTCCGGCAATTGCAATGCCGCTCAAAAGAACGATGCCGAATTTTAATGAGTGCCGCATGGTAATCCTCCCGTTTCTCGCCCGCAGGCTCTTACGCAAACACTATCATGCGCCGCAGTAAGGCGCGAGACGGACGGCCAGATCGAGCAGAACTTCGTCTGCCCCTTCCCAGCCGATGAAAGACAAACCCGCCGGGCAGCCATCGACCACGGTGGCCGGAATATTCACCTGCGGCAGGCCGCTCAGGCCGGCAATGCAGGTCAGCGACAAGGCGCGGGCGCGGAATGCTTCTTGCTCGTCGGCGGTTGCATCGAGGCGGGGCGCGATGCAGGGCGCCGTCGGAATGCACAGCACGGTGCCGCGCGGAATGATTTCCCGGACCTGGACGCGTGCGACCTGCATAATATTGCGCGCCGCGGTCTCCATTGTCTCGGTCACTGTCGAGGCATATTGGACGCGCTCACGAATGCCCGGCCCGAGCGCCGGCTGTTGCGCGGTCATCCACGCGCCGTAAATCGACCAGATCTCGCGCCCCTGGATGTTGCGGAAGGCCGCCCGCCAATCATCGTAACCGTCGGGCGCGATGAGAATGTCGTCGGTGGACGGCAGCACCGGCACGGCCCGTTTCACGAAACGGCGCAACGCGTGGCCAACCGCGTCGTCGCACAGGTGAAAGGCATCTCGCCCGAACAGCACCTGCATGATCGTGTCTGAATGACTCGTGCCTTGCAGCAGAACTGCGCCGGCTTTGCGGAACGTGCCTGGGCTTGCGGCGAACCAGCCGCCCACGTCAAAGCTGGGGGCCATGTCCATCGCGCCGGTCAGGTCGAAACGCCCGTGCGTCGGGCGGATGCTGTAAATGCCGCAGAAGCTGCCCGGCACGCGCATGGAGCCGCCGGTATCGCTGCCCAACGCAAGATCGCACGCGCCCGCGGCCACCGCTGCCGCCGAACCCGCCGACGAGCCGCCGGGAATGCGTCCTTGCGCGCGCACATTCACGGGGGCTCCGTAATGCGCGTTCACACCGGACAGGCTGAAGAAGAATTCATCGCAGACGGTCTTGCCGATGATGTCCGCGCCTGCCGCCAGCAGCTTCGCGACGGCGCCTGCATGGGCCTTAGCGGGTTCATGCGTCGCGAGCCAGTCGGGGCTGCCACCGCCCGTTCGCTCACCTTGGATGTCGTACATGTCCTTGACGGCCGCGGTCAGGCCCGCGAGCGGACCGGTGCTTGCACCACGCAGCGGTGCTTTCAGATCGTGCGGAACGAAGGCGCTGGATTTGCGGGTTTCAGCCATTACGATAGATCGATCGAATTACGCTTCAGGTCTTCGAGGCTGCAATGGGCAAGCGCGCCTTCTTGCGTGGCACGCAGCACAACGCGCGGCGCGTGACCGGCCAACAACGCTTCCTGCCAGCGCGGCGCGCACAAGCACCAGCGGTCACCAGCTTTCAGTCCGGGAAATCCGTAATCCGGGAGCGGCGTCGAAAGATCATTGCCGCGCGATTTGGAAAACTCCAGAAACTCATCCGTCATGACAACGCAGACCGTGTGGCTCCCAAAGTCCTCCGCGCTGGTGTTGCAGCATCCGTCGCGCAAGAAGCCTGTCATCGGTGAAATGGAACAGGATTCGAGTGTGCCCCCGAACACGTTGCGCTGCGGTTCTTGCCCGCGCCCTCTGCCGCCAAATTCGTAAGCCATGGGGACTCCGTGAAGAAGGTGAGTGGTGAGTGGTGAGTGGTGAGGGCGCGCTGCGGGTGGCGAAAACCACTACTCACTACTCGCTACTCACCACTACTCACCTAAACCGTGAAATTCTCTCGCATCAGCGGAAGCTGGCGGATGCGGTGGCCGGTGGCCGTGAATATCGCATTGCAGACGGCGGGGGCCAGCGGCGGCAGAGCCGGTTCTCCTAAACCGGTCGGCGGGAAATCGGACTGAATGAAGTGCGCCTCCACGTCGGGGGCGTTCTTCATGCGCAGGATCGGGTAGGAATCGAAATTTGCCTGCTGCACACGGCCGTTCTCCATGGTGACTTCCAGGCCGAGCATCGTCGAGAGGCCATCGATGACCGCGCCCTGAACCTGTGTTTCCGCGCCGC
The DNA here is from genome assembly GCA_947473475.1 of Alphaproteobacteria bacterium. GTDB lineage: Bacteria > Pseudomonadota > Alphaproteobacteria > Micropepsales > Micropepsaceae > CAIYRG01. The sequence goes on from CANJBZ010000001.1 coordinate 251,162, forward strand.
TCATATTTATGACCGGGCCGATGTCGCCAGCTACCGTCACCTTATGCACCGTCACGCGCTTGTTGGCGTCCACGCTGACATCGGCGACTTCCGCGAAATGGCCGGAATGGCTGAAGAAGAACGCAAGGCCCAAAGCGCGGCCCTTGGGCATGGGTTTTCCCCAGCCCGCTTTTTCCGCGGCGAGCTTAATTACCGCGGCGGCGCGGCCGGTGTTCAACGCGCCTTCGTCCTTGGGCTTCAGCCAGCGCGGCTCGCCCATCGCTTCGAGCAGGAACTCGAGATGATCGCGGCCCGCCGCGCTGGAAAGTTCATGCAGGAAGGATTGGATCACCCACGCAATCGCATTGGTGCGCGGCGCGCGCCACGGGCCGGTTGGCGTTTGTGACGCCAGGAAGGTTTGACCGATCCGCACATTTCCCAGCGTGGACGCGGGAAAGGCATCGGTTTCCATATTGGCGCTGGCATTGGGTTCCTTGCCGTCGGCGGAAACGGTGATGAAATGGTCCGACCACGCGGCCAGACGGCCCTTGGAATCCACCGCGCCCTTCATCTGGTGAAAGCCGCCGGGCCGATAAAAATCGTGCGCGAAATCGTCCTCACGCGTCCATTGCAGCTTGACCGGCACGCCCACCTTTTTGGCGATGACGGCGACTTCGCACATGTAATCGTTGGAGAGGCGCCGGCCGAAACCACCGCCCGCGCGCACCTGATGGATCAGAACCTTGCTCTTATCGACACCCGCCAACGCGGCAAGCTGATCGAGGGCGCGGTCCGGCGCTTGGCTCGGCGCCCAGAACTCAATGGAATCGCCATGCCACAGCGCGGTGCAGTTCTGCGGCTCCAAAGGTGCGTGCGAGAGATACGGGTACCCGTAGAACGCCTCCAGCGTCTTGCCGCCGGTAAATGCCGCTTCCACATCGCCGCTTTGCTTCAGCATCGCGGCGGGCGCTTTGGCAGCGATGACCTTCGCGTCCCGCATGAACCCGGTCCAGGAATCCTTCGAGGCACCGCTTTCGTCCCACGTCACGTTCAGCGCGCGTTTGGCTTTGAACGCCGCCCAGGTGGAAGTCGCGATAATGGCGACGCCGGGCATGACTTCGGAGACGCGGCCATTGCCCTCGATGACGAACGCATCCTTTACGCCCGGCATCTTCTTGATCTCGTCGAGATTGGCGCGCGCGACTTTCCCGCCCGTGGCGGGGCATTTCGTATAGGTCGCGTAGACCATACCCGGCTGCTTCTGGTCGATGCCATACAGCGGCTGTCCCGTGACGATTTTTGGCGCGTCCACGCCCGTCACGCGGGTGCCGAGTAGTTTGTAATCCTTGCGCGCTTTCAGCGGGATGGTCTTGTCGTCGGGCACCGGCAAGGCGGCGGCTTTCACGGCCAGATCGCCGTACTTGGCGCGCTTACCGCTCTTGGCGTGAAGGACGGTGCTCTTTTCGGTGGTGAGTTCAGATTCTGGAACACCCCAATCTTTCGCCGCAGCCGACACCAGCATGGCGCGCGCCACCGCGCCCGCGCGGCGATGCGCCTCCCAACCGGTCGGAGTCGAACGCGAACCGCCTGCGCTCTGGCGGCCATAGACGGCGGGATTGATCGGCGCCTGCTCGATGACGACATCGGCCCAATCGGCGTCCAGATGCTCGGCCAGGATCATGGGGAAAGACGTCTTAATGCCTTGGCCGACTTCCGGCGCCTTGTTGAACAGGATGATGGCGCCCGATGGCGCGATGCGGACATAGGCGTTGAACACCGCTTCGCCCGCCGCCTCCGCGCCCCTTGGCAGAGCGGCGGAGAATGCCAGGACCAGCCCCGCACCGGCGCCGCCCGCGAGTTTCAGGAACTGCCGGCGGCTTGCCCCCGCATCCACGCCCTGAGCCCTGAGTTCGTCGACGGGGCGAGGGGCTATTGTTTCCATCTCGCTGATGATGTCGGAAAAATACGGATCGGACGCGAAGCTCACTGGGGCGATCTGGTTCATGGTGGTTCTCCGGCGGACGACGGCGCGAAGCCTATATTTTACCCGTTGTGACGGCTAAAGCCTAATGGGCTCCCCCGTTATTCTGGAATGGGAATTACGCATCTCTGGCGCGGTCATCTTGCCGCTCTTGGACAGGGCCTCCAGTGGATGATGAAGCTCTCGCAGTGCTATGCCGCGATTGTTGAACAGGTCGGCATCGGCGTGGCTGATTTGCCAGCGTCTTGTCGAAGTAGCGCAGCGCCGTGTCGTGCTGGCCGCGTTGTGCATGCACTACGCCCAACAGATGCAGGCTGCCAAAGTGGCCGGGCCGCGATTGCGAGAGCCGCCGGTAGATCTCGGCCGCCTGATCGAGCAGCCCGCGCCTATGAAATCCGACCGCCTGGTCGAACAGTCGTGACGCGAGTCTTTCTTGGTCTGACGGTAAAGGAGGCCGCTCTTCGACGTCTATCCCTTTCCGTCGCATCACTCCGGGGTGACCATAAACCCTTGCCGCCGTCGCATCCCGCGCGAACTACACAAACTTGCGGAAATTTGCGATAGTGGTGCCGTTATCGAGGGGCACAAGGAGGGGACGGCATGCCGCGCAAGAACAAGGAAGACGCGCCCGGGCGCGAGTCCGATGAAATCGGTGGCGGCGCGCGCCATTTCGATTGCGGTGAACACCACACTTACGTGAACCGCACACGCAAGAACCAGCGAGTCCTGGTCACCGCCACGAACAATTGCGAATTCACCGCCTATCTGTGGATTCGCTTTGGCGGCGACCACACGATCTCGAAGGATTTGAAAAGAGGCGATACGTTCTGCGACACGGTCATCCTGCCGCCGAAAGGCGAGGTGGAGTTCTGGTGCTCGATGGTTGCCACCGTCGAAAATTGCGGCTGCACCTTCGACGTATCGCCGCTGGCGTAACGTCCGCCCGGAGATTGGGGCGAGGACCGGCGAATGCCCGGTTGGCAATCCCGCGCGCCCATGGCATTAGCTTTCCAGCCATGAAATTTGCAGCAGGAGAAGGCTTTGATCGTCGATTTTCAGCACCATTACACGCCGCCGTCTCTACTGAAGGGCCGCAAGGATGCGGTTTCGGTCGGCATCGACGAGCGCGGCAATCCCATGCATCTGCTAAACCCGCTGCTCGGCGACATCGATGCCCATGTGCGGATGATGGATTTGGCTGGTCTGGATGCGGCGGTGCTGTCCAGCATGGTCGGGTTCGATCAGCCCGATCTTTCGATCTGCCGCACCATCAACGACGACATGCGGCAGGTAGAGGATAAGCACCCGGGGCGCTTCATCGGGTTGGCGCATGTGCCCGCTCTGAACGCGACCGAGGCGGTTGCCGAAATGAAGCGCTGCCGCAAAGAGTTGAATTTTCCCGGAGTGGTCATTGCGTCAGAACTGCAGGGCCAGGCGCTCGATTCACCGGAGCTGCGTCCCTTTTGGAAGGCGGCTGCCGATCTCGGCATGTACGTCTTCATACATCCGCTGCCGCGCGTGATCGATTGGCCAATGGTGTATGCGGACGATTTGGGCCGCATGCTGGGCTGGGAATTTTCGCTTCAGGTCGCCACGGTGCGTCTGATGAACAGCGGATTGCTCGACGACATTCCCAATCTGAACATCCAGTTCGCGCATTTCGCCGGCGGCATTGGCCGCTATCTTGGCCGTGTGCGCGGTTTCCAGCAGCGCGACAAATGGGGCACGCTGGAGGTGAAGGGGCACAATCGCCGTCCGCAGAAGCCGTTCGACCATTATCTGGAGCAGCGGCTCTATTACGATTGCGCCGGCTGGGCGGGTCCCGATCACGCAGGCGCCTGGGGCGCGGAATGGGTGCGCTTTGGCATGAACGAAGTGTCGCTGACGCAGCTGGTGTTCGCGACCGATTATCCGCAGGCCGTGCGGGTAGATCAGGAAGTGAAGGATTATGTGGATCAGGTCCGTGCACTCGGCCCCAACGAACGCGCCATGCTGGAAGGCCTGAACGTAGAGAAGCTGATCCCCGACGCGAAGGAACGGTTGGCGAAGCGGAAGAAATAAGGAAGAAGGGAAACCACGAAGGACACAAAGGAGACACGAAGATCACAAAGAAGAATTATGCCGCGCCAGGCGCGCCGAGCTGACTTTGTGTCCTTTGTGTCTCTTCGTGTTCTTTGTGGTTCCCCTTTTTTCTATCCCTCGTATTGCAGCACATGCAGGCCGGCGTTCCAGTCGCTAACATACATCAGGCCGTCGGGGCGCACATAGACATCGCAGGACTGCGGCGCGAGCGAGACGCCGCTGTGCGTATCCACCAGCGTCTTCGGTCCTGGCGGCACCCAATAGGCGATTTCCTTCGGTTCGAAAGCGTTCTTGATGTCGAACACGCGCACACCGGCGTTGTGATAGGTGGCGAAGATCGTCTCCTCGCTCTGGAATGAGCCGGGGCGATTTTCATGCAGATTGTGCGGGCCGAAATTTCCCATGGCGCAATAATTGCGGTCCTTGGGCGAGGGAAGGGCGCCGATAGGCAGTGGATTGGCATCGTTCCGGACGTCGACGATCCAGGTGTAGAACATTCCCTTCTCGCAATTTTCCGCATTTGATTCTTCGGCGACCAGTACCAGCTTGCGTCCGGGCAGCGGCAGCGGCGTGTGCGTGCCACCGGCGAAGGGCGGCGTCCAGTTGATGTGCGACAGCAGCTTGGGATGCGCCGCGTCGGAAATGTCGTGAATGGTGAAACCGCCATCACGCCAGGCGCCATAGCCGCGGTTTCCCGCGACGATCATGTGGTGCAGAGCGTACCGCTTGCCACGCGGCGTGGTGTTCGGCTCTTTGGCGGCGCGGTTCATGCCGGGCAGCCACGCCTTCGAAACGAGCACGGGCTTGGTGATGTTGCTCACATCAACGATGCCGAGGACATGATCGGTGAAGCCGTCGAAATGCGCCGAGACATAGGCGTAGCGCCCGCCCGTCCACCACAGGCGGTTGATGCCGAAGCCGGGTATCTGCAGGAATGCGATCTCGCGCGGGTTCTTTGGATCGGTCTTGATGTCCCACACCGATAGGCCGGCGCGGAACGGCACTTTTTTGGTAATGGAATCCGCCAGCGTGTTCTCGAAGTATGAGCGGCCATCGTCATAGGCCTGCATCGCCATGACGTTGGCGCCTTCGGCGACCAGCATGATGTCGTTGGCGACCTGCAGATGATGCGTGCTGGTGTTGGCGCCGGTCAGCACATATTTGACCGGCTTGATGTTGCGCGCATCGGTCGCGTCCAGAACGGAAAAACCATCCGTGAACTGATGGCCTAGATAAATATGGTTGCGGTTGAGCATGATCTGCACGCCGTCCAAATGGCTGCCCTGATCGCTCCACGAAACATGCTTGATGCGGTTGCCAACGCCTTCCGCCGGTACGTTCCAAGTCTTGGCGGGTGCGCTTGCCGCGTTTGCGAGCGGAACTGCTGCTAGCCCCAACATTCCCGCGGCTGCAGTCCGGCGTGTGATCGTCATTGCTTGCCTCGCTCCCAACTTTATCGTGTCATGGCCCGCAAAAGCGGGCCATCCAGGCGACGATGCTCCAATGTCGAAAAGCTACTACGTTTATATCCTGGCAAGCGAGAAGAACGGCACGCTTTACATCGGCGTGACGGACGACTTGGTCCGGCGCACCTGGTAACATCGCGAGGGGATTATAGACGGTTTTACCAAGAAATATGGCGTGAAGCGCCTCGTGTATTTCGAAGAATTCGGCGATATCGGTATGGCAATCGACCGCGAGACGCGGCTGAAAAAGTGGAAGCGGCGTTGGAAGATGGAATTGTCCGACATTTCCCATATGGCCAGCCGATCCGGCCACCGCTGCGGTAGAGTAGGGCTGCCGAAGACGATTAGGAAGCACGAAAGCGCCATATTTCGCCCCGGTCCACCTCGGCCCACCCCCAATCCATGTTTGCGCCGTTGGAAGCCGACA
>CANJBZ010000002.1 GCA_947473475.1 Alphaproteobacteria bacterium
CATTATTTTTGCATGGACCTGCCGCACTCGGACGGCTGCTTCGTCAAGGCGTATCCCGCCGAGACGGCGGAAGCCTTCTGCGACGGCCATGTTGCGGCTTTCGATTTTTTCGGCGGCGTGCCGCAATCGATTTTGTATGACAACACCCGCGGGACCTATTGCGAATGACTGAAGATCAGACGCGCTGTGATCTCTGGTTAGATAGTTCAAAACAATCAAGAAAAAAGCGGCGGGCAACTTTCAGATTTGATGAAAGCGACGCGACCGAAAAGCTTATAAAAAAACTATACGACATTTTTTCTAGTTTTGGGGTGCATGGTCACTTGAGCTTTCCGGCGTCAGCAGGAGAAGTGTTTCAAAGCGCTGGAGAAAATATGGTGCGCATATCAACCGATCGGAAACTTTCATTTGAAGTATTCGGGCTTATGCTCAAGATGATTGACTTATCCTGTCTCGCAATTCTGAAAAAACTCGAGCCACTCATCGCTCGCGAAGAAGTGGCATTGCAAAAAGAATATCATCACTTTCGATCATCTTATTCCGAAGCATCAAAAGCGTTCGCTGAATTCATCGCCGCCAATCACTTACAGCGAGCATGAGGCAGCGGATAAGGCGGCGTCACTTCCGCCGCGCATCCCTGATATTGGCGATCTTTGATGCTGCGGAAGTGCAGAGTGTACCCCATGCGTCCATCAATGGGCGGCGCTCGTCCAGCAGGTCTTCACGAGCGTAGGCGGCCCGGACCTTGTTCCGGTCGCTATGGGATAATGCAATCTCGCTCAGGTGATCTGGATAGCTGGTGGACAAAGCCCAGGACTTGAACGTGCTGCGAAAGCCGTGGACCACGACTGCGCGGTTCTCGCTATCCCGCCAGCGTGGCAGGTGGCCCTTGCCAAGGCCGTCTGACGACATGCCGCGCACAAGCTGGGACAGCGCCATGTCAGACAGCTTCCTACCGGAGGCTGGCGAGGGGAAGAGCAGGTCTTTGGGCTTGCCAGACGACAGCGGTCGCATTGCCTCAAGGACTTTGATGGCGGGCCTGGAAAGAGCGATGCGGTGAAGCCTCCCGGCTTTCATGCGGCTCGCCGGTATGGTCCAGGTCGCTTTCTCCAGGTCAATCTCGTTCCACACCGCACCCCGCACCTCGCCAGATCTGCAGGCGGTCAGGATGGCGAACTTCAAGGCTTGTGCGGCAACGCCCTCACGCTCGTCCAGTGCGGCCATAAAGGTCTTTACCTGCTGCCAGGGCAGCGAGGGGTAGTGGTGCACACTTCGTACCTTGGACGTTGGCGGTAGCTCATGCTCGAGCAAGCCGCGCCAGCGGGCAGGGTTCTCACTTGAACGCCACCTGCGCGACGGGGCGGCGGCATAGTCCAGTATGGCCTCGATCCGCTGCCTGACCCGTGACGCCGTCTCCGGGATTTTCTGCCAGATCGGCTTCAGGACCCCCACGACGTCCGCAATGCTGATATTGGCGACGTCCATGCCGCCCAGCGCCGGAAATACATGCGCCTCGAGCGTGGACTGCCACTGGTCCGCGTGTTTGGCGCTCTTCCAGCCCGAGCGGTGGGCGGCAATGTAGCCCTCTGCCGCCTTGCGTAAGGTCTGATCCTTGCCCCGCCCCTCAGTTTTGCGGCGCTCCAGGGCGGCCTTATCCCGCTCCACGATGGGGTCCAGGCCCGCCTGCAACTGCCGCCTGGCATCAGCAGCAAGCTGCCGGGCCTCCGATAGCGACACCCCCGAACGCCCGTCGGGATCGGCAGCACCCAGGCCCATCTCACGGGCCTTGCCGTGGCGCGTGAAGCGCAGCAGCCAGCTTTTGGTGTCTCCGGGCGCGATCTGCAAACACAGCCCCGCGCCGTCCCCAATGCGTACAGGACGCTTTATCTTGCCGCCTGGATGGGTGGCGCTACGGACCTTGGCAACGCTGAGTTGGGGCATTTGGCCTATCGGGGGTAGAACTCTCCTACCCCCATCTCTACCCCCAAGGCGCCCTGAGACGCAAATAGATGGCCATAGACGACCGTGGCATAAAATCCAGCAAATACGGTACTTTCTTGCGCTAGTCTGGACAGGCCTAGATTACCGTAGAGGCATGGTGGGCGGACTCCCCATCCGCCATGTCGGCGCAGTTCTCGTAGCCAGCGGACGCAGCGTCGAAAACTCAAGTGACCTTAAGCGTCTTCGTCGATGTCGCGCCTTGCGAACGCGCTGAACCGCATGCAGCACGCAATTTCGTCGATGACGCGAGCGCGGCATGCAGGCTAAGTTTATTGTCAGAGAATAGAACGCGGAAAGCAGTAGCGCATGGTCTCTTCATTCGTCCTGAAGACGTTGGCGGGGGCGCTGCGAAAGCAGGTGCTCGCTGGTGGGGGCCTGGGATTAGGCGGCAACGGTAAACCACGTGTGTACAAGCCGTGGCGGCTCTGGCGTGCATTTGCCTGGGGACTTGGGGTGGCGGTTCTGGCGCAAGCCGGTAACTGGCATGAAATCTACGAACGGTTCGCAACATCGAACATCAGTGCCGCTGCCAGCGACCTCATCGGAAGGGTCGACGTCATACCGGTCATATTCGTTCTGGCGGCTGCGTTTAGAAATGCCGTGATGAAGCGCCGGCCAGCCAAGACATAATTTCATCAGCTGCGTGCCGCTGGCATGCCGAATGAAAAGGGGGCGCATTGCTTGATTGCAATGCGCCCCTCAATTCGTCGAAAGATCGCGGCTAATTTCTACTTCTTGGCCTTGGCTTGCTCGTCAGCCAGAACCTTCTTGGCCTGTTCGAGCTGGCGTTTGGCGCGGGCGTCCCAGGTTGCCGGATCGACGAAGGGATGCGGCTCGCCCGCCTTGCGGCTGGCGAGCTTCACGCTGCGCGCGAGGACGCCGCCGCCCGGATAGCCGTTCGGGTCCTGCCAGGAATGGGTCATGACATAGACCTGCACGCCCTTAATGGCGTTGAGCTTCTCGGCGTTCTTCACGCCCTGCTCGGCTCCGGCCAGGCCCGGTGCGCCGAGACCGCCGCCGCCCCAGATGCCTTTGTAGGTCTGCGCGCCGTCATGCAGCACGAGCCCTTCGATGAACAGATCGCCCGGTGTGTGGCCCGGCGCGGTGTGGATGATGAGGTGCTGATCGCCGAGATCGAGGTGATCGCCTTCCTTCACGACCATATCGCGCTTGGGCGCGTCGGTCGGCTTGCCACTGTCGCGGTTGTTGGGCTTGCCGGCCGTCTCTTCGATCATTTTCCAGTCTTCGGCCGCCGCCACGACGCGCGCGCCGGTCAAGGCCTGAAGACGCTTCGCGCCGCCGAAATGGTCGGTGTGGCCGTGGTTGATGATGATGTATTTGATGCTCTTTGGGTCGATCCCGACCTTCTTGATGTTTTCCTCGATCAGGCCGATGAACGGCTCTTGCGAGGTGTCGAACATGATGTTGCCTTGCGGCGTCGTCAGGATCCACGACGTCACATAGCAGGGGCCGACATGGTACAGATTGTCGAACACCTTGAACGGCGCGATTTTCTGAATATCGACTTCGCGCGAGTGGGGCCCGATGCGGCAAATCTTTTCCAGCGGATCGCTGTCGGACGTCGTTGCGTTGGCGCGGGCGAGCGCCGCGGCAGCGGAGACCTTGGCGGCAGCCGCTTCGGCCTCGGCGTTCTGGGCATAGGCCGCGGAACCAACAAAACCGGCGGCCATCACAAAGCTCGCCGTCAGCATCAATATCTTTTTCATGTCGTCCTCCCTTGGCCCATCCCGGGCTTAATTTTCACGGCCGCAAGGTATTCCATCGCCGCGCCGCGCGCCACTGTAACGGCATGAGGCCCGGCTGCCCCCTTGCGGCGCTTGAAGTACACGGCCACAGGCCAAGTGGAGGCTCGCGCGAAGGCGGGGCCACGGCCGCCGTGGCGGAATGCCCGCGGCGTTATTGCCGGATCGCCATTTCCTGGCGGTTCGTGGCCGGCGCTTCTCCGCACCCCACGCCCCGCCCCTCGCAGCCCGAGCAGCGGCTACCAGTTCACAAATTCGCTGCCCAGTTTTGTCACCTGCAGCGACGGGGTGCTGGCGGCGATCAAATTGGATTCTTTCGAGTCGCCGAAGCTTGTCAGGGCAAACCACGCTGCGCCTGCAAAAGCTTCGGTGGCGAAAATATTCTTCTGGCTCCAATCAATGTAATTGAGCCCCGGATTATTCCCCTCGACGAACTTGGCGAGCGGACCGCCCCACTCCGTCGCAAACAACGCATTCTTGATGCCTGCTTTGCGGATATGCAGCATGGAACGGTTCCAGGTATCGAGCTGCGGGACATATTGGTTTGTTGGCGACAGCGCCCTGCCGATGTAGGGATGTACGTCCAAATACACGTTGGGGTCGTTCCTGCCCCATGTACCGTCGACGAGAAGACGCTGGTACCAGCCGTCGATATTGGAACCGACCGTCGCGCCAATAATGATTTTCACCTTCGGATTGGCTTGGCGGATGGCCGGTCCAACCGCGTTCACCAGCGCGGCGTAGGCGGCGATCCGTGTGTGGATGTCGTCGATGCCGCCATCCCAAGCACCGTTCAGTTCGTTCCAGATCGACACGGCGTAGAGATTGGGAATGTTGGCGGCCGTGGCGTTCGGACGGCCAGTGCCGTCTTTCCGAACGGCCCAAACGGCGTATTTCGTGAAAGCCTGAATTTGTGCCGGCGTAACGGGCAGGCCAAAATTGTTCAGCTTGGGTTGATAGCCGTTGGAACCGTAGAGCTTATTGCCGAAGCCAAGGGTGATCAAATTGAAAGCGCTTGCGGACGCCACATTACCGTAGGACTGCCATTGCCGGTCGGGCATCGTGTACTGGCCCGCGACTTTCTCAACTTGATGCCAGCCAAGCATGTCGCGGACACACCCCCCATTGGGCAGCAACGTCCGAAGCACCGGCACCGATGGCGGGGCGTCGCCCTCATTGACCTGGACCGCCAGGCATTTTATCGGCGCGGACCAGGCGTTCAATGGAACAAAAGCGGCGAGTGCCGACACCAAAGCGGCAAGCAGTCGTTTTTTCATTTCCGAGACATCCAGGGATACGCGGGCAACGTAAGCGAGGAGCGCGTCCCAATCCCGTGACGACTGCAAATAGGGTGGCGTCAAAGTAAATTGGTTGTCGAAAATACGGGCTTTAACAAATGTCTGTATAAAGTTTGGCTCACATGCCGAGTTATGGACGTTGCGAGCTGAACCGTAGCCTTAAGGCTGGGCGCCGCTCACGACGGACGCAGCGCCCTAACCGATCGGAAAAATTCACAACGGCAAACCGCTGCTGTCACTGACGTGCTACGGCGGTCCGCCGTTGGCGCGTCTGGAATACGCCGAATGCCGCCAGCGCGGACGCGAACAGCGCGAGCGTTGCGGGCTCCGGAACCGGCGAGTGGTTTTCAACCGGTATCGGGTTGTACGCGACATTGTCGAACTCGAACGCATATTGCGAACTCAACGCGACGACGCTGTCGAAGGCAAGATCGGAGCTGATATTCACGTAATAGGTGCCGTTGACGCCCTGGTCGCCGTTTGCGTTGGCAGTTACGTCACCGCCGGTGACCGAACCGACCAGCGTCTGTCCGTTGAACAGTTGCAGGGTGTTGTAGCCATCGACCGAGCCCCACAGAAGTCCGACATATTGCGCGAGCGACGGAAGGCTGAGCCTCACCGATCCAATGCCCGTGGACAAATATTCGGTGGTATCGGCGCCATTGGCCGCGCCGAACGGAAGACCATTGTTGTTGGAAATGTACGGCGCCGCATAACGGCCGCCCAATGCACCAATAACGGTCTCGGCATCTCCTGTGAACGACACGCCGATTCCGGTGCTGGTTCCACCCGCATTGCCCAACGGCAAATTGTCGAAGTTCGCATAGATGGCGCCGGTGGGCGCGCCGCCGACGCTGGAGCTGACGACGAGCGTCGCGTGAGCCGGTGCTGCGGCAAACAGACTTGCGCAAGCCAGGGCCGAGAAAATTCGTTTAAAATTGAAGCTATTCATCGAGCGGTCCGCCTTTGTGTCGCGCTTGGTGTGCCCGATTTCAGCGCGAAAGAAACGCGAATCCACGAAGGTTGGTAAACGTTTTGGTAATACTCGCGAAGGCGCATAAACCAAACCGAACGGTGCGGCAGCGCAAATGCACATGGTGTCTCACCGGGCATTAAGGGTTGGATGGCTAGCCTCGCGCGGATGTTGAGGACAACCGGGAATGCATTCGGCACGCAAATATCAGAGCGGCTTTGGCTTCGTGGAATTGCTTCTGGTGGTAACGGCGGTCGCGGTGCTTGCGGTCTTTGCCTACACCTGCATGGAGCAACGCGAAGACGCCGCGCGTGAGGCCACCGCCCAAACAGTGGCCGCTGTTAAGTCACGCGACGAGCAGCTTTGCGACATCTCCACCGAATATTGCACCGAGGAGCAGAAGCGCGAGCGCGCGCTCGCGCAACGGCACCGGCGCCGCTAAGACGCTCTCGACGGCGCGAACGGCTGTGATAGAACTGCGCCCATGAGCAAACGCGCTATTCCCTGTGTCCTGATGCGAGGCGGCACCTCGCGCGGTCCTTATTTTCTCGCTTCCGATTTGCCGTCAGACCCTACCTTGCGCGACGAAGTTCTGTTGCAGGTCATGGGCTCGGGGCACGAATTGCAGGTCGACGGCATCGGCGGCGGCCATCCGCTGACCAGCAAGGTCGCGATCGTCAGCCCGTCGAAAATACCCGGTGCGGACGTCGACTATCTGTTTGCGCAAGTGAATGTGCGCGAACGCCATGTCGATATGTCGCCCAATTGCGGAAACATGCTGGCGGGCGTCGGACCGTTCGCGCTGGAAGCCGGGCTCGTGCCGATGGCCGACGGCGTGTCGACGGTTCACATCTACAATGTGAACACCAAGAAGCTGATCGAGGCTCGCATTCAGACCAAGGACGGCTTCGTCCAATATGACGGCGATACGGCCATTGATGGCGTGCCAGGAACGGCCGCGCCGATTCATCTCGCCTTCCTCGACGCGGCCGGTGCGAAAACCGGCAAGCTGTTTCCGTCCGGCAAACCGACGGACATCGTCGAAGGCATCGCGATGTCTCTAGTCGATGCCGCCATGCCGATTATGGCAATCAAGGCCGCCGATCTGGGTAAGACCGGTTACGAAACACCGGCGGAGTTTGCAGCCGACCGGTCCTTCATGGAGCGGCTGGAACGGTTGCGCTTGCAGGCGGGCCAAATGATGGGCCTTGGCGATGTGCGCAATCTCGTCATCCCCAAGCCGGTTCTGGTGGCGCCGCCTCGCGCCGGTGGAACACTGACGGGCCGCTATTTCATGCCGCACTCGTGCCACAACGCCTTTGCGATCACGGGCGCTGTCGCCGTCGGCACAGCCGCCGTCACGCCGGGCACGGTCATCGCCGAAATCGCAGGGACACCGAAAATGCCGGTGTACGTGGTGATCGAGCATCCGTCGGGAGGCTTGCAGGTGCGGCTGGAGCAACGGCCCGGCAATCCCAATCCAGTGGCGTTTCTTGTGCGTACGGCGCGGCGTTTGTTTGAAGGGCGCGTGCTGGTCAACCCGCGCGACACATCCGCGGCGGCCTAAGCGGTTAACGGTTCAACCACTCCGTCAGGATGCGGTTGAACCGCGCCGGCGATTCTACATTCGGCAGATGCCGGGCGCCGGAGAACGCAACAAAGCGTCCGCCGGGAATTAGCGATGCCAAGCGTTGATTTTCTTCATGCGAGGTCGCGCGGTCTTCCTCGCCGTAGACCACCAGCGCCGGCACGCGAACGTTGGGCAGCTCGCGCGAAAAATCGAAACGCGAAAGCGCCGCAACGCAGCCGCAATAGCCGTCCGCCGAAGTAGCTGCCACGGTGTCACGAATTTGCTGCCAGCGGTTTGGGTTGGCGGCGCGAAATTCTGGCGTCAGCCAGCGCTCCATGGTCGCATCGGCAATGGGCTCCAGCGTGCCCGCGGCACGCACGGCGGCCACCCGTGGGCTCCAGATTTCATCGGCGTTGCGCAAGGCGGCAGGCGGCGTCTCGCACAACATCAGAGAGGACACGCGCTGGGGAAAATGTATCGCCAGTGCCTCGCCGATCATGCCGCCGATCGAAAGGCCGACATAATCGGCCGTGCCAATACCAAGCCGGTCGAACACCGCGACGATATCGGAAGCAAGCTGCGCTAGCGTGTAATCGCCCGCCGTGGAATCGCTTCCGCCATGTCCGCGCATATCGATGCGCAGTACCCGTAACCCCGCCTGAAGAACGGCTGGCACTTGCTCTGCCCACATGCCGGAATCGGCGGCCAAGGCATGCGCAAATACGACAGCGCGCGCCGTTTCGGGGCCAGTTACATCGTAATAAAGCGCACGCGTGCCGACGTTCAGGAGCATTCGTCATTGCTAACGGATGAGAAGCCCGCGCGCAAAGAAAACGGCGCGGCCAATCAGCCGCGCCGTCGCAGATTTCCTAGAGCATGATCCGATCAAAAGGAATCGGATCATGCTCTAGATTCCTTGGTTTTGCGCGCAATCTAACGACGAACCGGCGTCCACTTCGTCGGATTGCGCTCTAGGAGGTGCCCCTGAGGGGGGGAAGCCAAGATAAAGCCAATCAGGGCCAAAATTCGATGGAGTAGCCGGAACGGTGGGGGCTTCGACATCGTTATCGCTGCAGTAGCGGTGGGTCCTCACGCCCGCCACAAAGCGTCACATGTTCTGGAAAGGACACCATCATGCCCCGAAACGACGAGCTCCCCAAACGCACGTCTAATCGCGGCTTTGCTTCCATGGATCGGGAAAAGCAACGCGCGATCGCAAGCAAAGGCGGCCAAAGCGTGCCTCCCGAGAAGAGAAGTTTTTCGCAGGATCCCAACCTCGCCGCCCAGGCTGGCCGCAAAGGGGGGGAGTCCGTACCGCCCGAGGGCCGCAGCTTTTCCCAGAACCGCGCACTTGCCGCCGAAGCCGGCCGCAAGGGCGGACAGGCCCGCGGTGCGTCCAATCAGCGGGCGCGCGGCGCTGGCGGCAATGAGGGCAGCACCGAGGAGAACGGCAAGACAGAGGCCAAAGCTCAGGGGAAAGGCTTCAAGGAAACCCTAGAGACTGCGACGGAAGGCGCTCGCAAAGCCAGTCTACCCCAAGATCACCTGGACACAGAGCGGCGAGACGATGATCGTCCCACCGACTTGCGGTCCGGCGGGGAAGATGTGGAACAGGTCATTGGTCCCGGCGTAAGCCGAACCGGCTCGGGGGGCGGCAAGCAATACACGCATCCGCGCTAACGCGCGGCCTTGATGCGTTAAAAAGGCGGCGGGATTTTCCTGCCGCCTTTTCATTCAGATATCCGCGTAGACGCGAACTTCCTTGGCAGCGCCAGGATGCGTTACCGCTCCCCGCCGTGCCGGGCCGACAGTCTGCCCGAAGCGCCATATAGCCCCAGAGCCGAAGGATTGAACCTTGGGCTTCCACTGCGCGCGGCGCTCTGTGAGTTCCGCGTCCGACAGCTCCACATCGATGGTGCCCTTTTCGGCATCGATGGAAATGATGTCGCCCTCGCGCAGCAAGCCGATGGGGCCCCCTTCAGCCGCCTCCGGCCCCACATGCCCGATGCAAAGCCCGCGCGTCGCACCGGAAAACCGTCCATCCGTGATAAGCGCAATCGTGTCGGAAAGCCCCTGTCCATACAGCGCCGCGGTCGTCGACAGCATTTCCCGCATGCCAGGCCCGCCTTTGGGCCCTTCATAGCGGATGACGATGACATCGCCTTCTTTGTAGTTGCGCGCCTGAACGGCGGCGAACGCATCTTCTTCACAATCGAAGACGCGCGCGGGGCCGCGATGTTGAACATGCTTCAGGCCGGCGACCTTAACGATGGCGCCATCGGGCGCAAGGTTACCGGTCAACCCAACAACGCCCCCGGTCGGCGCCAGCGGGTTCGATGCGGGCCGGATGACAACTTGCGCGTCGTTGAATTTCACGTCGCGCAGATTCTCCGCCAGCGTTCTGCCGGTCACCGTGATGCAGTCGCCGTGGAGATAGCCGCCATCCAGCAGTGTGCGCATCAGCACCGGCATGCCGCCTGCTTCCCACATATCCTTAGCAACGAAACGGCCGCCGGGCTTGAGATCGGCAAGATAAGGCGTGCGCTTGAATATCGCCGCCACATCGAAGAGATCGAATTCTATTCCGGCTTCATTCGCCATGGCCGGCAAATGCAGCGCCGCGTTCGTGGAGCCGCCCGTTGCGGCAACCACCGTCGCGGCGTTCTCGAAGGCCTCGCGCGTGCAGATGTCACGCGGGCGCAAATTCCTGGACACCAGCGCCATCACCGCTTCACCCGATCGCAACGCATAATCGTCGCGCGACGTCACTTCGGCCGGCGGACCTGCGGAAAAGGGCAAAGCCAGTCCGATCGCTTCCGAGACGCACGCCATGGTGTTGGCCGTGAACTGTCCGCCGCAGGCCCCAGCCCCCGGACACGCCACGCATTCGAGCGCGTGCAGTTCGGAGTCCGGCATCGCGCCCGCGGAATGCTTGCCCACCGCTTCAAACACATCGACGACGGTCACGTCCTTGCCATGAAATTTGCCGGGCATGATCGAACCGCCATACAGGAACACCGACGGCACGTTCAGGCGCAGCATCGCCATCATCATGCCGGGAAGACTCTTGTCGCAGCCGGCAATGCCCACAAGCGCATCATAGCAATGGCCGCGCACCGTCAATTCGACGGAATCGGCGATGACCTCGCGCGAGACGAGCGAGGACTTCATGCCCTCATGTCCCATAGCGATGCCATCGGTGACCGTGATGGTGCAGAATTCGCGTGGCGTGCCGCCGGACTCTTTCACCCCGCGCTTGGCGGATTGTGCCTGACGCATCAGCGCAATATTGCAAGGCGCCGCTTCGTTCCAGCAGGAGGCGACGCCGACGAAGGGGCGGTGAATCTCTTCATCCGTCAGGCCCATGGCGTAATAATAGGAACGGTGAGGCGCGCGTTCGGGGCCTTCGGTGACATGGCGGGAAGGCAGCTTCGACTTGTCGAATGTGGTCATGGCAAACGGGAAACTCTGTGGGTAGCTGAAAGGCTTATACACCCCCCCTCGCCCCCCAGCGCAAGCATCCCTCGTCTGTCATGCCCGTAGCGGCGGGGCTATGTCCGGGTGTTTTGCCGCGTTGGAAGCGGCCCCATAAAGGGCGCCATCACTTGATCTATCAGCGCGGAGGGCACGGGTTCATCCGTACCATAGCGTTCAGGCCATTTCGCATTGCTCGCGCGGAAGGTGCCGAAGAGCATATCCATCAGCGGCAAAGTGGCGGCGTAATTGCTGTGCTGCGTGCCGTCCGCGCCGAGATGTTCGTGATGCCAGTGGTGAAAGGCGGGCGTCGCGATGACGCGCTCCAATGATGCGAGAGGCCACTGCAAATTGGCGTGCAGCACATAGCCCCATGTGCTGCCGACCAGCGTCACCAGCAGCGGCACCCAGTCGAGCGTATTGCCGGCAGGCGCTGCCAAACCCAGCAAATAAAGCGGCAGGTAGCCGCACAAGCGCACCACCACCAAATCCACGGGATGAGCGCGTGTGTTGACCAGCCAATCGAGCTCGCGCGCGCTGTGATGGACGGCGTGAAAACGCCAGAGCATCGCGGAGGCGTGCATAGCGCGATGGCCCCAATAGAACCCGAATTCCGCAACCAGCATGCCCAAAGCAAACCGCGCCCAGCCCGGCAGATCGGATACACCGGTAAGAATCCCTTGCGGCGCTATCGCGTGCATCAGCCACAGCAGCGCAAGAACCGGCAGAACGATAATCTTGCCGGGGAGCAGACTGGTAAGAAAGTAATACGCCACGTCGGTACGCCAGCCCTGACGCAAGGCGGCTTGCCGTTGGAGAGGGAACAGCCTTTCCAACGGCACAAACAGCACGGTCAACAGCACCAAGCCGTTGGCGAACTTTACAGCTTCGATCGCCCAGCCGGGCAACGCCGTTTGGATGTGATGGAGCGTTTCGATCACCCGGTGGTCACAGCGTTACGGTGCGACCGATGTCCGATTGATCCTTTGCCAACGCGTGCGACGGTATAGGAACCCGCCCGACAGCAATCCCATCAGCAGCATGACCGCGCTGCCGGGCTCGGGTACCGCGGTCAGGCTTATACCGTCCAAGCCCGCCAACGGCGGGTCGCCGGCGCCAATAGCAAGAAAGCTCAACACCTGCGACGAAGCGCCGGCGACAAATGTCATGTTCTGTAGCGCCCAATTCGAAATCGTCAGGGTGGACCCGTCGGCGTTCATCAACGGCGTGGTCTGAGTGCTGGACCCAAACGACACTTGCCACTGAGCGCTGACCGGTCCGGGAGTGGTTACGGACAGCTCGGTGTCCTGGGCAAGCGCCTGATAAAAGCTCAGCTTGTACTTACCGCCCGGCGACAGGCCGCTGATGGTCTGCGTGATGGCCGCGTTGTGATAGTCGGCGTCCGAAAACACGAAGTTGCCGCCATCGGGGCTCGACGCGGGCAAGGGGCCGGCCACACCGACCACGGGCGGGCTGGGACCGAACAGATATCCATTGGTGAACCAGCTCGGCAGCACGATTATCTGGCCGTAATCCAGGGTGCTCCAATTGGGCACCACGCAGGTGGAGGCGTTGGTGCAATCCCACGTGCTGGTGATCGATACGGTGGTATTCTCAAACGAACCGTTGAGCACCAACGGCGTCCCAAGCACCGGCGATCCGGCAATGGCCAAAACGCCAGCCAGCATCGCCGCGCGGCATGCGGTTTTTACGCTGAAAAAATCACTCATGAAGGCCCCCCGGTCTCTCATGCCATCCGCGGTCGCGGCGGCTTCTCGAGGGAAGGCTATCATGTTTAGCCAACCAACGACGAGACTAACTCGAGAAGCGGGTGAGTGCCTCCTGCAGCCGGGTGGCCAGGGCGGCGGCTTCGGCGCGGCGTTCTTTTTGCTCTTCGATGACCTCTTCGGGCGCCTTAGCCACGAAGGCTGCGTTGTTCAGTTTGGCGTCGAATTTCGCGATTTCCGCTTCGGCTTTTCTCAAATCCTTCGCCAGCCGCGCGCGCTCCTTGTCGAGGTCGATCACATCGCCCAAAGGAAGCGCCACCACGGCTTCGCCCAGCACGAACTGCGCGGAGCCTTGGGGGAATTCGCTCGCCACGCGCACGCCCGACAGCCGCGCCAAGGTCATCGCGACATCGCGGTTGCGATTGAGGCGCGCCGATGTTTCCGCGCTCGCATCCTTCAGCAGCAACGTAATCCGCGCCGAAGGCGGCACGTTCATTTCCGCGCGCACGCTGCGCACGCCCGACACCAGATCGATCAGCCACTGCATTTCGGTGCGCGCCTGCTCGTCCTGGGGCAGGTTGGCCAAATCCGGCCAAGGCGACAGCATCAGCATGGAGCGGCGCGGCTCGGCATGTTCGGCGATTCGCGCCCACAATTCTTCCGTGATGAACGGCATGAACGGATGCAGCAATTGCAAAATGCGGTCGAGCACCCAGGCCGCCGTATCGCGTGTCTCGCCCTTTTCTGCTTCATCGTTGCCGTTCAGCACCGGCTTGATGAATTCGACATACCAGTCGCAGAACACATCCCACACAAAATGATAGATCGCGCCCGCGGCATCGTTGAAACGATAGGCTTCGAGCGCTGATGTCACTTCGGCGGCCGCGCGCGCGGTTTCGCCCACGACCCATTTGTTCACCGTCATTGCGACGGTTGCCGGATCGAAGTCGCGTTTGCGCACGCATTCGTTCATCTCGCAGAAGCGCGATGCGTTCCACAGCTTGGTGCCGAAGTTGCGGCACGTCTCGACGCGGTTCATGCCGAGGCGGATATCGCGCCCCTGCCCCGCAGCGATCGCCAGGGCAAAACGCAGCGCGTCCGCGCCGTACTCATCGATGATGGTGAGCGGATCGACGACGTTGCCCTTCGTCTTCGACATCTTCTGGCCCTTCTCATCGAGGACCCGTGTGTGAATGACGACATCGCGGAAGGGCACATCATCCAGGAAATGCAGGCCCATCATCATCATCCGGGCAACCCAGAAGAAAATGATGTCAAAACCCGTCACCAGTGTGGACGTGGGATAGTAGCGTTTGACCTCGGCGGTTTCGTCCGGCCAGCCGAGCGTCGAGAACGGCCAAAGCGCCGAGGAAAACCATGTGTCCAGCACGTCGTCGTCGCGCGTCAGGTCAACGTCACGTCCGTAATGCTTTGCAGCGGCGGCGCGTGCTTCGACTTCCGTCTCTTCGACAAAGATGTGGCCTTCCGGCCCGTACCAAGCCGGTATCTGGTGGCCCCACCAGAGCTGGCGCGAAATACACCAGGGCTGAATGTTGCGCATCCAGTTGTAATAAACATTGGACCAATGGTCGGGCACGAAACGCGTGCGCCCGTCTTCCACTGCCTTCAACGCCTTTTCGGCAAGCGGCGTGACGTTCAGATACCACTGCTCCGTCAGGTACGGTTCAAGCACAACCGTTTTGGTCTTCTCGTCATGCGGAACCGCGTGAACGATGTCCTCGGTCTTTTCGAGCAGGCCTTGCGCATCGAGATCGGCCACCACGCGCTTGCGCGCTTCAAAGCGGTCCAGGCCGCGATAGGCATCCGGAACGGCGTCGTTCAGCGCGCCTTCCCGTGTGAGAATATTGATTGGCGCCAAGCCGTGCCGCTTGCCGACTTCAAAATCGTTGAAGTCGTGGCCCGGCGTGATCTTCACCGCGCCGGAGCCTTTTTCCGGGTCGGTATATTCATCGGCAATGATGGGAACGCGGCGTCCTGTCAGCGGCAGGATCGCATATTTGCCGACCAGCGATTTGTACCGTTCATCTTCGGGATGAACCGCGACGGCGACATCGCCCAGCATGGTTTCGGGACGCGTCGTCGCCACGACTATGAAACGGTCCGCTTCGCCTTCGATCGGATATTTGAGGTGCCAGAGCTTGCCTTTGACCTCAATGCTCTCCACTTCAAGATCGGACACCGCCGTTTGCAGCCGCGGGTCCCAATTGACCAGACGCTTGTCCTTGTAGATCAGCCCCTGCTTGTGGAGCGTCACGAACACTTTCAGGACGGCGCGGGAAAGCCCCTCGTCCATGGTGAAGCGTTCGCGGCTCCAGTCGCAGGAAGCGCCTAGCCGGCGCAATTGCCGGACTATGTTCCCGCCGGATTCTTCCTTCCAACGCCAGACTTCCTCGAGAAACTTCTCGCGGCCCAAACCGACGCGCGAAAGCTGCCGCTTGCCGAGTTCGCGTTCCACCACGAGCTGCGTCGCGATGCCCGCGTGATCGGTGCCGGGCTGCCACAGCACATTCTTGCCGCGCATGCGCTCGAACCGCGCCAGCGCATCTTGGAGCGTGTTGTTGAGCGCGTGGCCGACATGAAGGCTGCCGGTTACGTTGGGCGGGGGGATAACGATGCAGAAACTCGGCGTGTCCGGTTTGGAACCGGCGCGAAAGGCGCCGGAGTCTTCCCATTGGGCGTACAGGCGAGCTTCAACCTCGCGCGGATGAAAGGTCTTATCGAGCATAACAAAGCCTAAAGTGAGCGTTGCCCACAGAAGGTGGGTACGGGCGAATCGTCAAGGGGAAAGGTGCCGCCCCCTCCACCGCCTTCGGCGGCCCCCCTCCCCCGCTACGCAGGGGAGGATCATTATTACCGGCGGCGCGGTCTTGGCGCGACAGTGGCGGCGGCCCGGATTTCCTTCGTCACTACGGATTCAACCAAGGCCGGGAGATTGTCGTCCATCCATTTGCGGATCATCGGTTTCATCCGTTCCAGGATTTCGTCGTAATGATCCTCGACCCAATCCTGAAGCACGGGCGTAAAGGCATCGTTGATGGCGCGCAGGAACAGCGCGTCCAGCGTATTGCCGCCGCCGCCAGCGGGAGCTTGACTCCTGGGTTCCAGGCCCAACCCCGCGAAAGCCCGTCCGACGGCGCTGCGCGTGGAATCGGAGATCAGATCATCGGCCGGCTCGGGTTCGGGATCAGCTTCTGGTTCCGGCTCGGGTTCGTCGTTCTCAAAGGCAATGTCGTTTTCCGGCAGTGGGGTGAAGACAGGCGCGAACGGAGCCTCGCCGGGAACTTCGTCGGTCAATTCGAGAACGTCGGTGTCGCCCTGCGGCGCCTCTTCCATGGCGCTACGGAAGGGGCTCGGCTCCGCAGCGACGGGTTCGGGCATCGGAGCGGGCGCCGGCTTCGCGCCATCCGGCGTGTCCTCCGAAATGATCTTGCGGATGGAGGCAAGGATTTCCTCCATCGTCGGTTCATGCTGTGCGTTCGCGGAACTGCTCATGCAAATCTCTCAACCAGGGCGCAAACCGGCGGATTCGAGCCGGGCTTGGCGCCACAATGCGGGACCGAGTGACGAATCTTCAGCACGATGCGAGCCGCTTGACCGATCATGCTCTTAACGGCAATGCCGTTGCTTCGCCTCTTTGGACCCTAAGCCAGAATGCATTGGAAAGCTATATTCGTTAACGTCAGCTTTATGATGAAGCGATTTGGGTTATTTTCGATTAACACCTTATGAAAAAAACATCCTTTCGAGGCCGATTGCGCATCCTGTTCCGACGGCGCGCCGAGCTTCGCCACGGTTTACGCATTGCCGCCGCGGGGCTTTTCAGCTTCGCGTTGGCCAGTGTGCTCGCTTTGCCGCAAAGCTACTGGGCCGTTTTCACCGCCGTTCTTGTGGTGCAGGGAAGCGTTGGCAGTTCGTGGAAGGCGTCCATCGACCGGCTTCTCGGTACCCTGTTGGGCGCTGTCTATGGAGCGGCAATCGCAACAGTGGTCCCACATGGCAATGTTCTCATGCTGGGCCTGGCGCTGGCGATCTCACTGACGCCGCTGGCGCTGCTTGCCGCCTTCAACGCCAGCTACCGCGTTGCGCCGATGACGGCGGTGATACTGCTGCTCGGCAGTTCGAGCAGTGCGGAAGGACCGTTTCTTGCCGCGGCGCTGCGCACTGTTGAGGTAAGTCTCGGCGGTTTTGTGGGGATGGCCGTTTCGCTTTTCGTGTTGCCGGCCCGCGCGCACGCCCTGATGGGCGATGCCGCCAATCGCGTTTTGCAACGGCTGGCCGAACTTCTCAGCGATCTCGTTGACTGCCTGTTGGGCGAAGACCGCGGAGCCGCAATCGCCGTACACCAGGACGCGATACGGGTCGCCCAGACCGCGCTCGAAAGCGTGACCGATGAAGCGGCGCGCGAACGGCGAAACTATCTCAGTGAGGATACCGATCCTGAGCCGGTGACCCGCACGCTGCGCCGGGTGCGACACGATCTGGTGTTGATCGGACGGGTGGCGGCTGAGCCGCTGCCTCTGGAGCTGCGGCCCCAGCTCACGGGGGCGCTCGAACAGTTCGCGGCACAGGGCAGACACTTTCTGCGGGATATCGGACTGGCGTTCGCACAGCGTGGCGCACCACCGTCCGAGGTTCCGTTCCAGTCCGCGCTGCACGGGCTGATGGGCGGGCTCGAACCCATTCGCGGCGACGAACGGGTTGTAGCGCTTCGTTTCGCGCTGGAGCAGCTTGAACAAAACCTGACGGATCTGGTGCGCCGCGCCGAGGAATTCTCGCGCCAGCGTACCGTTCGCGTGGAGGATTAGAATACGAAGCTGCGCGGCCGTTCGAAACCGGGAAGCAGCGGCACATGCGCATCGAAGGTGCTGCGCTCGCCGATCGCGTCCTGGTGGCGGACATACACAACGCCATGCCCGGCCGAACCCTCGCACTTTACGACGACAAGCCGCCCGCCGGCGGCAAGTTGGGCCAGCAATTCGGTGGGCTCGCAGTCGATGGCGCCATTGAGGAAAATCACATCGAACGGTGCTTGCTGTTTGCAGCCTTGCGCGAGTTTACCGGTCACGACGCTCGCATTGGCGATCCCTAAGCTACGAAGGTTTTCCGCCGCCTGATCGGCCAAGTCCTTATTTTCCTCAAGCCCCGTGACCTCCGCCGCCATCATGGAAAGAACGGTCGTCGAGTATCCCGTGCCACAGCCGACATCCAGAACCCGGTCCTCCGGGCCTATGTCCGCAAGCTGCAGCAATTTCGCGAGCGAGCGCGGGTCCAGCAGGACGCGGCCCCCACTCAGCGGGATGCATTGCTCGGCATAGGCCACGGGCAGAGACGTATTGGGGACGAACCGCTCGCGGGGGATATTCAGCATGGCGTCCCGGATACGGGCATCGGTGACGTCGTTGGGGCGGAGTTGCGCCGCCACCATGTTGGCGCGCTGAACGGCGGTGTCGGCCATATCTGATTCCAGCAAGGGGTGCGCGCGCTTATACTGGCGCATGCAGCGGCTGACAATTGAGGCGGTTGTGGGCAGGCGGCGCGATCTGTTATAGGCACTGCCCACCCGCAGCAGGAATATCCCGCTCGCGCGTTTGGCCACGTGGCGGAGTGGTGACGCAACGGTCTGCAAAACCGTGAACCCCGGTTCAATTCCGGGCGTGGCCTCCAAACGCACTTTGCCGGCGAAGGGATTCTTCCGCTCCCGGATATCGATCTGGAAACATTGAATTTTATGCGAATGTTGGGGGGCGGCCTAAGCTTTGGCTAAGCCGTTAACGATTCTTTTACGGAATTGAATCAAGATGCACATGTCTTCCTTGAAGACACCCCACCATTACCCAATGACTCAAGGGCCGGAGCAATCCGGCCCTCTCTTTTTGTGCTTGGCGCTAGCTGGCCTTTTTCTGCTTGCGGCGGCCCCACCGCACTTCCATGCGGCGGCGAAACCGGCGGACCGGGGCCAAATCGACCGACAGCACCAGCAGGCCCAGGGGAATCATCCAAAAGCCCAGTATCGGCAGAAATCCCAGCAAGCCCCCGATACAAAGCCCAATGCCAAGCGCGATGCGCAGCGGCCTGGATTGTGGGATGGGGATGGAAAAGCGCCCGAAATGCAGCCGGGTCTTCCCGGCCTTAGGCTGAGCGTCCGGATCGGTCAACTTTGCTCACCAGATTATGCGAGATTGATATAGCCATGAGGAAAACCTTGCGCTAGACACGCCTCCGGCATTCCGCGGTAGCTCAGTGGTAGAGCAGCCGGCTGTTAACCGGCTGGTCGTAGGTTCGAATCCTACCCGCGGAGCCAAATCACTTCCCAGTAATACCAATGGCCTTCGATCCTGCCCGCTTTTGTCACGGCCCTGCTTGACAGGGCGATCCAGCAAGCGCGCGTCTGCGCGCTGATGAACCCTAATGTGGGCCACTGGCAAAAGACCTTGGGTACCTTGGGAAATCTTACCCCATTTGCAATGTCGTTTAAGAAACAAGCAGCCCGACGAGTAGGGCGGCATCCACCCAAGGTGCGGCGAAGTAGCCTATAACCGTGCTTGTGGAGCGCCCGCGCTTGTTTGCGCGCCATGCCGCCCAAGGACAGACAACGGAAAAAATAGGAAGCGCGACGAATAGGATCGTCAGTCCAATCACGCCCGGCGAGCGGTCGCTCTGGGCAACAAGCTGCAACTCCTCATACGCCATGTAGGCAGACGGCGGCAGCAGAATAAGATCCAGCGCAGTGCCTATGGTAAGCCAAGTCTGTCGCGACATGAGGCAAGCCAATTACACCGTCTCGATTTCGACGACGCCGGATAGCGAGGCGATGATCGATTTGATCTGCGGATTGACCTGCACCCGTTTGGGCAGGGCGATTTCGACGTCTTGGCTGCCGGAGGCGCCGGGCACGATCAGCGTAATCAGTCCCTTCCCAGCGGTCTTCAATTCGCGCGCGATGACGGGGATCGGTGCAGGATCGGACAGACGAATCTTAAGCCCCTCCCCTGCCTGCGCCGCCGCGGTATCGAGATCTTCGACGGAAAGCGTGCGCAGCTTCAACTCGTCCTCGATCCAGTCGCCGACCGCTTTGAGCAAAATGGAGCGGCCCACTTCCAGAAACGGCCGCGCGTTCGCCAAGGCTTCGGAGAACACCATCACTTCGAACATGCCGCTCGGATCGGAAAGCCCGATGAACGCGAAGGGATCGCCGCTTTTGCCGCGCCGCTCCTGTTTGCGGATGACGGTGCCGGCAAGGGTTGCCTTCACCGCTGAGCGCCGCGCATCCGCCAGCAAAGCGGCGTAAGGCGTTACGCCAAGGCGCTTTAGCGACTGCGCGTAGGCATCCAGCGGATGGCCGGAGAGATAGAATCCAATCGCAGAAAACTCTTCCGCCAACTTCTCATGCACCGGCCAGTCATCCACCGCGACCAGCGGCAAAGATTGACGCTGCGCTTCCGCGGCCCCAAACAAACTCGATTGACCGGCATCGCGGTCGCGCATATTGCGTGCGGCATCGCCCAGCACAATATCCGCGGATCGGACCAGCTGGCGGCGGTTCTTGTGCAGTGCGTCGAACGCACCGGCGCGAACCAGATTTTCAAAAGCGCGCTTGTTGAGCAGCCGGGGATCGATACGCCGCGCGAAGTCGGCAATCGAACGGAACGGCCCGCCGCCTTCACGGATGGCGACCACATGGTCCATCGCCTGCCTGCCCACATTCTTAACAGCGGCAAGCGCGTAATAGATCACGCCGGTTTTGTCGGGCTTAGAGTCGCAGGTAAATGGCGCGTGGCTGCGGTTGATCTCGGGCGGCCTGACCTCGATACCAAGCCGCGCTGCTTCCTGACGGAAAATGTTCAGCCGGTCGGTGTTGCCCGTATCCAGCGTCATAGAGGCGGCCAGAAATTCGACCGGATAATTCGCTTTCAGAAAGGCCGTCTGATACGCGACTTGCGCATAGGCGGCAGCGTGGCCTTTATTGAAGCCGTAGCCCGCGAATTTCGCCGCTTGCTCGAAAATCTGTTCGGCGACATTCGCGGAAACGTCGCGCTCCTTGCCGCCGACGATAAACCGCTCGCGGTGCTGCGCCATTTCGGACGCGATCTTTTTGCCCATGGCGCGACGCAACAGGTCGGCCTCGCCCATGGTGTAACCCGCAAGCTCACGCGCGATCCGCATGACGTCTTCCTGATACGTCATGACGCCGAAGGTTTCCGACAGGATCGGCTCCAGCATCGGATGCAGATATTCGGCCTTCTCCTTGCCGTGCTTGGCGGCGATGTATTTCGGGATCGAATCCATCGGGCCCGGCCGGTACAGCGCGACCAACGCGACGAGATCGTTGATGTGGTCGGGCTTCAGCTTTTTGATCAGGTCGCGCATGCCCTGACTTTCAAGCTGGAACACGCCGACGCATTCGCCGCGCGCAAGCATTTCGAATGTCGGCCGGTCATCGAAATCGATGCGCTGGGTATCGAGCACAATGCCGCGCTGTTTCAGCAACTCTTCGGTTTTGGCGATGACGGTGAGAGTCTTCAAACCCAGAAAGTCGAATTTAACGAGACCGGCCTTTTCCGCATCTTCGTAATCGAACTGCGTGACCGGCATTTCAGAGCGCGGATCGCGATAAAGCGGGACAATCTCATCCAGAGGCCGGTCGCCAATCACCACACCTGCGGGATGTGTCGATGCGTGGCGATAGAACCCTTCGATTTTCTCGACGGTGGAAAAGAGCTGCTTAACCCGGTCTTCCTGTTCGGCGATCTGCTGCAGCCGGGGTTCCATAATGATGGCGTCGGTCAACGAGACCGGCTTGCCCGGCGGATTTGGGATAAGTTTGGCGACGCGGTCGACCAGACTGAAGGGCAATTGCATCACACGCCCGACATCGCGCACGGCGGCGCGCGCCTGCAGCGAACCGAGCGCCATGATATGCCCGACCTTGTCGCGGCCATATTTGTGCTGAACGTAGTGGACGACTTCGTCGCGGCGTTCCTGGCAGAAGTCGATATCGAAGTCCGGCATCGAGACGCGTTCGGGATTGAGGAAACGCTCGAACACCAGCCCGAAGCGCAAAGGATCCAGGTTGGTGATATCGAGCGCCCACGCCACCAGCGAGGTCGCACCCGAACCACGCACGCCCACGGGAATGCCGTTCGCACGGGTCCATTTCATGAAGTCCGAGACGATCAGGAAGTAGCCCGGAAACCCCATATTGTTGATGACGTTGAGCTCGAATTGCAGACGGTCCCAATAGGCTTTTTCATCGGCATACAGACCATGCTCGGCGAGCCGGCGCTTCAATCCCGCTTCGGATTGCGCGCGCAGCTCATCGGCTGTCGGCAACCCCGATTCCGGTACGAATTGCGGCAGGATGGGCGCCCGCTTCTTCGGCTTGAAGGCGCAACGGCGCGCGATCTCAACGGTATTTTCGATGGCCTCGGGGAGGTCTGAAAACAGCGCCGCCATTTCATCGGCGCTTTTGAAGCGATGTTCCGGCGTCACGCGGCGCCGGTTCTCCACATCCAGGAATGTGCCGTCGGCAATGCAGAGCAGCGTATCGTGCGCCTCATACATATCCACTCGGCCGAAATGAACATCGTTGGTCGCGACCAACGCGATGTTCTTGGCATAGGCGAGATCGATGAGCTTTTCTTCGACGGCGGCTTCACTGGCGAATCCATGCCGCTGCAACTCGATATAAAGCCGGTCGCCGAAAGCACTGACGAGCCGGTCCAGCATCGCCTCGGCCGCCTGCGGCTGGCCTTCTGCCAGAAGCCGGTTGATGGGTCCGTTCGGACCTCCCGTGAGCAGGATCAGCCCCGGCGCATGCGCCAGCAGCCGTTCCGCCGAGGCGTGCGGTAGCTCGCCGGGTCCCGCTTCCAGATAGGCGCTGGAGAGCAGCTTGGAGAGCTGAATATAGCCGCCCGAGTCCTTCACCAGAATCGCGACGGTTGGGTAGGCCTTTACCTGCTGGACCTGGTGCGTCGCCTCAGCCGGGTCCAAATCGACCGACAGCGTGACCCCGACAATGGGCTGAACGCCATTCTTGGCCAGTGCTTCGGAAATCTCATAGACACCGAACAGATTGTTCGTGTCCGTGACCGCCACGGCGGGCATGTTCATTTCGCGGGCGAGCTTAGCCAGCTCCTTGGACTTCACCGCCCCTTCGAGCAGAGAAAACACGCTGCGCACCCGCAAATGCACGAAATTCGCGTGTCCGGTTTTGGCGTGCCCGTGCTTCCCGTGGACCGGTTCAACGCCCATGCGTCACCTGAATTGTTACGACTCGTCAGCCCCAGTATCGGCGAGTGCCGACGCCCCCGCATCGGGCTTGCCGCATCGCTCCACAGGAAGGCGAGCCACGCTTCAGGCGAGAACGGCTTGTCCAAACGCCGCGAGCACGTAAACCGACGCCACAAAAAGCAACATGCTTACGGCCGCCAACGCTTCCTGAAACCACAATGTCATGTTCCGCCTCCAACCTTGAGACTATGTTCTTATTCTGTTCTCACACTATCGTCAAGAACAAACAAGGAACTATACGCGGCTCCGCTCGACCAGCAGCCCCTGATCCAGCATCAGCACCCGGTCCATCTTTCTGGTCAGCTCATGGTTGTGGGTGGCAATCAGCGCCGATAACCCCTCGGAACGCACCAGTTTTATCAGCATTTCGAAGACGCCATCGGCGGTCTTCGGGTCGAGATTGCCCGTCGGTTCGTCGGCCAGCAGCACACGAGGCTGATTGGCCAAGGCGCGCGCAATCGCAACGCGCTGCTGCTCGCCGCCGGAAAGCTGGGACGGCCGGTGATCCGTGCGCTCGCTCAAACCCACCAAGCCCAACAAGCGCTTTGCCTCGGCCAGCGCCACGTTGCGGCTGTCTCCGGATATGCGCCGGGGCATGCCGACATTCTCTTCCGCGGTGAACTCCGGCAGCAAGTGATGGAATTGATAGACAAAGCCCAAAGCCTGCCGCCGCAGCTCGGTGCGGCGCTTCTCGGGTAAACGCGAGGCCGCCTCGCCTTCAATAAAGACCTCACCGGAAGAGGGCGCTTCCAGAAGGCCGGCGATATGCAGCAATGAGGATTTACCCGCGCCCGATTGCCCAACCAGCGCGACGATTTCGCCCGGCACCAGAGTCAGCGAGACGTCCCGGAAGACCATAAGCTCGCGCCCGGCCTGCTTGTAGATGCGCGTCACCCGGTCGAGCCGGAGCGGCGGCGTCATGCGCGAACTGGAATCATTCATAACGAAGCGCTTCCACCGGATCGAGCCGGGCAGCGCGCCACGAAGGGATCAGGGTCGCCAGAAAAGACAGCGCCAGCGACATCGACGTGACCGCGATGACATCGCCGGCTTCGATCTTGGACGGCATCTGGCTGAGGAAGTAGATCGTCGGGTCGAACAGCGTGGTCCCGGTCACCCGCGACAAAAACTGCCGGATGTTTTCGATGTTGGCGCAAAACGCCACCCCGAAGATCAATCCGGCGAACGTGCCGACAACCCCGATAAAGGCGCCCGCAATGAAGAAGACGCGCATCACCGAGCCTTTGGTCGCGCCCATGGTACGCAGAATCGCAATGTCGCCGCCCTTGTCCTTCACCAGCATGATGAGGCCGGAAATGATGTTCAGCGCCGCGACCAGGATGATCATGGTCAGGATCAGAAACATCACATTACGTTCGACGGCCAGCGCGCCAAACAGGCTGGAATTCATCTGCTGCCAATCGATCAGCCGCGCGTAAGGACCAACCACCTGCCCTATGGGCTGACGCCATTGCGCCACCTGATCGGCGTTGGCGACCATGATCTCGATGCCCAGTACGGTGTTGTCCAGACCGAAGAAGGCTTGTGCTTCCTTCAGCGGCATAAAGACGAATGTCTGGTCATATTCCGACATGCCGACGCGGAAGGTGCCGGACACACGATAGGTCTTGATCCGCGGCGTGGTGCCAAAGGGCGTGACCGCGCCTTTGGGCGCAATCAGGGTGATGGTCATCCCCGGCACCAAGTTCAGGCGCTCCGCCAGGCGTGCGCCGATGATGACGGAATCGCCTTCGTCGAAACCCTCCAACGCCCCCGGCGACAATGTAGAAGACACGGACGTCAGCCGCTTAAGCCCATCGGTTTCCAGTCCACGGACCAGGGCGCCGAAAGAATTGCCTTCAGCATTCACCAGCACCTGGCCTTCGATCAGCGGCGTTGCGTTGGTGACGCCAGGGATCATGCGAAGCCGGCCGGCCAACGCGTCGTAATCGGGAATGCTGCCGGTCATGCTCTGAACGATGAGATGGCCATTTAACCCAAGAATCCGGCCCAGCAGCTCAGACCGAAACCCGTTCATCACGCTCATCACGATGATCAGCGTCGCCACGCCCAGTGCAATGCCGACCAGCGACAGGATGGAAATCACGGATATGAAGGCTTCTTTGCGCCGGGGCTTGAGGTAGCGCATCGCCACCATCCATTCGAAGCCGGAAAACGGGCGGGTGTTGCGGGCCATAATGGCTCTTTTGCTCGGGAATCGCTTGGGATAGGTCTAAGTTCCTATTCATAACACCAATGTGGCGATTTGGAGCCCTTTCATGCAGCGCGCTTTAAGCGAACACCGGGCAACCGGCGGCCGGTCGAACTTCCCGAACTGGTATCAGGCGGTCGTGCGCGAGGCCGACATGGCGGAAAACTCGCCGGTCCGGGGCTCAATGATCATAAAGCCCTGGGGCTATGGCGTGTGGGAACAGATCCAGAAGGATCTGGACCGCCGGATTAAAGAGACCGGCCATGAGAATTGCTACTTCCCGTTGTTCATTCCGCTGTCCTTCATCGCCAAGGAAGCGAGCCATGTCGAAGGCTTCGCCAAGGAAATGGCGATCGTCACCCATCACCGGCTGAAGAACATCGACGGCAAATTGCAGCCCGATCCGGACTCCAAGCTGGAAGAACCGCTCGTGGTGCGGCCGACTTCCGAAACCATCATCGGCGATGCGTTCTCGCGCTGGGTCAAAAGCCACCGCGATCTGCCGCTGCTGATCAATCAGTGGGCCAATGTGGTGCGCTGGGAAATGCGCACACGGCTGTTCCTGCGCACCGCGGAATTCCTCTGGCAGGAAGGTCACACCGCCCATGCCGATGCGGAAGACGCGATGGCTGAAACCCTGCGTATGCTGGACGTTTACCGCGATTTTTCGGAGAGCGTGCTCGCGATGCCTGTCATTGCGGGCGAGAAAAGCGCGAACGAGCGTTTCCCGGGCGCGGTCAGCACCTTTTCCATCGAAGCGATGATGCAGGACGGCAAGGCGCTGCAAGCCGGCACCTCGCATTATCTCGGCACGCATTTCGCCGAAGCGCAGAACATCCGCTTCCAGAACGAAGCCGGTGAACATACGTGGTGTCACACCACGAGCTGGGGCGTTTCCACGCGCCTGATCGGCGGCGTGATCATGACTCACGGCGACGACGACGGATTGCGCCTGCCGCCAGCGATCGCACCCAAGCAGATCGTCATCGTGCCGATGCTGCGCGGAAAACCTGAAGACGGCGATGTGCTCGGCTATTGCCAGGCGCTTGCGTCGGCGTTGTCGCGCGAGACGGCGTTCAACGAGCGCATCCGCGTGCAGCTGGATACGAAGGACATCAAATCCGCCGACAAACGCTGGAATTGGGTCCGGCGGGGCGCGCCGGTCATTATCGAAATTGGGCCCCGCGATGTGGCAAACGGACAAGTCACCTTTATGCGGCGCGATCAATTGCGCGACGGCGACAAGGTGAAATCACACGGCATGCCGCGCGACCAATTTGTCGGTGAGGCCGCGCAATTGCTGACGGCCATTCAAACGCGTCTGTATGCCGAAGCGAAGACGCGGCTCGACGGCAACATCCACAGCGGCATATCCGATTTCGCCGGAGTGGCTGATTATTTCGGCGCAGCGGCCGGTGACGACGATGAAGGCGGCGAATTCAAGGGATGGGTACGCACGGGCTGGTCGAACCCGTCAGGCGCGGCATTGGACGCGGTCGAGCAGAAGCTGAAGCAGTTGAAACTGTCGATCCGCAATGCGCCGCTCGGGCAGAGCCATGCCTCACTGGGCAAGTGCATCTTCACTGGTGAAGCGGCAACGCAGGAAATCCTGATCGCACGGTCGTATTGATGAGACTTGTCATTCCCGGCCTTGCGTCCTGAGCCACGCGAAGGACGCGAGGGGAAGGGAATCCATTTCCATGCCGGTCAGGACTTGCTTTCACCGATTGGATCCCCTTCCCGAGCGCGAACGGAATTCGCGCTCGCCGGTGATGACAACAGACTTTTCTGGCGCCGCGCCCTCGCCAATTCGAACTCGCGGTAGAAGGTGTAGAGGCCTGAGCCGATGATGAAGAGCGTGCCGAGCAGCCCGAGCGAATCCGGTATGTCGCCCCACACCATGAAGCCCGCGATGCTCGCCCAAACCGCGGCCGTGTAGCGGAACGGCGCCACGACGGAGACCGCGCCTGTGCGTAGCGCGTCGATGTAAAGAAAATTGGCGAACGCCACGAGCCCGCCCGAACCCAGAAGGTACAAGGCTTCCTGCATGCCGAAGCCGCGCCAACCCTGCAACAACGAGGCGGGCACGGCGAGCGAACCCACAATGATGGTGTTGACCAGCGCCACGGTGACGGTCGGAATTCCGCCGCCGATGCGCGATGTCATCAGATCGCGAAAGGCCCATGTGATGGCGGTGAATTGCGCGAGCAGCAGGAAATAGTTGAAGCTGCCGCTGAACGGATTGGCCACCAGCACAACGCCCATGAAGCCCACGACAATGGCGGTCCAGCGGCGCCAGCCGACGGCTTCGTGGTAGATCATCGCCGACAGCGCGACGAGAATGATCGGCACCGTCAAAAGAATAACCGCGCTTTGGCCCAGCGTAATGAAGGGAAGCGCCGAGACAAAAGCGAGCGTACCGGTTCCTTCCAGAACGCTGCGCGTCACCACCACGCGGTTGCCAAAGGCGCCGTACACGTGACGGAAACCGCCCAGGCCCCATGCCATCAGCAGCACGATCGGCAGGGAGACGACATTGCGCAACACCACGACTTCGGCTGCGGGCAAGCCTTCGCTGGCAAGCTTGGTGAACGTATCGCTGCCGGCGAACACGATCCGGGCGGCGATCATCAGCATGATGCCGCGCAGATTCTCGGTGGCTAGAAAGACGCTTTGCGCATGCGCTTTGACCCGCTCGTTCATGGACGCACCGGGCCATGACGGTGCGGCGCGGGTCAAGAGCCCAGCGGGAATTAGCGCCGAGGTGAGCTTTGCGGCTGTGGCGGACAAACCGGCGGCTTCTGCAGCCCTGGCAGATTGACCATCACGCCGGCCCCACGCAGTTGCGGGTTGTTGGTGCGAACTTCAGCGTAAACCTGCGTGCTGATCTGCACGTCGGTTGTGCTGCCAGGCAGATCCGCTGGTGCTACGGCACGGCCATTCACATCGACGCCGGGAACGTATTCGGCTGAGTCACGAGCGTTAATGCAGGAAACCGGGGGTGGCTGCATCGGAACTGAGGATGGCGGCGTGCCATCACCCTGCGAAGCGGCATCCGCAACACCGGCGCAGATGAAGCAAAGCGCAACAATCGTCAATCTGCGCATGGGCGAGCCCCCGAAAAGCTGCCCCGCTAGAATGGCTCGTAATGCTTAATTTTGTGCGCCTAATCCCGGCAGGAAATAGGTCACGTACCAAATATCAACGGCACCCCAGACCAGAGCGGCAACGATGCTGGTGGCCAGCGCCTTCAGCAACAAGCGCGGCCGCGCCGGAGCGCCTGGATCGCTGCCCGGCACGATGTCCTTCGCCTCCAGCTGGCTTTGCACGCCAAAGGGCAGCACGGCGAATAGAAACGTCCACCAGATGACGAAATAAAGCGCGAGACCGAGGATCAAAGGCATGGGGCGATTGTATCCGATCCGTTGCGCCGAACCAGCGGAATGGTGCAGCCTTCCCAGGAAATCAGGATGACGTGCGATGATCGAAACGCTCGGATTTGTGGGAGTGGGCAAAATGGGTGGGCCGATGGCGGGGCGTTTGCTCGACGCCGGTCACAAGCTCGTTGTCTACGACATTCGCGATGAGGCCATGGCGCCGCTCGCTGCGCGCGGTGCGGCAACGGCCAAATCCTCGCGCGATGTCGCTGACACCACGGACATCGTCTTCTTCAGCCTGCCGGAACCCAAGGACGTGCGCGGCGAAGCGGTAGGCAATACTGGCGTCATCAAAGGTACGCGGGCGAAGATCCTCGTCGATCTCTCGACGACGGGACCACGCACCACCATTCCGGTGGCCGCAGAATTGGCGCAAACCGGCATCGCCATGGTCGACGCGCCGGTTTCCGGCGGAGTAGCCGGCGCAACCAAAGGCACGCTGGCGGTCATGGCGGCAGGCGCTGCCGAACCGTTCGCGCGCGTGGAGCCGCTGCTGCGGCTCTTCGGCAAGGTCTTCGCGGTGGGCACCGAGCCCGGCCAGGGGCAGGCCATGAAGCTCGCCAACAATCTGTTGTCGGCTGCCGCGCTGGCGATCTCGTCGGAGGTCATGGTGATGGGTGTGAAATCCGGCCTGGACCCGAAACTGATGATCGACGTCATCAACGCAAGCACAGGACGCAACACCGCCACCGAGACGAAGTTTCCGATTTCGATCCTGACGCGCAAGTTTGGTTATGGCTTCACCACCGGCCTGATGCACAAGGACGTGCGGCTTTATCTCGAAGAGGCGGAAGCCCTGGGCGTGCCGCTGATGCTGAGCAAGATGGTGACCGGCGCCTGGCGCGCGGCGGAACACGAGCTTGGACCGGACTCCGATTACACGGAGATTATCAAGTGCCTGGAGTCCCGCGCAGGTGTTGTGGTGGGCGGCTGACAGCGCGCCCCCTCCGTCGCGCGGAGTTTATCGTCGGGCCGCGCTCTGCGCGGACCCGGGGGCGCGCCACCTCCCCCGTAACGACGGGGCAGGAAACTCACACCTCAACAGTCTGCACACGGACGATAGGCTTCTTGCCCCAGGCGTCATTGGCTGCGCGGCGAGCGGCGATGCGTACCGTCTCGGCCAAATCATCATCCCGTCCGCGTTTCCCACTTGCAGCTCGCACCACCGCGTCCCGCACCGGGCCATGCACCGTCTCGGGAATTCCCTCAATATGCACCGCCGGATCGGTCGCCAGACGCCCGCGACTATCCAGCACCAGCGTGACGCCAATGAACCCGGCAAAGCCAAGCGAGCGCCGTAGCCGCGAATACCCGTCGTCCTCATGCACGAGAATGCGCCCGTCGAGAAACAGCCGCCCCGACGGCGTTTCGTCAATGATTTCGGCTCCATTTGGCGCCAGCCGCACCATCTGGCCGTTTGTGGCGACAATCGCCTGCGGAATCTGCAGCTCGCGCGCAAGCCGGGCGTGTTCGGTGAGGTGCCGCAGCTCGCCATGCACGGGCACGGCAATTTTCGGCTTTACCCAAGAATACATTTGCGCCAGTTCGTCTCGCGCGGGATGCCCCGACACGTGCACGAAATGATCGCGCTCGGTGAGGACATGCACACCGCGCTCCGCAAGCTGGTTCTGCAATTCGAAAATCCCCAGCTCGTTGCCGGGAATGATGCGTGAGGAAAAGATGACCGTGTCGCCATCGCTCAGCGTCACATAGGGATGATTGCCCGAAGCAATCCGCGACAGTGCGGCCCGCGGCTCGCCCTGACTGCCCGTGCACAGATACAGCACATGATCCGCGGGAAGATCGGCCCCCTCTTCTTCCGTAAGGACGCGGGGGAAATTCTTCAGATAGCCGGTGTCGCGCGCGCAATTGACCATGTTGTGCATGGAGCGTCCGACCAGAACCAGTTCGCGGTTTGCCGCGCGCGCCGCCTCTCCAACCGACTGCAGCCGCGCCACATTGGACGCAAACGCCGTCACAGCGATGCGTCCCTTGATGCCGCCGATCAGCCGTATGAGCGAGCGCCGCACCTCGCCTTCGGAACCGGACTCGCCATTGACCAGCGCATTGGTGGAATCGCACACCATCGCCAGCACGCCCTCTTCGCCGAGGCGGCGAAGCGCGGCATCATCAGTGACTTCACCAAGCTGCGGATCGGGATCGATCTTCCAATCGCCCGTATGCAAGATGGTGCCCAGCGGCGTGCGGATGGCGACAGCGTTCGGCTCGGGGATCGAGTGCGTAATGCTGATGAATTCCATCGCGAACGGACCGAGCGTCACCGCGCCGCCGAGCGGCACGATTTTCACTTTCACCCGGCTTTCAAGCCCGGCTTCTTCCAGCTTGCGTTCCAACAGCCGCGCCGTAAACGGGGTCGCATAAACGGGGCAGCGCAGGCGCGGCCACAGATGCGTAACGGCGCCGATGTGGTCCTCATGCCCGTGCGTCAGCACAAGCCCAAGCAAATCCTTCTGGACTTCCTCCAGAAAGCGGATGTCCGGCATGATCAGATCGATGCCGGGCGTGACGGCTTCCCGGCCAAACAGAACGCCGCAATCGATCACGATCCACTTGCGCGCGCGTTCCGGCCCATAGCCGTAACAATTCAAATTCATGCCGATTTCGCCTGCGCCCCCAAGGGGCAGGAACACCAACTCGGCCTCGTCGTTATTTGCCATCATGAAAACTCAATTCGCCCTATCCGCGCGTTCGTCCGCGCGCTGCCGCACAGTAAACGCTTTAAGTCGCAGCCCGGCGCTTTGCGTTGCGTGCGTAAATCTGGATCAAGCCCTGGATGGTCAGATCGCGGTTCAGATGATCGATCGCCGGAACTTGTTTGTGGAACAGTGCCGCCAAGCCACCGGTCGCAATCACCGTCATGGGCTGACCGTATTCCGTCTTGATGCGCGAAACGAGCCCTTCAA
The DNA here is from genome assembly GCA_947473475.1 of Alphaproteobacteria bacterium. Lineage (GTDB taxonomy): Bacteria > Pseudomonadota > Alphaproteobacteria > Micropepsales > Micropepsaceae > CAIYRG01. The sequence goes on from CANJBZ010000002.1 coordinate 31,691, forward strand.
TCAACCCGATATAGCCCCAGTAGAGACCGGATTGCATCGCGGGAACCGTGTCCTTGCCTATGACCGCTTGCGTCCGCTCGATGGCGACACGCGGCAGCATGGCGGCGGCTTGATGCAGCGCCTCGGCGGAAACGTTCACCCCCGGAGCAATCACGCCACCTTCGTAGTCGCCACCCGCGCTAACAACGTCAAATGTTGTTGCGGTCCCAAAATCCACGACGATCAGCGCACCGGGATACATCGCATGCGCCGCCACCGTATTGACCACACGGTCCGCGCCCACAGCCGCGGGCCTGTCCACGTGAATGCTGATGCCGAGGTCCACATCGGGATCTCCGATGACCAGCGGCTCAAAATGGAGATAACGCCGGCACAAGCTGCGTAGATCAAACAACGCCGCCGGAATGACGCTCGCAATGATGCACGCATCCAGATCGGAAAAACGCAAATTGTCCAGGCCCAGCATTTCCTTCAGCCAGGCGGCGTATTCGTCGGCCGTGCGCGTCGTCTTGGTGGCCGCCCGCCACTGCGCGCGAATAGTCTCACCCTCGCAGACCGCGAAGACGATGTTGGTGTTGCCGGCGTCGATCGCGAGAAGCATCAGGTGGCCGGAAAGAAAACTTCGCCGGCCGTAATGCGCACACGCGCACCGGCGGCATCGCGCAATAGCAGCGCGCCGTCTGTATCGATATCCTCGAACACGCCTTCCATTTCGCGTCCCTCAAGCCGCGCCCGCACCCAGCCCTGCAGGCCAGCCGCGCGCTGAAGCCAGGCGGCGCGGATCGGTGCAAAGCCGCTCATCCACCAAACCTCATACCATGCGGCCATGCACCCTGCGAGGCGCGTCATGGCTTCGCCGGTATCGGGGGCAAATCCGGTTAACGCCGCAATCGACGTTGCCGGAAATTCCGTTCCTTCGGGATGACGCGCAAGATTGACGCCCACGCCGATAGCAAGCGTGTCAGCGTTCAGAGATTCCAGCAAGATGCCTGCCACCTTCGCGCCGCGCAGCAGCACATCGTTTGGCCACTTCAGAGTGACGTCGCCGGGTGAGCAGTAACTATCCACCGTTTGCGCCACGGCCAATCCCGCCGCGAAAGCGAGTTGCGCGGCTATGGGTTGCTCAGCATGGGTCATGAGCGTGGCGAACAAATTCCCAGTTGTGGAAACCCAGGTGCGGCCCCGGCGGCCGCGCCCGGCGAACTGCTCGCGCGCGACGATCCACAGGGGACCTGCTTCACCGGCCGCCGTGAGGCGCCGTGCTTCTTCATTGGTGGAGTCGATTAGGTCGTGGACCGCCAGACGGACGCCGTCCGGCCATCCTTCCGGCTTGGTCACGGAAACAGGGAGGCCGCTGCGGCTTGCGCCGCCGCAATCAGCGGCGCCGCGCCGATCAAGAAGAACACCGTGAAAACACCGCTGACCGCGATCAGCGCATTCAGGCTCGGGCCGATATTGCGTTCCAGCGCCGGCGCGGGTTCGTCGAAATAGATGATCTTGACGATGCGCAGGTAATAGTAAGCGCCAACCACGCTGGCGACGACGCCGATAACGGCGAGCGGATACAGTCCGGCGCGCACCGCCGACAGGAAAATGTAGAACTTGCCGAAGAACCCAGCCAGCGGTGGAATGCCGGCAAGACTGAACATCAACATCGAAAAGACGAACGCATAACCCGGCCGAGACTGCGCAAGCCCCGAAAGATCTGTGATGTTTTCCACCATATGGTCGCCGCGGCGCATGGCGAGAATGCAGGCAAAGACGCCGACATTGGTGACGAGATAGATCGCAAGATAGATAAGAATGCCCTCAATCCCTTGCGCCGTACCCGCGGCCAGTCCAATGAGCACGTAGCCCATATTGGCGATGGACGAATACGCCATCAGGCGCTTGATGTTGTTCTGGCCGATAGCCGCGACGGCGCCCAGCACCATCGAAAGAATTGAAATGAATATGATGATCTGGCGCCATTGCTCTATCGCATCCGGGAACGACGACATCATCGTGCGCACAAACAAGGCCATGGCTGCGATCTTGGGCGATGCCGAGAAGAACGCGGTAATCGGGGTTGGCGCGCCCTCATACACGTCGGGCGTCCACATGTGGAACGGGACAGCGGACACCTTGAAGGCGAGGCCCGAGATCAGGAACACAAGGCCGAACAGAAGGCCCAGCGACACGCCGCCGGTCTGCACAACCATGGCGACCTTGGCAAACGAGGTGGTTCCGGCAAAGCCGTAGATCAGAGAGATGCCGTACAGCATCATCCCGGACGACAGCGCGCCCAGAACGAAATATTTCAGACCCGCTTCGGTGGACCGCAGATTGTCCCGGTCGAAGGCCGCAAGCACATACAGCGCAAGGCTTTGCAGTTCGAGGCTCATATAGAGCGTCAGGAAGTCGTTGGCCGACGCCATCAGCATCATGCCGAGAACGGAAAACACCACCAGGATCGGAAACTCGAAGCGGTTCATCCGCTGCCGCTCGACGAAGCCCTGCGCCATCACCAGCACCAAGGCAGCACCGGCAAGAACCATTACTTTGATGAAGCGGCCGAACGCATCGGTGACAAACGCGCCATTAAACGCGGTCTCACGGCCTGACCCCATCAAGACGATCACGCCCGCGACAACGAACAATGCAATGCCTAGGTAGGACAGCAGGCGCTGCGAGCGGTCGCCATTGAAGACGCCGAGCATCATCAGCGCCATGCCGCCGAAGGCGATCAGGAATTCCGGAGCCACCACACCGACGTTCACGGCCGTACCTCCACGACGCGTGTTTCGGCCTGAGCCGCCGCGACTCCTTGTTTGTGAACCTCAACCAGATGCGCAACGGAGGCGCGCGTCACATCGAAAATCGGCTTGGGATAGATGCCCAGCCCAATCGTGATGAGAACAAGCGGGACCAGAAAGGCGGCCTCACGCATGTTCAAATCCATGATGTTCTTCAGCGAGGATTTTTCCAGCACGCCGAACACAACGCGGCGGTAGAGCCACAACGCGTAAGCGGCTGACAAAATTACGCCGGTCGTGCCCACGATCGCCAGCCACGTGTCGTAACGGAAGGCAGCCAACAGAACCAGGAATTCACCAACGAAGCCGCTCGTGCCCGGCAGACCGACATTGGCCAGCGTGAAGATCAGGAAGCACGCCGCGTAGAACGGCATCCGTTCGACCAGCCCGCCATAGGCGGAAATCAACCGCGTATGCATGCGGTCGTAGATGACGCCGACACAAAGGAACAGCGCGCCGGACACGATGCCGTGCGACAGCATCTGGAAAATGGCGCCGTCGATGCCTTCATGGCTGAAGGTGAACGTACCCAGCGATACCAGCCCCATATGGGCGACGGACGAATACGCGATGAGCTTTTTGATGTCTTCCTGGGCGAGCGCGACCAGCGACGTGTAGACGATGGCGATCAACGACAGGGTGAAGATCAGCGGCGCAAACTGTTCGCTGGCCAGCGGAAACATCGGCAGCGAGAAGCGCAAGAAACCGTAACCGCCCATCTTCAAGAGAATGCCGGCCAGGATCACGGAGCCCGCGGTTGGCGCTTCCACATGCGCGTCGGGAAGCCACGTATGAACCGGCCACATCGGCAGCTTCACGGCGAAGGATGCCAGGAACGCAAACCACAGCCAGGGCTGCATGGCCGCGGGAATGCGATGGCTGCCGTCGAGCAGCGCGACAATATCCGTCGTGCCGGTCTGCATATAAATCGCCATGATGGCGAGCAGCATCAGCACCGAGCCGAGCAGCGTGTAGAGGAAGAATTTGAAGCTGGCATAGACACGCCGCGGCCCGCCCCACACGCCGATGATAATGAACATCGGGATCAGGCCAGCCTCGAAATACACGTAGAACATGACGAGATCGAGCGCGCAGAACACGCCGATCATCAGCGATTCCAGAACCAGGAACGCGATCAGATATTCCTTGATGCGCTCGTGGATGGCGGCACTGGCCGCAATCGAAATCGGCATCAGGAATGCGGTCAAAACCACGAACAGGATCGAAATCCCGTCCACGCCCATCTTGTAATTGATGCCGCCGCCGAGCCAGCTGACATTTTCCAGGAATTGGAAATCAGCGGTGTCGTAGCGGAAGTTCGCCCACAGGATCAGCGACAGCACGAAGTCGATGCCGGTGACGACCAGCGCGATCTGCCGTGCGCGTTGCTCTGCCGCCTCGCCTTCGCCGCGCAGAAACAGAATGGCCAGCGCGGCGACGACCGGGAGGAACGTAATAATGGAAAGGATCGGCAAACCAGCCATCACACCGGCCCTCCGGAGAAGAGGAACCAGGTGACGAAGGCCGCCACACCGACAAGCATCGCAAAGGCGTAGTGGTAGACGTAGCCCGATTGTAGCCGCACCGCGCCCCGGGTCACATCCATCACGCGCGCGGCGATACCGTCAGGTCCTAAACCGTCAATGATACGGCCATCGCCGAACTTCCACAGGAAGCGCCCAAGCTTGACGGCCGGACGGACGAACAGGAAATCGTATAGCTCGTCGAAGTACCATTTGTTGTAGAAGAATGTGTAGAGCAAGCCCTTGCGCGCGGCCAACACCGGCGGCACTTCGGGATGCAGCACGTAATAGTAAAAGGCGATTGAGAAACCGAGGATGGTGAGCGTCAGCGGCGCCAACTCGACCCACAGCGGCAGTTCAACCTCGCCTTGCGTATGGCCGTAGATCGCCGCGATGGCATTGTGCCAGAACTCGCGGCCTGCCTCGCCGATGAAATAAGGATCGAACAAGATTCCGGCGAACAACGCGCCAACGGCCAGCACAAACAGCGGGACAAGAATGACCGGCGGGGACTCGTGTACGTCCTCCAGCTTCAACGGGCCGTGGTGCCCATGATCGTCGTGACCGGCCGCCTCATGGGCGTGATGGTGCCCATGATCGTGCTTTGGCTCACCACGATAGGGGCCATGGAACGTCATCAGGAACTGACGCCAGGAATAGAAAGACGTCATGCCGACACCGATCAGCGTCATCACGAAGCCGTAGGTGCCGATGGATGTGCCGGACAGGAACGCGGCGTTGATGATGCCGTCCTTGGAATAGAACCCAGCCGTTCCGATGCCGACCAGCGGCAGTCCGACGCCGGTCAAGGCAAGATTGCCGATCAGCATCATCGTCCAGGTGATTGGGATACGCGAGGCGAGCCCGCCCATTTTGCGCATGTCCTGCTCGTGATGCATGGCGTGGATCACCGAGCCCGCGCCCAGGAACAGCAGCGCCTTGAAGAAGGCGTGGGTGAACAGATGGAACATGGCGGCGCCGTAGGCCGACACGCCCGCCGCCACGAACATGTAACCAAGCTGCGAACAGGTCGAATAGGCGATCACGCGCTTGATGTCGTTCTGGAACAGACCGACCGTTGCGGCGAAGAACGCGGTGGTTGCGCCGATGAACGTCACGAACGCCAGCGCTGTCGGCGACAGCTCAAACAGAGGCGAGCAGCGGCAGACGAGGAACACGCCGGCCGTAACCATGGTCGCTGCGTGAATCAGCGCGGACACCGGCGTCGGACCTTCCATGGCGTCGGGAAGCCAGGTGTGCAGACCCAGCTGCGCCGACTTACCCATCGCGCCGATGAACAGCAGAATGCACAGCGTTGTCAGCAGATCGGGGTGATAGCCGGCAAAGCTCAATGTCTTGCCGACGAACATCGGGGCGGCCGTGAATACCTGGTCGAAATCCAGCGTACCGAAGACGGCATAAATGCCGAACACGCCGAGCGCGAAGCCGAAATCGCCGACGCGGTTGACGATGAAGGCCTTCATCGCCGCGGCATTGGCAGATGGGCGCGTGTACCAGAATCCGATCAGGAGATAGGACGCGAGGCCCACGCCTTCCCAGCCGAAGAACATTTGCAGGAAGTTGTTCGCCGTCACCAGCATCAGCATGGCAAAGGTGAACAGCGACAGATAGGCAAAGAAGCGCGGCCGATGCGGGTCCTCGTGCATGTAGCCGATGGAATACAGGTGTACGAGCGACGACACGGTGGTCACGACAACCAGCATCACGCCTGTCAGCGCGTCGACCCGCAATGTCCAATCGATGTTGACGCCGCCGGACGCGATCCACGGCGCTACCTGCACAATCGCGCTGTGGCCGAGGAAATTGACGTCATAGAACGTGAACCAGGACAGCGCCGCCGACGCCAACAGCAGCCCCGTGGTCACCAGTTCGGACGGACGCGTGCCAATGACGCGGCCGAAGAGCCCGGCAATGGCGCAGCCGAGCAGCGGAAGAAAAACGATAGCTGCGTACATGCGCCCCCGCTCAGCCCTTCATCATATTGATGTCTTCGACCGCGATGGTGCCGCGGTTGCGGAAATAGACCACCAGAATAGCCAGCCCGATGGCGGCTTCCGCTGCGGCGACCGTCAGCACGAACAGCGCAAACACCTGCCCGACGAGGTCTCCAAGGAACGAAGAAAACGCCACGAAATTGATGTTTACCGCGAGCAGGATCAGCTCGATCGACATCAGGATGACGATGACGTTCTTGCGGTTGATGAAGATGCCGAACACACCGATGGTGAACAGCAGCGCCGCGACGACGAGATAATGTGGAAGGCCGACTGTCATACGTCCCCATGCCCCGGCTTAACGTCGACCATCGCAATGGCGGTGGCTGGTCCGCGCGCCACCTGACGGCTGATGGATTGACGCTTAACGCCGGGCCGATGCCGGAGCGTCAGGACAATCGCCCCGATCATCGCGACCAGCAGAATGATGCCCGCCGTCTGGAAGTAGAAAATGTAGTCCGTGTAGAGGATGCGCCCGATGGCCTCGGTGTTGCTGACGCCAAGCGGCAGCGGATTGCTGCGCGCCGCAGGAACGGCCGAACCGAACGCCCAAGCCCCCACCGCGATGAGCAGCTCGCTCATCAGCACCAACCCGATCAGTGCCCCGAACGGCAGATATTCCATAAAGCCCCGCCGCAGAGCGACGAAGTCTATGTCGAGCATCATCACGACGAACAGGAACAGCACGGCAACCGCGCCGACATAGACGACGACCAGGATCATTGCGAGGAATTCGGCGCCCAAAAGCACGAAGAGAGCCGCGGCATTGAAGAAGGCAAGGATAAGGAACAGCACCGAATGCACGGGATTGCGCGCCGAAATCACCATCAGCGCGGAGCCGATCGTGATCGCAGAGAAAAGGTAAAATGCGATAGCGGCAAACATCAGTTCGTCATTCACTCAGCAAGAGGGAAGCGGGTTAACGGTAGGGTGCGTCCAATTCCAAATTTTTTGCGATTTCACGTTCCCAGCGGTCGCCGTTCGCGAGCAGCCGGGCCTTGTCGTAATAAAGCTCTTCACGGGTTTCGACCGAAAAATCCAGGTTCGGCCCTTCCACTATGGCATCGACCGGACAGGCTTCCTGGCACAGGCCGCAGTAAATGCATTTCGTCATATCGATGTCGTAGCGCGTGGTGCGGCGGCTGCCGTCCTCACGTGGTTCAGCTTCGATGGTGATGCAATTGGCCGGGCAGATCGCCTCACACAATTTACAGGCAATACAGCGTTCTTCACCCGACGGATAGCGCCGCAACGCATGCTCGCCCCGGAAGCGCGGCGACAGCGGCGAGCGCTCGAACGGATAATTCAGCGTCTTCTTGGGGGCCACGAAATAGCGCGTCGCGAGAGCAAAGCTCTTCACGAATTCCCACAGAAAGATCGTCCGCGCCGTGCGGTCGAGCCAAGCCATCTCACCTCACCCGGGGATGCGGCCGATAGCGATGAGATATCCCGCCATCAGCACAACCCACACCAGCGAAACCGGCAGGAACACTTTCCAACCGAGCCGCATCAATTGATCGTAGCGATAGCGCGGCACGATCGCCTTCACCATCGCGAAGAGAAAGAAAAAGAACCAGATCTTCAGCACCAGCCAGATGACGCCGGGGATCCAGTTGAACGGCGGAATATCCAAAGGCGGCAGCCAGCCGCCGAAGAACAGAATGGACATCATGGCGCACATCAGAACGATGCTGACGTATTCGGCCAGGAAGAACAGCAGGAATGGAGTCGAGGAATATTCCACCGCGAAACCAGCCACCAGTTCCGATTCGGCTTCGGGAAGATCGAACGGCGGGCGGTTGGTTTCCGCAAGCGCCGAAATGAAGAACATCACGAACATCGGAAACAGCGGCGAGAACGCGAACCAGCCACGGATATCCGGCCCTTGCGCACGCACGATTTCGGAGAGGTTCAGCGAGCCCGCAAACAAAAGCACTGTGATCAGGATCAAGCCGATGGAGACTTCATACGACACCATCTGCGCGGCCGAGCGCAGGGACCCCAAGAAGGCGTATTTGGAGTTGGACGCCCACCCGCCCATGATAATGCCGTAAACACCGAGCGAAGAAATGGCGAAGAGATAGAGAATGCCGACATTAATGTCGGCCACCACCCAGCCATCGTCGAGCGGCACCACCGCCCAAGCGGAGAGAGCCAGCGTGGCGGACAATATCGGCGCCAGGAAGAACACAACTTTGTTCGCGCCGGCCGGGATAATGATTTCCTTGAACAGGAACTTGATGAGATCGGCAAAGCTCTGTAGCAGGCCGAAGGCGCCCACCACATTGGGTCCGCGCCGCATCTGCACTGCCGCCCATACCTTGCGGTCGAACAGCAGGATGAACGCCACCATCACCAGCAGCAGAACCATCAGCACTAGGATTAGGATGCCTTGCGAAAGGACCCATGCCGCGCTGTAGGGCAGACCGAGCGTTTGGAAAAGCTGAACGAGCGCCATTTCCCTTACTCCGCCGCCATGGGGATGCGTTGCACGTAAAGGCGCGAACATTCCGCCATCGTCTCGCTCGCACGCGTGATCGCGTTTGTCAGATAGTAATCGGCAATGGGCGAAACCAACGGACGGGCCGCATCGACCGGGCCTGCCGCTCCAATCGCATCCCAAATCGATGTATCAGGTCCAGCGGACAGGGGCGCGGCGTTGACGGACGCGAAATGCGGCACATCCGCAACGATGGCGCGTCTCAAGGCCTCAATATCGTCGTAGGGCAAACGCTTGCCCGCCACATCGGACAGGGCGCGCAAAATCGCCCAATCCTCTTTTGCCTCGCCCGGCGGGAAGGTGGCGCGATTGGCAAGCTGAACGCGGCCCTCAGCGTTGACGTAGAGACCGGATTTTTCCGTGTACGCGGCGCCGGGAAGAATGACGTCGGCGCGGTGCGCTCCGGCATCGCCATGGGTGCCTTGGTAGACCACAAAGGCTTTGCCCACCCGGCTTACGTCGATTTCATCCGCGCCAAGCAGGTAGACGACCTCGATCTCTCCGGCCGATGCGCCCTCAAGAATGCCGGCCACGTCCCGGCCGCCGTCTCCCGGAACGAAGCCCAAATCCAGAGCTCCGACTCGCGCCGCGGCGGTCTGCAGCACATTGAAGCCGTTCCAACCACCTTCTTCCGGTGTTCCGGCCGGACCGATCATACCGGAGGCCGAGGCAATCGTTGTGGCCAGCTTCAGGATTGCGGCCCCGTCCGTGCGGGCGAGCGCGCCCTGCCCCACGATCAGCATCGGCCGCTTTGCGTTCTTCAGCACATCGGCAAAGGGATGCGTACCGGCTGCGATCTCTTCCAGAACACCAGCACCGACGCCCAATTGATCGACAGGATAGGTCAGATCATAGGGAACGCCAACATTGGCGACCTTCAGATTGCCGCCGATCCAAGTCTTGCGGATTCGGGCATTCAGCACCGGCGCTTCCCAGCGCGGATTGGTGCCGATCAGCAGCAACGCATCTGCCGCTTCAATTCCTTGGAATGTCGTGTTGAACAGATAGGTTTGGCGCGGGCTCGCTTCGAGCTTCGCGCCGTCTTGGCGGCAATCGAGGTTGGTCACCCCGAAACTGCGCATCAGATCCTTCAGCGCCTTGATTTCTTCCGCCGTGGCAAGATCACCGGCGATGGCGGCGACTTTGGCAGCCGGTGTCGCCTTCAGCTTCGAGGCGACCAGATCGAGGGCTTCGCCCCAGGTTGCGGGCTGAAGCTTTCCATTCGTTCGGATGTAAGGCCGGTCCAAACGCTGGCGCTTCAGGCCGTCCCAGACAAAGCGCGACTTGTCGCCAATCCACTCCTCATTCACCGCTTCGTTGATGCGCGGCAGAATGCGCATGACTTCGCGCCCGCGCGAATCGATGCGGATGTTGCAGCCCATCGCGTCGTTCACGTCGATGGATTCGGTCTTGCGCAATTCCCAGGGACGGGCCGTAAATGAATACGGCTTGGACAGCAGCGCACCCACCGGGCAAAGGTCGATGACGTTGCCGGATAGCTCCGACTCGATCGCCTTTTCCAGATAGGTGGTGATTTCCATGTCTTCGCCACGCCCCGTTGCGCCGAGGTCGGTCACGCCCGCCACTTCCGTGGAGAAGCGCACGCAGCGCGTGCAATGGATGCAACGGTTCATGCTCGTCTTGACGAGCGGGCCCATATATTTGTCTTCGACGGCGCGCTTGTGCTCGCGATAGCGGTTGAATGAGGCGCGGCCATAACCCATCGCCTGATCCTGCAAGTCGCACTCGCCGCCCTGATCGCAGATCGGGCAGTCCAAGGGGTGATTAATCAGCAGGAATTCCATCACGCCCTCGCGCGCCTTGCGCGCTATGGCGGAGTTCGTGTTGATCTTGGCGGGCGTACCATCGCGGTTGTTGGGAATATCGCGCACCTGCATCGCGCAGGAGGCCTGCGGCTTGGGTGAACCCACCCATTCCACCAGGCACATGCGGCAATTGCCGGCGATCGAGAGCCGCTCGTGGTAGCAAAAGCGCGGAATCTCCGCGCCGGCCATCTCACAGGCCTGGAGCAGCGTCAGCGAAGGATCGGCGTCGATTTCCTTCCCGTCGATGATCAGCTTACTCATGCGCCTTTGCCCTGCTGCTCGATCAACTGCCGCATGTTGTCGGAATAATGCGGCAGGTAATTCTGCTTCTTGTAAGTATTCGCCCCGAAGGGGTGCTTATGCACACCAAGCTGCGGATCGGCAACTGCGCCCAGCACATACATGAGTCGCGCGGCACAGCCTTCATGGTGTTGGACATTTAGGGCCTTCATCAGAACCCTCCCGTGAAGCGGGTGCTTGGGTCGTTGCGCGAGATGCAATCGTGGATCTGTACCCAGTCCGCCGCGTTCGACAGGCAGAACATGGCGATTTCCGCCGGCGACTGAAACGTCTGATCCAGCGGCAGGCCGGTCGCCGGATCAAGATCGGCATCGCTGTTGGGTAACGCCGCCGTCGGGTCAAGACCCGCACTCGGGTCGAGGCTTGCATCCGGATCGCTAAGCGGGTTGGTCGCGTTGGGACCGAGATCGGCAGCCAGTTGAATGGCGCCCATGTCAATTACGCCATTGGCGAGGAAGCCGTTCAGCCCCATCCAGGCGATAACGAATTCCGCGGCCGAATTCTCTTCGAAGGCGCAGCCTTTCAGAGCTTCGCCTTCACCCGCGCCCAGCCCTTTGCACAAATCCTCTACGCTCGGAATAAAAAGGCTATTGGGATTGGCTTCGGCGGCAACGTCATGGATGGCCGCGCCCGGATTCAGCAACGCCTGGTAGTGCGAGGCGAAAAACACCGCGAGCACGGCCAGCACCATGGCGCCGCCGATTGTGCCCGCAAAGATGTTTTCGCGGCTCGCCGTCATTGTCACTCCGCTGCCGCCACCTGTGGGACATCCATCGGACGCGCGTTGGGAAGACCAGCCTTGCGTGCCGCGATACGCCGTTCCAGTTCCGGGCGGAAATGGCGGATCAGGCCTTGCACCGGCCACGCGGCCGCATCGCCCAGCGCGCAGATTGTATGGCCTTCGATCTCCTTGCTCACTTCCTGCAGCAATTCAATTTCCGGCGTGACCGCATCGCCGACAACCAGCCGGTCCATGACGCGGCGCATCCAGCCCGTGCCCTCACGGCACGGCGTACACTGGCCGCAGGATTCGTGCTGGTAGAACGCCGACAGCCGGGCAATGGCCTTCACCACGTCGCAGGACTTGTCCATCACGATGACGGCCGCAGTGCCGAGACCCGACTGCACTTCACGTAAGGAATCGAAATCCATCAGCACCGTGTCGCAGATCGACTTGGGCAGTAGCGGCACCGAAGCGCCGCCCGGAATGACCGCCAGCAGATTGTCCCAGCCGCCGCGCACCCCGCCCGCGTGTTTGTCGATCAGTTCACGCATGGAAATGCCCATGGCTTCTTCGACATTGCAGGGCTTGTTCACATGGCCGGAAATACAGAACACCTTGGTGCCGACATTGTTCGGGCGGCCGATGCCGGCGAACCATTCCGCGCCACGACGCAGAATGGTGGGGGCGACCGCAATCGATTCGACATTGTTGACGGTGGTCGGACAGCCATAAAGTCCGACGTTCGCCGGAAAGGGCGGCTTCAGCCGCGGCTGGCCCTTCTTGCCTTCCAGGCTTTCGAGCAGCGCGGTTTCTTCGCCGCAAATATAGGCGCCCGCGCCGTGATGCAGGTACAGATCGAAGGGATAGCCGTGGATGTTGTCCTTGCCGATCAGCTTGGCGTCGTACGCTTCATCGATCGCGGCTTGCAGCCGTTCCTTTTCGCGCAGGAACTCGCCGCGAATATAGATGTAGCAAGCATGTGCCCGCATCGCGAAAGAGGCGATCAGACATCCCTCGATCAGCGTCTGCGGATCGTGCCGCATGATGTCGCGGTCTTTGCAGGTGCCGGGCTCGGACTCGTCCGCGTTGACGACCAGATAATGCGGCCGTTCCTTCACCTCTTTGGGCATGAAGGACCATTTCAGTCCGGTCGGAAATCCCGCGCCACCGCGACCGCGCAGGCCGGACTTCTTCATAATGTCGACGATACCTTCCGGACCCTTTTCCAGGATGGCCTTGGTGCCGTCCCATGCGCCGCGGCGCATAGCGGCCTTCAGGCGCCAATCCTCCAAACCGTAGAGGTTCGTGAAGATACGGTCTTTATCGGCGAGACTCATGAGCCCGCTCCTTCCGGATCGGCATAAAGCGCAGGGTCGGTCAGCGTGGTGCGGCCGCCTTCCGGTTCGGAGCTGAAGCGGCCGTTTTGCGGCCCCGGCTTTGGCCACTCTCCGCCGCGGATGGTTTGGAGCAAGCCTTCCATCTTCGGGCCGTCCAGATCTTCGTAGGGGTCTTTGTCGATAAGGATCATTGGCGCATTCACGCACGCGCCCAGACATTCCATCTCGACCCAGGAGAATTTTCCGTCAACTGAAATCCCGCCTTGATGCGGATGAATGTTCTTCTTGCAGGCGGCAACCACATCGTCCGATCCGCGCAGCCAGCACGGCGTTGTCGTACACACCTGCACCAGATGCTTCCCCACGGGATGCAGGTTGAACATCGTATAGAACGTCGCCACTTCGAGCACGCGTACCGGCGCCATGTCGAGCATGCGCCCGACTACCTCGATCATCGGCTTGGTCACCCAGCCTTCCTGCTCCTGGCCGCGCCAGAGAATCGGAATGACGGCTGATTGTTGCCGTCCCGGCGGATATTTCTTGATCTGCGCCTCGCACCACGCCGCATTTTCCGCGGTGAACGCGAAGCTATCGGGCTGATGTTCGGCAAGGCGGCGAAGAGCCATTCTATCGTCCTATTTCGCGAAATCGACGCGCGCGATCTGCCCGTCTTTGACGGTGTAAATCGCGATCACTTCGAAACGGTCTTTTCCAGGGCCGCGGCTGACATCCTCATGGTCGATGACCATGCTGCCGACATGGATGCGGTTCACGAGACGCGCCCGGTTTTCCGGAAATTCCGCAAAGGTCTTAGCGTAACGGACGCGCAGAGCCTCACGGGTCGTTTCGGCAATTGTGCCATTGAGCGCGGCAATGATGCAGTCGGGCGCGTAGCAAGCGAGCATCGCGTCCAGGTCCTGTGCGTTGTAGGCGTCGAGCTGACGCTGAATAAGATCGACGGCTGCGCTCACCGATCAACCTCCCCGAACACGATGTCGATAGAGCCAAGCACGGCCGATACGTCGGCCAGCATGTGCCCCTTGCACATGAAATCCATGGCCTGCAGATGCGCGAAAGACGGCGCCCGGACCTTGCAGCGATAAGGTTTGTTCGAACCATCCGACACCAGATAGACGCCGAATTCACCCTTCGGCGCTTCCAGGGCGGCGTAGGCCTCACCGGCCGGCACCCGGAAACCTTCCGTATACAGCTTGAAGTGATGGATGAGCGCCTCCATGGAGGTCTTCATCTCGGCACGGCGCGGCGGCACGACCTTGCCGTCTTCCACCATCACAGGCCCTTTGGGCATCTTCTCGATGCACTGCTTCATGATTTTATTAGCTTCGCGCATTTCTTCCATGCGCATCAGATAGCGATCATAATTGTCGCCGTTCTTGCCAATTGGAATTTTGAATTCGAGGTCGTTGTAGCACTCGTAAGGCTGCGCGCGGCGCAAATCCCAGGCGACGCCGGTCGAGCGCAGCATCACGCCGGACATGCCCCAGGCCAGCGCATCGGCGCGCGAGATCACGCCGATATCAACATTGCGCTGTTTGAAGATGCGGTTTTCGGTGAGCAGCCCTTCGATATCGTCAAGGACCGGCGGAAACTCTTCGCAGAACTGATAGATGTCGTCGAGCAAGGCCTGCGGCAAATCCTGATGCACGCCGCCGAAACGGCAATAATTGGCGTGCATGCGCGAGCCCGAAGCGCGTTCGTAGAACACCATCAGCTTTTCGCGCTCTTCAAAGCCCCACAGCGGCGGCGTCAGAGCGCCGACATCCATCGCCTGCGTGGTGACGTTGAGCAAATGATTCAGCAGCCGCCCGATTTCGTCATACAGGACGCGGATATACTGCGCGCGCGGCGGAATCGTGAGGCCCAGCAGCTTTTCCGCCGCCATACAGAAGCCATGCTCCTGATTGATGGGCGCGACATAATCCAGACGGTCGAAATATGGAATCGCCTGCAGATAGGTCTTGTGCTCGATCAGCTTTTCCGTACCGCGATGCAAAAGACCGATATGAGGATCGACTCGCCTAACGATCTCGCCATCAAGTTCAAGCACCAACCGCAGCACGCCATGCGCCGCAGGATGCTGGGGACCAAAATTGATGCTGAACGTGCGATCGTCAGCTTGTTCCGCAAGGGTGGTCATTGGCCGACCGTGCCAAGTGAGTAGGGAGTGGTGAGTAGTGAGTAGTGGTTCATTGGACTTTTCACGCTTTTTTCTCCAATGACCGAATTAGCGCACGCAACATCTTGCCTACTGTTTCGCATTGCTCCAGGCAGGCTGTAAGCTCCTCTCCGCTGGAGAGGCCGACGCGTTCCGCCAGCAACAAATGCGGTTCCAATTCCTTCAACGATCCTTGCGAAATACGCAGAAAGTGGATGAACGAGCGCGTGTGCTCGCGTCCGTAACCTTCCGCTATGTTGGCCGGAACGGACCCGGCCGAACGCCTCACCTGTGACGTCAAGCCGAACAGCTCGTCTCGGGGAAAGCGGCGCGTGAGAACGTAGCAAGCCTCGGCCAGCGTCATCGCGTCCTGCCAAACCCGCAGGTCCCGATATGACTGCATTGCCTGTCCGTCCAAGTTTTATCTCTATCAACAACAGACCATAGCCTCAATTATCACCGCACCACTCACCACTCACTTCTTCGACACGTCTCCGGCGCGGATTGCAGCGGCAGCGCCTTCCCAGGGCGAGAGGAAATCGAATTCGCGGAATTCCTGGATCAGGCGCACGGGCTCGTAGATCACCCGCTTCTGCTCGTCATCCCAGCGCACTTCGACATAGCCGGTGAGCGGAAAGTCCTTGCGAAGCGGATAACCGGAAAACCCGTAATCGGTGAGGATGCGCCGCAGATCGGGATGATCCGAGAACAGTATCCCGAACATGTCGAATGCTTCGCGCTCGAACCAATCGGCGGAAACATGCACCGAAATAATCGAAGGCACAGGCGTAATATCGTCTGCCTCAAGCTTCACGCGAATGCGCCGGTTCTTGCTGATCGAGAGGAAGTGGTAGACGACATCGAACCGGCGCGCGCGATTGGGATAATCGACGCCGCAGATGTCGATCATGATCGTGAATTCACATTCCGGATCGTCGCGCAGCCAGGTCGTGAATGGCACGATGTTGCCGGCATCCACCACCATGGTCAGTTCGCCGAATGCCAGTGTTGCAACGGCGCCGGGATGTGCCGCTTTGATGTAGTCCGCCAATTGTTCGAGCGTTTCAGCCATATCAGCGCTCGATCGTTCCGGTGCGGCGGATTTTCCGCTGCAACAGCATGATGCCGTAGACCAGCGCCTCGGCGGTCGGCGGACAGCCCGGCACGTAGACGTCGACCGGCACGATGCGGTCGCAGCCGCGCACCACGGCATAGGAATAATGGTAATAGCCGCCGCCATTGGCGCAGCTTCCCATCGAGATCACGTAACGTGGCTCCGGCATCTGGTCGTAGACCTTGCGCAGCGCCGGGGCCATTTTGTTGGTCAGCGTGCCGGCGACGATCATGACATCGGACTGCCGCGGGGAGGCGCGCGGCGCGAAGCCGAATCGCTCCACGTCATAGCGCGGCATGGAAGCCTGCATCATTTCCACGGCGCAGCAGGCCAGCCCGAACGTCATCCACATCAGCGAGCCGGTGCGCGCCCAGGTAACCAGCGAATCGGCGCTGGCGACGATGAATCCTTTGTCCTTCAACTCCTCGCCCATCGCGGCAAAATAGGGGTCGTTGTCGGGAATGCGGGCGCCACCTTCAACGGCGGCACGCCCGGCCAAGCCGTATGGCGTATTCGGCAGGATCACTCCCATTCGAGCGCTCCCTTCTTCCATTCGTAGATAAATCCGACGGTCAGAACCGCCAAAAAGGTCACCATGGAAAGGAAGCCAAAGATGCCCGTCGATTTCAGCGAGATGGCCCAGGGGAACAAAAACGCAACCTCAAGGTCAAAAATGATGAACAGGATCGACACCAAATAAAAGCGCACATCGAATTTCATGCGGGCGTCGTCGAAGGGGGGGAAGCCGCACTCGTAGGCCGATACCTTTTCAGGGTCCGGTTTGCTCGGCGCGATCACCAGGGGAATAACCGCCAGAGCCGTGCTGAGCACCGCGGCAAGCCCGATGAAAAGCAGAATCGGCAGATATTCCAGAAGGAAACCATCCATGAACCTACTCGCATCTCGTGACCGGGCCGAACGCATCGAACCGATACGTGAGGCGGGAAACTGCGTCGGGCCGATTTCGCAGGTGCAGTAATAGTGAGGCGGCGACCCGGTTGCAACGCGCGGGTTAGAGCAAGATTCGGCAGCAAAAGAAAGGCTTTTTCGCCTTCTCTCGGGGCTCAAGTCACAGGCTGGAAAGGCCGCGTGGCCATGAAAGGCCGAGCTTCGACAAACAGTCCTCGCCTCTTGGCGAAGACTGGCGGGAGCGACGGGGCTCGAACCCGCGACCTACGGCGTGACAGGCCGTCACTCTAACCAACTGAGCTACGCCCCCGCAGGCGTCAGAAACATAACGCGAAGAACGGCGGGGTGTAAGCATGTGGGCCTGCAGTGTCAAGGCCGTGATTATGGTTAGGAATCTGGAACCGTGAAAGCAGCGGGGCCTAACCCCAACCGGCTGCGCTCCCACATCGAAATATAGGCGTTTTCCAGGTTGGCGGTGTACCGAACTGTGTCAAAAAGGGCCGACGTTCGGGCCGCGATCACCTTGGCCTTGAGGGTGCCAAGCCGATTTGGATCGCACGCCAATTGCAAAGCCCGGCTTTCGTATTCCGCCAGGGAATCGGCAATTAGCTCGGACAAGCCGCCCGCTTGCAGCAAACTGGCCGCCACCCGGCCTGCAAATGTGCCTCCCCGGCAGGTCAGAACCGGCAAACCGGCCCATAACGAATCGCTGGCCGTTGCATGGGCGTTGTACGGGACCGTATCCAGAAAAAGGTCCGCCAGCGCCAGCCTGGCAAGGTGCTCGGCCGGAGATTGCCGCCGTCCCGCGAAGACGATTCGGCTCCGGGGCACCCCCTGCCCCTCCGCCTCGCGAAGCAGGTTGCATTGCGCCGCCGCGTCGATTTGCCCGAGCCACAACACGCTGCCGGGCGTAGCGGAAAGCAGCCGCATCCAGATGGCAAATATTTCGGGCGTGATCTTGTAAGGCGCGTTGAAGCAGCAAAACACGAACGCGCCTTGCGGCAGGCCTTCTTCCGCGCGGGTGACCGCCTGGGCGCTTATGGCACGGGCCCCGTCCGCAGGCATGAAGGCGCCGGGAAGCGTTGCGGCCTTTTCGGCATAGTGACGATGCTTATCGTCCGGCAGCACTACCCCATCCGCGATTATATAGTCCCAGCATCCGGACCCCATCGTCCCCGGAAAACCCAGATAATTCACCTGCACAGGCGCGGGCCGGAGCGCCAGAATCGCCGGCCGCGCCCCTTCCGTGAAACCCATAAGGTCCACGGCGATGTCCGTTTCTATTTCGTGGATCGCGCTTGCAATGTCGAAATCGCTGCGCCCTCGCACATCGATAAAGCGATCGAATGCGCCAGTGAGCCTCGTTCGCATTTCGCTGGCGTCATCCGGACCAAACGAAATCGCCACCGTCTCAAAGTTTTGGCGGTCATGGTGCTCAAACACACCGGCCATGAGGTTCGCGACCGCGTGGGAATGAAAATCGCCAGATAGATAGGCAAGGCGAATTTTCTCATGCCGGTACATCTCGCCGCGCCACAGCGGCGAGACTCTTGGCACTTGATCAGCAACCCAAATTTGGGCGCAGCGCAGTTCTTCCGGCGGCGAAAGTCCCAGTGCCCTTGCTTGAAACGGCGCGATGACGCGTTTCCCCGCAGCTACCGCGGCAGCGATCGCACTTTTTTCAACCGCAAAATCGCGCCAATCGCAGCTCTGCAATTTCGCGAACAAGCGATTGCCGCGGACGAACGGGTATTCGGGATCGAGCGCAAGCAGCCGCTCACAATCTCCGGCCGCTTCCTCAAACTGGCGCAACCGGAACAGCAGCCCAATACGATTCAGCAACGCTTCCTTCAACACCGGGTTGATGTCGAGCGCGCGATTCAGACATGCAAGCGCATCCATGTAGCGGCCAAGCTGCTGCAAGGCGTAGCTTCTCAAAAAGAACGCTTCCTGCGAACGTGGATTGGCTCTTGCGGCTTCGCCGGTGAAAAACTGCGCCTCTTCAAAACGGCCCTGCTCACCATGCAGCATGCCAAGGAAAAACAGCGCCTGGAAATTGTTCGGAGCGGTCCGTAGCACCTGCGCGTAAAGCTCTGCCGCGCGCGCCTGCTCGCCGCTTTGATGCAGCCGCATGGCCTGCTGGAGCAAGGCGCTTTCCGTATCCACAGATCAATCCGTGGACGGAATAGCAATGCCGGCCGGCGCCAACCCCTGCCGGTACCGGTCATGCATTGCAGAAAACGCGGATTCCAGAGTCCGCGTGAAGCGCGCCGTATCGAAAAGTGGCGCCGCATACCGGTCTCGCACGAGCACCGCCTTCAACGCTGCGAGCTTCTGAGGATCGCGCGCCAACACCAGAGCTGCATTTTCATAAGCCTCCAACGAAGGTGTAACCAACTCGGATAAACCAACCGCGTGCAGAAGACTCGCGGCCACACGCCCGGCAAATGCCTTCCCGCAAACCGTCAGCACAGGAAGCCCCATCCAAAGCGCGTCGCTCGCCGTCGTATGTGCCGTACACGGCAGGGTGTCGAGAAACAGGTCCGCCAAAGCGTGGCGGGCCAGGTGATCCTCAAACCGCATGCGGGGCGCGAACACCAAACGGGTTGCGGATATGCCACGCGCTTCCGCTTCGCGTTTGAGATTGATGACCGCTGCCGCATTGTCTTCCAGCAGCCACAGCACGCTGTTCTCAACGTCGTGCAGCAGGCGCATCCAGACGTCGAACATCTGCGGCGTGATTTTGTAGCTGTTGTTGAAGCTGGCGAACACAAACCCCTGCTCGGGTAACCCGGCCTGCGCCTGTGTCAGCGTGCATGGCGGCACGGCGCGCCTATCGTCGTTTGCCTGATAGCAATCGGGCAAATACGCGATCATCTCCGTGTAGTATGCATGATGATCCGAAGGGATAACGGTGGCATCGGAAAGAATGTAGTCCATATAGGGAGCACCCATGGTGCCGGGATGCGCCAAATAATTCACCTGCACCGGGGCGGGTCTGTGCGCAAAAATTCCCGGACGGCAACCGTCGGTGAAGCCCTTCATATCCACAGCAATATCGATTTCCATCCGCCGCATCAGAACGGCAGCTTCCAAATCGCTTTTTGCGGTCACATCGATGAACCGGTCAGCACTTCTGACAAGACGTTGCCGCATTTCGCTCTTGTCGTTCGGGCTGAAGGAAATCACGTTGATCTCGAACCGGCTGCGGTCGTGTTGTTCCAACACCCCGGCGATCAGGAACGCTGTGGCATGCCCATGAAAATCGGCCGAGACATAGGCCAGCCGGATTTTCTCATGGCGATAACTCTCGCCCCGCCAGAGAGGCGAAGGCGACGGCGGACAGCGGTCTGTGACCCAATGCCGGGCGCAGGCAAGTTGAGCAGCAGGATCGTCGAGGATCAGCGTGCTGCCATGCGGCGAAATCGCGGCGCGTCCGGCCGCAAGCGCCGTATGAATGCCCGCTTGATCCGCATCCCAGTGCCGCCAATCGCAAGCATAAGCTCGTGCGAGCGCAACGTTGCCGGGCGCGTTTGGAAAGTCTGGGGCAACCGCGACAAGGTTTGCATAGCCGGAAGCAGCGTCCTGATAACGCTTCAACTCAAACAGAGCAGTGGCGCGGTTGGACATTGCCTCAGCATCCCGCGGCAACAGGGCCAACGCACGGTCGAAGCTTACAACCGCTTCGGCTTGACGCTTGGCGCCCATTAGAGCCACGCCGCGGTTGATGAGCGCCTCCGCATAGTCGGGCTTCAGCGCAATTGCGCGGTCGAAGGCCGCAACAGCCTCCCCATACCGGTTCAGCGGCTGCAACGCACAGCCGAGATTATAGAACGCGTCCGGCGCGTGCGGGTTGATCCTTACCGCTTCGGAAATCAGCCGGACGGCTTCGGGAAAGCGTCCCAGCTGAAAATGCACAAAGCCGAACAGATATAACGCCTGGAAATTTCGCGGATTCGTTTGCAGGACCGAAGCATAAAGGCGCGCGGCTTCGGCCAAATTGCCGGATTGGTGAACACGAACTGCCTGCGCCAATATCGCCTCGTTCACGACGCGGTCTCCGCGACGTCGAAGCTGCGCGGCCGCTCACCGCGTGACGCAAGCGCGGTCATCTCCGTGAAGGCGCGTTCGAGATTGCGCGTATAGCGTTCTGTGTCAAACAACGCTTGCGTCTTCTTATTCTGCGCCAGTTTTGCACGGATAGCAGTCAGCCACGGTGGGTCTTGCGCCAACGCAATGGCAAGAGCCTCATACTCGCTGATAGTCGCCGTCACGAGTTCTTCCAGACCGATCGCCCTCAGCTGGCTTGCTGCGACGCGGCCGGCAAACGTTTCCCCTCGGCAGGTGACCACCGGAACGCCTGCCCAAAGCGCGTCGGCGGCATTGGTGTGCGCGTTGCAGGGCAACGTGTCGAGAAGCATATCGGCCAGCGAAAGCCGCCCTATATGATCGGCCTGCGACTTCACATAAGGCGCAAAGAGGATACGCTCCGGCAAGATACAGCGCGCTTTCGCCTCTTGGTGCAAATTGCCTTGCGCGAACTCCGTCAGTTGCGGCAGCCACAAAACGCTTCGCGGAACCGCTGCGAGAATGCGCATCCAGGATGCGAATATTTCCGGTCCGTACTTCAGCCCGTTGTTGAAAGCACAAAATACGATCCCGCTGTCCGGAAGCCCCGCCTCGCTCCGCGCCGGGACACGGCCTGCGATAGGATGCTTATTGTCCGTCGGGAAATAGGTGTCGGGCAGAAACGCGATGCGCTCGCTGTAATGCCGCTCATCTTCAGGCGGAATCACACAACGGTCCGCAATGATGTAATCCATGAAAGGGCATCCCATCGTGCCGGGATAGCCGAGGAAATTCACCTGAACCGGCGCCGGACGGCACGAGAAAATTCCGGCCCGGCAATCCGCTGTCGGCCCCATCAGGTCGACGGCAATATCGACTTCCATAGTGCGTAAAAGCGTCGCCACATCCAAGTCGCTTTTCGTGCGTGCATCCACGAAACGATCGAACGAGCCGGCCACGCGCCGGCGGATACCGCTCTTATCGTCATGACCGAACGACACACCAATGGTTTCAAACCGGGCTTTATCGTGGTGCTCGAAGACGCCGGCCATGAGATAGCCTACCGGATGCTGCCGGAAATCCCCGGAAACATAGGCGACTCGAATCCGCGCGTGCCGGTAACGTTCGCCGCGCCACAAAGGCGGAGGCGGAGGCGCATAACGGCGCATCCACATTTCCGCGCACAGACGCTGATCGGCAGGTGAATGGCTCACCATCACATTGCCGAAGGGCACGATGACCGGCTTGCCCTCCCCCAAGGATTGCTTCACGGCCTCCCGGTCAGCATCGATCTCCCGCCAATTGCACCCTGAGAGCTTGGCGAAAATCAAATATCCGCGTGCGAAGGGAATATCGGGGTCGAATTCGAACGCCTTTTCATGGTCACGCGCCGCGGCTTGGAAGTCTTTCAACTCCGTGTGCGCCAGACCGCGGTTGTGCCACGATTGCGCGCTCTGCGGAGCAAGCTCGATAGCTTTGCTCAGCGAGGCGATGGCTTCATGCAGCCGCCGCAACTCGCAAAGCGATACACCGCGATTGTGCCACGCTTCCCCGGAATCCGGATTGGCGGCAAGAAACGCATCATACGCTTCAACCGCCTCGACATAACGCCGGACCATACGCAAAGCGTTGGCCCGCCCGAGCAAAGCGTCTCTAAACGCACCACCGAACGACAGAGCGCTCTCGAAACTGGCAAGTGCCTGCCCTGCCCGGTGGAGGGCAAGCAGCGCCATGCCCAACCCCGAGAGAGCCTGTACGGACTGTGGATTCAACCGCACCGCCTCACCGAACAGACGCCGCGAATCCTCAAACGCCCGTTGCTCGTAATGAAGTCTGCCTAGCGCATTCAATGCGTCGACATTGCGCGGATCAGCACGCAGGGCGCCGGCGTACAGCCGCGCGGCCTCGTTCCAATGGCCGAGCTCGTGGGCGCGGCGCGCGCTCTCGAGCAATCCATCGCTCATGACGGCGAAGCGCTTCCCGTCACAAAGGTTTCAGGTGGCAGACCGGCTTTGTTACGCTCCCACATCTGTACAAACGCCGCTTCCAGATTGCGCGTGAACCGCGCCGTGTCGAACAGCGCGCAGCTATCGCGGTTGGCGCGCAGCTTTGCTTTGAGGCTTGCAAGCGTTGCCGGTTCGCGAGCAAGTCGCAGCGCCAGCGTCTCATACTCCTCGGACGAATAGGTGATGAGTTCCGGAACGCCTGCCGCTTCGAGCAAGCTTGCCGCGACCCGCCCCGCGAAGGTCGATCCCAGCATCGTCACAAGCGGCAGGCCCATCCACAGCGCGTCGCTTGCGGTTGTGTGCGCCGTGTAGGGCTGCGTGTCGAGGAATAGATCCGCAAGGCTCTGGCGCGCCAGGTGACTTTGCGGATCGGTGCGCGGCGCAAACACCAGCCGTTCCGGCGCGACGCCTTTGGCGGCAGCCTCACGCCGCAAATTGCGGACCACAACCTCATTGTCCCTGAGGAGCCACAGCACACTGCCATCGACTTGCGAAAGAAGCCGCATCCAGATCTGAAACGTTTCAGGCAAAATTTTGTGGTTATTGTTGAAGCAGCTGAAGACAAATCCCCGCTCCGGCAGACCATAATCCGCACGCGAATGAGGCGGCACAAGCACTTGCCGGGCGCGGTCATTGCACTGATAGGTGTCGGGCAGATACGCGATTTGCTCGGTATAAAAAGCCCGGTGCTCCGGCGGAATGACGATGCGGTCGGCGATCAGATAATCAACATAGTCCACGGCCATGGTGCCGGGAAAGCCCAGATAATGCGCTTGCACAGGCGCGATGCGCTGACCCAGCAACCCTGGCCGGCCCTCCGCCGTGTAGCCCTTCAAATCCACGGCAATGTCGATGTCGAGATCACGCAGAACCACGGCGGCCTCCGCGTCGTTCATATCGCGAATATCGATGAAGCGGTCGAAGGAACGCTCCAGGCGGGACCGCATCGGACTTCTGTCATCGGCCGAATAGGAAACAGCCAGCGTTTCAAACCGGCTCCTGTCATGGTGCTCGAAAACCCCGGCCATCAGGAACGCCGTCGCATGCGCGCGAAAATCCGCCGACAGATAGGCGATTCGTATCTTGTCATGCTGCGGCCGCTCCGGCTGCCTCAAAGGCGCGCTCGCACCGGGATATTTGCCGCCCGCCCAAATGTGCGCGCATTGCAATTGCTCCGCCAGAGAATTGGACAGGATCGCGTTGCCCGTCGGATCGATGACGAAGGCTCCCGCCTCCAGGCCGGCGGAAACCTGCGCGCGCTCGGATTCCAGCGTGCGCCAGTCGCAGCAATGAAGATGGCAAATCGCAATATAGCCGGGCAGCCAGGTCGGCGCCGCGGGGCTGGCCTGCAAGATTTGATAATCCTCGGCCGCTTCCTCGAAACGCTCCAGTTCGAACAGCATGTTGGCGCGGTTCTCACGCAAGGCGCTCTCGTTCGGCTCAAGAGCCACCGCCCTTTCGAAGCAGGCAAGCGCTTCGGGCCTGCGATTCAGCAGCTTCAACGCAAAACCGCGAGCATGCCACGCCTTGGCGTCATCGGGTTTGCGCTTGAGATAGTTGTCGTAAGCGGCCGCTGCCTCGTCATGGCGATTCATGAGGGCGAAAAGATCGCCGCGCCGCGCGAGCAATTCGGGGTTATCCGGCAAACGCTGCAGCGCCTTGTCGTTCGCCTCAAGCGATTCTTCATGGCGCTGAAGCCGCGCCAGCAAAATCGCTTTGTTCTTCCAGGCCTCGGCATAATTGGGCTTAAGGACGGCGGCGCGGTCGTAAGCCGCCAATGCTTCTTCAAAACGCTCCGCCGCCTGAAGGGCGCTACCATGATTGTTCCACGCTTCCGCGAGATCGGGGCGCACGTCCACCACGCGCTGCGAATTGGCAAGCGCCTCGGGAAACCGTTTCAAAGTCCATAAGACACCGCCGCGATTCACCAGAGCTTCGATGTAATCGGGGCGCACGGCGATCGCACGATCGAACGCCGACAGCGCCTCTTCAAGCCGGTTCATTCGCTGCAGCAGGCACGCGTGATTGTATGCCGCCTCGGAAGCGCCAGGATTGGAAGCCGCTGCCTGCCCGATCAGACGCTCGGCCTCTTCGATCTTTCCGGTTTGATAGCTGATGATGCCCAGCGCATGCAGCGCCTCAAAATGATCGGGCTGGCGGCGCAGCAGCGTGCGATAGATTTCCGCGGCCTCCGCGATTTTTCCGCTACGCCGAAGCTGAAGCGCGTCCTGGAGCAGGGCTTCGCTCATGCGTTCTCCTCAACCGTGAAACCTGCGGGCGAAAGACCTGCCTCAGCGTGATCTGCCATTGTCACAAAGGCACCTTCCAAAGCGCGTGTGAACCGCGCCCTATCGAAGGCCGGCATGGCTCCCCGGCCACGCGCAAACTTAGTTCTTATGGTGCTCAAGTGTTAGGGCTCCCTGGCGAGGCGCAGTGCGGCGCTTTCATAAGCCGCTTCCGATGGCACGATCAATTCCTCCAGCCCGAGAGCGGTCAACTGACTGGCCAAGAAGCGAACCGCGAGCGCATACAAAGCTTCGCCATGCTGCGGCTCATTTTTCAATATGGAATGATAACCCTGAGCCGGCTCGGCAAGCCGGCCTGCGCGGTGCAGACGCATGGCTTCCTGCAGCCTCGCGTCGCTCATGACAGCGGCTCAACGGCGAAACTTTCCGGCGGGCGCCCTGCCCGGCGCTGCTCGACCATGCGCGAGTACGCCGTTTCGAGATGACCCGTGAACCGCGCCGTGTCGAACAGGGCGCAGGTGTCACGGTTGCGCGAAAGCTTCGCTTTGACCGCGTTGAGCGCATCGCGGTCATGCGCGAGACGCCGCGCGAATTGTTCGTACTCGTTCAACGATGCCCTGGCCAATTCCGGCATTCCCGCGGCCGTCACCAGACTGGTTGCAACGCGCGCCGCGAAGGTGGGTCCCATGAACGTCAACACGGGAAGTCCAACCCACAGCGCATCGCTGCATGTCGTGTGCGCGGTGTAAGGCGAGGTATCGAGAAATAAATCCGCCAGCCGCTGCCGCGCCAGATGTTCCGCTGGTGTGGTGCGCGGCGCGAAGATCAGACGCTCAGGAGCGACGCCACGCGCTTGCGCCTGCGCGCGCAAATTCCGCGCGGCCGCCGGATTGTCTTCCAACAGCCAAAGGACGCTGCCTTCGGTGCCCGCCAACAGCCGCATCCAGACGTCGAATATCTCAGGCGTGATTTTGTAATTGTTGTTGAAGCAACAGAACACAAAACCCGTTTCCGGAAGACCGCTTTCCGCGCGCGTTGGCGTATGCTCCGCCACCTGCCGTCTGGAATCGTTCGCCTGATAGGTATCGGGCAGATAGACCACCTTCTCGGCGTAGAACTGTTGCTCGTTCGCCGGAACCAGTACGCGATCGGCCAGAATATAGTCCATGTGCTCCGCGCCCATGGTGCCCGGAAACCCGAGGAAATTTACCTGCACGGGCGCCGGGCGCTGCTTCAGGATCGCCGGACGGCAGCCTTCGGTGAACCCCATCAAATCCACCGCAACGTCCACTTCCAGCTTGCGCAATAGCGCGGCCACTTGGCCGTCGGATGCGCTTCGCACGTCATGGAAGTGTTCGAAAGCATCGCGAATTCGCGTGCGGATATCGCTTTCACCCCAGGCGCCGAACGACACGCCGATGGTCTCAAACCGGCTCTTGTCATGATGCTCGAAGACGCCGGCAATCAGGAACGCGACCGGATGCGGACGGAAATCCGCCGTCAAATAGGCGACGCGTATACGTTCATGCGCGTACCGCTCGCCGCGCCAGAGCGGTGGGCCCGAAGGCTCGTCCGCCATCAGAATGCGCGCGCATTGCAGTTGATCCGGGGGAGAACGCGAAATCGCCAGATTGCCCTGCGGATCGATGATCCGCTGCCTTTGCGCGAGCGACTGATTGAGCCTCTTGCGATCGCTCTCCAGTTTGCTCCAATCGCACACACGCAAGCGGCACTGAATCAGGAAACCCTCGACATAGGGCAGATCGGGCGCACGATTCAGCACTTCCGCATAATCGCGTGCAGCGTCTTCAAAGCGCTTCAGCTCGAAATTGACATTGGCGCGATTGTTCCAGGCATCCGCGTTGGACGGATCGAGCGTCACCGCCTTATCGAACGAAGTCAGCGCATCGGTCTGACGCTTCACTTCGATCAGCGCCACGCCGCGCATGTTCCAGCCTTGCGCGAAACCGGGCTGCATCGCGAGAAGCGCGTCATAAGCCGCAACCGCTTCGCCATGGCGATTGAGCATCAGCAAAAGATCGGCGCGCCGGTACAGCGTGTCAGGATTTTTCGGCTCGAGCGCCAGCGTCTTTTCGATGACGGCGAGCGCATCTTGCGGCCGGTTGAGCGCCAGCAACGCGCTTGCCTTGCCCTTCAGCGCGGGCGGCACATTGGGTCGAAGGGCAACAATCCTGTCAAAGTCGGTGAGCGCCTCGGCCGGCCGGCCCATGCGCAACA
This sequence comes from Alphaproteobacteria bacterium, assembly GCA_947473475.1. Lineage (GTDB taxonomy): Bacteria > Pseudomonadota > Alphaproteobacteria > Micropepsales > Micropepsaceae > CAIYRG01. The sequence continues at coordinate 59,468 of CANJBZ010000002.1, forward strand.
GCACGGACGCACGGTTGCCAAGCGCATCAATGTAATCCGGTTTGAGAGCAATAGCCTGCCCGAACCGTTGCAGAGCCTCTTCGACGCGGCCCGATTGGAGGTGAAGCATCGCGAGCGCTTGCAGCGCCTCGACCTGCAGGGGATCGCGCCGGACAATTTCGGCATAGGCCTGTGCCGCTTCGGCGAGCCTTCCCGCGCGGTGCAGCGCGGCGGCAGTCTGCAGCGCGGGGTTGGTCATGACGCGAGGCGGGTCCGAATATGTCTGGCCCCCGTCTTACCCGGTCCCAAGAAAAAATTCACGCGGAGGCGCGGAGGGCACGGCGTTCTCCCCACTCTCGCGTAGGAATTTCTGCCGGCCCCTCAAGCAAAGCTAATAAGGCAGGCCGGTCGTCGGATTAGTCGGGGTCTGTGTGGTCGAGCCATCCTGCGCCATACCGGTCCGCCGCGGGGCTCCGCTCGGGGGGGCCAAGGGCATGGAAGGCCCGCGAAGCTCCGCCTGGGAAACGCGGCCGTCCTTGGTCTTGTCGGCAAGCTCGAAATAGGAATGCACCGTATTGCCGAACTCCCGCATGTCGACGCAGCCGTCCAGGTTCCAATCGTTGAGGGGCGAAGCTTCCGTCCCATCGCGCTCCAGACGGCGCTGGTTTTCCGCGCGCACCTCTGGCGGGTCGAGGCAATTGTCCTTGTTCTCGTCGGCGGCGGTGAAATCGACTTTAAGGCCGCCATCCATTTCTTCGCGTGTGATCACCCCGTCATGATTGACGTCGTACCGAAGCAGCAGCAAGGCGCTCGCCGGAACGCCGGCAGGCAGACGTTGCGCCGCCATTGCCATCGGCAACGAAACGACGAAGCTTAAGCCCGCAGCGGCAAATAACTCGAAGCGCCTCATCACAATAACCCTCCACGACAGAACAAAACTACTACACTTAGCCCGCGGACGGAAAGCCACCCGCTGGTTTGGTTACCGCCGCCGCTCTTGACCGGGCCCAGCGGCGGCGGCCGGCCCCTGGCCCTGGCGCGGCAGGCGCAGCTCGTCCATATCCAGTTTGCCATCCATGTCCTTGTCCATTTCGGCAAACATGGAGCGCGCCGTGCTGGCGAATTCGTCGAACTCGATCTGATTGTTGCGGTTCCAATCGATCAGCGGCGAGGCGCCAGTCCCGGCGGCACGAAAGCGGCGGTCGTTTTCGGCCTGCATTTCCGCGACGTCAAAACGTCCATCATGGTTGGTATCGGCGCCATCGAATTGGCGGCGCAGCGCCGCTTCCAGTTCATCGCGTGTGACGGAGCCATCGCTGTTCCCATCGAACGACAGAAGAAAACGGATATTCTGCTCCAATTCGCTGGGCGGACGCGGCGCGCCGGCCATTGCCCCAGGAGGCCCGCGGCGCTGCGCGGGGCCTCCGCACGCAGCAGCTACGACCAATATAGCCGCGCAAACCGCGATGATCCTCGGGTCAAATTTCATTCAGAAAACCAGATATCGACAGAGCCATTGTAGCCCGTCTTCCCTCGATGGTGCGTGAATTCGCAGAGAACCCGGCTTCATTCTTGGCCGTCTGCGCTTCAGCGTTGGGCAGCTTGCTTGCCGAGCACGGTTTCCAGCGTGAACTTGGCGAGTTCTTCGGAATTGCCGCCGCCAACGCCAATCGCGCCGGCGACCTGCCCGTCCACCACGATGGGAACGCCGCCCGACCGTGGGAAATCCCCGATCCAGTCGGCCGCGCCATTCTTCTTGGAGTTCACATCGTCTTCGAGGGCGGAGGTCGCGCGCTGCCAATGCGCCGCCGTTTTCGCCTTCAAAATGGCGGTTTCCGCGAAAGTGGCCTGGCCGCCCATCGCATGAAAATCGATCAGCACGCCCGAAATATCCACCACCGCGCAGCCGACGGTCTGCTTGGTCTGTTGAGCCCGCGCAACGCAGGCATCGACCAATTTACGGGCGGTAGCGGGGCTGACCTGCTTGCGCTCGATAAAGGCGGGCTGCGCCGAGGCTACGGCGGTCAAGGTGCAGGCGAACAGAGCAGACAGCAAAATGGCTTTGCGCACGGGCGATTCTCCAAAGGAAACTCGCCACGAGTTTAGAGCCCCGGACCTCGCGCGGTCCAGACAAGGTCACGGCCCATCAAACCAAGAGCGCGGAACAATTTAGCAGGCCAACCTGTTTATCCCTTAGGAAACTCAACCCTTGGTGCCTCATGCGCTCCGGTCTGCTTTGGCTTATTGGAATCCCCATCCCGATCATCATCATCATTGCGCTGTTTAGCGGCCACCTTTAACACTCGAAACACCCCCTTGGGCGTGTCCCAGGTATGAGCGGCGTCGAAGCTGCCACTCACGACCGTAAGCGCGAATTGGGCTATGCTGGAGTCGCCCGACTCCGGAGAAACGACATGAAGACCGCCTGCGCAGCATTCGCCCTTTTGCTCGCCGCATCCCCAGCTCTCGCCCAGAATGTCAAAATCACGCCGATCGGTTCGCATCCCGGCGAAATGTGCGCGAACGACCGCGCGATGATTTTCGAGGATCCGACGGGGGTCCGCTTTCTCTACGATGCGGGGCCGACCGTGACCGGCGGAGACGATCCGCGTCTCGGCGCCGTTCACGTCGTGCTGCTTACCCACATGCACGGCGATCACATCGGCGATCTGAAGTTAAAGGCGCGCGGTGAAGGTACCTGCGGGAACTCGACGCGGGTGCCCGCCCCGAATTCAACAACCGCCGAAGTCGTGTCGGCAAAGAGCGCCGTCCTGGTGACGACGCGCGCGATGGCCGGCTTCGTCCACAACAAAGTCGACATCATCCATGGCGGCGGCAGCAAGCCGATGGATTTCTGCCCCACGCTGGACGTTACCGTCCCGGTTCAGGCCGCGTGCAGCTCGCGCATCGACATGGGCGGCGTTTTTACGGCCCGGACCCAAGACGCGCGGCAGGGCGTGGAATTCACCATCGTCTATTCGGCGCATGACAACGCCGTCGCGCCCGCACTTCTAACCAAGCCCCAGCAAGACGAATTGAGAGCCGACGGGGCCACGCTCCAATACGGACCGCCGGTCGGCTTTGTCGTAAAGTTTACGAACGGGCTCGTCGTCTATCTGTCGAGCGATACAACCGTCTTCGGCGACATGAAAACGGTTGTCCACGATTATCACAAGGCGAACCTGGCCGTGATTAATCTCGGGCCAATCCCAGGCATTTTTCAATCCGGAGCGTACGCCGTTAACGACCTGCTCAAGCCGGCGTCGGTCATCCTCACGCATGTGAACGAGGCTGCGACGCAGGGCGGTAAGCTGATTTCAACCACGCAGACGGCAGCGTTGATGAAGCAGATCAAAACGCCCACCTATCTCGCGATCAGCGAACGCACCATGGAGTTCGACGGCAAAGGCAAATGCGTCGGGGGATGCCAATAAGCCACGCTACCGCGCGAATGTGCTCGCGGGGTCAGTGCGGGTATTGCGGCACCGCAACGCGGCCCAGACTGTCAGGATAAGGCGTGCGGGCTTTTGTCACGTCCGATTCCAGTATGGTCTGGGTCTCTCCGTTGACGATCGGATTTCGCTGATTGTCGATATCCGGGACGTTCTCCAAACGCGGCTGAGCGTCGTTGCGCTTGTTGAAGCGCCGCACGACCGTCCAGGGCTGCGTCATAGAGACAGGGTCCTCGATCGTGATGACGTCTTCCATAGTCGTGTCGCTGGTCTTGCGGATACGCTCCGTCAGCTTCGCCTGACCGCTCAGCGCAAGGCCGGTGCGGTCGACCGGCACATAGCCTTTTAAGCTGACGGTTTGCACAACCAGCGTGTCGCCTTCCCAGTGCCCCAGGGAATATCCGTCGAATGTCGGCCAAAGTTCATCGGCCGGAGGCATCGCGCGGCCATCGGTGTAGATAAACCGGACGTCCGGATGCTCATGGACGACCCACACCATTTCGGGCGAGACGACAAACTGAAAGCCATAGGGAAGAGTCATCATCCGCGGCATGCCGGCAGGGTACGCTGCGGACAGCGGATCGGTGAATTTGCCTTGCCGCACGACGTCAGTGAGAAATTTGGTATAGGCCGCCTCCCATTCCGGCTTGAAGGGCGGATAGTCCCGGGCGTTCGGATTGGTGTTCGGATTTAACGCCCCGCGCGATTGATCGAACAGCGTGCCCGTACCGACCCAAACTCCCGACCAATCCGGCAGCTTCGCATAGGCCTGCACCCGTGCGGTTGACATCGTCTCGGCGGCAAACGCGTGCGGAACCGGCGAAATACAGACGGCGGCGCCAAAAAGAGCCGCGAAGCAAACGGTCACGCGTAGGAATTTTAGATTGCTCTTCATGAACGCAAATCCGGACATGCCGGCCCCCCCAACGGTTCGGTTAGCATCACACTACCCCAGCACCGGATGCGGAGAAAGCGAGCCCGAAGCTCCACGACAGTTCCGTTGCGGGGCATAGTACAGAGGCACGCCAGACCGTTTGAAAACGACCGCGTACCGGCGCGGCACGCCTCGCCCCGCATCGTTGCGATTCCCAAGACCGATAGGAGCCCAGATGAATGCCGCGCTAAAGGCAGTGGTCGCTTATTTCAGCTCAGTATTTGTCATTGCCTTCGTGCTCGGCTCCTTCCGAGTTCTGGTGATGGCGCCGAGATTTGGCGAGGTCGTGTCTGTCTCGCTCGAAGCGCCCATCATACTCACCGTTAGCTGGGTCGCCTCACGCTGGACCGCACGCAGGTTCGGTGTGGCCAGAGACGTTCTGCCCCGATTGCTGATGGGGGCTGCCGCGTTTGCACTGTTGATGTTTGCAGAACTGGGACTGCCGGCGATCGGCCCTCATTGGGAAGCGCGATGTTGAAACCCCTGCGCCCGGCTTAGCGGCGGGGGAAGCATGCGATGAAGCGGGCTGTCTGGTCTCACAAGGTGCGCGGGCCTGAAACCGCCATCGCGCCGATCGATACGGCGAGTGCGTTCTACCAATGGTGGGCGGTGACGGACTCGAACCGCCGACAGCTTCGGTGTAAACGAAGTGCTCTACCAACTGAGCTAACCGCCCGCTCGCGCCGGGTTATAGCACCGGAACGCTGTTCGTTTTCAACGAGCTTGATCCGGTGGCCTGCAGTTTTCATGTGGGGCCGGTGCGCTATTTCTGCACCGCCCCCTCACCCTACCCTCTCCCCCAAAGTGGGAGAGGGTTTCCAGGCGCGTCAGCCGTTGAGGGCGTCCTTGAGCGGCTTGCCCGGACGGAAACGGGGCGCCTTGGAAGCCTTGATGGTGATTTCTTCGCCGGTCTGCGGGTTACGGCCTTTGCCGCCTGCGCGCGACGACACCACAAACACGCCAAAGCCGGTGACGCGAACTTCGTCGCCTTCTTTCAACGCCTCCGTCACCACTTCAAAGACGCCGTCGACGGCCTTTTGGGCGTCCATTTTGGAAAGTCCGGTGCGCTCAGCCAGCTTCTGGACAAGATCGTTTTTGTTCACGGCGTTCTCCTATGGCGGGATCGTCCCCGCGCGAATCTAAGCTTAAGGCCGGGTTTCAGGCCTCGTCAAAGCTTCCTACCTGAAAAAATACCCCCACAGGTTAATTTCCTGCGGGGGTACGAGACTGATTTCTGTAACTTTATTAGTTAATGCGTAACCACCGCGTCGTCGGCGCTGTCGTCGGCGATACGGGCCGGGGGCGGGACCGCGTCATCCGGATCTTCCCAGACGACCGGCGTGGGGGCGCGAACCAGAGCAATCTTGACCACTTCCTCCATGGTGGAGACGGGCACGATCTCAAGTCCTTTCTTCACATTGTCCGGTATGTCCGCGAGATCCTTCTCGTTTTCCGACGGAATGATGACGGTCTTCAGGCCGGTACGGAGGGCTGCGAGCAGCTTCTCCTTCAGGCCGCCGATCGGCAGTACCCGTCCGCGCAAGGTAATCTCGCCGGTCATCGCCACATCGCGGCGAACCGGAATGCCCGTTAGCACCGAGATGATCGATGTCGCCATCGCGACGCCCGCAGACGGTCCATCCTTCGGGGTTGCCCCTTCCGGCACATGGACATGAATGTCACGCCGGTCGAACAAAGGCGGCTTGATGCCGAAGGCCGTCGCCCGCGAGCGGGCATAAGAGCGCGCCGCATCGATCGATTCCTTCATCACGTCGCCAAGCTTACCGGTGGCCTGGAAACGTCCCTTGCCGGGCACCATGACCGATTCAATGGTCAGCGTCTCGCCGCCCACTTCGGTCCATGCGAGGCCCGTAACGACACCGACCTGGTCCTCACCCTCCATCTCGCCATAGCGGTGCTTACGCACGCCCGCATAGTCGCCGAGATTGGCTCTGGTGAGTTCGATCTTGGTTTCCTTGCCCGAGACGATGGCCTTCACCGCCTTACGCGCGAGGTTGGCCAATTCGCGTTCGAGACTGCGAACGCCGGCTTCACGCGTGTAGTAGCGAATCAGGTCTCGAAGCGCGTCGTCATCGATCGACCATTCGCCTTCCCTAAGGCCATGCGAGGTAACCTGCTTGGACAACAGGTGACGCTTTGCAATCTCGACTTTTTCATCCTCGGTGTAGCCGGGGATGCGGATGATCTCCATGCGGTCCATCAGCGGCTGCGGCATGCGCAGCGTGTTGGCCGTCGTGATGAACATCACGTCCGACAGATCGAAATCCACTTCCAGATAATGATCGTTGAAGGCGTGGTTCTGCTCGGGATCGAGCACTTCCAACAGCGCCGCCGAAGGATCGCCGCGCCAATCCGCGCCGAGCTTGTCGATTTCGTCCAGGAGGAAGAGCGGGTTTGCCGTCTTCGCCTTCTTCATGGACTGAATGATCTTACCAGGCATGGAGCCGATATAGGTGCGCCGGTGACCGCGGATTTCCGCTTCGTCACGAACGCCGCCAAGGCTCATGCGGACAAATTCGCGTCCGGTCGCCCGCGCAATCGACTTGCCGAGCGAGGTCTTGCCGACGCCCGGGGGGCCGACGAGGCAGAGGATCGGGCCTTTCATTTTGCCCGAACGGCTCTGCACCGCCAAATATTCAAGGATGCGTTCCTTGACCTTCTCCAAGCCGTAATGATCCTCGTGCAGCACGTTTTCAGCGAGCGCGAGGTCCTTCTTGACTTTGGTCCGCTTGCCCCAAGGCAGCGAGAGCATCCAATCGAGATAGTTGCGCACGACGGTGGCTTCCGCCGACATCGGGCTCATCGACCGCAGCTTTTTAACTTCGGCCTGCGCCTTTTCGCGCGCTTCCTTGGAAAGCTTCGCCTTCTTGATGCGCTCCTCGAGTTCGGCCATCTCGTCGCGGCCTTCGTCGCCTTCGCCAAGCTCCTTCTGGATCGCCTTCAACTGCTCGTTCAAATAATATTCGCGCTGCGTCTTCTCCATCTGGCGCTTGACGCGGCTTCTGATCTTGCGCTCAACCTGCAGCACGCCGATTTCGCCTTCGATCAGCGCAAGCACGCGCTCCAGGCGCTCAACGGTGTTGAGCGTCTCCAGCAATTGCTGGCGATCGGGAATTTTGACCGTCAGATGCGAGGCGACCGTGTCGGCGAGTTTAGCCGGGTCGTCGATTTGCGATACCGAAGCCAAAGTCTCGGCGGGGACCTTTTTGTTGAGCTTGATATAGCCCTCGAAATTGGTTTTCACCGAGCGCACCAGCGCTTCTATTTCCTGCGCATTGCCGGCTTCTTCGGGGATCGGCTCGACGATAGCCTGGAAAAAGTCCGTACGCGGAGAAAACGTCTTCACGCGCGCGCGCCCCTTGCCCTCGACGAGAACGCGAACGGTCTGGTCGGGCAGCTTCAGGAGCTGAAGGACGGTCGCCATGGTACCGACGCGATAGAGCCCGTCCGGCGACGGATCGTCTTCGCCGGCGTTCTTCTGCGTCAGGAGGAGAATCTGCTTCTCCTCGTTCATGACCTCTTCGAGTGCGCGGACGGACTTCTCGCGGCCCACGAAGAGCGGAACGATCATGTGCGGGAAAACGACGATGTCGCGCAGCGGAAGCACTGCGGACAAATGCCCCTCCGACGCAGGAGGGACGGAGGGAGGGGGCGGATTTTCTGGATTCAAAGACTCAGACATTGAGTACTCCTTGCCCGGTTAAACTAGCACGCAAGCCTTAAACGTTTGCCTGTGGCATCGTTACCGGGCGAATTTCCATGCCCCGGAAATGGGCTCATGGACGATGTTTCGGCACCCATACGGGCCACCTTTCGCGGAATAAGGTGGCCCCCGACCAGGGAGGTTTCAAGGTTATCCCCATGAACCCCGCGGGTAAATCAGCGTTTTCCTCAGCTTACCTGGTTAAGCTGGCGTTACCTCTTACAAATATCGTGCGCCAGGGGGCTTGGCGGCCGGTCAGACGTGTTGTCATGATGCGTGCCACGGGACCATTGTTGCGCAGGGGCCGCATTTCCAAAAACAATTTGAGGGGCGTGAGATGATCAACCGCCGTACCTTTACAGGGCTTGTGGCCGGCACGTTGGCTGCCACTGGAAAATCCTTTGCCCAAACCGCGAGGGGGAAAACCGTGTTCTACGCCAATCTGGGGCCCGAACTATCCCTGTATGACGTCGATGCCGACGCGGCAACACTGACCCGCCGTTCCTCAGTCATGCTTCCCGCCGGGGTGCAATATGCGTGGCCCCATCCCTCGAAGCGATTTTTTTACGTCGCATCCAGCAACGGACAACCCGGTGGCGGCGCGGCCAACCAGGGCAACAAACATTTCGCAAACGCTTTTCGCATCGACCCCGCCACCGGCGCCCTGACTCCGCACGGGCAACCGCTGACGCTCGATTCGCGCCCCATCCATATCAGCGTCGATGGCGCCGGCGGTTTTGCGATGATCGCCTACAACGAACCCAGCCACGTCACCGTTCACCGAATCAATGCCGATGGCACGTTCGGCGCTTTGGTACAGCAGCGCAGCAAGCCCGATGTTGGAATCTATTCGCATCAGATTCGGACGACTCCATCGAACAAGACGGTGATTCTTGTCTGCCGCGGCAACAATCCGGACGGCGGGAAAGGCGAAGATCCAGGCTCGCTGAAAGTGTTCGGACTCAACGATGGGCAACTCGCCAATCTCGCCTCATATGCCCCTGGCAATGGCTATGGCTTCGGCCCGCGGCACCTGGATTTTCACCCCACCCTGCCCTTCGTCTATGTGTCGCTGGAACGGCAGAACAAGCTGTACACCTATGCTCTGCAGGCGGACGGCACGCTGTCACGCGATCCCCTGTTCATGAAAGATTCGCTGGGCGAGCCGAACAACCGCCGCCCCGGTCAGGGCGCCGGCACGATTCACGTCCATCCGAACGGGCGGTTTGTTTATCAGGCCAACCGCAATTCGAACCTTGTCGATTTTCAGGGCAAGAAAATTTTCGCGGGCGGCGAAAACAATATGGCGGTTTGGTCCATCGACCAGAAAACCGGCGAGCCGACGCTTATCCAAAACGCAGACGGCCACGCCAATCAGCTGCGTACGTTCGGCAGCGATCCTTCGGGGCGCATGCTGGTCGCGGCGAGCGTCAATCCGATCCTGATGCGTGAGGGAAACACCGTCAGTAATTTGAGCGCCGGGCTGACGGTCTATCGCATCGGCGCGGACGGCAAACTGACATTCGCGCGGAAGTACGATGTCGATACATCCAAAGGCACGCAGTTCTGGAGCGGCATGGTGTCGTTGGGTTAGGGGCCGCGGAGAGACCGCCCCCTCTCCTCCTGCGGGGGCGAGGGAGGCCGAATGCAAAAGGGCGGCACGATGGCCGCCCTTTTCAATTACATAGCTGGACTGGTTACGACGCGGTTTGTTCGCGCGGCTGGGCTTTGTCGCTGTAGGTGTAAAGCGGGCGGGCCCGGCCTTCCACAACGTCCGGCGTGATGACAACTTCCTGCACACCGTTCAGGCCCGGCAGCTCGAACATCGTTTCGAGCAGAATGCCTTCCAGAATGGAGCGCAGTCCGCGCGCGCCGGTCTTGCGCGCAATCGCTCTGCGGGAAATCGAATTCAGCGCATCGTCGTGGAAGCGCAGCTTGACGCCTTCCATCTCGAACATGCGCTGATACTGCTTGGCGAGTGCATTTTTCGGCCGCGTCAGAATTTCGATCAGCGCCCGCTCGTCCAGATCTTCCAGCGTCGCAAGGATCGGCAGACGGCCGATGAATTCCGGGATCAACCCGAACTTCAGCAGATCTTCCGGCTCCACTTCACGCAGAACCGCACCGGTCGACCGCTCATCGGCCGAGCGCACATTGGCGCCGAAGCCCATGCTCGTGCCTTGCGTGCGCGACGAAATGATCTTGTCCAAACCGGCGAACGCGCCCCCGCAGATGAACAGAATGTTCGTCGTATCGACCTGCAGGAATTCCTGCTGCGGGTGCTTGCGGCCGCCCTGCGGAGGCACGCTGGCAACCGTGCCTTCCATGATCTTCAGAAGCGCCTGCTGCACGCCTTCGCCCGAAACGTCCCTTGTGATCGAGGGATTGTCGGACTTGCGGCTGATCTTATCGACTTCGTCGATATAGACGATGCCACGCTGCGCGCGCTCGACATTGTAGTCGGCGTTTTGCAGCAGCTTGAGAATGATGTTCTCGACGTCCTCACCGACATAGCCGGCTTCGGTCAGCGTCGTGGCATCGGCCATGGTGAACGGCACATCCAGGATGCGGGCGAGCGTCTGTGCCAGCAAGGTCTTGCCGCAGCCCGTCGGGCCGACCAGCAGGATGTTGGATTTCGCCAGCTCCACCTCACCGGATTTACCGGCGTGGTTGATGCGCTTGTAGTGATTATGCACCGCGACGGCCAACACCTTCTTGGCGTGGCTCTGGCCCACGACGTAATCGTCCAGGACTTTGAAAATCTCGGACGGTGACGGGACCCCTTCGCGGGACTTCATAAATGAAGTCTTGTTTTCCTCGCGGATGATTTCCATGCACAATTCGACGCATTCATCGCAAATGAACACCGTCGGGCCCGCAATCAGCTTGCGGACCTCGTGCTGGCTCTTTCCGCAGAAGGAGCAATAGAGGGTGTTCTTGGACTCAGACCCACCCGACTTGCTCATTCGAACTCCTTCCAAAACGATCCCGGCTTGCCCGGTTTGATACGGTATAGCCCAGGGCTCGCAAATAACGCGCCAGACCCGGGGCGCTGAACCGGGTCCCTCGACTCTCTATACGATCACGATAGGAGGACCAGGATCAAGAATTGTTTAAGCCGATCTTCCGCGCGTGAAAATACGGCCTTTTCTTTGCCACGTTCCTGGTTTCGAGGAAAAACTACTTCCTATCGTGACCTTCGCTACCCGGACGTTTGGAATACACCTCGTCCAGCAACCCAAAGGCACGCGCCTCTTCGGCTGTCATATAAGTGTCCCGATCCAGAGCTTTTTCAACCGCTTCGACCGATTGGCCCGTGTGCTTGGCGTAGATTTCATTGAGGCGACGCTTAAGCTTCACGATTTCCTGTGCGTGGCGGGCAATTTCGCTAGCTTGACCGCGGTAGGACGCGGAAGGCTGATGCACCATCACTCGGGAATTGGGCAAGCTAAAGCGTTGCCCCTTTTCACCGGCACACAGCAGGAGAGATGCCGCCGAAGCCGCTTGGCCCACGCACAGCGTCTGAACCGCAGGACGGATGTATTGCATCGTGTCATAGATCGCCAGGCCCGAGGTCACCAGACCGCCCGGCGAGTTGATGTACATCGCGATCTCTTTTTTGGGATTTTCCGCCTCAAGAAAGAGCAGCTGCGCCATAATCAGGGTCGCGACATTGTCCTCGATGGGACCGGTGACGAAGATGATCCGCTCCTTGAGGAGCCGGGAATAGATATCGTAAGCCCGCTCGCCCCGCGCGGTCTGTTCGACCACCATAGGCACAAGCATACTCATATGGGCGTCTTGAAGGTCTCTCATGCGTTTCCTTGAGTTACCCGATTCGAACCGGGGCTGCACCTTGCTTAAGTAAGGTTACCTTGGCCGGTTTTCACCCCTTGCACCAGCGGGGCGCATTCTTCCCTCGGAAACTTTGCTTTCCGCTTAACTTTCGACCGAGCCGTCCTGACCTTCGTCGGAATCTGCCGCTTTTTTGGCGCGGGACTTCTTGGCGGGCTTGGCCGGCGCCGCTTCGTCGCTTTGCTCAGCCGCTGCCGGTTCGGCGGCAGGGGCAGCGGGCCCCGCTTTCAGCTTTTCTTCCGCCTCGTCCGGATCGACGAACAGGATATCGCGATCGACCTTGCGGTCCTCGACCTGAACCAGCTCGCCCAGGAAGTCGACAACCTTATCTTCGAACAGCGGCACGCGCAGCTCCGCCATCGCCTGCGGATTGCTGGTGTAATACTGGACAACCTGCTGCTCCTGGCCGGGGAATTGCCGTGCGCGAGCCGCGAGCGCCCTGTTGACCTCGTCCTGGCTGACGGTGATGGCGTTCTGCTCGCCGACCTTGGCGAGAACCAAGCCCAACCGAACGCGCCGTTCGGCAATCGTCCGGTATTCGGCTCTCAGGTCGTCTTCGCTCTTGCCCTCGTCTTCCGGTGAGGCGCCCTCGCGCTCAAGTTCGGCTTTCACTTGTGCCCAAATGGCCTCGAATTCTGCATCGACCATGCCTTGCGGCAGATCGAAACTGTGGGCGGCATCCAAGGCGTCCAGAATGCGGCGCTTGAGATGCGTGCGGCTGGCGCGGGCATACTCGCCCTGCATCTGCTCCGTGAGGCGCGCCTTCAGATCGTCGAGTGATTCGAGGCCGACTTTCTTGGCGAGTTCGTCATCGATCGCGACATCGCCCGGCGCTTTGACGGCTTTCACCTTCACGGCGAATTCGGCGTCTTTGCCCGCCAGATTTTTGGCGCCGTAGCTCTCCGGGAATTTCACACTGACCGTGCGCTCGTCGCCGGCCTTGGTGCCGATGAGCTGATCTTCGAAGCCCGGAATGAACGCACCCGAGCCGAGCGTCAGGTCGAAATCTTCCGCCTTGCCGCCTTCGAATGCTTCGCCGTCGATCTTGCCTTCGAAATCGATGGTGACGGCATCGCCATTTTCGGCGACAGCGCCTTCGCCCTTGTCCGTGTACGTCTTTTGCGAATCGGCCAGACGCTTCAGCGATTGTTCGATCACGTCATCGGTGACGTCCGAAACCAAACGCTCGGCTTTCAGGTCGCTCAGATTGGCCAGCTCGAAGTTCGGCATCAAATCCACCTTCATGGTGAATTCGAGGTCGGCTTTGCCCGCAAGCACCGTATCCAGCGCATTGACGAAATCGACCCGGGGCTGCGCCGCCGGTTTGATTTCCTTTTCCTTGAGCACCTGCTCGCTGGACTGGTTGATCGTCTCGTTGACGATGTCGCCCATCAGCGACTTGCCGTAGGTCTTCTTCAGGAACGAGACGGGCGCCTTGCCGGGCCGAAACCCTTTCAGATGAATCTTGGGCCGCATCTCGACGATTTTGCCGGTGAGCTTGGCGTCGAGGTCGCCCGCGCCGATCGTGACGGTGAATTCGCGGCGGAGCGGCTGGGAGAGAGTTTCGGTAATTTGCATGATCTGAATCCGAGTTGGTCTGGCCAAGAAACCGGCCGTTAAGGCTTAGCAAAACTGGTGCGGGCGGAGGGATTTGAACCCACACGACTTGCGTCACAGGAACCTAAATCCTGCGTGTCTGCCAGTTCCACCACGCCCGCATTACGAGCTCTACGCAACGTTGTTTTAACCCGTCCGGCCGCGCAAAGAGGCGGCCCCTATATCACAGCGTTTCATACGGGGGCTAGGGTGAGCTTTCGGGTATTATGGCGGAAGCGCGTGCGGCGCGCCTCCCGGCCTGGCCGAGAAACAGCAAAATCCCCGCCGCCATGGCCAGACCCACGGCCAAAGCCTGCATTCCCGCTCCATAACCGCCGGTCGATTGCCGCAGCAGGCCGACGACGGTTGGGCCCAGAAAGCCGCCTAATCCCGTGCCGAAGGTGTTCACCAGGGCAATGCCGCCGGCCGCCGCCGTGCCGCTGAGGAACATCGAGGGCACGCTGTAGAAGGTCGGCAGAGCCGAATAAATGCCAACCGTGGCGAACGTCAGTGCCACGAGGACGGCCAAATTGGACCCGGAAAGACTTGCGATTACCAGGGAAACGGCGGCCAGCAGAGCCGCGGCCGCCACATGCTTCACGCGCTCACCATGCCTGTCGCTCGATCGGCCCCAAAACACCATGGCCCCCATTCCAGCCACCGAAGGCACCGCCACAATGAACCCGGTGGCCAGATTCGAATACCCCATGGACTGGACGATCTGCGGCAGCCATAGCCCAACCCCGTAATTCCCAAAGGAAAGACCAAGTCCGACGGGGCATAGCAGCAAGACTCGCGGGTCGAGCAGCGCGGGTCCAAGGCTGTGGTGAGAGGTTGCGTCCTCCGCGGCGAGCCGGGCGGCAATCGCCTGTTTCTCCGTCTGGTCCAGCCAGGGCGCGTCCTTAGGCCCATCGGGAAGGAACTTCAAAACGGCGAACGCAAGAATGCAGGCCGGAATGCCCTCCAGCAGAAACATCCATTGCCAGCCAGCAAGACCGCCCGAACCGTTCATCCCCAGAAGCATGCCCGAAATCGGCGCGCCAATTATGTTGGCAAGCGGCACAGCGGTCATGAAGCTCGCCGTGAAGCGCGCACGATAGAAGCGCGGGAACCAGAGCGTCAGGTAGAAAATCATGCCGGGGAAAAATCCGGCCTCCGCGACACCCAGCAGGAAGCGCAGCGTGTAAAAGCTCGCCTGTCCGGCAATAGCGGCGTTCGCGACGGAGATGACGCCCCACACCGCGAGAATCACGCAAATCCAGCGGCGCGCGCCGATCCGCCCAAGAATCAGATTCGCAGGCACCTGGCAGAGAAAATATCCGACGAAGAAGAGCCCCGCACCGAAGCCGTAAATCGCCGGTGAAAACCCAAGTCGCGATTCATAGTGAGCGCCGCGAAACCCACATTCACGCGGTCGAGAAAATTCACGACATACAGCACCACCATGAACGGAATGAGGCGCCACGCGCATTTGGCGAAGAGGCGATCCTCGTTCATGGGCCGCGCACCGGCTGGCGCGGCGCCATGGAGCGGCCGACGATCAGCGCCAGGACACCCGCCATGAACAACGCGGACGCGAGCGCCATCATCGCCCGGCTATAGTCCCCATCCTTCGTGAGAAACCCCGTGAGGACCGGGCCGACCAGTCCGCCCGTGGTTCCTATGGCGGTCATGAGACCTATTCCCGCCGCAACAGCCGGCCCCGACAGGAACGACGACACCGCGCTGACCTGCGGCGCCAGCGAAGCGAATATGCCGGTGGCGACGAAGGAAAGCGCAATCAGTTTTACAGTCGTCGATGGGGAGATACTGGCGACCATAAAACCCGCCGCCGCGACAAAAGCCGGGATGGCAATGTGCCAGATGCGTTCGTCGCGGAAATCGCTGGAACGGCCCCAGAGAATCATCACGACGACCGCCACGAGGTACGGGACCACAATCATAAAGCCGGTGGCCAGCACCGAAAATCCCATGGATGCGATGATCTGCGGCAACCACAGGCCCGCGCCATAGCCGCCGGCCAGCACGCCGAAATTCACGAAACCCAGAGCGATCACGCGTCCGTCCAAAAGGACCGAGGTGAGGCTCGATTTTTCTGTTTTCGGATCGGCCGCCAAACGCGCGGTGACAAGCGCCTTTTCATCCGGGGATAGAAAATTTGCTTCCGACGGACGGTCGGGAAGATAACTCAGGACGAAGAAGGCCAGTACGCAGGCAGGCAATCCTTCAAGGATGAACAGCCATTGCCACCCATGCAGGCCGCCCAGGCCGTCCATTTGCAGAATCAGTCCCGACAGCGGTCCGCCGATGACGAACGCAAGCGGGCTTCCGGCAAGAAAGGTGGCCGAGAAGCGCGCGCGATAGGCGAGCGGAAACCAATAGGTTAGATAGAGCAGGACACCCGGAACCAAACCGCATTCCGCCAATCCCAGCAAAAAGCGCAGGAAGAAAAAGCTGGACTGGCCCGCAATAAGCGCATTGCCTGCCGATACCGCGCCCCATGTCGCCAAAATGGCGAACAGCCACCGGCGCGCTCCGATCCGGTGCAGCATCAGATTGGCCGGAAACTGAAACGGCCCATAGCCCAGGAAGAAAATCCCGGCGCCGATGCCGTATATCGCTGGGCTGAAACCCAGATCCTTATTCATGGTGAGCGCGGCAAAGCCGACATTCACCCGATCAAGGAAGCTCACGACATACAGCAGCGTCACAAACGGAATGATCCGCCAAGCACATTTGGCGAAAACACGATCCTCGCTCATATCCCCCTGAGGCTTGGTACCGTTAATTTTGGCGGGGGGACCCTATCACGAAGAGGTGGCCCCAGCGCCAGCCTCTTCGCGCCATCGTGCATTGAGGGCATGAGAGGGGCTCGCTAGATTGCCGCCAACGCTATTCGCCTTCAGGAGGGATGCCATGAAGAGCTTTTCGCTTGCCTTGATCTCGGCTGGTGCCGCGGTCCTTGTCCTTCCGGCCTTTGCTCAAAGTCAGCTTCCCAACGGCAACGGCAAGCAGATCGTAGAGACGCAATGCACGGTCTGTCACGAGGTGCTGCGCATCACCAATTCGGGCCATAGCCGCGAGGAATGGGACACCGTCGTCCACAACATGATCATGATGGGCGCGGTGCTTAAGCCCGAACAGATTTCGGTGGTGACAAATTACCTCGCATCGAATTTTCCACCGAAGGCCAAGTCGAACGTCGCGACGATTTCCGGCACGGTGCAGGCAAACTTCAAAGAGTTCAAACTGCCGACGCGCGCGTTCCCGCACGATCCGTATGCGGCCGCCGATGGCTCGATCTGGTATTCGGGCCAGCTCGGCAATGTGCTGGGACGCGTCGATACAAAAACCGGTCAGGTGAAAGATTATCCCCTGCCCGCAAGCTCCGGCCCGCACGGCCTGATGGGCGATAAAGACGGCAACATCTGGTTCACCGGCAATTTCGCGGGCTATGTCGGCAAGCTCGATCCCAAGACGGGCAAGGTCACGCAGTACCCGACGCCGGGCGCGCGCGATCCACATTCGCTGGTGTTCGATCCCGACGGCATTTTGTGGTTCACGGCGCAGGGCGCGAACCAGGTCGGACGCGTCGATCCCAAGACCGGCGAGGTGAAAATGGTGCAGGTGCCGACGCGCTTTGCCGCGCCGTACGGCATCGTGATGAGTTCCAAGGGCGTCCCATTCTTCTGCGAGTTCGGCGCCAATAAGGTGGCCAGCATCGATCCCAAGACGATGAAGATCACCGAATACACTTTGCCCAATCGCGACACGCGCCCGCGCCGGATTGCGATCACCAAGGACGATGTTCTCTGGTACGGCGATTACACACGCGGCTATCTCGGCATGTACGATCCGAAGACCGGCAAGTCCAAGGAATGGAAATCACCGGCGGGCTTGGATTCCGCGCCCTACGGCATCACCGCAGGCGCCGACGACGCGGTCTGGTATAGCGAGTCCGGTGCTTCGCCCAACACGCTGGTTCGCTTCGATCCGAAGACGGAGAAATTCCAGACCTGGAAAATCCCCTCCGGCGGCGGCACCGTGCGCAACATGATGGCAACCAAGGACGGCAATCTCGCGATAGCAGAGTCAGGAGAAAACATCGTCGCGTTGGTAGAGCTGAAATAGAAGCTCCTCCCCTGCGAAGCGGGGGAGGGGAACCATGCGAAGCATGGTGGAGGGGGCTGCCGCGCGCTCAATCCCTCGTCGTGAAGCGCAGATTTTTTTATGCTTGGACTATTGAGGAGCTGAGCGGTGGCCGCCCCCACCACCACTTCGCGGTCCCCCTCCCCCCGCTACGCTGCGCTCCGCAGGGGAGGATCATGGCCTGCGTTTGGGTAAACCGGAACGCGCCCCGAGCACACCTTTGGTTGTGAACTTCTGTCCGCCGCGCGGCTGGTAGCTGCCTTTGCGCTCTGGGGGCTGGGACGCCGGCACGAGTTGGTCTTTGCCGGAGCCGATCAGGTCGGAGCGGCCCATGCTCTTCAACGCTTCACGCAAGACCGGCCAGTTCTCAGGATCGTGGTAGCGCAGAAACGCCTTGTGCAGGCGACGCTGTTTTAGACCCGTGGCGGAGACAACCTCTTCCGAACGGCCGCGGCGCACGGCTTTCAGCGGATTCTTTCCGGAATGGTACATCGCCGTCGCCAGCGCCATCGGTGACGGCAGAAACGTCTGCACCTGATCGGCGCGGTATTTGTTCTTCTTCAGCCACTGCGCGAGGTGCAGCATGTCTTCATCCGTGGTGCCGGGATGAGCGGCAATGAAATAGGGAATGAGAAAATACTGCTTGCCCGCTTCCTTGGCGGCCTTGTCGAACATCTCCTTGAAGCGATCATACGCGCCGATGCCCGGCTTCATCATTTTGGAAAGCGGGCCGGCTTCCGTGTGTTCGGGCGCGATCTTCAGATAGCCGCCGACATGGTGGGTGACCAATTCCTTCACATAAGCGGGGCTCTCGACGGCAAGGTCGTAGCGCACGCCTGACGCGACATGGACTTTCTTCACGCCCGGCACCGCGCGCACCTTGCGGTACAGCCCGATCAGCGCGTCATGCGATGTGTTGAGGTTGGGGCAGATGCCGGGATGGACGCAGGAAAGGCGGCGGCAACTGCGTTCAATCTCCGGGTCCTTGCACGCCATGCGGTACATGTTGGCGGTCGGACCGCCGATGTCGGAAATAACGCCCGTGAAACCTTCCGTCTTGTCGCGGATGATCTCGATTTCCTTCAGAACCGACGTTTCGGACCGGTTCTGAATAATGCGGCCCTCATGCTCGGTGATGGAGCAGAACGTGCAGCCGCCGAAACAACCGCGCATGATCGTGACGGAAAACTTGATCATATCCCACGCGGGGATTTTCGCCCCTTCGTAGGAAGGATGCGGCCCGCGCGCATAGGGCAAATCGTAGACGCTATCCATTTCCGGCGTAGCCAGCGGAATAGGCGGCGGCGTCACCCAAAGCTCGCGATCGCCATGGCGCTGCACGAGCGCACGCGCATTGCCCGGATTGCTTTCGCGATGGAGCACACGCGAGGCGCGGGCATAGGTTTCCGGATCGTCCCGCACCTGCTCGAACGACGGCAAGCGCACGACCGCTTGCGTATTCCGGACAACGCGCGCGCCTTCGTCATCGCTGGCGATGTCGTCGGCATGCAACTCGAGCCAGCCCTCCGGCACTTTCGATTTCATGACCGCGACGCCGCGGACGTCATCGATGGCCGACGCGGTTTCTCCATTGGCAATGCGATGCGCAACTTCGACGACAGCGCGTTCGGCATTGCCGAAGAGCAGTATGTCGGCTTTGGCGTCGGGCAGAACGGACCGGCGTACTTTGTCGGACCAATAATCGTAATGCGCGATGCGCCGCAGCGAGCTTTCAATGCCGCCGAGAACAATGGGCACGCCAGGGAAGGCTTCGCGGCACCGCTGGGCATAAACGATCACCGCCCGATCGGGACGCTTTCCGCCCTCCCCGCCCGGCGTGTAGCTGTCGTTGTGGCGCAGACGGCGGTCGGACGTGTAGCGGTTCACCATGGAATCCATGTTGCCGCCGGTAACGCCGAAGAACAGGTTTGGCCTGCCGAGTACTTTGAACGGGTCGGCGCTCTGCCAATCGGGCTGCGCGATGATGCCGACGCGAAAGCCTTGCGCTTCCAGCAGCCGGCCGATGATCGCCATGCCGAAACTCGGATGGTCCACATAGGCATCGCCGGTCACAACGATGACGTCACAACTGTCCCAGCCGAGGGCCTCCATCTCCGCACGCGACATCGGCAGAAAGGGGGCCGGATGACCCAGCGGGCGATACGGAGCATGGGAAAAAAGCGGGCTTCCCGCGCTTGCGGAAGCTGATTGTGAACGAAGGCGGACGGACTGCATCGGACCAACCTAGAGGAAAGCGGAACCCAGCGCACGCCGCGATTTCGTGAGCGCTGGCGAATGACAAGTAAAAAACCTCCATTCTTGATACCATGTACAACGTATGCGCGAGCAAAAGGGGATTCTCGATCATGGAAAACGGCCCTCCCCGGCTGATTGAGGCAGCAGGCGGAATTGTCGAGCGCGAAACCTCCGAAGGGAAATTGATCGCCGTCGTCCATCGCGAAAGATATGGACGCGAGTGTGCACTCCCTAAAGGTAAGCGCAAACCCGGCGAAACCCTCCTGGAAACGGCTCTTCGTGAGGTGAACGAAGAAACCGGGCTTTCGCCCACGGTGCACGAATTCGCGGGAACCAATTCTTACAGTGTGGGTAGCACGCGCAAAATTGCTGTGTACTGGCGCATGAGCGTTGGCACCGCCGAGACAAATTTGTCGCCCAAAGACAGTGAGGCGGTTACCGCCGAGTGGCTATCACCAGAGCAGGCGATAGAGTGCCTGACTCATAAAGACCAGAGCGAGCTTATTCTTAAAATCTACGGCCGCCGGAGGACCGCACGATGAGCTTGTGCGTAAGATTGAAAAGGCTGCCTCGTCTTTCCAGTTGGAAGAGGATTGAGGCAGAAATATCGGCGTACGAAAAAGAACTGGCGGCACGGCAGAAGCGGGAAGAACCGTCTGAAAAATTCACGGCGATAACGGACGCATTATCCGCCGCGAACGACGCGGTTGTTAAAGGTGAAATCGAACGCGCGTGGCGGTGTTATCACCTCTCGCGTAGACTTTATTTTTTCGTCGCCACACCTGCGGAATTGTACGCTTCTGCGGTCACTCTGAGGCACGAGGCCGAAAAGTTGAGGAAGTGGCGGAAGGACGCTATTGAAGAACTGCTAAATGAAGGCTGTGACGATTTTAGGGCCCGCATTTACGAAGCAGCCTCTCTTAAGGACGAGCATTTCGCCAACGAGGCTTACAAAGACGGCCTTCTCCGCTGGAGAGCTATCCACTTTGCCGTGATTATTCCCTTGTTACTCGCAGCGTTTTCTGGCGTCGCATTCTTAGAACATGCCCCAAATGTGGACATGCCCGTGAACCCGTGGGGGGCGTTGCCGCTCGTATGGCTGGCCGGTCTGCTCGGGGCGGCCGTCAGTGCGGTCACCAATCTGCCGAGCCAGGGCCAAGGAACCCGCATTCCCGAACTTGCGGCAACGCTCCGCGTGACGATGCTGCGACTCCTTACCGGCGCAGCCATGGCGACAATCATTTACACCGCCGCGAAGGCCGGCGTTTTGTCCAACCTGTTCAACATGGGAAGCCACGGTGTCACACTGTTTCTTTGCATTGCAGCAGGATTCAGCGAGCGCCTCGTACCCAAAGTTATGGAAACATTTGCGTCGCAAAAGTGAGCGGCACAACCACTTACCGCAAATAGCATATATTTAATCCGAGCTACGGCGTTCATTGGTTCGCCGGTCATGTCCGGCCAGCGCGCGAAGCACAACCGGCAGCAATTCGGGAAGGTCTTCCGCGATCAATCCGAGCCCAAAACGGTTCGCCGCGTCTCCATGTATCCAGGCAGCGGCATTGGCTGCATAAAACGCATCCATGCCTTGCGCCAGCAGGCCGGTAATCATGCCGGTCAGCACATCGCCCGCCCCCGCCGTTGCCAGCGTGGGTGGCGCATTAGGGTTAATGGCCGCCCTACCGTCCGGGGCCGCGACGACGGTATCGGCGCCTTTCAGAAGAACTACGCAGCCCGCCGCCGATGCCGCTTCACGCGCGGCCAGCAGGCGTGAGCCGGAACGCTTCAGCAAGCCCGGAAAGATGCGCTCGAACTCCCCATCGTGAGGGGTAAGAACAGCCTTGGCATGCAGTTGGCGAAACAGCGCAGCGGGATCCTCTGCGAAAGACGTCAGCGCATCGGCGTCCAGCACAACGGCAGCGCCGCTTGCGAGCGCTGCGGCGGTGAGGTCCTGCGTCTCTGCCCCTACCCCGCAGCCCGGCCCAAGCGCGACCGC
The DNA here is from genome assembly GCA_947473475.1 of Alphaproteobacteria bacterium. Classification (GTDB taxonomy): domain Bacteria; phylum Pseudomonadota; class Alphaproteobacteria; order Micropepsales; family Micropepsaceae; genus CAIYRG01. Next base: position 81,409 of record CANJBZ010000002.1, read on the forward strand.
GTTGAAGCGCTTGTCGCTGAGAAGCGCGCTTAGACCTTTCGCGCCCTCGAACGGCTTTATCATGATGGCGGTGAGATGCGCGGCATTGACGCCAACCGCATCAAGCGGGCTGGCAACACTGACTAGCCCTGCCCCGACCCTCAGCGCGCCCCGCGCCGCCAGCCGTGCCGCGCCAGTGGCGTGCATCGGACCGCTGACAATAACTGCATGGCCGCGGTCGTATTTATGGGCCGTGGGTGAAAGCGCGGGGAATTTTCCCCGCCACAGATCGCGGCCATTCTCGAAGGTTTTGACGCCGATGGTCTGCAAGACGGACTCGGGAATACCGATATCGGCGACGCGAACCTCTCCGCACAAAGCCCGTCCGGGAAAGAACAGATGCCCCGTCTTCCTACGGAAGAACGTCACCGTATGGCTGGCGCGCATGCACAGACCATCTGGCCCATCTAAAGGACGGCCCAGATCGCCGTGCAAACCGCTCGGCACATCGACAGCCAGAACCGGCAAGCCGCTGGCATTGGCCGCGCGCACGGCGTCTGCGGCCACTCCCTCCAAGGGACGCGAAAGGCCCGCGCCGAAAAGCGCGTCGATGATGAGCGTGGCGCCTTTGAACGCATCCGCTCCGAACGGCAGGAACGGCCCGCGCCAGCGTTTGGCCATTTCGGCCGCGTCACCCTTCAGGCCGTCAGCCGGGGCAACGGAGACGGCGCGCACCTGATACCCGCGCTCGCGCAACTTGACGGCCGCGCAATACCCATCGCCGCCATTGTTGCCGGGGCCGCACAGAACGACGACATGGGCAAACGGGTACAGCGCATCGACCGCATCGGCGATCGCCGCGCCGGCATTCTCCATCAGCTTGATGGAAGGCACACCAGCAGCCACGGCAAGCCGGTCGGCCTCGCCCATTTCCGCAACCGTGAGGACTTCGCCGCTCATCCTGCGGCTGCGGAAAAATGCTTCTTCAAGCGCATCCCCGCTTCCTCAAGAACCGCCACCTTTTTGCAGAAGGCAAAGCGGACCAAATCGGTCGGCCCGCCCGGACCATAGAACACCGAAAGGGGAATCGGCGTAATCCCCGCCTCGCGCGTCATGCGTTTGCAGAATTCCTGATCGGGCTCATTGGTCAGGCCCCGAATGGACGTCGTGATGAAATAGGTCCCTTCACTCGGCATGACGTCAAAGCCTGCCGCCGCCAACGCCCCACCGATCAAATCGCGCTTCTTCTGCAATTGGCGTGCGTTTTCCAGGGCGAAGTCCATTTCGTGCATCAGGCCGTGGGCAACGCCGATCTGCAGCGCAGGCGATGTCGTGAACGTATTGAACTGATGCGCCTTGGCGATTGTCTGGATCAACCGCTTCGGCCCGGCGATCCAGCCGATCTTCCAGCCCGTCAGGGAAAACATCTTTCCCGCCGAGCCGACGCGCACACACCGCTCGCGCATGCCAGGAAGCGAAACCAGCGGGACGTGCGCGCGCCCATCGAAAACCAGATGCTCGTACACCTCATCGCACACCGCATGGGCGTCGTAGCGTTCCAGAAACCGGGCCAGCAGTTCCAACTCCGCCCGGTCGAACACCCGCCCAATCGGGTTGAGCGGTGAATTGACCATGATCAGCTTGGTGCGCTCGGAGAAGACGGACGCCAACGCTTCTTCCGTCAGCCGGAAATCGGGAGCGGTCAGGCGCAGACTTTTCGTCTTGGCCCCCATCGCATCCAGGATGGGCGGATAGGAATCATAGCAAGGCTCGATCAACACCGCTTCGTCACCCGGCGCGATCAGGCCCATGATGCAATCGGTCAGCGCCTCTGTCGCACCGGAGGTCACCAAAACTTCGCTGTCGGGATCGAAATCGAGATCGTAAAACCGCTTGGCATGCGCCGCGATGGCCTGACGCAGCACCGGAACGCCCTGCATGGGCGGGTACTGGTTGGGCCCATCGCGCAGCGCGCGCGCCGCCGCCTCGCGGATACCCAGGGGGCCGTCTTCGTCCGGAAAGCCCTGACCTAGATTGATCGCCTGGTGCTGAACGGCCAGGGCCGACATCACCGTGAAGATGGTCGTGCCCAGTCCTTCGAAAACCGGATTAAGCTGCCGCCCCGTCATAGCTGTCCTTCGTGTGCCCTTCCGCAAAGTGGCAAAGAGGTGGCGGCCGGGCAATGGGGTGGGCAAAGCAAGCGGGGACTATAAATTGGGCATATTGCATATAAATTGTGCATACCCTCGGAACCCTGCGCCAATTAACCCCACAAAGTGCTGAAAAACTGCGCGCATTGGCAATTGCGAGAATGGCACGGCCCCTGCTACGTGGTTCCCCTCGAAGGCCGCGTTGGCCGCGGCAGGCGAGGAAGAAGTGTCCATGAAAAAGATCGAAGCAATTATTAAGCCGTTCAAACTTGACGAGGTGAAGGAAGCCCTCCACGAAGTTGGAGTCCAGGGTATTACCGTCACCGAGGCCAAAGGATTTGGGCGGCAAAAAGGGCATACGGAGCTTTACCGCGGCGCCGAATATGTCGTCGACTTCCTCCCCAAGGTTAAGATTGAGATCGTGCTGATGCCCGAGCAGGTTGAACCTGCGGTCGAAGCGATCTTGAAGGCGGCGCGCACCGGCCGTATCGGTGACGGTAAGATTTTTGTGCTCGACGTCGAAGAAGCGGTCCGAATCCGGACGGGCGAAAAGGGGCAAGACGCTATCTAACGACAAAAAGATTTCACACGTTCAACCGCACTAACAGGAACAGACCCATGGCTGATGCAAAATCCGTCCTGAAATTAATCAAGGACAAGGAAGTCAAATACGTCGATCTGCGTTTCACCGATCCCCGCGGCAAGTGGCAGCACGTCACCTTCGATCTTTCCATGGTCGACGAAGACCTGTTTTCGCAGGGCACAATGTTCGATGGCTCCTCGATCGCCGGTTGGAAGGCGATCAATGAATCCGACATGGTGCTGATGCCCGATCCCAGCACGGCCGTCATCGACCCGTTCTTTGCGCAGACGACGCTGGCCATCAACTGCAACATTCACGAGCCGCTGACGGGCCAGCCCTACAACCGCTGCCCGCGTTCGATCTCGCTTGCGGCCGAGAAATATCTGCAGGCTAGCGGCGTCGGCGACACGGCGTATTTCGGCCCGGAAGCCGAATTCTTCATCTTCGACGACGTGCGCTTCGATGTCGGGATGAACAAGGGCTATTACTTCCTCGATGCCCTGGAAGGCGCCTATAACACCGGCACCGAATATGAGGCCGGCAACCTCGGCCACCGTCCGGGCGTGAAGGGCGGCTACTTCCCCGTCCCGCCGGTCGACTCCGCGCAGGATATCCGCTCGGAAATGCTCGCCATCATGGGCGACATGGGAATTCAGCCGGAGAAGCATCACCATGAAGTCGCCACCGCGCAGCATGAGCTTGGCTTCAAGTTCAACACGCTGACGAAGTGCGGCGACAACATGCAGATCTATAAGTACGTCATCCATCAGGTCGCGCAGTCTTACGGGAAGTCAGCCACGTTCATGCCGAAGCCGATCTACGGCGATAACGGCTCGGGCATGCATGTGCATCAGTCGATCTGGAAGGAAGGCAAGCCGCTCTTCGCCGGTTCGGGTTATGCCGATCTGTCGCAGATGTGCCTGTATTACATCGGCGGCATCATCAAGCACGCCAAGGCGCTCAATGCCTTCACCAACCCGCTGACCAACTCCTACAAGCGTCTGATCCCCGGCTTCGAAGCGCCGGTGCTGCTCGCTTACTCCGCGCGCAACCGCTCGGCCTCCTGCCGCATTCCGTTCGGCCAGGGCCCGAAAGCCAAGCGCGTCGAAGTGCGTTTCCCCGATCCGGGTGCGAACCCGTATCTGGCTTACGCGGCGATGCTCATGGCGGGTCTGGACGGCATCGAGAACAAGATCCATCCGGGCGAGCCGATGGACAAAGACCTCTACGCCCTGCCGCCGGAAGAGCTGAAGGATATCCCGCAGGTCTGCGGGTCTTTGCGCGAGGCCCTGTCGAATCTCGACTCAAACCGCGCCTTCCTCAAAAAGGGCGGCGTCTTCACGGACGACTTCATCGACTCCTATATCGAACTGAAAATGGAAGACGTGTACGCGTTCGAACACACGCCGCATCCGATTGAATTCAAGATGTACTATTCCGTCTAACGGCAGCGAGGAATCGCCGTCCGAAAAACAAAAGGGCGCGGTGCAAACCGCGCCCTTTTACATTTCAGCGCAGGCGGTCAGGCCCGTTTGCGTTCGTCGAACGCGGCAACCGCGCCAATCGGCAACATGACATACACACGCGTGCCCTTGCCGGTTTCCGTTTCCATCCAAACGCGCCCGCCATGCAGTTCCGCGAGCCCGCGCACCAGCGCAAGTCCGAGCCCGGTGCCGCCATTCTCGGAATCGTAGCGGTTGTCGACCCGGGAAAACGGGCGGAAAATCCGATCGATCTTGTCCTTGGGAATCCCGGGGCCGTTATCGGCCACCACCAACTCGAAGTGCCCGGCAGCGTTGCGGCGCGCAAACACCTCGACCGCGCCCCCTTCCTGCGTGAATTTGACGGAGTTCGACACCATGTTGATGACGATCTGCTTGAACGCGCGCTCATCGGCATAAAGGATCGCCGCATCGTCTTCGACGGTGACCGCTAGAGTTTGGCGTTTTTCGCGCGCCTTGGGGTGCATCAACTTTAAGGCGCTTTCGAGGGCATGCGCGGTCTCAACAATCTGCGGCTCGATTTCCATGCGCCCGGCTTCTATTTTGGCGACATCGAGTAGATCGTTGATGAGCGAAAGCAAATGCGCGCCGGAGCTGTGAATGTCGCCGGCATATTCCTTGTACCGGGGCGAACCGACGGGCCCCAGACATTCGCGCGCGATGATCTCGGAAAAGCCGAGGATCGCGTTCAGGGGCGTGCGCAGTTCATGGCTCATATTGGCGAGGAACGAGGTTTTGGACGCATTCGCCGCTTCCGCCTCGGCCCGTTTCATCAGAGCTTCGTCGCGCGCATCTTCCAGTTGGTGCGTCAAATCCTCGTGCGAAAACCGTATCGCTGCCTCTTGGTCCCACCAATGGCTGATGCGCACGCTATCGAAGTACATCTGGACCGCATAAAGCGGCACCAATAGCGCCAGCACCAAATCCAAAGGCGCCAGGGTCGAGACGCATCGGACAAACAGCACCACCGCTATGGGCCCATAGCTGGCAATAAAGAACCCGGCATAGTTGGAGCGAATCACCAGAAAGCGCGTGACCACCGCAAGGCACATCAACGCGATGAAAACATGATTGGACGGATCGCCCCCGCGCCAGAGCAGCCAAGGCGCGCAGCCCCAGGCTGCCGACATAAGCGCGCTGGCAGCTTGAAGACGGGTCAACCAATGGGCGTGGTCTGAGCCTTTCCGGCGGCGCTCAAATGCATGCAGCACCAGAACGGCAACGCCGCTTGCGGCGGTCACGGCAACGATCACCGCAAAGGCGTTGAGCGGCGATACCCCACCAAGAAACGAGAGCGGCTCGCTGCACATAAGAGCGAAAAAACAGACCCATAAGGGGGAGCCTGAAAGCGTCTGCCGTATGGCCTTGGCCGCACGACCGACACGCACCTCCATGACACGAGGATCGCCGGAACTCCCGTGGGCGATCTGTTCGTCCCGGACCATTGGCAACCGTTCCCTCGCGTTTCGCCTGGAGCTTGCAGGTCAGGGGCTTTTCTACCAGGAGAACATTAATATTTTGCCCATCTTTAACGCAGGGCTGCTCCGGCAACGGGGCTGCGCCAATGCAGATTCGCCCGGTTTTCTTCTCTCGCCGGATCGGGCATGAGTTAGCGATGGCACAGAATCGCGATTTGTTCGACGCATCGGAGCCACCCACCGAAGCTTCAGGCCGGGGGGCTGCCGGCAGCTACACCGCTAAGGACATTGAGGTCCTGGAGGGTCTGGAGCCCGTCCGCCGCCGGCCGGGCATGTATATCGGCGGCACCGATGAGCGCGCACTGCACCATCTCGCCGCCGAGATCATCGACAACGCCATGGATGAGGCGGTCGCCGGCCATGCAAACCGGATCGAGTTGGAGCTTAAGCCGGACAATGTGCTGGTGGTTCGCGACAACGGCCGCGGTATGCCGGTCGATCCGCATCCGAAGTTCAAGAACAAATCCGCTCTCGAAGTCATCATGACGACGCTGCACGCCGGAGGAAAATTCGGCGGCAAAGTATACGACACCTCGGGCGGCCTGCACGGCGTCGGCTCGTCCGTGGTGAATGCGCTTTCCGAATGGATCGAGGTCGAGGTCGCACGCGACAAACGCGCCTATATGCAGCGATTCGAACGCGGCCATCCCGTCACCAAGTTGAAGGATTTGGGCGCAGCTCCCAATCGGCGCGGCACTATCGTCAGCTTCAAGCCTGACGTGAAAATTTTCGGCGTTGGGCAGTTCTCGCCGCGAACGCTGTACCGCATGGCGCGGTCCAAAGCGTATCTTTTCCGGGGCGTGGAAATCCGCTGGCGGTGCGATCCGACGCTCCTGAAGCCCGAATGGGACATCCCGCCCGAGGATATGTTCAAATTCCCCGGCGGCCTGCTGGATTTTCTAAGATCTTCGCTCGACTCGGCGAAAACGGTATCGCGGGTGTTCTTCGGGCAAATTCAAAACCGGGGCGACAAAGGCACGGTCGAGTGGGCCGTGGCGTGGGCGCCGGAAATCGATCCGTTCATCCATACCTACTGCAACACGATTCCGACGCTGCAGGGCGGCACGCATGAGCAAGGTATGCGCCTGGGCCTGACGCGTTCGCTGCGCACCTATGGCGAGCGGACCAATAATCGCAAGACCACACTGATAACGCCTGATGATGTGATGGCCGGCGCTTGCGCGGTGCTATCGGTTTTCATTCGCGAGCCGGAATTCCAAGGCCAGACGAAGGAGAAATTGTCGAGCCCGGATGCGCAGCGGCTCGTGGAAAACAGCTTACGCGACCATTTCGACCACTTCCTGTCGGAACATCCACAGGAAGCCGACGCCCTGCTTGGATATGTTATCGATGCCGCGGAACAGCGGCTTAAACGCCGGCAGGAACGCGAAGTCAGCCGCAAAGCCGCGACACGCAAACTGCGCCTGCCGGGTAAGCTCACCGACTGCACGCGCGAAGGCCAGAACGGTACGGAGATTTTCCTCGTCGAAGGCGATTCCGCGGGCGGCTCGGCGAAACAAGCACGCGACCGTGCGACCCAGGCTGTACTGCCGCTGCGTGGGAAAATCCTGAACGTCGCTAGCGCGGCAGCCGGCAAACTGCAGCAAAATCAGGAATTATCCGATCTGGTTCTGGCGCTCGGTTGCGGCAGCGGCACGAAATATCGCGACGAAGATTTGCGCTACGAGCGCGTCATTATCATGACGGACGCCGACGTCGACGGCGCGCATATCGCGTCTTTGCTGCTGACTTTCTTCTTCCGCGAGATGAAAGGCCTGATCGAGAACGGGCATTTGCATCTCGCCATGCCGCCGCTTTACCGGCTCACCCATGGCGCCAAAACGATCTATGCGCGCGACGATCGCGACAAGGAAGAACTGATCCGGAAGGAATTCAAGGGCAACGCCAAGGTCGAAGTCTCACGCTTCAAAGGTTTGGGCGAGATGATGCCGGCTCAGCTCAAAGACACGACCATGAAGATCGGTAAACGCACGCTCCTGAAAGTCGGCCTCAACGGCGTAGACGGCACAAGCCCCGACGATCTGGTTGAACGGCTCATGGGGAAGAAGCCGGAACTTCGTTTCCAGTTTATTCAGGAAAACGCGGTCTTCGCCGCCAAAGACGTGGACGTCTGATTACTTCGCCGTCGCCACGTCCATTGCCGCGCGCCAGGTGAATTCGGTCAGGCTGTAGAGCGATGATTCAAGCAGGCGCTCGACGTCGCTGTGATCGCCATAGTTGATGGTGTCGTCCTCCGTACTGGGCGGATCGATGCCGTAGGCCTGGATGCCCTTGGCCCTCAGTTGCGCCATATCGGTTGCGAATGTCGACATGGCCGGCAGAACGGTCGCGCCCCGATAGACCGCGGCGCCCGCCTTTTCGAGGGCGCGGTACATGTCGGAATCCAGCCGCGACGCCGGGGCCACGGGACGCAAATTCGCGGTGATCGGCTCAACCTTCACGGCGGGATCGTCGACGAGTTTTCCGAGGCCGGCGAACAGTTTCGCAATGTCTTCATCCGGCAGGGCGCGCACATCGAATGTCGCCTCCGCAACCGACGGAATGACGTTGGGCCCTACGCCCGCTTTCAGAATTGTCGGCACGATGGAGGTCCGCAGCATCGAATAATGCGACGGCTCGTTCTGTGCCAAATAGGCTTGGGCCGTTTCGGGCGGATTAGGGCCAAGCAGCGCACGGTACCGCGCGGCGGGTTCCGGCGGACTGATGCTGGCGAGCTTCGCGAAATAGGTGCGCGTCGTTTCGTTCAGCCGCATCGGCATGACGTAGGTCCCGATTTTGGCGACGGCCGCCGACAAATGCGTCAGCGGATTGTCGAGCCGCGGCACGGACCCGTGCCCCGACGTGCCGGTCGCAACCAGCCGGAAACGGCGCGGGACTTTCTCGCTCGTTTGGATGGCCACGCGCGTAACGCGTCCGTTTTCGAGCGTCGTGGTGCCGCCTTCGGTCAATGCGAATTCCGCATCGATGTCAGCGAAATGCTCACGCACCATGTAGTTCATACCGACACCCGCGGGGTCTGCCTCTTCGCCGGACTCGGCAAGGAAGATGATGTCGCGATCGAGCGCGACGCCCATCCGCTTGGCGAGCAGCATCACCATGAGATTCGCCGCCAGCTTGTCTTTGTCGTCGCGCGAACCGCGTCCCCAGATATAGCCGTCCTTCACCACGGCCCCGAAGGGATCGACCGGCCATTTCTCGCGCTGCACGCCCACGACATCGGTGTGCGCCATCAAAAGCAGAGGGCGCTTCTTGCCGTTGCCCTTCAGCCGCGCGACCAGATTGGCCCTGTCCGGTTGCAAGGCGAATGTCTTCACTGGAATGCCCTCAGCTTCCAGAACGCTCTTGAGGTAATCGGTGACCTTTGTCTCGTTCCCTGGCGGGCTGCTGGAATCGATTTGGATGAGGGCGCGATGATGGCGCAGAGTCTCCGCCTGCTGCTTGCCCCAATCAACGCTCTGCGCCTTTGCCCCCGCGGACAGGAACAGCGCGCCAATGACCACTCCGGTGCGGACAGCCCTCACTATTCGTGCCATTAGAAACCTTCTTCCTGTCACGACCTGGATGGTAGACACGTGGCGTTTACCATCGGTTGGTTGACAACGTAGCCTTTTTCCCTATGTTGCGCTGCAAATACAGGCAGCGATTCGGCGCAATCCGTTTCCGAACGAGCCTTTTTGGAGCCTAACATAAGTATCGAAAATCCGACCGGCACCGATGCCGGTATCGTGGCTGAAATAGCCGCGGAACCTGTTGCCCCCGCTTCCTCTCCTGAAGTCCGTTTCGATGAGCTCGGGCTGAGCGCCGGGCTCCTGAGAGCCGTGGCCGATTCCGGCTACACCACGCCGACGCCTATCCAGGCGCGCGGCATCCCCGAGGTGCTGCGAGGAAAGGATTTGATCGGCATCGCCCAGACGGGCACCGGCAAGACCGCCTCTTTCACCTTGCCGATGATTGAAATTCTTTCACGCGGCCGCGCCAAGGCGCGGATGCCCCGGACCCTGATTTTGGAGCCGACGCGCGAACTCGCGGCACAGGTCGCTGAGTCCTTCGAGCGCTACGGCAAATATAACAAGCTCTCCATGGCCCTTTTGATCGGGGGCGTGTCCTTCGACGAGCAAGACAAAAAGCTCGACCGCGGCGTGGACGTGCTGATCGCCACGCCGGGACGCCTGCTCGATCATTTCGGGCGCGGCAAGCTGATGCTGACGGGCGTGCAGGTTCTCGTGATCGACGAAGCGGACCGTATGCTCGATATGGGTTTCATCCCGGACGTCGAGCGCATCGTGAAGTTGACGCCGTTCACACGGCAAACCCTGTTCTATTCCGCCACCATGCCGCCGGAAATTCAGCGGCTCACCGAGCAATTTCTGCAAGCGCCGGTTCGCATTGAAGTGTCGCGCCCGGCGACGGCGGCAACGACCATTGTCCAGCAAATCGTCACCGTTCCTGGCGGCGACTGGTCCAAGCGTGAAACGCTTCGGCGTCTGATCCGCGAAAACGACGTGAAGAACGCAATCGTCTTCTGCAATCGCAAACGCGACGTGGACGTAGTGGCGAAATCGCTTCAGAAACACGGATTCGCGGCGGCGCCGCTACACGGCGATCTGGATCAGTCCGTACGCACGCGCACGTTGGACGCTTTCCGGGCGGGCGAAATTCCCATTCTGGTTGCGAGCGACGTTGCGGCCCGCGGCCTCGATATTCCTGCTGTCGCCCATATCTTCAATTTCGACGTGCCGTTCCAGCCCGACGATTACGTGCACCGCATCGGCCGTACGGGCCGGGCCGGCCGCATCGGCCATGCCTTCATGCTGGTAGGCGCACGCGATGAAAAATGCGTCGCGGCCATCGAGAAATTGATGGGCCAAAGCATCGTCCGCCGCGCCATGGAGGGTCTTCCCGAAGAGATTGCCCAGCCAAAAACCGCGCGGGATTCGCGTGGACGCGGCCGGGAACGCAGCCGGGCCAACCCGCGCGAGCGGCACAGGCCGGATCCGGAACGTCCGATGGTGGCGATCGAACCTGTTATCGCACGGCCGGTGGCGCAAGCTCCCGTCGAACAGCGTCCGGCGCCTGTCGCCGCGCGTATGCCGGCGCAGGCCAAAAGACCGGAACGACCGAAACAGGCGGAATCCAAGCCCGCCGGCTACGATGCCAGCCAATTGCCGGCCTTCCTGCTGCGTCCGATCAAGCTGCCGCCCAAGCCCACCAAGCGGCTCGCGATTGCCGAAACCGAAAGCTAAGTTTCTTTTCCCCTGCGTGCCATAAATCCGCGAACACCTTCGCGGATTTACTCTTTTTTACCTCTGCATTGTGCAAGATGCCTCTGGATAAACGCAATCGGGTACCCCCCGGGCGATTGGGGCGGAAACGTGCACATAGAAGCCGACAAACAACGAGCCCAAGCCTTCGCGCGGGATGCCTGCGCCTGGCTGGCGCAACGAAACGTTCCGCCGACTCCGGAAAATTTCGAGCTCGCCTATAATTTTGTGGGCGGCGAACATCCTGAATTGAAGCGGACCGTCGAGTCGCTGATCGCGAACGGATGCAAATTCGATTCGAGCGTGATGACGATCCTGCATCAGCGATACTTCCGCGCGCCGAAAGGCGATGACATGATTGCGGAACTCGGTGAAAAGATTACCGCCGAACTCGATTCCGTTCTTCAGATCTTGGAGTCCGCGGGCGCCGATCATTCAGCCTACGGGGAGGCGTTGTCGCAAGCATCCGGCCAATTGGGGCAGGCACGCCTCGGCGACACGGGGCTTAAAGCACTCATCGACGGCGTCATTACGGCGACCCGCGTCATGGAACAGCGATCGAAAACGCTCGAAGGGCAACTCCAGACATCGTCTCATGAAGTGAACGAATTGCGCGACCGGCTTGAATCCGTGCGCAAGGAAAGTCTCACCGATCAGCTCACCGGCATTCCGAACCGCAAAGCCTTCGACAACGAATTCCAGGAAAGCGTGGAGCGCGCGATCGAAACGGGTGAGCCGTTATCGCTTATCATGTGCGACATCGACCTCTTCAAAGCGTTCAACGATACCTGGGGGCATCAAACCGGAGACCAGGTATTGCGGCTGGTCGCAAACTGCCTATCCGAGAACGTGAAGGGCCGAGATACCGCGGCCCGCTATGGCGGTGAGGAATTTGTCGTCATCCTGCCGCAGACGGAGCTTGCCGGCGCGGTGAACCTTGCCAACCAAATCCGCGCCAAGGTGGAATCCAAGAAGCTCGTCAAAAAGTCCACCGGCGACATTCTCGGCATCATCACCATCTCCTGCGGGGTCACGCAGTACGACCCCAATGAGAGCGCCGAGGAATTTGTGCATCGCGCCGATGAATGCATGTATACGGCGAAACGCGCCGGTCGCAATCGCGTCATCAGTGAAGCGCAGATGGCCGCGCTGACCAAGACGACCGTGGCGGCGTAGTCAATCGTCCTGCTTGGCAGGCTGGATGACGACGGATTCCCCGCAGCCACAGGCGTCGGTCTGATTGGGATTTGAAAAGACGAAGCGGGCTCCCAACTTCTCGCGCTTGAAGTCCATCTCGGTTCCGATCAGGAACATGACGGCTTTCGGGTCGACAAGGATGCGAACGCCCTTCTCCTCAATGACCTCGTCATAGGGCCCCTGCTCTTCGGCATAATCCATGGTGTAGCTCATGCCGGCGCAGCCGCCGTTTTTCACACCCACTCTCACGCCGAGATAGCGGCCTTCGGATTTTTCCAGGATGTCGCAAATGCGTGCTGCGGCCCCATCCGTCAACCGGATGACTTTGGCCCGTTCGCGGCGTGCGCGAGGTGTGGTGGTCGTCGTTGTTGCGGTCATGATACCACTCTAAAACATGTTCAGTTCGAGTTTGGCTTCTTCCGACATGCGATCTGGCGTCCATGGCGGATCGAAGGTCATATTCACGGTCACCTCGCCAACGCCCGGCACCGTCAACAGCGCATCGCGCACCATGTTGGGCATCTCGCCGGCAACCGGACACGCCGGCGCGGTAAGCGTCATGTCGACGGTGACGTCTTTGTTGTCGGCGACGTCCACTTTGTAGATTAAGCCGAGTTCGTAAACGTCGACCGGTATCTCCGGATCGTACACCGTCTTAATCGCGGCAATGAGTTGATTGCCGAATGCCTCAAGCTCCTCCGGCGGCAACGCCGAACTTTGCGGCAGAGCCGGACTACCGGCGGGCGTCTCGGATTTGATCTCCATCTCGTCGCTCATTGGGTTTTTGCAACGCTCCCACTGTCCAGCGCGGATTTCATTGCGTGCCACGCAAGAGTTGCGCATTTGACGCGCATCGGAAAGGCGGAAACGCCCGCCATCACTTCGAGCTGTTCGCGGTCATCCGGCGGCAGGTCCGGCGCGTCTTCGCCTTTTACCAGCTGCAGGAATCCGCCCATCAAGTGTTCCGATTCCGCGATGCTGCGGCCCTTCAGCAGGTCCGTCATCAGCGAGGCGCTGGCGACCGAAATAGCGCAGCCCCGGCCCTCGAAACTGACATCGGTGATGCGATTGTCCGCATCCACCTGGAGATAGACTTTCACCCGGTCGCCGCAGAGTGGATTGTGACCTTCGGCGATGTGATTGGCGTCCGCCAGCGCACCGAAATGTCGCGGGTGCCGCGAATGATCCAGGATGATTTCCTGATACAGCTCTCGGAGATTCTGATCCATCAGCCGAACACCTTGCGCGCTTCGCCAACTGCCGCGACGAGCGCGTCCACTTCATCCATTGTATTGTACAGCGCGAACGATGCACGCGCCGTGCCCGCGACGTTGAACCGCTCCATCAGAGGCTGCGCGCAATGATGCCCGCCGCGGACGGCGACGCCTTCGCGGTCCAGAATGGTGGCGAGATCGTGTGCGTGAATACCGATGGCTTCGAAGGAAATGATAGGGCCTTTATCGGCCGCTTCGCCATAAATGCGTACGCCATTCATTTCCTTGAGCTTCCGAGTAGCGGCGCGGCAAAGCTCCATCTCGTGTCTGGCAATGCGGTCGCGTCCGATTGTCTCGACGTAGTCCAGTGCGGCCGCCAGGCCCACGGTCTCCGTGATCGCAGGCGTGCCGGCTTCGAAGCGCATCGGCGCATCGGCATAGGTGACGCGGTCGCGCGTGACCTCGCGGATCATTTCACCGCCGCCTTGATAGGGACGCATCGTCTTCAGATGCGCGCGCTTGCCGTACAGCGCGCCGATGCCCGTGGGGCCGTAAAGTTTGTGGCCCGTAATGGCATAGAAATCGACATCGAGCGCCTGAACATCGACGTTGCCGTGCACGGCGCCCTGGCAACCATCGGCAAGTACCGGAACGCCGCGTTCATGCGCCAACCGCACGATCTCGCGCAAGTCGGTCGCGGTGCCGAGCACGTTCGACATATGCGAAATGGCGACCAGCTTGGTGCGCGGCGTGATGGCGCGCGCAATGTCGGCAGGATCGAGTTCGCCAAGGTCGGAGACATCGACCCATTTCAGCACCGCGCCTTGACGCTCCCGCAAGAAATGCCAGGGCACGATATTGGCGTGATGCTCCATGATGCTGAGCACGATTTCATCGCCCGGTTCTATGCGCGGACTTAGGAACGAGGACGCGACCAGGTTGATCGCCTCAGTCCCGCCCTTCGTGTAGACGATCTCTTCTTCATGAGCGGCATTCAGGAAACGCTGTATGCGACGGCGCGCTTCTTCATACCGCTCCGTCGCTACGCCGGAGAGATAATGCACGCCGCGATGCACATTGGCGTATTCGGTCGTGAGAAAATTCGTCATCGCGTCGATGACTGCTTTCGGCTTTTGCGCCGATGCGGCATTATCGAGATAAACCAGCGGCCGGCCATGCACCTGCCGTGACAGAATCGGGAAGTCGCGGCGGAGCGCAACAACATCATAGGCGGCGGTGTTCGCTTCGTTCATGACTCGCTCTGTTCCAACGACGCAAGAGACTCATCGATGCGGGCGGCAAGCGCGTCCTGCACGGCCTCGTCAGCAAACCCTTCCATCGTTTCTGCCAGAAAAGCGCGGATCAAAAGGCCCTTCGCCTCCCGTTCCGGAATACCGCGCGCCCGCAGATAGAACAGCGCGTCGGCATCGAGCGCCCCGATCGCCGTCCCGTGGCCGCACACCACATCGTCCGCAAAGATTTCCAGTTCCGGCTTGGCATCGGCTTCCGCGCGCGGCGACAACAGCAACGCCTTAAAGAGTTGATGTGAGTCCGATTTCACCGCGCCTTTACGGACAGCAACGCGTCCTTGCGTTACGGCGCGCCCATCGCCACCCACAACGCTCTTGAAGAGCTGGCGGCTGGTCGTGTGCGGCGCGGCATGGTCCATCACCGTCGTGATGTCGGCTATGCCGCCATTGAGAACGGCGATGTTGTGCAGGGTCGCGCGCGCGCCTTCGCTCGCGAGCTTGAGGTTCATATCGACACGGGACAGGCGCGCGCCCATCGCGGCGAAAAGCGCCCGATATTCAGCGTCCCGTGCGAGCGATGCGCCGATTGTTGTGACATGCAGCGCATTCGCGTCATCGCTCTGAAGGCGTATATGTTCGAGCTTCGCATTGGCGTTCAAAACCAATTCGACGCCGAGATTCGCGAGACGTTGACGGCCTGGCTCGCCGCTGTGGCTTTCCAGCAAGCGCAGCGAAGCCCCCTGCTCCACAACAATCAGCACCCGGGAATTACTGACGGCGCCGTGCCCCAATGCAGGATTGGAAAATTGCAAATGCAATGTTTGCGCACCCTGGACACGCACAGCGACGCCGCCGCGCATGAGGGCCAGCGAAGCCGCTCCCAAAGGCTGGTCGGCGCTCGCTGCCAACATGCCCAGATTGTCTCGAATCCAGGCGGGCGATTTCTCGTCCAGCAATCCCAGATCGGCGACTTCAAGTCCGCCGGAAACTTCAATGTGACGAACCAAGCCGTGCGCCAACACGACTTCATCCACCGGCTTGGAGCCAAATACATTTGCGATGTCGACTGCGCCGCCAAAATGGGAGACCGGCTCCAGATCGCCTTCGAGCGCATTGGCCAAGTCGGTGTATTTCCACGCTTCCACGCGACGCGTCGGCAAACCTGTCTTTCCAAACGCCGCAATGGCCACGCGGCGGCGTGCGTCGAGCCATGCCAGACCGGCGCCGGGAAGCGACGCCGCATGGCGCGCAAAATCCAACTCGAACATGCCGGGTGGATGGGTCTTAAGCGCGAGGGCGCTCATGCCACCTCCACCACGCGCTCGTAGCCGCTTTCTTCCAGTTCAAGCGCCAGATCGGCGCCGCCCGATTTCACAATGCGGCCCTTTGCGAGGACGTGTACGCGGTCCGGCACGATATAGGACAACAGCCGCTGATAATGTGTGATAACCAGCATAGCGCGGGAGGGCGCCCGCAGCGCATTCACCCCTTCCGCGACCAGTTTCAGCGCATCGATGTCGAGGCCGGAATCGGTTTCATCCAGAATGGCCAGCTTCGGCTCGAACAGCGCCATCTGCAGAATCTCGAGGCGCTTCTTTTCGCCGCCGGAAAAGCCGGCATTCAAAGGACGGCGCAGCATGTCCTCGTTGATGTTCAGCGCAGTGGCTTTCTGCCGCACAAGTTTCAGCGTGCGCAGAGCGTCGAGTTCGGTCTCGCCGCGCGCGCGGCGCTGCGCGTTCAGCGCGGTCTTGAGGAAGGTGAGCGTCGCGACGCCAGGAATTTCCACCGGATATTGCAGGGCAAGAAACACGCCTTTGGCGGCGCGCTGTTCGGGGAGCAGCGCGCCCAGATCTTCACCGTTGTAATACATGTGGCCGCCGGTGACCTCATAACCGTCACGGCCCGCCAGCGTATAGGACAGCGTGGATTTGCCAGACCCGTTCGGCCCCATAATGGCGTGCACTTCGCCGGCGGGAATCGACAGCGTAATCCCCTTCAGGATTTCCTTGCCGTCCACCGTTACGTGCAGATCGTCAATCTCAAGCATATTCATCCCACGCTGCCTTCCAGGCTAATGCCAACCAGCTTCTGCGCCTCGACGGCAAATTCCATCGGCAATTGCTGCAGCACGTCGCGGCAGAAGCCGTTGACGATCAACGCCACCGCTTCTTCCTGCGGAATGCCGCGCTGCCGGCAATAGAAAAGCTGGTCGTCTGAAATTTTCGACGTTGTCGCCTCATGTTCGATCTTGGCCGACGGATTGCGGCTTTCGATATAGGGCACGGTGTGCGCCCCGCAATCGCCGCCGATCAAAAGCGAGTCGCATTGCGTATGGTTGCGCGCGTTCGCCGCCTTCGGATGCACCGTCACCAGCCCGCGATAGGTGTTTTGCGCCTTACCGGCGGAAATGCCTTTCGACACGATGCGCGAGCGCGTGTTCTTGCCCAGATGGATCATCTTTGTGCCGGTATCGGCCTGCTGATAATTGTTGGTGATGGCGATGGAATAAAATTCACCGACCGAGTCATCGCCGCGCAGGATACAGCTCGGATATTTCCAGGTGATGGCCGAACCGGTCTCCACTTGCGTCCAGGAAATTTTGGAGCCCCTGCCCCGGCAATCGCCGCGCTTGGTGACGAAATTGTAGATACCACCCACGCCGTTTTCATCGCCGGGATACCAGTTCTGCACGGTGGAATATTTGATTTCGGCATTGTCCAGCGCAACCAGCTCGACAACGGCGGCGTGCAATTGATTCTGGTCACGCTTGGGCGCGGTGCAGCCTTCGAGATAGCTGACATAAGAGCCTTCATCGGCGACGATGAGCGTGCGCTCGAACTGACCTGTATCGGACGCATTGATGCGGAAATACGTGGACAATTCCATCGGGCAGCGCACGCCCTTGGGCACATACACAAACGTGCCGTCCGAAAACACCGCCGAATTAAGCGTGGCAAAGTAATTGTCTGTAACCGGAACGACGGTACCGAGATATTTCTTCACCAGATCGGGGAAATCACGGACCGCCTCCGACATCGGACAGAAAATCACGCCCGCTTCCGTCAACTTCGCCTTGAAGGTCGTCGCGACGGAAACGGAGTCGAACACGGCATCCACGGCGACGCCGGCCAGCATCTTCTGTTCCGATAACGGAATTCCGAGCTTCTGATAGGTCTCCAGCAGCTTGGGATCGACGTCTTCCAGGCTCTGTGGCCCGGCCTTCTGCGATTTCGGCGCCGCATAATAATAGATGTTCTGGTAGTCGATCTTCGGATAGTGCACGCGCGCCCAATTGGGCTCGGTCATCTGCAGCCACCGGCGATAGGCTTCCAACCGCCATTCCAGCATCCATTCCGGCTCGCCCTTTTTGGCCGAAATGAATCGGATGACATCTTCGTTCAGGCCTCTTTCAGCCCGCTCCATCTCGATGTCGGTGACGAATCCGTATTTGTATTTCTCGCCGGCAATATCGGCGACGCGTTCGGTGGTTTCGCGAACTGCTACCATGGGTGTCTCCTATGCCGCCCGCAATGCGCTGCGCCGCGCGATCAACACGCGCAGAGCGGCAATGGCGGCATCGATGTCTTCTTCGCGGCTGTTCCAGCCGAAGCTGGCGCGCAAGCCTGAGCGCGCGAGCGAGTCGTCCGCCCCCATGGCGAGCAGCACGTGCGACGCACTGACCTTGCCCGAGGAGCAGGCCGATCCCGACGATAGTTGAACCCCGTCCAGATCGAGCGCGATCAATGCCGTTTCCGCCGGCAATCCCGCAATAGCGAAATTGCAGGTGTTCGGCAGACGCACAGCATTCTCGCCGAAAATCACGACGGCATCCGAAAGCTTCTTCAATGCTGCCTCAAAGCGATCGCGCAAACCGCGCACGCGCGCGATCTCGCCGGTGGCCGCCACTATCTCATCCGCCGCGGCGCCGAAACCCGCGATGGCGGCGACGTTCTCCGTTCCCGCGCGGCGGCGCATTTCCTGGCCGCCGCCTAAAATCATGGGCGCCAGCGGCGCATCGTCTCTCACGATCAGCGCGCCCGCGCCTTGCGGACCGCCAAGCTTGTGCGCGGAGAGCGACATATAATCGGCATCGCTTTCAGAAAACGACAGCGGAACGCGCCCAACGGCCTGCACCGCATCGACATGCAACAGCGAGCCCTCGCCCGCTTTGGCGCGGACGAGCCTCGCGACAGCGGCGATGTCCTGCACCACGCCGGTTTCGTTGTTGGCGGCCATAACGGACACCAGCGCGCGCCCCTTGCCCTGGATGATCGCCAGACGCAGGGCGGTTAAATCGACAGTGCCGTCCTTGGTAACCGGAATGATGCTGAGCTTGAGGCCCGGCGCGGTCTCGGCCAGAGCGGCCGCATTGGCCCGCACGCTTTCATGCTCGATCGCCGAAACGAACAATCGCGTGATGCGGTCCTCGGCTTCCGCCGAACCTGCAACCGCGCCCTTCAACGCCAGGGCATTGGCTTCGCTGGCGCCGCTGGTGAAGACGACGGCGCCAGACGGAGCACCGGCAAGCCGGGCTACCTGTTCCCGTGCCGTCTCAACGCGAGCACGCGCGGCGCGTCCCGCGGCATGAACCGAGGACGCATTCCCGCAGGTGCTAAGCGCCGCGTCCATGGCGCGGCGGGCGCCTTCGCGAAGCGGTGAACTCGCGTTGTGATCCAGATAGGTCATCGACTGCCCTATGCCGCCACACGCGAGGAAGCCGTTTCGGGCGCAGCCGCCACGCTGGCCCGCCCGAGTATGCGGCGCTCCAGAACGTCAGCCAGTGTGACCGATTCGAGGAAGACCTCGATCTGGCGGCCCAATTCCTCCCAGAGATCGTGGGTAAGGCAGCGTCCCGAGCGGCTGAGGCAGCCCTTGGCGCTGTCGGACTTGCAGCGGGTCGCCTTAATCGGCTCATCCACGGCCACAATGATATCGGCGATCCGCGTTTCTTCTGCCGGACGCGCCAAACGGTACCCGCCGCCTGGGCCGCGCGCGGCAACTACCAAACCGCTGCGCCGCAGCTTGGCGAACAACTGCTCCAGATAGGACGGGGAAATCTCTTGCCGCGTCGCAATATCCGACAGTTTCACCGGCTCCGCAGCGCCTCGTTCGTCGCCATGGCGCGCCAGATCGGCCATGGCCATGACCGCGTAACGTCCGCGCGTGCTCAGCTTCACGAGGCACTCCTTCCGGTTCGGCAAGTCATTCGGAGAACACACCAAACTCTTGCCACTTGAACCCGCCTGTGTAGTAAGAAGGGCTGGTGCATGTGCGCACCTGCCCGGCGGTTCCAGGCGGATATAGAATTCCCGACTAACGTGGTCAAGAATTGACTGGCCGTTTTTCTGAATTTTCTGCAAGGCATTGAAATGGCTATTACCCTGCCACTGTGCCGCCCAAGCTTATACCCGAGAAATCCTGCAACTAACGGGGCCGACGCCACTCATGCCTGATATTATTCTTCCCGGCCCAGCTGGGCGAATCGAGGCGCGTTACCAGCGGCAAAAGGCGCCGAATGCGCCAATGGCGCTCATCCTGCACTCCCATCCGCAATATGGGGGCACGATGAACAACCCGCTCGTCTACGATCTCTACCATCGCTTTCATAAGCTTGGTTGCACGGTCGTGCGCTTCAATTTCCGCGGGGTTGGCCGCAGCCAGGGATCGTTTGATAACGGCGCGGGCGAGTTGTCGGACGCCGCCGCAGTGCTGGATTGGATGAGCACGCTCTATCCCAACCCGTCCTATTGCTGGGTGGCCGGCATTTCCTTCGGCGCCTGGATCGGCATGCAGCTTTTGATGCGCCGGCCGGAAATCACCGGCTTTGTGTCGATTGCGCCCCAAGCCAACCTCTACGACTTCGCCTTTCTGGCGCCCTGTCCCGCTTCGGGATTGTTCGTACATGGAACGAAGGATCAGGTGGTGCCGGAAGCTGATGTGCAGAAGCTGGTTGACCGGCTTACCGCGCAGAAGGGCATCAAAATCACCTATACGAAGATCGAGGGCGCCAACCACTTCTTGGATAATCATCAGCCCGAAGTGCTGGATATCGTGGAAGAGTATGTCCAGCGGCGCATGGCATCGACCGACGGCGGACGCTGAAGGCGGACTCCGGCAAAGCGCCTGGATTATGACCTAAGCTACGGTTTTGTTTTACGAACTTGGCTTGTCAGCCCGCGTACCGGCCCCTAATCTGACGGGGAGCGCGAAAAGGGCGCAACCATGCGCAAAGGCATTGCAGCGCTGACGTTTGGCGCCGCGCTTCTCGCGGCCGGTACCGCTTTGGCTGCCGTTCCCTCCGATCGGGATTGGGACCAGTGCAACGGCACGGTCGAAACCGGTGTTTCCGTTGACGGGCAAATTGCGGGCTGCACGCGCCGCATCGAATCCGCCACGGAAAGCGGCCTCAGCCTGTTTGTGGCTTATTACAATCGCGGTTTCGCCTATTATAACAAAGGCGATTACGACCGTGCCATCGCCGATTACGGCCAGGCGCTGAAGCTGAGGCCGGACGACGTCAACGCCTATGTCGAACGCGGCCTTGCCTATTTCCACAAAAACCAGTTCCAGGCCGCGGCCGGCGATTTCAGCTACGCGATCCGTCTGAAGCCGGATAACGCCGAGGCTTGGTATCAGCGCGCGACGGCCAACGCGGCGCTGAAGAAATACGGCGATGCGATTGCGGATTTCAGCCGCGCCATCGCGCTGAAACGAAACTTTCCGGAAGCCTATTTCAACCGCGGCGGCGTCTTCTACGCCCAGCATGCGTTTGGCCGCGCGGTGCCGGATTTCGACCAGTTCGTCCGTATGCGTCCAGGATCGGCCGAAGGATTCAAAGCCCGGGGGCTTGCCTTGGAATCCATGGGCGATCTCGACAAAGCGATGGCCGATTTCACCAAGGCCATCGCCATCAACCGCAACGACCCGGAATCCTTTTACGGCCGCGCCATCGCGCATAGCGGCCGGGATCAGTTCGATCTGGCGATTGCGGATTTCAACGAAGCCATCCGGCTGAAGCCGAACTACGCGGAAGCGTTTCGCTACCGCGGCCTCGCGCAGCATTACAGCGGCAAAACAGACGACGCTCTCGCCGACTTCAGCCAGGCGGTGAAGCTGCGGCCCGAATATGGCGGCGCTTTTGACAATCGCGGCTACGAGTATCTGAAGCGCGGCCAATATGATCTGGCGTTGTCGGATTTGAACCGCGCCATCCAGCTTCAACCGGACCTGACCGAAGCCTTCCACTATCGCGGCTATGTTTTGCACAATGTCGACGAATTCGACGCCGCGATCGCCGATTACGATCATGTGCTGCAGCAGCAGCCGGGCAATGCCAACGCGCTGTTCGGACGCGGCGCGGACTACTACCACAACGGCAAATTCGATCAGGCCATCGCCGATTATACGGAAGTGATCCGGCTAGATCCGCAACCCGGTGCGCTGCTGAACCGCGGCAACGCCTATTTCGGAAAACGCGACTTCGAACACGCCATAGCCGATTTCGGCCGCGCCATCGCGATGAAGCCCGATTATCCCGAGGCCTTCTACAATCGCGCGACCGTATCGGCCGCCAAAGGCGATTTGCACGATGCGATCGATGATTTCGGCCACGCCATCGCGCTGAAACCCGATTATATCGACGCCTTCTACAACCGCGCGAGCACGCTGGATCAAGACGGCCAATATGAAAAGGCCATCGCCGATTTCGATCAGGTTCTAAAGCTCCGGCCCAACGACGCAGCGGCTTTCGCGAACCGCTGCTGGACGCGCGCGGTCTTGGGCGACGCGCTGAACGCAGCAATGGACGATTGCAATCAGGCGCTGCGGTTGAATGCGGAAAAGGATTTCGTCTTCGATGCACGCGGCTTCGTGAAGCTGCGCATGGGCGCCTATCGCGAAGCCATCGCCGATTATGGCGTGGCCTTGCAGCGCAATTCCAACCTTCCGAGCGCGCTCTTCGGCCGGGGCGTCGCCGAACTTCGTTTGGGCGACGCCGGACGCGGCCAAGCCGATATTGCCGCCGCCGAAGCCCTTCAACCCGGCACAGCGAAGCACTTCGCCAAATACGGGATTGTGCCTTAAGGGCTATGTAACCGGCCGCCTGTCATGGGATAGGGCACGCCGGTTGTTGACGGCAGGCTGAGCGGCAGCCGTCGCACGCCACGGACGGCGAGATAGGCAAAGGCTTCGGCTTCCAGGAAATCGCCGCGCCAGCCTGCATCCTCGGCGGTCAACACTTTGCCGCTAAGGCGCGCGCGCAATTGCTCCATCAGCACGGGATTGTGCCGGCCGCCGCCGCAGATGACCCAGGCGCGGGGGCGTTCGGGCAGATGCTCAATGGCCCGCGCAATCGCCGCCGCCGTAAACGCCGTCAGAGTCGCAGCGCCATTCGGGCCGGACAGGCCCTCCACCGCGTTCATAGGAAAATCAAAACGGTCGAGCGACTTCGGCGGCGGTTGCAGGAACGCCGGGTGATCGAGCATGGCAGCAAGCACGGTCTCGTTCACCTCACCGGCGCGCGCCAGCTTCCCGTCGCGGTCAACCGCTTCGCCGGTGTGCTTCAGCGCCCAATCGTCCAGCGCGGCGTTACCGGGCCCCGTGTCGAATGCGATCAGCTCGCCGTTCGCACCGATATAGGTGACGTTGGCAACGCCTCCGATGTTGACTACCACCAGTGGCCGCTCCATGCCTTTGGCGCGTACAAGGTGATACAGCGGGACAAAGGGCGCCCCCTGCCCGCCCGCCGCGACGTCGGCTAGGCGAAATTCGTTCACGACGGGAATGCCCGTGGCCTGGGCAAGCACAGCGCCATCGCCAATTTGCCACGTGCGTCTTTCGGCCGGCCGGTGCAGAACCGTCTGACCGTGAAATCCGATGTAAGCGACATCAGAAGATCTCAGCCCGGCTTCCCTTAGCAGCGCGTGAACCGCATCGGCATGGGCATCGGTCAGCAGCTTTTCGGCCTTCACGATCTCCCGGGGTACAGGCCCAACCGCCGGCGCCTGCGCTGCGACTTGAAGCGCTTCGTGAAGCGTGGCGCGGGTCCCCGCGTCATAGGAACGAGCCAGCGCGGGCCCGGGATTGGCGATGTCCTCGCCATCGGTATCCAGAATGGCCGCGTCGATGCCGTCGAGCGAGGTCCCACTCATCATTCCGATCACTTTTAGAACTTCCGCCATCGTGCTACCCAGATCGCCCTTTCACCATAAACGATGCCGCTCGCCTGTCGAACGCGAGCCTATGCCCTTAGATAACCATGACTCAATTCCGCTCCGAATTCCTGACCTTAATGGCGCAACGCGGCGCACTGCATCAGGTGACCGATGAAGCCGCGTTCGACGCGATGCTGCAGAAGCAGCGCGTGACCGGTTACATCGGCTTCGACTGCACGGGTCCGAGCCTGCACGTAGGCAGTCTCGTCCAGATCATGACGCTTCGGCGGATGCAGCAGACCGGTCACCGGCCAATCGTCCTGATGGGCGGCGGCACTACGAAAGTCGGCGATCCCTCCGGCAAGGATGAGATGCGGCAGTTGCTGACCGCCGAAACGATACAAGCCAACAAGCAGAGCATCCTCAGCGTTTTCGAGCGTTTTCTGAAATTCGGCGACGGTCCAACCGATGCCATTATGGTCGACAATGCCGAATGGCTGGACCAGCTGAAATATATCGACTTCCTGCGCGACGTTGGCCGCCACTTCTCCATCAATCGCATGCTCACGATGGACAGTGTGAAGCTGCGGCTGGAACGCGATCAACCGCTGTCGTTTCTCGAATTCAACTACATGATCCTGCAAGCCTACGATTTCGTGGAGCTGTTCCGCCGTTATGGCTGTGGCTTGCAGGCGGGCGGATCGGATCAGTGGGGCAACATCGTCTCGGGCATCGATCTGGGACGGCGGCTTGCGGACGCCGAATTGTTCGGCGTGACGTCTCCGCTTATAACCACATCGTCCGGCGCGAAGATGGGCAAGACCGCCGCGGGTGCGGTATGGCTGAACCCCGACCAACGCTCGCCCTACGACTACTGGCAATTCTGGCGCAACACGGAAGATGGCGACGTCGGCCGCTTCCTGCGTCTCTTCACCGAACTCCCCAATGACGAAATCGCGCGGCTGGAAAAACTGCAAGGCGCGGAGATGAACGACGCCAAGAAGGTGTTGGCCACCGAAGCCACCACGCTTTGCCACGGGCGCGACGCGGCGCTTGCCGCCGGTGACACCGCGCGGCGCACCTTCGAGGAAGGCACGCTTGCAACCGGCCTTCCTACCTTTGAAGTCGAACGCGCAAAACTGGAAGCAGGCATTCCGCTGACGACGCTGGCCCACCTTGCGGGCCTAACGAGTTCGGCCAGCGAAGCACGCCGCTTCATCCAGAACGGCGGTATCAAACTCAACGATGTGACGATTGGCGACGTGCGGGCCATTGTGACCGCGGCGGAGCTGACGGCCGACGGCGTGATGAAGCTTTCCGTCGGCAAGAAAAGTCACATGCTCATCAAGCCTGTCTGATCAGTTCGGGTTTGCGGCCGGCGCGGGCGTGGTTTCGGCCGACGCTTGCGGCGGTGCTGGTTCCGGCGGCGGCATTTTGGGCGGATCGAATTCGAAGATCCGGCGGAAAATTCCTGGCGTCAAAACCGACAACGGATTTATCGACACCTGCGGCTCATTGAGATTGCCCTTCATGGCATAAGTGAGCCCGAAGATGCCCTCTCCCTTTTTCGAAATAAGGATGTCGCCGAGCAGCGGGACCGCGCCGAGAATGTTGTTCAGCGTGTAGACCGGCACCAGCGTCCCGGTGACATCGATCCTCTCCGCCTTGCGGTCCAGCATCCCTGCGAATGTGGCCCCTATCGCGGGGCCGGCGGCGCGTCCTTCGTGCAGCGTGATCATCTTGCCGCGCGCGTTGAAGGGAACGTTGACGGAGGTAAGTTGAATACCCTGCCCTTGCAGCAAGCGCAGCGGTCCGTCGAGACTTCCCGCCGAGAAAAACCGCGCCACGAAAGGCTGGTCGGTGATGACGATATCGGAAAAAATCACCGTCCCCTGATAATCCGGAAGCGGCGCCTTGGGCGGCGCCGGGCCAGCCGTGTCGATGGGGAAATCGACCTTTGCGACGAACTTGCCGCCGCGCATGCTGGGGAAATCCATGAAGCTATCGACAAAGGCGCCCGCGTCATCGGTTTCCACCGTGAGATTGCGGACGCCGTTCATGGTTTCCATATGCCCGGTCACCTTGCCTTTGCCCGTGCCCATGGCGTCGAGATTGAAAGCGGTCAGCTTTTCATTCGCGGCGTAGGCCACACCCAGCGTCACATTCCGGAAAACCACACTGTCGTCGAAGACCAGCCGGTCGACTTTGACGTCGAGCTGCAGCGGGTTTTGCAACTCGGCATCCGCGTCGGGCGGAGGCGGCGCATTTGGCCCGGCATTCTTGTCCTTACCGCCGAAAAAATGCGTGGCATCGAGGCTCTTGCCTTGAATGCGCAACTTCATGCCGTTACTAGGCAACGGTTCGACGTTCAGGGCGACATCGTTGATGCCGGTGCGCACTTCAGACATCGATGCACTCACAAAATTCCCGGCCGGATCGAGCGCCACGACGCCTTTGGCGTTCAGAGTCGGCCCGCGGACGACAAGATCGTTGAAGATGACCGCGCCATTCCCCTCAAAGCGGATATGTGCCGACCCAAGGGAAGCAGCTCCAGCCCGCTTCAATAGATTGAGCGCGGGCAGCTCGATCACAGCGGCCGTGAGATCCGCGTTGAGTATTGCGTCGGAAAAGCGAAAGCGCCGGCCCACAAGAGCGAGGGTCGCCGGCATCGGGCCGGTCACAAATTTGGGCTCCGACCAGCCTAACAACGCTCGCGAATTGTCGTCGAGCCGTCCGGCAAGATCGATGCGAGTCGTAATATCCGGAGCGGCGAAATCCTCTGTCCATTTGAAGGTGACCGGGACACCCGAGAGTGTGCCTGTGCCTTGCGAGGTCAGGGATTTGTTGTCGATCGAAACGCTGACCATGCCGCGATCGAGCTTGCGATTGTCGATGGGAAGCGCAAGATCGGTGACCTTTCCCTGCACAGCAATCTTGACCTGATCGATGGTCAGGTCCCGCAGCAGCGGTATGTCAAAATCAACGTCGACCTCGCCACGTCCGGCAACGTCGGACGGCTTGACGCCGAACCGTTTGGGGTACCCCAACGGCTCTTCGTCGATCAGATTGAGGATGTCCGTCATGCGCCCTTGCGCGTGGGCGGTGATATGGCTGACGACGCCGTCGGTATGCAGATCGGGAATCGTGACGGTGCCAGCGCTGACGGGAATGGGGCCCACCATTCCCGACGCTACCGCGACCTTGAACGCATCGCCGGTGAGCCGCGCATCGCCGCGAACAGCGGTCAATGGCGTCATGCCGGGCATATAACGCGCCGTCACGTTTTCAAAGGGAAAGGTCAGTACAAGGACGGAATCCGGCAACGGGCCGCGGTCCAAAGCACCTGCGGGAAAATCGGCATCGATACGCAACGGCCCGAACTGGCCCTGCGAAACATTCTCCGCAAACCATTCGCGCGCGCCGCTTGCCATATCGCCGGGCCAGTATTTCAGAGTGTCGGCCCGGCTGAGCGCCTTCAACGCGCCATTGATCCTTAAAGCGGGCGAGCCGGAATCGGAAAACCGCACCGCGCCGGAAAACTCGGCGAACAATGGCGACGCCTCGACAGACGCGCGGGTCCATGTCAGCGCATGTTCCTTCACGTCATAGGCGCCATCTAACGCCAGCTGTGAAACGAACAGCGGCTGCGGCAGCCAACCGGCATCCACACGAACGTCGGTGGCTTCGAGGTCACCCGACACCGCGCCAAGCGATGTATCGGACCATGCGAACGCCAGATTGGCCTTACCCTTCGCCGCCAGCTCTTTACTATCGAACTGGAAGGACTCAAGCGCCAGCGTGCTCTTCACAGCGTCATAGCTGCCGGCGACATCGAACATGTTCAGGGCAAGCGCCGGTTTGAAAACATTATTTTCAATGCTGCCTTGGCCCGTGACGTGAAACGCCGACGTCTGGAGGTGACCGGCGGTATCGAGCGCGAAACTCGCCGTTAGGTCGGAGACGAGGCGGTAGGGCTTGAGCGCCGCGAACGTCTCGCTGCTCCGAACCAGCGCCGGTAGCGACAGTCCCTTGATGACAACGCTGCCATGATCGGGGCTGCCGTCGGCCCGCAACACGGCATTGGCGGTGATCCGGCCGGGCGCGCCTGAAATCTCAACCGCCGAATCCAGCGAGGCGTCCATATCGCCGCCTTTGTCGTGCAGCGTGAAGTTCGCATCGGGCGCGATGATGAAGAGGCCCGTCGGCTCGTCGCGAAAGGCAAATCGCGCATTCTGAATGGCGAAGCTGTCGAGCGAGCGCCCACCGGCGGCGCTGTTCTTGAGGATGTCCCGTAGCGTCTTCAGCAGATCGGCATTGTCCTGCTGGGGGCCGAAGCCGAGCCGGATGGCGCCGTCCTTGGAACGCACCCCTGTGATCTGCACGCCGATCAGGGCCATCCGCCGGACGTTGAGGTGGCCGGCCACGATGGCCGCGGCATCGAAATCCAGATCGGCTTTGGGCGCCTGGGCAACAATGTGGCCGCTCGAATCGAAAACCTTGGTGCCGAGGACGATCAGATTGACCTTGCCCTCCTCGCGCGACCATTCCAACACCGCCTGATCGAAGCGAACGACGACACCCGAGACGGAGTGATTGATGGCGTCTTCGATGATCCCGGCAAATGGGCCCAGCGAAATAGGCCCCATCAGAAGCCGCAGCGCGGCGCCGCACAGGAAGAATAGCACCGCGGCGAAGATCGCTCCCAGCATCAGACCGGCGCGCTGGACTTGCCGGAACAGCATCGCTAAGCGTACTCCGCCATTAAAATGGGGTGCATGGGGGCCGCGTACCGTGGATCATCACATGGCTGAATCACCGATTCCACCGCGATAATCCCTTATTGCGCAGACGCTTCAGTTTAACAACCAGCGAGAGGAAACGATCCGCTCCATGGCCAGCGAAGAGCTTAAGATAGGCGATAAAGCCCCGGCTTTCACTCTGCCCGCCGGCAGCGGTGGCAAGGTGTCCTTATTGCAGCTTAAAGGCAAATCTGTGGTGCTCTATTTCTACCCGAAGGACGACACGTCAGGGTGTACCGCCGAGGCGATCGCCTTCACGCAAAGCGCCAAGGCGTTCAAGGACGCGGGCGCGGTCGTGGTGGGCGTGTCCAAGGACAGCCCTGCCTCGCACGACAAATTCAAGTCAAAATACGATCTGGATGTGACGCTCGGGTCCGATGAGGACACCAAAATCGCCCAGGCCTTCGGCGTCTGGGTTGAGAAGAGCATGTATGGGCGCCGCTATATGGGAATGGAGCGCGCCACCTTCTTGATCGACGGGATGGGAATCATCCGGGCGATCTGGCGGAAGGTGAAGGTCCCAGGCCACGCCGCAGCGGTCCTGGCAGCCGTCAAGGCGCTTTGACGCAGGCCGGGGAAACCCCGTCATAACCGGACAAGCTCA
The DNA here is from genome assembly GCA_947473475.1 of Alphaproteobacteria bacterium. Classification (GTDB taxonomy): domain Bacteria; phylum Pseudomonadota; class Alphaproteobacteria; order Micropepsales; family Micropepsaceae; genus CAIYRG01. The sequence goes on from CANJBZ010000002.1 coordinate 110,599, forward strand.
TCGGAGATGGCAGAATCCCGGCCTAAGAGCTTGATCTCTCGCCGTTAACCGAGTGAAATGAGCCAGGGTAATGGCCCATAAGGGCTCGAGGGACGGGTAGATGATTGAATCACTCCGGCAGCGCGCCTGGAGGCGCCTCACCGTTATTTTTCCGGAGCGCCAAATCTACCTCCGCAGCGATGGGCGGGTTCAATTCTACACGTTCAGTTCGCAATTCCAGACGGTCGTGGCTGCAGGTGGCCTTCTCTTTCTTGGCTGGGTCGCATTTACGTCCGTGAATGTTATTTTCAAGGATCGCATCTTTGCCGCGAAAGAACGGCATTTCGAACAGATGCAGGCGTTTTATGAAACCCGCATCGCAGACTTGCAGCTTTCTTATGACGAATTGAACAGCTCACTGGTGCTGGCGCAGGACCGCTTCCAAGACATCGCTGAAGCGGTCGAGGCCAAACAACAGGCGCTCGCGGCGGTCATCGAACACAAGAAGCAGCTTCTGGATTCGCTCGGCAAGGGCCCCGTCGCAGAGCGGCACGCCCAGAATGACAAGACCGGAACGGTCACGGCTTTTGATGGTGTCTCCGGCGTGGGAGGCGCGTTCGATGCAATGACGCCACATACAGCCAGCTCGCCGATACCGCCCGTATCCACTTCCAATGCGGCCCCTGCCACCACGCCGGCTTCGGCAGACGTCAGCTTTGCCTCTCCAGCGGTTCGGCCAACGTTTCTTACGAGCGCCATGCAGCGGATTGGCACGCTGTTCCGCCACCGTGCATCGGCGCATACAGCAAACCTCAATCATCCCATTCTGAAAGAAGCCGATGCGCAGAGCGCGCGCATTCTGAAGCTCGGCCTTGGTGAGTCCGCGCTGCTGGCGCAAGCCTCCCAGGATGTGAACAAGCAGACGATGCGCCTCACCGGTTTGCTGCGCGGAACGGGCATCGACACCAAGGGCCTGATCAACAGGTTGCCCCCGGCGCAGGCGCAAGGCGGACCGTTCATTCCGCTCGCACTGCCGGCGGATGCCAGCGACGACAATTTCAATGCCGGCGTTGCCGATGCCGTAACGGCTGTGGCGAAGCTTGGCGACGTGGTTCGTGCGCTCAACGCTATTCCGCTTCTGGCGCCAACCGACACCGCGAGCGTCAGCAGCGAATTCGGCGCCCGCGTCGACCCGTTCAACGAGCGGCTTGCCTTCCATTCCGGCGTCGACTTTTCCGGTCCCAAGGGCGCCGACGTGCGCGCCACGGGATCAGGCGTTGTGGTGTTCGCAGGCGCGCGCGGCGAGTATGGCAATACCGTGGAAATCGATCACGGCCACGGCATTCTCACGCGCTACGGACATCTCGCAAAAATCCTTGCAACGCCGGGAACGCCGGTCGAACCGGGTGCTGTGATCGGCAGGCTCGGATCGACAGGACGCAGCACTGGCCCGCATGTTCACTACGAAGTGTGGTATGACAAGGCCGTGAAGAATCCGGAACAATTCATCAAAGCAGGTCGCGATGTTCTCAAAAACTAAGGACCCCCATGCCGCCCATGCAGCGCAAGGGCAAACCGCCCAGCCCAAACGGCAGCGCAGCGCCGGTGTCCCTTCAATCATCGGCGGCGAATTGGTTGTGCGCGGAACGCTCGTGTCATCCGGCGATGTACAAATCGACGGCAAAGTTGACGGCGATGTCCGCGCTGTAGCACTGGTGATCGGCGAAAAGGCGATTATCGTCGGCGATCTCTATGCCGAAGAGGCCGTTATTCGCGGCCGTGTCGAAGGCAGCATCCGCGCCCACAAAGTACAGCTTTGCGCGACCTGTCATGTAGAGGGCAACATTCTGCACGAAGCTCTGTCCGTTGAGTCCGGCGCATTTTTCGAAGGCAACTGCCGGCACTCCGACAACCCACTTGCCGACGCGCCCGAAGCAGTCATGCCCGAGCGCAAGACGTCCGCGGCGCAGTCCATCGCCGGTGATCGCCGCCCAGCGATCGCCCAAGCCGCGGACGCAACGGCGAGATAGATTTGCACTCTTGACGGGGCTTGGTGCTCACCATGCCGAATACGCTCGCATCCCCTAGAGTTTCTGCCCTGCTGTCCCGATTGTTCACGGAAGCGGACGAAAAAGATCCGGCCGTCCTTCTGTCGATTCAAAAAGAAGCCGACGCGAATTTTGCCGGCCAGCGTTACCACCCGTCGCTGACGCACCTGTTCGATCAGGCTTTCATGCCGGTGCCGCCCGAAGTCGGGCAACTCCTCTATGTGCTGATCCGCAGCCGCCGCCCGGCCACCATCGTCGAGGTCGGTACGTCTTACGGCATTTCGGCGATCCATATTGCGTCGGCGCTCAACGACAATGCCGAGGGCCGTTTGATCAGCGCGGAACTGTCGGCCCGAAAAGTCGCAGCCGCACGCGCCAATTTGCAGTCGCTGGGCTTGGATCGCTGGGTTGAAATCCGACAGGGCGATGCCTTCGAAACGCTGAAATCGGTCGAAGGCCCAATCGATATTCTGTTCCTGGACGGTTGGAAGGATTTCTACCTTCCGCTTCTGAAAATTCTGGAACCGCAGCTTGGGCCGGGCTCGCTCGTCATCGGCGACGACACCAAGCTATTTCCCGAACGCCTCGCGTCCTATCTCGCCTATGTCCGCAATCCCGCCAACTACCAATCCGTCGATTTAAACATCGGCGACGGCGTGGAAGTGTCGGTTAAAATTTGATCCTCCCCCGCTCCGCAGGGCTATTGCATATTCGGATCGAGCGAGAAATTTCGAGTCGAAATTGCCTCCCCCTTGTGGGGAGGCCGAAATTGATCGCGCATTCGCGAGCAATTTCGGGTGGGGGGAGCCTATCCACGACAATCCCCCCACCCGAAATGCCTCGCGGCTGAAGCCGCTTCGGCATTTCGACCTCCCCACAAGGGGGAGGTAATAGATTGTGCGATAGCCCTGTCTGCGCAGCAGGGGAGGAACTATTTAATCCAAATCTTCCACAGGGCCCGCGCCTTCGCCGCCCACTTTTTGCGCCAGGGACGCCGCCATGAACGCGTCGAGGTCACCGTCCAGCACGTCTCCCGGCGAATGCGATTGAATACCGGTGCGCAGATCTTTCACGAGCTGATAGGGCTGCAGCACGTAAGAACGTATCTGATGGCCCCAGCCGATGTCCGATTTGGCATCGTTCTGCGCCTGCGCCGCTTCCTCACGTTTACGGATTTCTGCTTCGTACAAACGCGCGCGCAGCATCGACCATGCCTGGGCGCGGTTCTTGTGCTGCGAACGGTCGCTTTGGCACTGCACGGCGATGCTCGTCGGAAGATGCGTAATACGCACCGCCGATTCGGTTTTGTTGACGTGCTGTCCACCCGCGCCGCTCGCACGATAGACGTCGATGCGAACATCCTTTTCCGGAATGTCGATTTCGATTTTGTCGTCGATCACCGGAAAGGCGCCGACCGACGCAAAGCTGGTGTGCCGCCGCGCATTGGAATCGAACGGTGAAATCCGCACCAGACGGTGTACGCCGGTTTCCGTCTTCAGCCAGCCATAAGCGTTCTCGCCCTTGACCTGGATGGTCGCGGATTTGATGCCGGCCTCTTCGCCTTCGCTCTCCTCGAGCCACTCGACCTTATAGCCGTGCTTCTCGGCCCAGCGCGTGTACATGCGCAGCAGCATCGAAGCCCAATCCTGGGATTCTGTGCCGCCCGCGCCGGCGTGAACTTCGAGAAAGGCGTCGTTCGCGTCAGCCTCGCCCGACAGCATCGATTCGAGCTTCATCACATCGGCCCGCGCGCGCAAACTGGCAAGGCTTGCCTCGGCATCGGCGACCATGGCCTTGTCGCCTTCTGCTTCGGCCATCTCGATCAGGCCGACCGAATCGTTCAGCTCGTTTTCCAGCACGCGATAGGTGGAGATCGACCGGTCGAGCCGGTTGCGTTCCCGCATCAACGCTTGAGCGGCTTGGGGATCGTTCCAGAAGGCGGGGGATTCGGACTTGGCGTTCAGCTCATCGAGCCGGAAGACAGCATTGTCCCAGTCAAAGATGCCTCCTCAGCAGGGCCAACGCCTGCTTGATGTCGGCAATGGTGCGTTCGGTTTCAGCGCGCAAAGCATCGGCCTTTCGAGTAAGGCGGGTGATATAGGACCACGCCGAACCAAGCGCAACGTCACAACGGCCGTCCGATGTTTCGCCGCATTTACCAAATTGAAGAAAAACAGTAGTAGCAATGTTGGTCGGGGCGGGCCGTGAAGGTTTGAGCGATGAGACTGATTTGGACGGTTTTGTTCGGTGCTTTGATTACGCTGCTCTTCGGCGCCGTTCTGGTGCGCGAGCGTGGCCGGCTTCCTACGCCGCGGTTTCGCCGGCTGATGACCGTTGAAGAAGCCGTTCGCTGGCGGGCGGAATAGTTCCTTCTTCCGTGCTTCCTTAGGCCAGCAGGGCGGAACTTCCGCCTGGGGGCGCCCGGTCTATTTTCCCCGTCTTGCAACACCACCGGGCCGTCTCTAGCCTCGGTTGCATGAAACCGATGGATCGCATGCCTCGCCGCGGCGCAACATTTGCTTTGTTGGCTCTGATGGCGATCGCGGGCGCCTCGGCATCCCTGCGCGCCCAGGAGCAGAAGGACCGCGAGTTTACGGAATGCGAGAAGTGCCCCGTGATGGTGGGCATTCCCGCGGGCGCGTTTCTGATGGGCAGCCCCGACAACGAGCCGGGGCGGTTCGATACCGAAAATCCCCAGCACCGCGTCGCCATCAAGGCGTTTGCCCTAAGCAAGTTCCCGGTCACCAGCGAGCAATTCCTCATCTTCCTGAGGGAGACGGGCTATCAACCCGCGCCGTGCAATTCGATTCAGCGCGTCGGCTGGAAATCGCCTGGGCGCGGCTATGCCTATCCGCCCTATGGGGTGGAGCCGCCGCGCTGGCCGGCCGTGTGCCTCGATTGGGAAGACGCGCGCGCCTATATCGACTGGCTGAATATCCAGGTCAAAATGGCGCGCCCCAACCTTGCGAATGCGCCCGGTCCCTATCGCCTGCCGAGCGAAGCGGAATGGGAATATGCCGCGCGCGGCGGCACGGCCACGGCCCGCTGGTGGGGAGAGGCCATCGGCAGCGGCCATGCCAATTGCAACGGCTGCGGCAGCAAGTTCGATTACCGCACGCTCGGCGACGTCGATGCGTTTACGGTCAATCCGTTCGGCCTCACCGGCGTTCTCGGCAATGCGTGGCAATGGACGGAAGATTGCTGGCACGACAACTACATCGGCGCGCCCAGCAACGGCAGCGCGTGGACGGAGAGGAATTGCAGACGGCACGTGGTGCGCGGCGGCTCATGGAATAACGTGCCGGTATTCATCCGCTCGGCCACGCGTAGCGGCAGTTCGCCCAATGGCGGCGAGTTCGACTATTCGAGCCTTGCGGGATTCCGCGTGGCGCGAAATTTGCCGTAGATGGAATGGATTCTCGCGGAGCCGCGGGGGTCGCGGAGAAGAAGAAGGGAACCACAAAGGACACGAAGGAGACACGAAGGACACGAAGTTTATTTTGCTTCTCATCCGACTCCGTACCGGGACAATTTGGATGACGGGCGCGCAAAACGCGCCCGTTGAGCTTTGTGCTCTTTGAGTCTCCTTTGTATCCTTTGTGGTCTCCCTTTTTCCTCTGCGGCTCCGCGCCTCCGCGTGAACTCTTCTAATTTCGTCCTCAGCGGAACGTGTCGCGCGGGTTTAGAACAAGGGTTACGTCGGTCACCTCGTCATGGCCTAGCGGCAGATGAAACGGTGAGGACAGCAGCACTGCGTTGCGCGCTCTCAGTGCGATCTCGTGATACAGCGCGTCGGTTTCGTAGCGGGCCGCATCCAGAATGTCGGCTCGGGTTACGATGCCGTCGTGATCGAGAACCACCCGAATCGACACCGTCACGTTGCGGCCATTCAGGGTCTCGGTATCCAGACTCCACCGCCGCTCGACTTGCGCACGGATGAGGTCTTTCACGGAGACGCTTCCATTGCCTGCGCCCCTTCTTCCTGTTCCGGCTGTACCCGTTCCGCCAAGCGCGCTCGATTCGGGCTGCCGCAGCTTTGCCAATGCCGCCAGCTTGGTTTCCAGTTCATCCTGCACCACCGGCTCCTGAGCCGTATCCGACGACGGGTTGGGAAGGGCCGGTACCGCCGGGGCCGCCTGAATGAGCGCCGCCAAAGGCCGAGGCGGAGCTACCGCCGTTCGCGCGGCTGGGGCCGCTTCCGTTTTCGCGGGCGCGGGTGCGGGCATCACGGTTTCCGGCGCGATTTGCACCACCTCGACCGGCACCACCGGCGCGTCCGCTGGCAAAGCAGTCAATTGCCGTATCAGGAAAAATGCCAGCAATCCGTGCAGCACCAAGGAGACAGCCCAGCCCGGCCCGCGGCGCCGGCCGTAGGCGCCGTCTACAGTGGCAAAAGCGTCATTCAGGCTGGGATTGGCTATCATCGGCGCGCCTTCAATCGCCGAACCATAACGCGGCGGGCGTGTTGCTGCATATCTCCCGTCCCAAGCGCCGCCCTTCCCCGGCCTCCCCCGCCTGTACTATAGATGCCGCAGCTTTTAGCCGGACTTAAAGCCCCTGGGAGGATTTATGAAAGTCACCGCACGCTTGGCGCCGTTTGCGCTTGCTTCGCTCGCCGCCAGTTTCCTTGTCACTTCGGCTTCGGCCCAAGCGCAATACAGAGGCTTCCCCAAGAGCCCGACCAGCCCCATCAGCCAGCACTACCGTGAAGAAGGCAAAGACAACGTCGAACTGCAGAAGGTCGCGCCGTTCAAGATGTTCGACAACGTCTGGTATGTCGGACCGGGCTATGTCGCCTGCTACCTGATCAAGACCTCCGTGGGCGCGATCCTGATCGATGCCTCCGAAGAAACCGCGATGACCGACCACGTCATCGACAGCATCAAGAAAACCGGCACGGATATGAAGGACATCAAGGCGATCTTCGTCAGCCATGGTCACATCGACCATTGGGGCGGCATCGACCGCATGCATGAACTGACCGGCGCGCCGGTGTACGCCGCGGAAGAAGATTGGAAACTGATCGAACGCACGGGCTCGGAGCCCGGCCGTAACGGCGCCCCGCCGCCGCGCGCGCCCAAGCGCGACCACGTCATTCATGACGGCGACAAATACACGCTTGGCGATACGACACTCGATCTGATGGTGACGCCGGGCCACACGCCGGGCGTCATGACCGCGATCTTCACCGTTTACGACAATGGCAAGCCATATAAGGCGTTGTATTCCGGCGGCCTGGGTGGACGCGACGGTGTGCGCGGCTTTGAACAGGCCGTGATCAGCACCAAGCGGGTGTCGCAGATCCAGGGCATCCAGGTCTACTTTGCCAACCACGGTTGGAATCCGGGTACGGATTATCCGGGCGGCAGCATTTTCGAACGCGGCGAAAAGTTGAAAAACCGCAAGGCGGGCGATCCCAATCCGTTCATCGATCCCGCCGCGTGGGAGCAAAACATCAAGGTGACGACGGACCGGGTCGCGAAGGGCTTGGAAGAAGAAAAGAAGAAAGCCGCTGCCGGCGGCGCGAAGTAATCTTCATCCGCACACGGAAAAGCCCTCATGCGCAGCCAGCGCATGAGGGCTTTTCTATTTCAGGAACGATGTTTAAGAGCGGCGGCGGCGAACTGCGCCAAAAGCCAAGAGCCCCACGCCCAGCAAAGCGAGCGTAGCAGGCTCAGGCACGGTACCAATCGTATCGACCCGGCCACGGATTCGCATTTGAACGCCTGTCGAGGCCGGCGCTGTAGAAGCCGTATTCGCAACGACGATCTCCAGCGTGTTCAAGCCAGCAAGGAAGTTCGACGAAATCGTGAACTTTTTGAACGATGCCCACGGCGAACTGGACGCGGGCGGAGAGTTGAACACATTGACGCCGTTCAAAAGAATAGAGCCCGACTTGTCCAACGCAATCGAACCCTTCAGCAACGCCGTCAAAGGATCATGGCCCGTGAGATCGAACGTCGTCGTATAGGTGAACGGCCCCGATCCGGCATTGCCGGTAAAATTCGGACTTATCCATTCTGAAAAAGCGGTGTTTCCAACCCAACCCAACCCGCCTGGCGTACCGATCGCAAAGGCGTTGCCGCCCGGAGAAACTGTGTAATGCGGATCGGCAGCACCATCCAAAATGGGCGTGCCGAACGCATCGACGCCGGTGCTGAAGATATCAATGGGAACTGCTGCGGCAGGTTGCGCTGCCGCCATCGCAACCGCCACTGCGGTTGCGGCAATAATCCAATTCAAACGTGCCATGTGCCCCTCGATCGCGGAATCGCGATTAACCAATTAACCATAAGCAATCGATATGCCACTGTCTAAGTCATTGATATTTATCGGCTCAGACGGTCGAGGTGGCAGGAACTGTAAAGAATGCCGACAAGTTCCAGGTTGAAATGAAGACGCTCCCTCGAAACCGAGGGAGCGTCTCTCAGCGCAAAAAACTCAGGGCTTTACGAACAGGCCGACAAGACCGGCGGCGCCCTTCACATGGCCGGTCAGCTTCGCTTCCAGCTCCGGCAGCGTCAGGCCGGGCGGCAATTCCTTCGGGTCGAGATCGGTCGCGATCACCTTGAAGGTGTAGTGGTGCGGCGACCCCGGGGGGGGGGCATGGGCCGGAGTAGAAGCCCACGCCCTGCGTGCTCTTGCCACCGACATATTTGTCGGTCGGCTTGCTCACTTCACCTTCCGCAAACGACGTCACGTTCGCCGGAATGCCATACGACACCCAGTGGAACACGCCCAGGCCGCCACGGCCTTCCGGATCGACCATCGTCAGCGCAAAGCTCTTGGTGTCGGCAGGCGCGCCGCTCCACGACAGTTGCGGCGACACGTTCTGGCCGACGCAGTTCGGGTTGGGCATCGCAGGATTATTTACGTTCGCGACCTTGGCCGGCATCATCGTGCCGTCCTTGAACGTCGTCGAGGAGAGCGCGAAAGGCGTTTAGGCCATCGCGCTGATGCTGTAACCGGCCAACAGAACGCCGGCTGCAAGTAGTGCTTTTTTCATAGGTATTCTCCTTATGCGGTTTCGACTTATCACCGGAAAGGCAGCTACCTCACCGGCAATTCTTTTTGTCCGTTACGGTTCGCGGCTCGCCACATACGCGGCAATGGCGACCATGTCGTCATTGTCCAGCTTTGCGACGACTTGCTTCATTAGGGGCACATTGCCGCGCGTACCGTTCTGAATGTCGTAGAGCTGACGTATCAAATAGCTCGGCGAGCGCCCTGCGATGCGCGGCACATCGCCCAGGCCTTTCAGGTCGGGCCCATGGCAGATGTTGCAGGACAGTGTCTTGCCGCCACCGCCCGATGTTACCAGCGTCTCGCCCTTCTTCAGACTGCCCACCGGCACATAAGCCGTATACGTCGTTTTCGAATCGCGCAGCTCGGCGACTTCCGTGTTGTCCGGCACTTCGATGATGCGGGTTCCGATCGGTTCGGTGCCGCCTTCGGGGTGTTTGGCCATCATGCCGCCGACGACCGAGGTTTTTGGCACACTCGCCGCCTCAACGATTTTGACGAAGGAAACCGGTTTGATGGACGAGAAATATTTCGCAGCGTCTTCAACCTCGGCGTCCGAAACGGCTTTGGCGATTCCGATCATGAGATTCTGTGGAACGCGCTTGGCCTCCGATCCCTGCCGGTCGCCATTCCTAAAGTTCTGGACCTGCTGCTTGATGTAGGCAGGCGTCAGTCCGGTCAGGGCGGCGTTTTCCGGCCGACCCGCTCCCGAGGGCTGATGACAATAGCCGCAGGCGCGCACGGCAGGCTCCCGCCCCTTGGCAACGACATCGGGCATCTGCGGATGCTCGTCCGGGTACCAATCGGGGACCGTGCCACGGGCGGCAATCTGCTGCCGGGTCATGGCCACATTGCTGTTGGGGACGTGCTGCGGGCTGCCATCGTCCTTAAACTGAATGACGGGCGTTGGCGGGTTTAGCGGATAGGCCCAAGCCGGCATTTCAACCGCATAAGCCGCTGCAGCGATTCCCGCTGAGGCCAGAAGCACCGATCCAAGGACAAGCAATCTTGTCATGCAGGTCTCCGCTTGCGCGTGTGATTTACGGCAGAAGATGAGCTTTTTTCGTGCTTTCTTGCAAGCTGCCGGTGGAGGCCGTTGGAGTGAGCCAGCGGTTGTAATTACCGCCTAATGGGCCTATATAGAAGCCTGCGACGGCGTCCCGTCAGAAGAAGCGCACTGTAAGCACCCGACCGTACCCTGTGCGCGCTGGATGAGACAGCCGAACTTCCCTAGCTGATGACCGCGTCCAATCGCACTCGCTTGAGCAAAAAGCTTGGGCGGGAAAAACACAACTGTTAAAGGACTCTATCATGGCTATCGGAACTGTTAAATTTTTCAATGCGACCAAGGGCTTTGGCTTTATTTCCCCGGAAGGCGGCGCGAAGGACGTGTTCGTTCACGCCACTGCCGTGGAAGCGGCCGGAATGCGCAGCCTCGCCGAAGGACAGCGCGTTTCCTTCGACATTCAGCCTGACGCTCGCGGTTCCAAGGCGGTCAATCTGAAGCACGCCTAAGCAAGCGACTACAGAGACGATGGCTGGACTTTATCCAGCCATCGTCCCGTTTGCCGCAGAACCGAAGGATGGAATGAAAACAAAAAGCGCCAGTGGCGCCAGCGTTCGGGAGCAAAAAGCTGCCGCTCTCGACAGTCTTGTGAAAACGGAATTGGCCAAGAAGCGTGCGTCCGACTCCGCTAAAATGTTAAAACTGAAGGCGCTGCGGCTTGCCCGCGAAGCCGAACTGCCCGAGCCGGAACTTCTTGCGCCAAGCAAGGATCCCAAGCCGAAGCGCAAGAGAATTTCCCCCTTATCGGGACCATAAAAATGGCCTTCAAACCGAACTACCGCCAGGAACGGCTCGCCCGCGAACGGACCAAAGACGTTAAGCGGAATGAGAAGCAGAAGCGCCGCGAGGAAGATGCCGCCAAGCGCAAAGCAGAGCGCGAACCGGACACTCAGTCCGGCGCGAGCTGAGCACGTTCCCTATTTCCTTCTCGCCTTTCGCGCGGCGTAGCGCGCATCGCGCTCGGCCTTTTGGCGCGCCTTTAAAGCTTCATCGCGTACGGCCTCTTCCAACTTGGCGATTTCACGCGCTTCCAACTCGGCTTGCATCGCAGCGGCGCGTGCCGCTTCTTCGGCTTGTCGCGCGATCGCCAGACGGGCAGCGGCCTCCTGCTTCTCAATCTTGCGTTGCGCTTGGCGCAACTCGCGGGCCTCGCTCGCGATCCGGCGTACCTCTTGCTGCTCGGCCAATTTTGGCGCGTTCGCCGCAACCTTGGCCAAGGCTTTTTCCCGCTCGACCTGGCGTGCTTTCGCGGCCATCTCCCGCCGATCGCCTAGGCTTAATTCTTTAAACCCCTTCATTCGAATTCTCGCATCCTTGATGTCGAGGGACTAAAACGGCCCTCTGTGTCCTACGTTGCTTCGTTATAACTACTTTATGGGCCATAATCGCCCTTGAGGAAAAGCCACTGATCGAACCGCGACCGAACGGCGATTTACGAACCGCCATCAAAGGCTTGGAAGCACCATCGCTTCCGGCAAGTCTATTCCAAATTCTCACCTCTGTCGGCCTGTACATCGGCGCCTGCGCGGCAATGTACTGGTCCCTGCAACTCTCGTACTGGCTGACCTTGGCGCTGGCCATTCCAACCGGCGCGCTGTTGGTGCGGGTATTTATCATACAGCATGACTGCGGGCACGGCTCGTTTTTTGCCTCCAAGCGCGCCAACAATCTGATGGGTGTTTTCTGCAGCGTGCTTACCCTGACACCCTATGCCAATTGGCGCCGCCAGCATGCGGGGCATCATGCCAATTGGAACAATCTCGACAAGCGCTATTCCGGTCTGGACATCTATTCCACCTGTATGACCGTGAAGGAATATCAGGCACTGGGCGGTTGGCAGCGTCTTGCCTACCGGCTATGCCGCCATCCGCTGATCGCGCATGTGCTGCTCCCACCCTTGGTGTTCCTGTTTCTCTACCGGGTACCGTTCGATACGCCGAAGAGCTGGAACAGCGAGAACCGCGCCGTCTACCTGACCAACCTCGCCCTCGCAGCCGTCATTGTTGCGCTTGGCTTTCTGGTAGGCTTCCGCGACCTGCTTCTTGTCCAAGTACCGGTTATCGTCGTGACGTCGATCATCGGGGTCTGGCTGTTCGCGGTGCAGCACCGTTTCGATGACGCGCTATGGGCGCGCCAGGGCGAATGGCGCTTCATAAACGCAGCCCTCGAAGGTTCATCCTATCTAAAACTGCCGAGAATCCTTCAATGGTTCACCGGGAATATCGGCTTCCACAATGTGCACCATTTCGCGCCGCGCATACCAAACTACCGGCTGGCCGATTGTTACCTGGCCAATCCGGAGTTTCAGCAACGTCCGCCGCAAACCTTCGGCCTGGCGTTCCGAGCTATTCGCCTGGCGCTGTGGGACGAAGAAAACAATCGGTTGGTAAGCTTCCGCGACCTCCGGGCTCAGATCACTTGAAGAACTCGATCTTGGCTTCGCGGAAGAAGACCGGGTTCGGCGGCGCGAGCGAAATCGGTCCGTTGATGCCCAGAATCGCGATCTGAAATTTGTCGCCCGGCTTGACGCTTTCGCTCAACACCACGCGATTGGGCATGTTGAAGCCTTGGATCGTCGCCGGACTGGGGCGTCCCGCCGCGCGCGGCAACTGACCGTTGACCCAGACTTCCGCATAATCGTCGATGGTGAACGACAGCACGACCCGCGCGCCGGCGGTATCGAGATCGCCGGCCTTTGCCGGGATCGTCAGATTTGAGCGGTACCACGTCATGAACAGGTGTCCGCCGCCGCGGCGGTCCAGCAAGCCCTTGGGCTCGATCTTCGTCCAACCCGAATCGTCGAAATTCGTATCCCCGGCTTTGGGCGTCAGATCGTAGGCGGTCTTCCACGCAGGCCCGGCATTGGGCATGGCCGGCACTTCGACAATCTTGGCGTCCATGTTCCGCCACTGGCCGCCGAAAGCGGCCATGCCTTCGTTTGACGCCAGATCCACGACGCGCGTCGGCGGCAAAGACGGCGCAATCACCGGGAGCGGATTGGGGGCCGGCGCCGGAACCGGCGTTTGTGCGATGGATAGCGAGGCAACCAAAACAGCAGGAACAGCGGCGAGGCTTGCGAAAGCCAAGCCGCGAATGACGTGCCGATAGTGCATGAGCCCCTCCTGAGCAGGTTTCGATCCTATAGCGGCGTGGGTTGAAAAACGAGCGCGGTGCCGTCACTTTCCAAAATCCATGACCGGCATTGCTGTTACACCCCTCGTCCGCTCTCCCGCACAGCGCACCGATTTCAAACGGCTGATGCTGTTCTTTGCCCTTGTCTATGTTGTGGAAGGCATCGGCCAGAGTGACGGACTGATCTCTCAGCCGCTGAATTATTACCTCAAGCAGGTGTATCAGTGGACGCCCCTTCAGATCACCGCGTTCCTGACCGTTCTGAACCTCCCCTGGTTCTTGAAACCGCTCTACGGAATCGTTTCGGATTTTGTGCCGCTCTTTGGCTCGCGCCGAAAATCCTATCTGCTGCTGGCCAATGTCCTTGCGGCAGTGGCCTATTTTGGCTTGGCCGGCGCGGCGGCTCCCAACTCGCTTCTGGTGCTGCTCCTGCTTGCCGTTTACGGCATGGCGATTGCGAGCACGATCGCTGGCGCACTGGTCGTCGAAAACGGACGGCGATTCCAGGCAAGTTCGGCCTTCGTCAATCAGCAATGGCTGTGGTTTGAAATCGCGGCAATTGGCGTTTCGTTCGCCGGCGGTCTGCTGGTGCAGACTTTGTCGCCGCTTGGCGCGGTCCATGCGGCAGCATTCATTGCCGCACTCCCTCCCTTGGCCGTCATCGCCGCGATGTTCTTTCTGGTTGAGGAAGACAAGTCGCGCATATCAGCGGCCGGTCTGAGACAAAGCTTGCGCGGCCTGGTGACCGCGCTCAGGCTGCGCCGCCTGTGGGTGCTCGCCCTGTTTCTGTTCTTCTATTACTTCAGCCCCGGTATCGACACGCCGCTGTATTTCTACATGACCGACCACCTCAAATTCAGCCAGGTCTTCATCGGCGGGCTGAATTCCATCGGCGCTTTGGGCTGGATCGCCGCTGCAGGCGTATACGGATTATTCTTCCGGGATTTGCAGCCAAAGACGCTGCTGACCGCGACCATCTTTGCGGGCGTCGTGGCGACACTCGCTTTTCTCTTCATGCGCGATCCTGTGACCGCCGTCCTCGCGCACTTCGTCTACGGCGCCGCGTCCATGATGACCGCGGTGGCGACGCTCGGGCTGGCGGCGGACTTGTGCCCGGAGCATTCGGAAGGGTTCGTCTACGCGGCACTGCTGGCGGTGACGAACATCGCGTCGGCGGCCGCCGACAATGTTGGCTCGTATCTCTATGAACATGCGTTCCGCGGCGAACTGGCCCCGCTTGTGCTGGTTGCAGCGGGTTTTACGGCCGTGAACTTTGCCCTGGTGCCATTCCTGAAGTTGGGGAAGGAACATCCAGAAGCGGCATCGTTGTTGCGGAAGTAACGCGCCCCTACCCTGGAGACCATTTTCGCATTTTTCGTACATTGTGATTCCCGGCGTCGTGACGCGTTCAGCGTCACGACGGGAAGGGAATCTATTCCTCACCGCTTGTGTGCAACTTTCACCAAATGGGTCCCCTTCCCTCGCATCGCGCCGCGATGCTCGCCGGGGACGACAATGTAAAAAGGGGCAGGGAGAAAGCCCTGCCCCTTCCATATTCCTCCCGCGCAAAGGCCGCACAGGGACCGGTCATACCTACGCGCCGTCAGTCAGTGCGTTGTTGGCGACGCCGCTGAGCTGGACGTCGTAGCCATAGGCATCGGTCATATGCAGGCTGTAGAGCCCGCCGTCGCGAACATTCTCAACGCCCATGGCTTTGAGATCGGCCTTGGCTTTTTCACGGTCAAAATCGGCGACCGTATAACCAATGTGCTCCATGATCGCCTGGCTCTTGCGGCGCGGCGCTCCGCCTTCCGTGGGCGCGTTCCGATCGCGCGTGCGGATGATCAGATGCGTCAGCGGCACGTCATTGGCGGTTACACCAAAAGGCTTCTCGCCGCGTTTGCCGAAGGGCAACGCCACATCGATCTTCGACGGACCGATCTGATCCAGATTGAACACCTTGGAATACCAATCCGCGGCTTTTTTGAAGTCCGGGCAGTTGTAGGAAATGTGATTCACCAGACTGACCTTCAGCGCCGGATCGGGCGCGGCGGCCGCTGCGGCAGGCGCCGCGGCGTAAGCGGTGGTCGCAGCAACAGTCAGGCTTTCCAAAAGGGCGCGGCGGCTCATCTTGCCCTTGGCGAAATCATCGAGTTTGGCAGCGAAGAAACTTTCCATGGTGCTTATCTCCCCTCGCGGCGGAACGCGTTTTCCTGGCGCGCGCTCGCGATCTGGATGTCGTAATCGAACGGATCGTAGACGTGGCGGCTTTCGTCGCGGCCAGTCGGGTTATCGAAGCCCCGTGCCTTCAATGCGGCGCGCACTTTGCCTTCGTCGTAGTTCGCAATCGTGTAGCAGATGTGGTCGATCACAGCTTCCGAGGGCTTGGGCGGATTGGCGCCCGGATTGTGTACGACGAGGAAATTGCCGCCCTTGTCGGGCGCGGGCCCGAACGCAAGATTGGCGCGGCCCTTGTCCTTATCGTTCAGCACCTGCATGCCGAACATCGTCGAATAGAAATCGCGCGCTTTGCGATAGTCCGGGCACTGATACGATAAATGATTAAGCCCGAGCATCTTGAAACCTTTGCCGGCCGGAGCCGCATTGGCCTCCAAACCGCCCGCGACCACAGCCGCCGCTGTCGCCAGGGTCTGACAGAACTCGCGGCGGCCGAGTTGGCCGCTTTCGAACTGGCTGATCAGCCGGTCGACGAATTTTTCCATATGTGTTGGTCCTCCCGTTCAATCGAGCGAACCGGCCGGCTCCTCGATCCGAAGTCACAATAACGATTTCCGGCCGGCCGAGACAGGTGCAAGGGACGTATGCCCTGCCCTCTGCTCGTCAACCGCTTGGACATCGTTGGTGGAGCCGTGCCCGCACCGACACATTTGGCGATAGTGGGTGTGGCGGTCCTGAGCTTCTATTCGCAGGGGTTCCTGCTGCGCACTTGGACGCACAAAACAAAAAGGCCCCGCCGAGAATTGGGGTGGCGGGGCCAGTCTAGGAGATGCGCTTCCTACGAAAAGCGCACGGTCAAAGTTTAAGCGATAACGCCGGTTCGTCGCGTTAATTCTCGGTAATGCGACGAGATCAGAGTTTGGTGTGCAGGCGGCAGCAGACACCTGCCGGATCGAACACCAGCGCGATGTCGGCATTGAGTTCGCGTGCGATCGCCCGCTCGATCAACATGGAGCCGAAGCCTCTCTTCTCCGGCGGCTTCACGGACGGCCCCAGGCTTTCGCGCCATTCGAATACGAGTGAAGGCTGTCCTTCCAGTTCGTTTTGCTGCCACGAAATGTCGATCATCCCTTGCGGCGTGGACAGCGCACCGTATTTGGCCGCGTTGGTGTAGAGCTCGTGAAGCAGCATACTGAACGGAAGGATCATCCGCTGCTCAAGCACCACCTTTGGACCGGTGAACCGAATGCGGTTCGCGTCCAGCAAGGGATCGAGTGCGACATGCGCAAGATCCTCCAGCCCGGTCGGTTGCCCGCTGCCTTGAATCAGCAAATCGTTGGCGGCCGCAACGGCGCTCAGGCGCGATGAAAACGACGCCATGAAGTCGTCGGTGGACGATGCCTGCTTCGCCGTTTGGCGCGCCAGCGAATGAACCACGGTGAGCATATTCTTCAGGCGGTGCGCTTGCTCGGCGAGCGCCATCTCGTTACGGCGTTCCATTGCGCGGCGCTGCGAAATGTCATGACAGGCGCTGGCCACGCCGATGATGTTCCGATCCGCATCGTAGAGTGGAGAAGCGGTAACGAAAGCGGGAAAGCTGCTGCCGTCTTTGCGGCGAAGAGTAATTTCCCCAGTCCACTTCCCGCCGTCCAATACGGTCTGCAGCAATATCCGGGCTTCGCTCGCGCTTTGGTCCGCGGGCTTTATCTCCAAAACGTTTTTGCCGAGAACCTCGACGGCGCGCCATCCGTGCAGCGTTTCGGCAAAGCGATTCCAATACAGAATCGTGCCCTTGAGATCCGTCGCGATGACCGCCTGCTCCAGGGAATCGAGCAGGAGCGGCGCAAGCGTCAGATACCCATCGTCACCGGAGAATGAGTACAACGGGAGCCCTCCTCGCCTGTATGAAGTTTGCGCGACTAACACTGGTGCGATTTGCAACCCACCCGCGCACGGAATCCACAAGTTATTTTCGCCCTACCTGCGGAAGCTGTAAAGCGCCAAAGCTATGACAAATTCGGCATTCTCGTCCCGCCAATCAAATTTCATCGAAAATTCTTTCGGCAAACCCATGTGCGCGAAAGAAATGGCAATATTGCTTCAAGTTCGCTTTTGCATTCGAAGATTATGTGCAGCTTTGATACACAGTGCGGCATTCGTACAATGTCGAAAACAGGGAGAAAAACATGGACCGGCGCAATTTTTTGAAAGCGGCAGGCGCGGCTGTTGCGACAGCGGCGTGGACGCCGGCTGCAAATGCCGATGAACTGGCTTTAGGTCCACTTCCCGGCACGCGCTATCCCGATCCGCGCATCGAGGCGCTCGATCCGCGCTTCCGCAAAATCGGCAATGCCGGTATCGAGCGCGTCGCCACTGGTTTTCGCTGGTGCGAGGGACCTGTCTATATCCGCGACGGCGGTTACCTGCTGTGGAGCGATATTCCCAACAACCGCATCATGCGCTGGAGCGAAGATGACGGACATGTCAGCGTCTATCGCAACCCTTCCAACAATTCGAACGGCAACACGCGCGATCGCGAGGGGCGCCTCATCACCTGCGAACATGACACGCAGCGTCTCACGCGCACCGAACACGACGGTGCGATCACGGTTCTTATCGACCGCTTCGAGGGCAAGCGGTTGAACGCGCCAAACGATGCCGTGGTCTCCGCGGACGGCGCGATCTGGTTCACCGATCCTCTTTTCGGCAATCTCGGGAACTATGAAGGCCATCGTATCACGCCGGAATTGCCGACCCAGGTCTATCGGCTTGACCCAAAATCGGGGCGCGCGACGGTGGTGGCGACGGGGCTTGGCGGCCCCGACGGACTTGCCTTCTCGCCCGACGAGAAGAAGCTCTACATCGTCGATACGGGTGTACAGAGCGCCATCGGTCGCGACTCCAATGTTCGCGTCTACGATGTCATAGGAGACAGACTCGCGAACGAGAAAATCTTCGTTCCGGCGTTTGGCGCGATAGGCCGTTCCGACGGCGTGCGCACCGATGTGGAGGGAAATGTCTGGATCACGCTAGGCAGCGGCGATCCCAACGAATTCGGCGTGCGCTGCTACGCGCCCAATGGCGATTTGATCGGGAAAATCCATTTACCCGAGACCTGCGCGAATCTGTGTTTCGGCGGCAAGAAGCGGAACCGCCTTTTCATGTGCGGCAGCACGTCGATTTATGCGGTCTATCTCGAAACCCAGGGCGCGCTGCAGCCATAAAGTTAAGCCTCGGTCCCGCCAGCGGACGATGCCACGCCCAGTTTGGTCCACGAACTGCTTTTGTGGCGACCACGGCCGGGGGGCATCCGCACGGCACGCGGCAAGGTCATTGTCGAAGACCCCGCGGCACTCGCAAGCTATGCCTGCAAGCGCCGCGGTTAAGTCGACGATTTAAGAGCTCAACGTTTTCCGGCTTGATTACTTCTTTGCAGTGGCGCGCTCTTCTGCGAGCTGCTTTTCGTAATTGCGTGTCGTATCCGCTATCTTCTTCTGATACGCCGCCAAGTCGCCGAAACGCGCTGGGTTGTACGGATCGCCGGGCTTGTACACCTGATGCAGATTGAACTGGCCGGCATGCGACGACACCCAGATGTCGGGCTTGTAGGCCGCTTGCTCTTTCAAGGTGCTGGCAAAATCCTCGACGTTCGTGGGATAGCCGGGCGAATCCAACAGCTTCACACCCTGATTGATGCCGTCGCTATTGTAGATCAGCACATTGTAGTTTTTGCCGCCGTCCTGAACGTTGAACGTGAAGCTGACCGCGCCCGGCGTATGGCCGAACGCCTGACGGATCGTAAGGTCGGTGTTGCCGAGCTTGATGTGGTCGCCGGGCTTCGTCTTCACATCCACTTTGATCGGCGGATACACATAAAATCCGCGGCCCTTTGTCTGGCGGTAATCGATATTGCCGCCGGTCTCGAGCGTCTGCACGTCGCGCTCTTCCATATAGACCTTGGCGCCGCTGACTTTCTGGAACGCCGCGATGTCGCCGACATGGTCGCGATGGCCGTGCGTCGAGGTGACGATCTTGATGTCGCTCAGCTTGAAGCCGAGCTTTTCGATGCTTTCCTTGATGAGAGGAAAGGAACCCTCGATGCCCGTGTTGATGAGGATAAGGCCTTGCCCCGTGTCGATCAGATAGCAGCCGAGGTCGTAGGTGCCGACATAATAGAAGTTGCCGACGATCTTGAAGCCGGGGAACGGCTTCTGCCAATCCTCATTGAGGGCTGGCGTTTTCTTGTATTGCAGTTCCGTCCCCTGCCCCATGGCAGTGGCGGCAACAAACGTAAGCGCGGTGGCGAGTAGCAGTTTTGACTTCATGGTTTGGTCCTCCCTAGTGGAACCACCATAGCCCATTTCACTCGCGCTCTGAACCTCCAGGCTCCCCCGAATCCTGCGGTTTTCCGCAAACCGGCAGATTCTCCGTGGCGGGCGGCAATTGAACCGCCTCCTTATCTACGATAGGGTCCGGC
Source organism: Alphaproteobacteria bacterium (assembly GCA_947473475.1). GTDB lineage: Bacteria > Pseudomonadota > Alphaproteobacteria > Micropepsales > Micropepsaceae > CAIYRG01. The sequence goes on from CANJBZ010000002.1 coordinate 130,502, forward strand.
CCGGTAACGGAGCCCGTTTCCCAACAAAATCCGAATATTCGCCAAACCCCGGGAGCTATCGATGAAGCGACTTATGACGTCCACTTGCGCACTGGCCATGGTGCTGTGCGCAGGCGCTGCGCAAGCGCAGCTGAAAGCGACACTTACCGGCGTGCCGGAAATTCCGTTCACGGCCGTGCCGAATTTCCTGACGCCCCCCCCAGGTGAATATATGGGCGAATCGGTCGCGGTAGCGACCAACTCGAAGGACCATATCTTCGTCTTTCATCGCGCTTCGCCGACGTCGAAGCTGTGGGAATTCGATCAGAACGGCAAATTCGTCCGCGAAATCGGAAAGAATTATTACGGCTTCGAATTCGCCCATTCGGTCCGCGTCGACAAGGATGACAACATCTGGACCGTCGATGAAGGCACCAACATGATCACCAAATTCACGCCCGAAGGGAAAGTGGCGATGGTGATCGGGCGCCGTCCGCCGGCCATCACCGGCCCTGCCGCGACGCGCACCGGCCCCAATCTACCGGACCAGAAATATCTGTTCTGCCGTCCGACCGACGTGGCGTGGGATCCGCAGGGCAACATCTTCATCAGCGACGGCTACTGCAACAACCGCGTCGTGAAATACACGCCGGATGGCCGCTACATGACGAAAGTCGGCAGCGAAAAGCCGGGCAAGGCGCTGGGCGAATTCAATCTTCCCCACGGGATGCAGGTCGATCAGAAGGGCAATGTCTGGGTCGCCGACCGTTCCAACTTCCGCTACCAGGTGCTCGACAACAACCTGAAGCCCATGAAGGAGATCACAAATCTCGGCGTCGGCTGGACGGCGTGCGCTTCGGGCGGCGCGCATCAATACATGTTCCTGTCGAACTCCAACCCGAACGGCAACGGACCGGGCACATGGGAAACGACGGGCGAAATCTACAAAGTCGAACTCGACGGCACAGTGCTTGGCCGGTTCGGCAAGCCCGCGAAGGTGGCCCCCGGCTTCCAGGTCGTGCACATGATTGATTGCCGCAATCCGGACCGTCCGGTTCTCGGCGAAATCGAATCCTGGCGCGTGCAGCGCTACATCCTGCAGCCCACCAACACCAAAGCGGCGAGCGCGCAGTAAAGCCACGCACGGGAGAACATGATTATGAAACGCTTATTACCATTGCTTCTGGCCGGCTCGGTCCTGGCCGGCATTCCCGCCGTGGCGCAGAATACCGCTCCGGCTCTCAACTATGATGGCGACATCAATTTCCTGAAGACGCCGAACGATGTCTATCTCGGCGAAGTCGGCGGCGTTGCGCAGAATTCGCGCGGCGACATTTTCGTCTACACCCGCACGGGACACCCGTTCATGAGCCTCGGCGGTGCGCGCTACTTCATGCACGGCGGATCGCAACTCTTTCAATTCGACCGCAACGGCCGCTTCGTGAAGGAAATCGGCAAAGACCTGTATGGCTTCATGTTCGCCAATCAGGTCCGTGTCGACCCGCAGGACAATGTCTGGGTGGTCGATCAGATGACCAACATGGTCATCAAGTTCGACCCGCAGGGCCGCCAGGTCATGCTGCTCGGGCGCAAGGCCGAATCGGTCAACGTTCCCTTCCGCGCCAACCCCGGCGTGATCCCCGGTGGCGGTGAAGGCGGTGGCGCTGCCGGTCCGGTTGGCGCCGGACGTCCGCAGGATATCTTTGACCGTCCGACCGATGTGGCCTGGGATGCCCAGGGCAACACCTATGTTGCGGATGGCCAGGGTAATTCCCGCATCGCCAAGTTCGACAAGGACGGCAAATACATTCGTAGCTGGGGCCACAAGGGCGCCGGCCAGGGTGAATTCGACAATGTCCGCAGCATCGCCATCGATGCGCAAAACAACGTCTATGTCGCCGACGGCAACAATCACCGCATTCAGGTGTTCGACGCCAACGGAACCTTCAAGTCGCAAATCAGCAATCTTGGAAATCCGCAGGCGATCTGCATCACACCGGGCGCCGATCAATTCCTTTTTGTGTCCAACTCGAACCCGCCGGGCGACATCGATACGGCAGGCGAAATTTACAAAATGCGCCTTGACGGCACGATGGTCGGCAAATTCGGAAAGGCCGGCAGGTCTGCCAAGGAATTCGGCACCGTGAACGCCCTCGACTGCAAGACGAACAATTCGCTGCTGGTCGGTGAGATCGTCAATTTGCGCGTCCAAAAGGTAACGCTGCGCTGAACCGCACAGCTTTATACCGTTAAAGAAGGCCCGGCCCGTCCGGGCCTTCTTCGTTTTTGGAGCACGCGGTGACGCATTTTCGTGATCGTTATTTCAGCTGCCGCAACTGCTTGCGGAAGCGTTACCGGAACGGCAGGCAACCCAGCGTCGCTGTAAAGGTTTACGGCGGCGGTCCGTTATTTTGATCAGCCTACTGAATTCACTATACGTCGCTAATACAGCCCGCCTGTCCCGGTGCCGATACTGGCCGGAGGCGAAGCGGAGGCGGCGGCAGGTTGCGCGGTACCCTGCCCCGGTTCCGCCGACGTCTGCGAGACGCCGCCGGCCGGCAGTGCCACGCCAGGATCGTCGATCTCGGACACCGCATAGCTGGAACCCGGTTCGGTCCCAGGCTTAAATCCTTCCAGGATGGAACCCGGTGAGTCCTGCGGGACAACGGCGCCCGTGAGCGGATTTGTCGGCACCATCACGATACCGTCCGGAATGCGGAACGGAGTCGGCGGCACATCGGCAAGCGCCTCTTTCATGAAGTCGCGGAAGATCGGAGCCGCCGCCAGCGCACCCTGTTCGCCGTTGCCGAGCGTCTGGAAATTGTCCCTTCCGATAAACACGCCGACAGCCAGATCGGGCGAGAAGCCGATGAACCATGCATCGCGGAAATCGCTGGACGTGCCCGTCTTTCCAGCCAGCGGCCGGTTGAGCACTTTAATCGCCTGACCGGTACCGCGCTGGATGACGCCTTCCAGGATCGAGACGACTTGATAGGCCGTGCGCGGATCGAGCACCTGCTCCTGATTGACATCCAGCAGCGGCTCTTCCTGGCCCTTCCACTCGGCCGGGCTGCAATCGGTGCAGTTACGCTTATCGAAACGGAACACCGTTTTCCCGTGGCGGTCCTGCACGCGATCGATCAGCGTGGGTTCAAGCTTGCGCCCGCCATTGACGAATTCGGCATAGCCGGAGGTCAATTTCAGCAGAGTGGTCACTTCGGAGCCGAGCGAATTGGCGAGATAGCGCGGCAGCTTCTTGTAGACCCCCATCCGCTCGACCGTATCGGCGATGCCGTCCATGCCGATCGTATGGGCAAGCCGGGCCGTCATCAGGTTGCGCGAGAGTTCGATGCCGCGGCGCAGCGTCGTGGGGCCGAGATACTCGCCCTCTTCATAGTTTTCAGGCGTCCACAAAGGCAGGCCCGGCCCTTGGGGGGCCGCAAAGGGGGCATCCAGAACCTTTGTGATGGGCGTGTAGCCCTGGTCGAGCGCGGTCGCATAGACGAACGGCTTGAACGTCGAACCGGGCTGACGCATCGCCTGCATGGCGCGGTCGAACTGCGAGGAGCCGTAGGAGAAGCCGCCGGACAGCGCCAAAACGTGCCCCGTGAACGGATCGATGGCGACAATAGCGCCATTGGCCAGGGGGACTTCGCGCAGGGTGTAGGAATCGGCAGCTACGCCCTCGCCGGACATGGGCTCGACATAGACGATGTCGCCGGCCTTCAGCCGTCCCCGCGTCCAAGGTAGCTCGGCCGCGGGTATCTTTCCTTTGCTGCCGTCCTGGAGCATCAGGAATGCGTCGTCCTTCAGTTCTGTCACGGCCGCGACGCGCCATGTATTTACGCCCGATTTGTTGGGCACGGACTTCAGCAGCGACATCCAATCGCCTTTGAGGTCGGCGTGCTTCAATGGCGCGCGGAATCCATGACGGCGGTCATAGGCCAGCAATCCCGCACGCAGTGAGCGTACGGCAATGTCCTGCAGCCTGGGATCGAGCGTCGAGCGAACTTGGAGCCCGCCGTCATACACAGTCTTCTGGCCGTATTTGTCGAATAGCGAGCGGCGCACTTCTTCGACGAAATAATCGACATCGGCGACGACCGCGCCGAATGGCCGATTGTAGGTAATCAGGTCTTCCGCGTCGGCAGCGTCGCGCTGCTCGCGCGTGATGTAGCTGTTCTCATACATCTGCTGCAGCACGTAATTGCGCCGCCCGATGGCCGCGTCCTTATGACGGGCGGGGCTGTAATTGGCGGGGCCCTTCGGCAATCCGGCAAGAAACGCCGTCTGCGCCAGCGACAGCTCGTCGAGCGATTTGCCGAAATAATTCGTCGCCGCAGCAGCAATGCCATAGGAGTTTTCGCCGAGGAAAATCTCATTCAGATAGAGCTCGAGAATCTGGTCCTTCGAAAACGCATTGTCGATGCGCATCGCCAGAACCATTTCGCGAATCTTGCGCGAGAATCTCAGTTCGCTCGACAGCAGAAAATTGCGCGCCACCTGCTGCGTGATGGTGGATGCGCCTTGCGGCCGCTTATCGGCGTTGCGCAGGTCGTTCAGGGCCGCCCGCATGATGCCGAAAACGTCAACGCCCGGATGGCTGTAGAAATTCTTGTCTTCAGCCGAGAGGAAAGCTTCTTTTACCTGGGCGGGAATTTGCGCAATGGGAACGAAGAGGCGGCGTTCGCGCGCATATTCGCCAATCAGCGTGCCGTTCCCGGCATAGACGCGCGTCGTCACCGGCGGCTCATAATGTTCCAGCGCGGCGTAACTCGGCAGGTCGCGCGTGACCCAATAGACGTAGGTCGCCGCGAGTAGAAATCCGACCAGGGTAACCGCGGCCACGCCGCCGAGCACGATATTGCGGGCGAGCTTCAACGGTGTGCGCGTAGCGCCCGGCTTTTTTGCGGTGCTGCTTTTCGGAGCGCTCTGCTTCGGCCCATTCCCGCTAGGCGGAACATATGTCTTGTTGCTCATACTCGTCTTTCGACCTCAGCCCATGGGCCTCGCGCCCTATTCCATAGCACCCCGAATATGCCCTGAGAAAGGCGCACTTACGGGTTGGTGGCTTGACGCGGCAAAGCCTTCGTATCGCCCGTGAAATGTGCATCGATAGCTTGGGCGATGGCATTGGACACGCGCGTTCGCCAAGCCTCCGTCGCCATCTCACTCTCGTCCTTTGTATTGGTGAGATAACCCAGCTCGATCAGCGCCGCCGGAACATCGGGCGCCTTCAGCACCGCAAACCCTGCGGAACGGTGCGGGGACGCGGACTGTACGGACGTCACCCCGGGAAGCGCCGACAGAACGGTTTCGGCAAACCGCACGGACCGGTTCATCGTGTCCCGCTGGGCAAGGTCGATCAAAATGGTGGCGACGGGGTTGTTTTCTCCGGACAGGTCCACGCCCGCTATGATGTCGGACATGTTCTCTTTTTCCGCGAGGTTGCCGGCTTCGCGGTCGGAGGCGGCCTCGGACAAGGTGTACACGGACGCACCCCGGATTTCGCGGTGATCGTTCGAATCGGCATGTAGCGAAACGAAGAGATCCCCATGCGCGGCGCGTCCCATGTTCACGCGTTCGCGCAGCGGAATGAAAACGTCGCCATCGCGCGTGAGTTGCACCCGATAGCGCCCGGTCGCCTCAAGGGATTTTCGTAAAGTCCGCGCAACGGAAAGGACCAAGTCCTTCTCCACAATGCCGTTCGGGCTGTGGGTGCCGGGGTCGATACCCCCGTGACCAGGATCGATAATGACGACCCGTTTACCGGCAGGCGCGCGAGGAGAAACAGGGATCGGTGCTGACATTGGCTGCATACCCGCCGGCCAGCCCGCATTCGCGGCGAAATCGGTCGCGGTCGTCGGGCCAAGGTCCAGAACCACTCGAAAGCCCGCCCCCCCCTCCGGCGGCAGGGTCTGAGGCGTTGCGAACTTCACCGGCTTATTCAAATCCACGATGAGGCGCCCATTGCCTTTGCGGAATTGCCCGTAGCGATATGCCTTAACGGCGCCCTTGCCCGACGGCCGGGTCGGATCGGGCATGCGCCAGAGAACATCGGGCATATCCACAATCACGCGGTTGGGCCCGGCGAGCGTGAAGGCGCGCACATCCACAGGATCGCTGAATTCCAGGGTAAAGCGCGAATTTTTGCCGTCTTCTGTGAGCTTAAGCCCAATCACCACGGGCAGGCTCACGGTTGGCCCTGCCAAGCCCCGCTCCCGAAGCAAGGCCCCAATGGGATCGGAGTCCCCCTGTGCCGCCGTGGACGCCCGTTGCGGCTTCGGCACGGGAATAGGCGTGGCGGCCAAGGCTGTCTGCCCCACAGCAAAAGCAACGCCGAGGAAGGCGGCCCAAAGGCGTAGCAGGCGTCCGTACCGGACCAAGCTCATTCGTTAACGCGCCTTTTCCAGCGAATCCCGTATTTTAAGCAATCTCGCGTCGAAGCATTTATACTTCGTTAGCGAATAGCCTCTAAATCGTTTTTGCGGTTGCGAGAGGCATCTCCCGTAAAATTGCGGATTTGCTCCGCAGCCAAGGCAATGACGTGAAGCCCCTTGCTAGCGACGGCAAGCGCCAATAGAAAGACTGATCGGCCTTTAAGGATACGAGTCGCGAGCGGCCGTTTCTTAGGGCCAAGGGATTATCCGCCGTCCCTGACGTTTCTCGGAGCTGAAGGAAGCGGACATCCAAAGAAACCCGCAATTGCGGCGACGCAAGCGCGGCCTAAAGGATACCGCCGGTCCAAGCGCAGACGCACCGAAGCGTGGCGCGCAAACCGGTCAAAACAATATGGCTGGCACTGTAAAGATTCGCGCGCAGCTCGGCACCCCAAAGGGGTGGTCTTGCGCGTGGCTGGCCCCTTCGCAGATTTCTTCCCTTTCATTCCACACCCGGCGCCCTCTGCCGCTCGAAGATGCCCGCGCGACTTGCGCGAGCGCTCGCGTGCAGCGGCGGACACGCGCCCACGGAGTATTCTATGCCCAAACGCATGCTTATCGACTCAAGCCACCCGGAAGAAACCCGGGTGGTCATTCTCGACGGTAACAAAGTCGAAGAATTCGACTTTGAAGCCGCCACAAAACGCCCGCTGAAGGGCAACATCTACCTTGCTAAAGTTACGCGCGTAGAGCCGTCTCTTCAGGCCGCCTTTGTCGAATATGGTGGCAACCGCCAGGGTTTCCTGGCCTTCTCCGAAATTCACCCGGACTATTACCAAATACCCGTCGCGGACCGGATCGCGCTGCTGGAAGCGCAAGCCCAGCGTATGATGGCCGATGAGGATTTCGACGCCGTCGAGACCGCAAAACCGGGGACAAAATCCAGCGCCTCGGATACCGGACAGTCCGAAGATCAAGAAGATCAAGAAGATCAAGAAGATCAAGAAGATCAAGAAGAAGAAGAAGAAGAAGTAGACCCCGAAGCCGAGGGTGATGATCACACGGCGGCCGAGGCACACGACGACGAAACGCACATCCATCATGGCAGCGACCATTCCGAGCACGTTCATGACGATCAGCCGCACAGCGCTGAAGGCAGTTCGTCGATAAATTCCGAAGGCTCCGCATCCGGCGACTCCGTTGCCGCCGAAGGCAGCGCGGACGATCATCCGTCGACGCATGATGATGCGGCACGCGGCGAGGAGACTTCAGCGGCTTCGCAGTCCTCGTCCGAAGAACAGCACGGTGAGCCCTCGCTGGTGCAAGCCGAAGTGACGGGTGCGCCCACGGTCCAAGAACGCCGCGGAACGCGCCAGAACGACCGCGACCGTCCCCGGCCCCGCCGCCGCCAGTACAAAATTCAAGAGGTCATCAAGCGCCGGCAGATCATGCTGATCCAGGTCGTCAAAGAAGAGCGCGGCAACAAAGGCGCCTCGCTGACGACGTTCATGTCCCTTGCGGGCCGCTATTGCGTACTGATGCCGAACACGCCGCGCGGCGGCGGCATCTCGCGAAAAATCACCAATGCCGCGGACCGCAAGCGCCTCAAAGGCGCGGCGCAGTCGCTTGAATTGCCTGAGGGCATGGGACTGATTATCCGCACCGCGGGCGCCAACCGGACCAAGCTGGAAATCAAGCGGGACTACGAATACCTGCTGCGGCTGTGGGACACGGTGCGCGAGCTGACGCTGCAATCCAACGCACCTGCGCTGGTTTACGAGGAAGGCAGCCTCATCAAGCGTGTCATCCGCGATCTCTACAGCAAGGATATTTCCGAAGTCGTGGTCGAGGGCGAGACCGGCTATCGCGACGCCAAGGACTTCATGCGCATGCTCATGCCGAGCCATGCGAAAAACGTAAAGCCCTACAAAGAACCGCTGCCATTGTTTCAGCGCTTCCAGGTTGAGGCGCAACTCGACGCGATGTTCAGCCCGGTCGTGACTCTGCGCTCCGGTGGATACATCGTTATCAATCAGACGGAAGCGCTGGTATCCATCGACGTGAACTCGGGCAAAGCCACGCGCGAGCATTCGATCGAAGACACCGCCTACAAGACCAATCTCGAAGCCGCCGATGAAATCGGCCGGCAATTGCGTCTGCGCGATCTCGCCGGCCTCATCGTGATCGATTTCATCGACATGGAGGACAGCAAGAACGACCGCAATGTCGAGAAGCGTTTGCACAATGCGGTCCGCACCGATCGTGCGCGAATCCAGATCGGCAAGATCAGCCAGTTCGGCCTCTTGGAGATGTCGCGGCAGCGTCTGCGCGCCGGCGTGCTGGCCGGGTCAACCATCACCTGCCCGCATTGCGCCGGACAGGGAATCATCCGGTCCGTGGAATCGGCGGCGCTGCGCCTGCTGCGTGCGCTTGAAGAGGAAGGCCAGAAACAGCCCGCCGCGAATGTGTCGGTGCGAGCGCCCGAGGACGTGACGATCTACACGCTGAATCAGAAGCGGCGCGAAATTTTCCGTATCGAAGAAACCTACGATCTCGCCATCTCCTTCGACCCGCAAGTACACATGATGGGCGGAAGTTTTGAAATCGAGCGCACGGGCGTACGCATCCCAACCCCACGGAAGGCCCTTCCTGTCTCGGTCGACGCCGGCTTCCCCGAAGCCGAAGAAGAAGAAGCGCCCGAGGCGGATGTCACGATTGTGGAGGCGCCGGCAGAAGCCGCCGCTGTTACAACACAGCCTTCACAGGACGGCGAACAGGGCAATGGCGATGGACGCGGGCGCAAGCGCCGCCGCCGCCGCCGCGGCGGACGCGGCCGCAACGGTTCGCAACAGCAGGCGGGCTCCGAGTTCGAGGGCGAGCAGCGCCCCGGCGAAGGTGGCGCCGCAGGCCTGGACGCTTCCGCCGAAGGTTCAGGCGGCGGCGACGAGCAAGACGGGCAAGACGGCGATGCCGGGGCTGAAGAGGCTACCGAAGGGCAAGGGCAGGAAACCCGGCAAACCGGACCGGATGCGGCATCGGAAGAAGCCAATGAAAAACGCCGCCGCCGCCGCCGTCGCGGCCGCCGCGGCCGCCGCCGGGATGGCGAGTCGACCCAGGCGGGAAGCGAAGGCGAGTCTCTCCAAGCTGCCGATAGCATTCAGGCCGCTGACACCGCTGAACCGCAACAGGAACAGCACGACATCGTTCCGAACGCCGAATCCTCGCCCTTGTGGTCGCTCAACGACCAAGCGTCTTCGCCCTCTGCGCCGGCCATGGCGGAGCCGCTGCCCGTAGCGGCTGCGGAAACGATCAAAGAACCCAGAAAAGTCGATGCGGCGGCGCCGGTTGTCGAGGCCGAAGCGGCCTCTTCTCCGCAAGATGCTACTCCCATCGCGCCTGAAGAGACCGCTCCAGAGGAGGTTCCGGTGGACGAAACCCCACATGATGCCCGTAAAGGCTGGTGGCAGAGGCGGTTCAAAGGCTGAGGCAGGCAAAGGGCTTGCCCGGAGATAACAGGGAAATCATGGTCCCCGCCATTGACGGGGTGGGACGCGAATCCTACCGTCCCCCCCGTAGGGGTTTGTTCAATGGAGTAGGCATCGGTGAAAGGTAGACTTTCCCGTCTCCGGCCCCTGTTTGGCCTGATCGTAGCCGGTCTTTTGCTGGCGACGTTTGTCGCCATCCCCTCCTATACCGCGCGCGCCCAGGGCGGCTTGGCCTTGATCCGCGACACGGAGACCGAGCGGGTCCTTCGCGGTTATCTCGATCCCATCCTGATCGTTGCCGGTCTGAGTCCGACGTCGGTCCGCCTGCATCTGGTGAACGACCCTTCTATCAACGCCTTTGTCGCCGAAGGTCAGAACATGTTTCTGAACACCGGCATCCTGATGGCGCTGGATAAGCCCAACCAGATCACCGGCGTCATAGCGCACGAAACCGGCCACATGGCCGACGGACATCTAATCCGGGCGCAAGCCGGCATGAAGGCCGCGACCGTACCGTTATTGTTGTCGATGGCCGTAGGTGTGGCCGCGATGATTGCCGGCGCGGGCGATGCCGGCCAGGCCATTCTGATGGCCGGACAGCAAATAGCGGAGCGCACGTTCCTCGCCTTCTCGCGTACTCAGGAATCCGCGGCCGATCAGGCCGGCATGCGTTACCTCACCGCGACGCACCAGTCCGGCATGGGCATGGTGGAGGTGTTCAAGAAGTTTGAGAACCAGGAAATCCTTTCGGCGCGGCGTTCCGATCCGTTCGCGCAAACGCACCCTGCGCCCACGGACCGCATTTCCGCCCTTCAGTCGCTCGTGGACGCATCGCCTTACCGCGACATCAAAGACAGCCCGGAATCGCAATATGCCTGGGACATGATGCGGGCCAAGCTGCGCGGTTACATTCAACGTCCGGAATTTACGCTGCGCCAGTACCCGCTGTCCGACACGAGCAAAGCCGGCCGTTACGCCCGCGCCATGGCCTATTTCAAAGAGCCCAATATGAAGATGGCGCTCGGCGAAATCGAAGGCCTGCTGAAAGACGAGCCCGACAATCCTTACTTTCTGGAGATGTACGGCCAGATCAACGTCGAGATGGGCAAGGTCAATGAAGGCATAGAGCCCTATCGCCGCGCCGTGCAGATTCTCCCCGATGCACCGCTGATCCGCATCGCGCTGGCAGCAGCGTTGCTTGGTAGCGAGAACCCCAAATACACCGCCGAGGCCGCGCAGGAACTGCAAACCGCCCTCAGCCAGGATTACGACGAATCCTTCGGATGGTATGAACTGGCGCAGGCCTATGGCCGGCTCGGGCAAACCGGCAAAGCAGAATTGGCCACGGCCGAACGGTATTTCGCCATCGATGCTTTCCCGCAGGCAATGCAGTTCGCAGGGAGAGCCCAGCGGCAATTGCAGCCAGGCTCGACCGATTGGCAACGCGCCACCGATATTCTAGCAATCGCGCAAACCCAGCAGAAAAACCAAAGAGACCGATGATGGACGTGAAGAACACCCTGAAAATGGCCGTTGGCGGTGTCGCGCTGTTCGCGCTGGGCGCCGGAATAACCGCTGCCGCGACCGGAATGATCTCTGTCGGCCCTCCGAACCGCGCGCAAATCGAAACGGTGGTTCACGACTACCTCGTGTCCCACCCGGAAATTCTCGTCGAAGTTTCGCAGCGGCTCGACAACCAGCAAGCCGTAACCGAAGACAAAGCGCGCACCGACGCATTGTTCAATATCGGCACCAAAGCGTTGCTCGATCCGAAAGTGGCTTATGTCGCCGGCCCGGCAAACGCGAAAGTCACTGTCGCCGAATTTTTCGATTACCGCTGCCCGCACTGCAAAGCTTCGATGGCAGCTATGCGGCATCTGATCGACGGCAATCCCAACGTGCGGGTCGCCTTCATCGAACGGCCCATTCTGACAGCCGATTCCATGGTTGCCGCCCAGGCCGCGGTGGCCGCACGCCGTCAGGGCGACAAATACGTGCCGTTCCACTTCGCGCTGATGGCGACGAATGGCGAACTACCCAAAGACCGCATCTTGGACATCGCCAAGAGCGTCGGTCTCGACACGGCGAAGCTGGAAAAGGACATGACCGATCCCGAAGTTCTGGCGTCGGTGAAAGCGTCAAACGAACTCGCCAACAAACTGCACTTCAACGGCACGCCCACCTTTGTCATCAACGACAAGATCATTGTGGGCGAGCTGAACGAACAGCAGCTTCAAGAGCTGGCAGGCCAAATCAAAGGCTGACCGTACGGCCCGCGATAAGCCCTGCCAGACGCGCGATGCCTTCCCGGATCGTATCGGTTTCGCACGCCGTGAAGTTAAGCCGTAAGGTGTTGCGCTTTGGTTCGCCCGGATAAAAAGCGGCTCCCGGGACGAACGCGATGCCTAGGGCAAGCGCCTCATTCATCAGCGCGCCTGAATCCATTGTTTCCGGAAGCGTCAGCCAAATGAACATGCCGCCCTGCGGCTTTGTCCAGGTGACGTCCTTTGGCATGTGTTCCGACAACGCCCGCAACATGGCTGTGCAGCGCGCGCCATAGGTTTCGCAGAGCATTGCGATGTGCGATTGCGGCAAGCGCGTCGCAACATCGGTCAGCACCATTTGCGACAGCGGGCTGTTGTGAAAATCGATCGCTTGGCGCAGCAAGCCCATCTTTTGAATTACGGGCGAGGCAGCAACCACCCAACCGCCACGCAAGCCCGGGATGATGGTCTTGGAGAACGTGCCGCAATAAAGCACGCGGCATTGCTCGATGCCGCCGTTGCGTCCGGCATCCAGTGCCAAAAGCGATGACAGGGGCGCGCCCTCGTACCGTAAGTCCGTATACGCAGCATCTTCGATCAGCACGATGTCGTGCTTTGCCGCTGCCGCGAGCAAGCGTTCGCGCTGTGCCGGGGAATAGGATTCGCCTGTCGGATTGGCAAAATCCGGCATCACGTAAGCGGCTTTGGCTGTTATGCGCTCATCGCGATCCAACGCCGAAAGCGGACCGTAGTGCGGATTGTTTCCCGCGAACGCATGCAGCGCTCCGAGATAGGTTGGCCGCTCCGTCAGCAAACCGTCGCTCTCCCCCAGCAGCAGACGCCCGCAGAGATAGAGCCCCTGCTGCGAACCGCTGGTGATGAGGATGTTCTCAATCCCGCACGGAACGCCCTTGCCGCGCATGTACTGCGCGATCCATTCGCGCAAGGGCGGCCAGCCTTCGCTCATGGAATATTGCAGCGCGGTTTTCATCTGTGCTGGATCGGCGAAAATCCGCGCATGCGCGTCGGCAATGAGTTGCGATGGAAAGAGATTGGAATCCGGCACGCCACCGGCGAACGAAATCAAACCGGGCTGCCCGACGAGCCGCAAAAACGCACGCGTCTCCGCTCCCCCTGCCCGCTGGCCGTAAGGGGAAAACCGGGCGTCCCAGTCTGATGGCATCAGATCAATCCGGCGAGCGGACTGGAGGGATCCGCGTAGCGCTTCTTCGGCATGCGTCCGGCGAGATAAGCGAGCCTTCCCGCCTCAACCGCCAGCTTCATGGACCGCGCCATCAGGATCGGGTTCTTCGCTTCCGCGATGGCGGTGTTCATCAGCACGCCGTCGCAGCCAAGCTCCATCGCAATGGCGGCGTCCGAGGCAGTGCCGACGCCGGCATCGACGATCACCGGCACTTTGGCTGCCTCGATAATCAGCCGGATGTTGATCGGATTTTGAATGCCGAGCCCCGAACCGATAGGGGCCGCCAGCGGCATGATCGCGGCCGCGCCCATGTCTTCAAGCCGCTTGGCCATCAGCGGATCGTCGCTGCAATAGACCATGACCTGGAAGCCTTCGCGCACCAGCACTTCGGTCGCCCGCAACGTCTCGACCATATCGGGATAGAGGGTTTTCTTGTCGCCCAGGACTTCCAGCTTCACCAGATCCCAGCCGCCCGCCTCGCGCGCCAGCCTGAGCGTGCGTAAGGCGTCTTCCGCCGTGAAGCATCCGGCCGTGTTCGGCAGATAGACAAATTTCTTTGGGTCGATGAAATCGATCAGCTTGGGTGCGCCTGGGTCCATGACGTTCACCCGGCGGACCGCGACGGTGACCATCTCCGCGCCCGATGCTTCCAGCGCGGCGGCGTTCTGCGCATAATCCTTGTACTTGCCCGTGCCGATAATCAGCCGCGACTTGAGCGTCCGCCCAGCGACGACAAAGGGTTTGTCGGCAGGCGGAGCGGTAGGCGCCATCTCATTGCCGCCGCCGATGAAATGCACGATTTCCAGGCGGTCGCCTTCCGAAAGCCCGACCGCGCCATAGGTCGACCGGGGTACGATTTCCAGGTTACGTTCGACGGCCACCTTGCGGGCATCGAGCGACAGCAGGCCGAGGAGGGCCTCCACGGTCAAAGGGCTAGGAAATTCCCTGTTCTCTCCATTAAGACATAACCGCAACGCCATTGACGGCACTCTCTCCTGTTTCCGTTTTTCCCGGCGGGACCTTATAACCTGCGGCAACCCGCTTCGCTTCGTTCCACCCTATTCCATTACCGCATTTTACGGGGGCCCCCGTCCATGATCCTGCCGGTATATGTCCTCAACGGCCCTAACCTCAATCTTTTGGGAGTGCGGGAGCCGGAAATTTATGGCAAGGCGACGCTTAGGGATATTGAGCAGGCCGTGGACGCGCGCGCCAAAACCCATGGGTTGAATGTTGTTTTCCGCCAGTCAAACCACGAAGGCGTGCTGGTCGATTGGATTCAGGAAGCGCGCACCCAGTCCTGCGGCGTCATCATCAATCCCGGCGCCTATTCCCACACCTCGATCGCGATCTACGACGCCTTCAAGGCTTTGGATAAGCCCGTTATCGAGGTGCATCTGTCCAATCCGCACCAGCGCGAATCTTTTCGCCACCTGGATTATGTGAGCAAGGTGGCAAAGGGCGTTATCACCGGCCTTGGAATCAACGGCTATCTCTATGCCATCGATGCCATGGCAGAATTGGTGAAAGCATGACCCACAAGAAAGAGAATCCGCTGCGCAACCGCATTGCCAAAGCGATCACCGGAGAAAGCATGCCTGACATTGATGCCGACGTCATACGCGAGCTGGCCAAACTGCTTGAAGAAACGGGCCTATCGGAGCTTGAGATAGAACAAGGCGGCGTCCGCGTTCGCGTGGCGCGCGGCACGACGGTCATGGCGACGGCCGCTCCGACGCCGGCGCAAGCCCCCGCCGCCTCTGTTCATAGCGAGATGAAGCCAGAGCTGGCGCAACGGCCGGGCACCGTCGTCACCTCCCCGATGGTCGGGACGGTTTATCTGTCCCCGCAACCCGGTTCGCCGCCGTTCGTGAAGATCGGCGACTCCGTCACCGACGGAACGCTGTGCATCATCGAAGCCATGAAGACGATGAACCCCGTTCCGTCATCGGCCGCCGGGCGCGTGGCGGAAATCTTCGTCGTGGACGGTCAGCCCGTGGAATTCGGCCAACCCCTCATGCGGATCGAGTAGGCCTTGAAGATGCGGGCCACTTCTCTCTCACCATGGCCGGGCTTGACCCGGCCACCTAGCCGCCGCGCGTCCGCGCGGCGAATGAATCCCTTACCGCCTGGATGGCCCGCGGTTTCGGGCCATGACAACCTGGGATGTCCCGGAGGCGCGCGGAAATAGCATGTTCGAAAAAGTCCTTATCGCGAACCGGGGCGAGATTGCCCTTCGCATCAACCGCGCCTGCAAGGAAATGGGCATTGCCACGGTCGCGGTTCATTCGACCGCCGATGCCGAAGCGATGCACGTCCGGCTTGCGGACGAGTCGGTTTGCATCGGCCCCCCGCCCGCCAGTCAGTCCTATCTCAACATTCCCGCCATCATATCGGCGTGCGAGATCACCGGCGCGGATGCGATTCATCCCGGCTACGGGTTCCTGTCCGAGAACGCCCATTTCGCCGACATCGTGAAGGCCCATAAAATCACCTTCATCGGCCCGCAGCCCGAGCATATCAGGCTCATGGGCGACAAGATCGCGGCCAAGCAGGCGGTCAAATCGCTAGGCATTCCCACAGTGCCCGGTTCGGACGGCGCCGTTACGTCCGAGTCCGAGGCAGCGTCCTTCGCCGCCGAGATAGGCTATCCCGTGCTGATCAAAGCGGCCGCCGGCGGCGGCGGTCGCGGCATGAAGGTGGCGCGTGGGCCTTCCGAATTGCCGCTCGCCTATGCCACCGCGCGCACGGAGGCCAAAGCCGCCTTTGGCGATGACGCCGTCTACATGGAAAAATATCTCGAACGGCCGCGGCATATCGAAATTCAGGTGATTGCGGATTCGTACGGCAAAGTGCTGCATCTGGGCGAACGCGATTGTTCGCTACAACGGCGCCATCAGAAGGTTTGGGAAGAAGCCCCCTCGCCCGCGCTCAACGTCGAAGCCCGCAATCAGATTGGGAAAGTCGTCACGTCGGCGCTGGAAAAGCTGGGCTATCTCGGCGTCGGAACCGTCGAATTCCTCTACGAGGACGGCAAGTTCTATTTCATCGAAATGAACACCCGCCTGCAGGTGGAACACCCCGTCACCGAGTTGGTCACCGGACTGGACCTCGTGCGCGAGCAGATCCGCATTGCCGACGGCGGCGCGCTGGAGATCGATCAGAGCGATGTGGTGGTGGCCGGCCACGCGATCGAGTGCCGGATCAATGCGGAAAACCCCTTCACCTTCCAGCCCTCGCCGGGAAAGATCACCGAGTTTCACGCGCCGGGCGGCTTGGGTGTGCGGATGGATTCGGCGGCCTATTCGGGCTACCGCATCCCGCCTTATTACGACAGCCTCGTGGGCAAGCTGATCGTCCACGGCAAGAGCCGCAACGAATGCCTGATGCGACTGAGACGCGCGCTGGACGAATTGGTCCTGGGCGGAATCGAAACGACCATCCCCCTGTTTCAGGAGCTCATCAAGCAGCCCGCCATTCTGAATGGCGACTATAATATCCACTGGCTGGAGCATTATCTCGCCCGCCGCGCCACCGGGGCGGCGTAACGCGCGAACCACTGGAAACCGGCACAATTTTCCGTATGTTACGCCCCTGCTGCCTAGGGGGGCGTGTGCGGCAAACTATTTGCGATTGGGGTACTGCACGCGTTCGGCAAGGACGTGTGCCGAGGGGGCAAGATTGATCCGCTGGCATACGCTCTTCGCGCTGGTTTCGATGGCATGGCTGGCGCTGACGCCTGCGGCCGCGCAGCCGGGGACTATGGGCTTGCAGCACCCGAGCGCCCATGCGCCACGGATCACGCCGGGTGAGGCGCCCAAGATCGACGGCGACCTCTCCGATCCCGCCTGGGCCAAAGCCTCCGTCATCCAGGATTTCAAGCAGCTCGCGCCCAACACCGGCGGGGCGCCGACAGAGCGCACCGTCGTCCGCATTATGTATGACGAGAACAATCTCTATTTCGGCGTCTACGCCTATGACAGCGAACCGGACAAGCTGATTGTACGGTCAATGTCGCGCGACGGCGAAATCGTCACCGGCGACAACATTCAGATCGCGCTCGATCCGGGCCAGACCCGGCGCAATTCCTATGTGTTCATGATGGGGCCGTCCGGCGGACGCTGGGACGGTCTGCGCTTGAACAACATCGACGAACTTCCCGAATGGAACGTCATTTGGGAAGGCCGCACGCGCCGCGTCAGCGACGGTTGGGTGGCCGAAATCGCCATTCCCTTCCGCAGCATTTCCTATACCGAAGGCGGCAGCGGCTGGGGCTTCGATTTTACCCGCAATATCCGGCGCAAGACCGAAACCGTGCGCTGGTCGTCCTACGATCCCGCCATCCCTTTGCAAGACGTTTCACAGGCCGGGACATTAACCGGCATTGCCGGCGTCAATCAGGGTCTGGGGCTCGACCTCGTTCCCTATTTGGTCTTCCGCGCCAAGCACGATTGGAGCAAAGACAAAGACGGCGCGGGGATTAGCGCGACCGCGGGCGGCAACGCCTTCTACAAGATCACGCCGGGACTGACAGGAACGGTGACACTGAACCCCGACTTTTCAGACGCGCCACTGGACGTGCGCGAGGTGAACACGTCGCGCTTTTCATTGTTCGTGCCGGAGACACGAAGTTTCTTCCTGCAGGATGCAGGCAATTTCGAATTCGGCGGGCGCCCCTTCAAGCGGACCAATTTCGACCGCAACAGCAACAATGGCCGTCCGTTTTTCTCGCGCAATCTAGGTTTGGTCAACGGGCGGCCGGTGACACTACTGGGCGGCGGCAAGGTTTCAGGCCAATATGATGACCTCAACATCGGCGCCCTGTCCGTCCTGACCGACAGAACCGCAACATCACCCGGACAGGTCTTGTCGGTTGGCCGAGTGACCAAACAATTCGGCGAATCCCGCGCCGGATTCATCTTCACCAATGGGGATCCAACGGGTCAAAGCCGCAATTCACTTGCCGGAGCAGATTTCCAGTACCGGACCGAGGTGTTCGGCGGCAAGACGCTGGAGACGGACGGCTTCTACCAGCGCAGCTTCTCCAACAGTGTTGGCGATGACGATTCCTATGCTTTTGCCCTAGTCTACCCCAACGAACCGTGGAGCGCAGATTTCTCCTTTAAAACGGTCGGCGTAAATTTCGATCCCGCGCTAGGCTTTGTGAATCGCCCGGGCAGCCGGTTGTACGACGGCACCGTCAAACACCTGACGCGCAATCGCAACGGGACCTCGTTCCTGCGTACCTTCGAAGTGGAATCGCGCCACCAGTTTACGACAAGCCTGGGTAACCGCCTCGACAGCCGCGACGATGCACTCCAGATCCAAATCCAGACGCGCGGCGACACTTCGGCGGCGATTCAGGTCAATAATGTTTTCGAACGACTGGTCGTCCCCTTCACGCTGCCGCACAAGATCGTTATTCCCGCCGGTCAATACACCTGGAATACCGCCTTTGCACATTTTCGCACGTCGCAGGCCCTGCCCGTCTCTTTCCACGTCGATGTCTGGTGCTGCAATTATTACAATGGCTCGGAATGGCGTGCGCGCACCGAACTCTTCTTTAAGCTGAGCGAAGCCTATGAGATTGAGGCAGACTATGATGGCACCTTCATCCGCCTTCCCGCGGGGAAGGTGGACATCAACATTCTGGCGTTGAGCGGCCTATTGAACTTCACGCCGGACATGCAGTTTGCGATCCAAGCCCAATACGACAACATCAGTCAGGGATTTGGCTTCCTAGGGCGGTTCCGCTGGGAGTTCCAACCGGGCAGTGAATTCTTCGTCGCGCTTGGACAATCGGCCCTTATTCCGGGAACGGATTTCCGTGTCCAGACGACGCAATTGTCGTTCCGGGTCGGCCATACCTTACGGTTTTAAGCCGCTTCCCCGATCCGCCGGCGTTCTTGTATGATCGCCCTAAGGAAGGAAATCCATGTTCCGCCGGCTGCAACGCTATTCAGCCCAATTGCTCAGTGTGATGCGTATCGCCGTGGGGCTCACATTCCTTGAGCACGGCACGCAGAAGCTGTTGAATTTCCCCCTGCCGCGGCCGGGGCTTGCTTTGCCGCTTCTGCTATTCACCGGCATTCTCGAAACGCTCGGCGGCCTCTGCGTCACGCTTGGTTACCGGACGCGGCTTTTTGCGTTTCTGCTCTCTGGTGAGCTTGCGGTGGGCTATTGGTGGCTGCACGCTCGCCGCAGCTTCTTTCCGATGGCCAATGGCGGCGAAGCGATGGTGCTGTACAGCTTCGTATTCCTGTATCTCGCGGCGATGGGTGCCGGCCCCTGGAGTTTGGACGCGCACCTGAAGCGCGCATGAGTTTGTGAGCGCCATAAACCCGGAAGAGCTGCTGCTGGCCTACCGGCTCGGGATTTTCCCGATGGCCGAAAGCCGTAACGCAAAAGACGTGCTGTGGGTACGGCCGCACGAACGGGGCATCCTGCCGCTCGACAAATTCCATGTCCCGCGCCGCTTGGCGCGCGTCGTCCGCACCGGCCGCTTCGATGTGACCGTCGATGTGGCGTTCGATCAAGTCATCCGCGCCTGCGCCGAGCCCCGCGCGGACGAACGCGAAACATGGATCAACGATTCCATCATCGACGCGTTTGCCGCCCTGCACCAGCGCGGCTTCGTGCATAGCGTTGAAACCTGGCAGCAAGGGCAGCTTGTCGGAGGACTGTACGGTCTTTCGCTGGGCGGCGCGTTCTTCGCCGAGAGCAAATTTTCGCGCGCCACCGGCGCCAGCAAAGTCGCCTTGGTACATTTGGCGGCGCGGCTAAAAGCGGGCGGCTATACGCTTTTGGATGTGCAATTTCCTAATCCGCATCTCGATCAATTCGGCGCAGTCACCGTCACCGAAGAGAAATTTCAGTTCATGCTGTCTCAAGCGCTCGCACGAACCGGGGATTTCTTTGCCCTGGGCCGGCGCGGGACCGCACACAAACCGCCGCACGGCTCGCCTGCAACTGTAACCGGCGCGGACGTCCTGCGCCTCGCCGGTCAGAGCTGAGAATCCGCTGCGATCATTCCTCTTCGGCAATTCTCTGCAAGGCTGGCAAATCGACGATGCGCATTTCATCGCGCGCAAATTGGATCAGATCGCGCCGCCGCAAATCCACCAGGGTGCGATTGACATGGGCCGGCGTGATTCCAAGAGCGTCGGCCATGTCTTCCTGACGCGCGGGAAATGTGAAACGCCCATCTACCACCATTCCCCGGTGCTGCAGGCGGTAATACAACTCCAATAGCATTTGTGCCATTCGCCCAACCGCGCTGCGCCTAGCCAAATCGAAGAGCCGCCGGCTCGTGGTCTCGAGGTAATTGCGTGCCTGAGCATGGACCTCAGTTTTTTGCTCCTCTCTCTCATCGAGCAAGGCAAACAAATCGGTCAACTTGAACTGGCATAGCGAAACCGGCGTCATCGACTTCACCGAAAATGGCAGGGGCATTCCCGGCAAACACAGGCTTTCCACGCCAATGACATCGCCAGGAATTAGAAAAGCCATGATGAGACGGCGGCCATCCGGCTTCTGCACGAACCAAACGGCCCACCCCGAGTAGATGGTGTAGAGGAACTCGGGCGTTTCGCCTTCCCGCATGATTGTGCGTTGAGCGTCGTATCGCACGATCGCCGTTCGACACGTGCTTAATACCTGTGGCCGCTCTCGAAATGTTGATCCGTACACGGTGAAATCGCCGACAACGCATTCATTGCAGGAAACCGGCGGTGATGACGGAAATCTAAGAGGGCTGCTGGTGATCATTTCTTTGAAATCTCTTAGCATAAGCGATTAAGAACGCTTCGGAATGATACCAGCGGCCCAGATTATCGACTCCTCGTGTTATAGCCCGCAAAAGCAGACCATCCAGGAGAACGTAGGGCGCACCAGCG
The DNA here is from genome assembly GCA_947473475.1 of Alphaproteobacteria bacterium. Lineage (GTDB taxonomy): Bacteria > Pseudomonadota > Alphaproteobacteria > Micropepsales > Micropepsaceae > CAIYRG01. Next base: position 151,709 of record CANJBZ010000002.1, read on the forward strand.
CACAGACGCGCGCTTGCTGGATGGCCCTGTGAAGCAGGGCCATGAAAAAAGAGGACTGGATCAACGGCCTTTGGTATGACTTGGAAAATTAAAACGGTAGAAACTCATAAACTAACGGAAACCGGGCGCATTGATGTAGGTCACTGATCTGATCATGAATGCAGCGCGGTATTTTTATCGCTAGCGAGTGCATATTTTAAGCTGGCTCTAGCAAATTCCAGTACGGAAAAATGAGCGAGTTGCTTCCAGCATCGGACATAATGGAGGCTTCCTTTTGTACGCCCATGACCGCGGGATTCAGCGGACCTTTTGCAAAACCGGAGGGCGGCTCCGACGACGCGATGGGAAGCAGCAACGGCGCCGGCGAAATCGCACGCGCAGCCGGCGATCCTTTAGGATCGCGCCGAGAAACGGCCGGCCGTAGCCAGAGGCGATCAGGCTACGGCGTAGGCGGGGCAGCAGGTTTGGGCGCGGCCGGCTCGGCGCGCGTGGCAATGGGATCTGCTGGGGGCGCATTGGCAGGCGCCGCGCCTGTTGCCGCTGGGGGGGGCGCGTCGTTCTGGCAGTTCACCACCCACACATCGAAGGTCGGGTGCTCCAGCGCATTAAGCGCCGGTGTTGAAGCGAACATCCAGCCGGAGAACATCCGCTTGGGTTTCCCGCCGGTCTGGTCTTCGTCGATCTGCACGAAGGCCGTGGTTTCCGGCGGTTCTTCCGGCGGCACCGTATGGCAAAACTGCGCGGTGATGGTGAGCGTGCCGAATTTGACGGGAACGCCGACGGGCGCGGCGACATCCCGGGCGCGGCCCGTAATTTTGTCGAGACCACGAAAAATCGCCAAGTGCCGCACGCCCTGGGCATCCGGCTTGGCATCGGCAATTGTTGGTGTCCGCGCCACGGCAGGTGGCGGCGTTTGCGCGTGCGCCACGGCCGGCACCGCCGCCGCGATCATCACACCGCAAATCCCCGCGCGGATGGTCATTTCGCGCCGCCTGCGCTGAACACCGCTTTCCCGAGCAGACCGATGAGATCGATGGAGCCTTGCGTGTTCTCGATCTCGCCGCCCGGCTTGATCATCGCCGGTTCGGAGCCCGGCTCGATGGAAAGGTACTGACTGCCCAGAAGTCCCTCGGACGTAATGCGTACGGACGAATCCTGCGGCAGCTTCACCGAGTTTTCGAGAGCCAGGGTCAGAACCGCATTGTAGGTCTTGGGGTCCAACGCCATCTTCTCGACGGTGCCAATCTTGATACCGGAAAGGCGCACATCGGTTCCGACATTGACGCCATCGGCCCGGTTGAACTTGGCGAGGATGTCATAGCCCGAGACCGGGCCCGAACCGGTAGACGAATAGGCAAAGACAAGAAAGAACACCGCGACGGCAATGACCGCGGCGCCGATCAGGGTTTCAACAACGGAATTCTGCATTGTTCCCTCCGGGCTGAGAGTTCGACCGGCACAACCGGCAGACTTTGTTGCGAACAAAGAGGGCGAAAAAACGTCAGCCCGGCTTCCAGGCTTCGTAATCGCCCGTCGCCGGAGGACGATGGCTGTCGTTGTAGAGACTGCCTTGCGGGCGCCAGGCCTGCGCCGTGCCGGTCAGATTGGGCTCGTGCTCCAATTCCCAGGGCTTACGCGGTAGAGGCTCCTCTGTCGGTGGCAGCGCAAAGGTGTGGTGCAGCCAACCATGCCAATCGGGGGGAACGCGCGAGGCGTCCACCGTACCGGCATAGATCACCCAGCGGCGCTTCTTATCCTTGGTTTCATAATAGCGGTTGCCGAACACATCCGTGCCGACAGCCTGGCCATGGCGCCACGTCGTCCACCGGGTTCCCGGCGTTGCGTTCACCCACCATACGAAAAGACTGCTTAGAAACGACATATCGGGTTTTCCGAATCTGGCGCCGGACTATAGGCGGGCGCAGCCTTCAGCAACAACGGTCATGAGAGTCGCGGAAGGCCAATTTCCGAATCGGATGGACCCTTCCACGCCTGCTTCCCCCCTTGCGGGTATCCCCAAGCAGCCCCGTCGGGCTGTCGAAACCCGCAGGAGACGCGGACACGACGCGTTTGGAGGGGTGCGAAGTACGCACAGCACTTTCCACAATCCATCCACAATTAGGACTAACGGCCTGAAAAGTACCGCAATTTTCATCCGCAACTACATCTAGGGCTGGGGCCTGGTTGGTAAACAACCTCTTGCGCAAAAATTCGATTAGTGACACCTTAATGGCCCTTCGCGGTGGGCCGCGAAGCCAATGCAAAAACAAACTTTCAAGCCGGATTTGCGGAAAAACAGCCGTGATCCGAACGGGATTTTTTTGCCTCAGGGCAGGTCGGGGAGAGGGTCATGCGGATCACGCGTCATTTTACCAGCGAAGGCAAATCCCCGTATGAGGGAATTCCCTTCCACGCTGTCACCAGCGAAATCCGCAACCCCGACGGTTCGATCGTCTTCCGCCATGAAGCGATGGAGGTTCCGGAAGGATGGAGTCAGGTTGCCAGCGATGTACTGGCGCAGAAATATTTTCGCCGCGCCGGGCTTCCCGTCTACCTGAAGGCCGTCGAGGAGAACGACGTTCCCTCGTTCCTCTGGCGGCACGCCGCCGACCAAGCTGCGCTCGATGCGCTCCCCGCGGGCACCAAGAAGATCTGCGGCGAGGTTAGCGCCAAGCAGGTGTTTCACCGTCTTGCGGGAACCTGGGCCTATTGGGGCTGGAAGGGCGGCTATTTCGATGGCGAAGCCGACGCCCGCGCCTTCTACGACGAAATGTGTTTCATGCTGGCCACCCAAAAGGCGGCGCCGAATTCACCGCAATGGTTCAACACCGGCCTGCATTGGGCGTACGGTATTGACGGTCCGAGCCAGGGCCATTTCTACGTCGACTATAAAACCGGCGAACTGGTCCGCTCCGCCTCCGCCTATGAGCATCCCCAGCCTCATGCCTGCTTTATCCAGGGCGTCTCGGACGATCTGGTCAACGAAGGCGGCATTATGGATTTGTGGACGCGGGAAGCGCGTCTTTTCAAATATGGCTCGGGCACGGGCTCGAACTTCTCCACCCTGCGCGGCGAGAACGAGCCGCTGTCCGGCGGCGGCAAATCGTCGGGCCTGATGAGTTTCCTGAAGATCGGCGATCGCGCCGCAGGCGCCATCAAGTCAGGCGGCACCACGCGCCGCGCGGCCAAGATGGTGATTGTCGACGTCGACCACCCCGACATCGAAGCCTTCATCGACTGGAAGGTGATTGAAGAGCAGAAAGTCGCCGCGCTTGTGGCCGGCTCGAAAGTCACCGAAAGACATCTCAACCTGATCATCAAAGCCTGCCGCAATTGCGAGGGCACGGGCAATGATTGCTTCGATCCGGCTAAAAATCCGGCGCTGAAACGCGAGATCAAAACCGCACGGCGCGCCTGCATCCCCGACAATTACATCGAGCGCGTGATCTCCTTCGCCAAGCAGGGCAACGACCGCATCGAATTTAAAGTCTACGACACGGATTGGGACTCCGAAGCCTACATGACCGTTTCGGGCCAAAACTCGAACAACACGGTCCGGGTGACGGACGATTTCCTGCGCGCCATCGAAGAAGACCGCGATTGGGACCTGACGCGCCGCAAAGACGGCAAGCTGCATAAGCGGCTGAAGGCACGCGCGCTTTGGGACAAGATTTCCTATGCCGCCTGGGCCTGCGCCGATCCGGGCATCCAATTCCACAGCACCATCAATGCCTGGCACACCTGCCCCAAGGGCGGCGAAATTCGCGCCTCCAATCCGTGCTCGGAATACATGTTCCTGGACGACACGGCGTGCAACCTCGCATCCCTGAACCTGATGGCGTTCCGCAAGGACGTGATCGAAGTTGTCGACATTGCCAATAACGGCAAGCGCGTTGAAGCCGCCGCCAAAGCCTTCGATGTCGAGGCGTTCGAACATGCCGTCCGGCTGTGGACGGTGGTGCTCGAAGTCTCAGTCATGATGGCGCAATTCCCGTCCAAAGAGATCGCGCAGCTTTCTTACGAATACCGCACGCTGGGCCTTGGATACGCCAACATCGGCGGCCTTCTGATGTCCGCCGGCATCCCCTATGACTCGCGCGAAGGCCGTGCCATTGCCGGTGCTATATCCGCAGTGTTGACCGGCGTGTCCTATGCCACATCGGCCGAGATGGCGGGCCAGCTTGGCGCCTTCCCGCGCTATGCCGAAAATCAAGATGCCATGCTGCGCGTCATCCGCAATCACCGCCGCGCCGCTTACGGCCAACAGGCGGGCTTTGAGAGCTTGGACACGGCCCCTGTGCCGCTCGATCACGAAGCCATCGCCGACAAAGAACTTGCGGAAGCCGCGAAGGCCGCCTGGGACAAGGCCCTCTCGCTCGGCACGGCCTACGGCTATCGCAACGCGCAAGCCAGCGTGATCGCGCCGACCGGCACCATCGGCCTGCTCATGGATTGCGACACGACCGGCGTCGAACCGGACTTCGCGCTGGTGAAGTTCAAGAAGCTCGCGGGTGGCGGCTATTTCAAGATCATCAACCGCTGCGTTCCCGAGGCCCTGAAGGCGCTTGGCTACAGCCCCGATCAAAGCGAAGCGATGGTGCGCTATGCCGTTGGCCACGGCTCGCTGAGAGGCTCCAATGCGCTTTCGCACGAAGCGCTGAAAGCCAAAGGTTTTGGCGCTGCCGAGATCGGCGCGGTGGAGGGCGCGCTCCGCCAGGCGTTCGATATCCGCTTCGTGTTCAACAAATACACGCTTGGTGAAGAATTCTGCCAGAAGGTGCTGAAGTGCGATGCGGCTTTGCTCGATGCACCAGACTTCGACATGCTGAAATTGCTCGGCTTCTCGAAAGCCGAGGTTGAAGCGGCCAATCTCCATGTTTGCGGCGCGATGACCCTGGAAGGCGCCCCGTACCTGAAGGCGGAGCATCTGCCGGTTTTCGACTGCGCCAATCCGTGCGGCCGTATCGGCAAGCGCGCCTTGTCGGTGGAAAGCCACATCCGCATGCTCGCCGCAACTCAGCCGTTCATTTCCGGCGCGATCTCCAAGACGATCAACATGCCCAACAGTGCGACCGTCGAAGAATGCGGCCAATCCTACATGCTGTCGTGGAAGCTGGGGCTGAAAGCCAATGCGCTTTATCGCGACGGCTCCAAGCTGTCGCAGCCGCTCGCCTCGCAGGTGCTTCAGATCGATGACGAAGACGAGACGATCGAGGATCTGGTGACGCAGCCGCAGGTCCAGCGGACCACGGTTGTTACCGAGCGTATTGTCGAGAAGATCATCGAGCGTATCCGCCCGCACGATCGCGAGCGCCTGCCCCATCGCCGCAAAGGTTACACGCAGAAAGCCATCGTCGGCGGGCACAAAGTCTATTTGCGGACCGGTGAATATGAGGATGGCCGTCCGGGCGAAATTTTCATCGACATGCACAAGGAAGGCGCTGCCTTCCGCTCGCTGATGAACAACTTCGCCATCGCCATTTCCATCGGTCTGCAATACGGCGTGCCGCTGGAAGAATTCGTCGACGCCTTCACCTTCACCCGCTTTGAGCCGGCGGGCATCGTGCAGGGCAACGACTCCATCAAAAACGCGACTTCGGTGCTCGACTACATCTTCCGCGAAATGGCGGTCAGCTATCTTGGACGCCATGACCTTGCCCATGTCCAGCCGGCCGACGATGACGATCTCGGCGGTGGCGTCGGGGAAACCGTCGAGATGAAGCGCGAGGTGAAAGAAATCGCGAAAGTCGCGTCCACCGGCTTTGTGCGCGGACAATTTCCGCGCTTGGGTCTGGTGCGCGGCAATACGGTGGCGAAAGTCGATCCCGACGCCGAGCATGCTCACCTGCACGAACATGCGATGCAATTTACGCATCAGCACACCGGCGATGTCGACGTGAGCGCCAGTTTCGCCGAGATCAAGGCAATGGTGCAGGAAGCCGTGGGGACCACGATGGCATCCGTGAGCATTGGCGAGCAGCGCCTATCGGTGGATCTATCGGCCAAGAACATCAAGCGCGAGGTCATTGCGAAGCGCGCCGCGGAAGCCCGCCTGAAGGGTTATGAGGGCGATGCCTGCGGATCGTGCGGCAACTTCACGCTGGTGCGCAACGGCACCTGCATGAAGTGCGACACCTGTGGTTCGACGAGTGGCTGCAGCTAAGGAGCGCTGAGCAATGGGCAATGCGGTTTTAAAGGAAGCCTTCCCTGACCCCGAGGCGTGGCGCATCGAGCAGGTGTGGGAAAAGGGGATGCGCACGACAATGGGCGATCCGTCCATCATCCGGCTGGACGAACAGGGAAACTTCATCGTGCGCGACCATTACGGCCGCAAAGCATCGCAATTCGGCTGGAAAATCGACCTTATCGTGCCCAGGCGATTGGGTGGCTCGGACGATATTTCCAATCTTCGGCCGCTTCATTACCGTGCCACACGTAAAGGGGCGGCGGCTTAAGACGTCTGAGACTCGAAGTATTCAGGTGAGAGTAATCCCATGGTGAAAATCCAGGCGAAGCTGGCATCCGCCGACGGCAAATTTCCACTGTGCGGCGGCGTAATCGCCCGCTTCGATGCGGAGATTTTTCTCAGCGCTGGACGCTGTGCGCCCTGCCACGAGGCCCTGACGGAAAACTAGGGCAACCCTTCGATCGTGAACTGCAGCCAGCCTGCCCGCAATTCTTCCCGAACGGCCATGGCCGCCAAAGTTCTGCTTGCCGCCGGAATTCATCGTCTGTGGGATTCACGAAATGCCCCCGCGCTGCACCGGGCAATACGCGTCTAATCTAAAATCGTTCCAAGGACGTGTTGAGGAAGCGGCCCGCGACCGCGCCGTTACAACATGAGTCATTTGTAGTTCGCCGATTGTGCGGCGCTGCACGTTACCGGCAAATCGTCCGCGTGACGGAGGGGCTTCCATCCCTTATGATTCGGGCTCGCGTCAGCGAGAGTACCAGCAAGAGTGAGCGTATGTTTTCTGCCATCGATCCGCTTTATGCCCTTTCCGGCTTTGCCGTCGGCGCGCTCGTCGGCATGACCGGTGTGGGCGGCGGCTCGCTCATGACACCCTTGCTGATCTTGCTGTTCGGCATTCATCCTGCGACGGCCGTGGGAACCGACCTGCTCTATGCCTCCGCGACAAAGACCGCGGGCACAGCCATGCACGGCTATAGCCGCACGGTCGATTGGCAGGTCGTCGGGCGCCTTGCGCTCGGCAGCATTCCCATGACGGTTCTGACCTTAGCGGTACTGTCTCAGGTTGGGACGGAAAATGCGGCCGTGAACAAACTCATAACCTCGGTGCTGTCGATCGCGCTGTTCGCCACCGCCGCGGTGCTCATTTTCCGCAAGAAGATCATTGCCCGTTACGCGCACCTTCTGGAGGGCGTCGCCCCGAAAAAGACGCACTCTATGACCATCGCGATGGGCGCGATACTGGGCGTTTTGGTTTCTATTTCTTCCGTCGGCGCGGGCGCCATCGGCGTGACGGCGCTCATTCTTCTCTACCCCTGTCTGCCGATGGCGCGGGTGGTTGGTTCGGACATCGCCCACGCGGTGCCGCTGACACTGATTGCCGGCCTTGGACACTGGATCTTGGGCCTGACCGATCTCGGGCTGCTGGGCTCGCTGCTGGTCGGTTCCATTCCGGGAATCGTCATTGGCAGCTATGCCGCCCCACGCATGCCCGACACGGCTCTGCGATACCTTCTCGCCGCTACGCTCGTGCTCGTCGGCGGCCGGCTCGTTCTTTAACGCTACGACCGGCGGCTGGCACGGTACTTGCTCCTTGAGGGAAGCAAGTTCCATTTCGGTGCAGCCGCCGCAAGCGACGTTCGCCTCCCTGATTGCAAGTACCCCACCTGGCCCTCCCCTTCGGAGGGTCTTTTTTTTGCTGCGCAGAGCTTGGCACGAAGGTTGCGTCACAGGAGGTGTGTGTTGCGTTTTGGATCAGCGTTCCGCGTTGTTGGTTGCGTAGCGTGAGCAGCACGGCGTCATGAGTAGCGTGCTGGGGCTCGAGCAGTTGCGTAGGTCGCTCGACAGTGTATTCCGCGTGTGTTGCATAAAAAATGGCCCTCCCACCGGAGGGCCATTTTTCTATGGAGTCTCCGGCTTCCAGCGCAGCACGGGTTTGCGCGCGGCCTGTGTCTCATCGAGACGGCGGCGCGGTGTAAGAACCGGCGCAGCCCTGAATACTTCAACATTTCCGGCGCGCGCTTCGTCGGCCATTTTTCGCATGACGGCGATAAAACCATCGAGTGTCGCTTTCGACTCCGTTTCCGTCGGTTCGATCAGCATGGCGCCGTGCACCACAAGCGGGAAATAGATCGTCATGGGGTGGTAACCCTCATCGATCAGCCGCTTGGCGAAATCGAGCGTGGTCACACCCGTGTTTTTCAGGAATTCATCGTCGAACAGCGCCTCGTGCATGCACGGGCCTTCAAACGGCGCGCTCATCACGTCCTTCAAAGACGCCAGCAGATAGTTGGCGGACAGCACGGCGTCTTCCGCGACCTGCCGCAGGCCATCGGCCCCGTGGCTCAGCATGTAGGTTAGCGCGCGTACATACATGCCCATCTGGCCGTGGAAGGCGCACATGCGCCCGAGCGGCTGCGCACCGGCTGCCTGCGCGCTCTCGATGTCTTCGATGAGGTGGAACCCGTTCGCGTCTTCCACGAACAATGGCAACGGCGCGAAGCAAGCAAGCCGTTCGGAGAACACGACCGGTCCCGCACCCGGACCGCCGCCGCCATGCGGTGTAGAAAACGTCTTGTGCAAATTGATGTGCATCGCATCGATGCCGAGCGCGCCGGGTTTCACGCGGCCGACAATGGCGTTGAAATTGGCGCCATCGCAGTAAAAGTACGCGCCCGCCGCGTGGACTGCTTCGGCAATGGCGACGATGTCGCGCTCGAACAAGCCGCAGGTGTTGGGATTGGTCAGCATAACGCCCGCAACATCCGGCCCGAGCGCCGCATGCAGCGCCGCCAAATCGACCCGGCCGTCTTCATTGGCGCGAATGGATTCCACCGTGAAACCGCACAGCGCCGCCGTCGCAGGGTTGGTGCCGTGCGCGGATTCCGGCGCCAGGATGCGGGTGCGCTTTTCCCCGCGCGCATCGAGCGCGGCCCGGATCGCCAATATCCCGCACAGCTCGCCATGCGCACCGGCCTTTGGGGTCATCGCCACGGCTGCCATGCCGGTCAGCTCTTTCAGCCAGCGCGCCAGCTCGGCAATGAGCTGCAGCGCCCCCTGCACCGTCTTCTGCGGCTGCATCGGATGCAAATCCGCAAAACCGGCTAGCCGCGCCATTTTCTCGTTCAGGCGCGGGTTGTGCTTCATGGTGCAAGAGCCGAGCGGATAGAAATTCGCGTCGATGGACGCATTGCGCTGCGACAGCCGCACGTAATGGCGCACTGTTTCCGGCTCGGACAAACCGCAAAGGCCGATGGGTTCTTCCCGCAGCAGCCCGCCAAGGCGGTCGCCGTGCAAATCCACGTCGGGAAGATCTACCCCGGTTACATCGGTGCGGCCGATTTCAAATATCAGCGGTTCTTCATGATCAAGACCGCGGTGCCCCGAATAGGTGGCCGCCGTTGCCGTGACCGGCTCTCCCACGGTGGGGCGTCCCTGCGCGTTCATCATGCGAGCACCTGTTCCAACGCGCGCGCATAGGCGTCGATGTCTTCAGCCGTGTTTGTTTCCGTCGCCGCCACGATGAGATGGCGATCCAGCGCGGGCTCATTGGGATAAAGCCGTAACGCGCTCACGCCGGCGATGACTCCGCGATCGGCCAGCGCGTCGGCAACCGCAACGGCGGGCTTAGGCAGCTTCAACGTAAATTCGTTGAAGAAGGCGGGCGTCACCAGCTCGACGCCCTTGATGCGTGTGAGGCGTTCGGCCAATTCAATCGCGCGCGCATGATTGAGTTTGGCGAGCTGCCTCAGTCCCTTTTCTCCCAGCAGCGAGAGATGAATCGAGAAGACGAGCGCGCATAGGCCAGAATTCGTGCAGATGTTGCTCGTCGCCTTTTCGCGGCGGATGTGCTGCTCGCGCGCGGACAGCGTAAGCACAAAGCCACGCCGTCCCTCGACATCGACGGTCTGTCCGGCAAGCCGCCCCGGCATTTGCCGCAGATATTTTTCGCGCGCGGCAAACAAACCCACATAGGGACCGCCAAAATTGAGCCCGTTGCCGAACGACTGCCCCTCGCCCGCGACAATGTCGGCGCCCATCGCGCCAGGCGGTTGCACCAATCCGAGCGACACGGCTTCGGTTACCACCACAATCAGAAGCGCGCCCTTGGCATGCGCGGCGTCGGCGAGTGGACGTAAATCGCGCACCGTGCCGAACACATCCGGATTTTGCACAACGACAGAGGATGTCTTGTCATCAATAAGCGAAGTGAAATCTTCAACCGCGCCGGGCAATACGGGGCCGGTCACGATTTCGCCGGCAAGGCCCGCCATCGTGCGCACCGTCTCCGCATAATGCGGGTGCAGGCTTCCGGATAGAACAGCGCGATCACGGCCGGTGATCCGGTGCGCCATCAGCACCGCTTCGGCCGTCGCGGTCGAGCCATCATACATGGAGGCGTTCGCCACCTCCATGCCGGTGATGAGCGCGACCTGCGTCTGGAATTCAAACAGGACTTGAAGCGTGCCTTGCGCAATTTCCGGCTGATACGGAGTGTACGAGGTCAAGAACTCCGACCGTTGAATAAGGTGATCGACAGACGCCGGCACATGGTGGCGGTAGGCGCCCGCGCCACAGAAGAAGGCGCTGCTGCCCGCGGCTACGTTGCGCGAAGCCATGCGGGTGAGAATGCGTTCGACTTCCATTTCACCGGCATGCGGCGGTAAATCGAACTGCGCGCCTTGCACGGCCTTAGGAACGTCGCGGAACAGTTCATCGATGGAGCCAACGCCAATGGTCTTCAGCATGGCGCTGCGGTCGTCCGGCGTCAGGGGGAGATAGCGCATCAGACCCTCCTCTCGGGCTTTTCAGGCGCGAGCATCATAGACCCTTCACATACTCAGTGTACTGATCTCTTGTCATAAGGTTCTGGAGAGCAGACCGGTCGCTTACCTTCAGCTTGAAGAACCAGGCTTCGCCTTCGGGGTCGACGTTCACCTTGGCGGGGTCGCTAGAGAGCGCCGCGTTGGATTCCGAGACCTCGCCGGATAGGGGCGCGTAAATCTCGCTTGCGGCCTTAACGCTTTCCACCACCGCGGCTTCAGCGCCTTCTTTCAACGTCTTGCCAGCTTGCGGCAGTTCGACGAACACGAAATCACCGAGCTGATCGGCAGCATATTTTGTGATTCCAACGGTCGCGACGTCGCCGTCGAGATGCACCCATTCATGGCTTTTGCTGAAACGTTCTTCCATCTCACTCCCCGCTTTTACGTTTGTATCGATGCGGCACAAAAGGCATCGGCGCGACCACTGCCTGCCGCGGCACGCCACGGACCGTGATGGCGACTTCCGTTCCATCGCCGGAAAACTCGGTCGCGATGTAGCCCATGGCAATCGGCTGCCCCAGGCTTGGGCTATACCCGCCGCTGGTCACGCGCCCGATGATGGCGCCGGCCGCATCGACGATTTCGGCGCCTTCGCGCGCGGGCGCTTTGTCCGACAGTTTCAGGCCGACACGTTTGCGATTGGTGCCCGCGAACAGCTCCGCCATGATCTTTTCCGCCGCCGGAAAATCGCGCGCCAGCTTGCGGCGTTTCCCGATAACCCAGGCCAATCCCGCCGAAATCGGCGACGTGCCTTCATCGATGTCGTGCCCGTAGAGGCAAAGGCCTGCTTCCAGCCGCAGCGAGTCGCGCGCGCCCAGCCCAATCGGCATCACATCGGGTTCGGCCAGCAGCGCGCGGGCCACCCATTCGGCATCCGTCGCCGCGATTGAAATCTCAAAGCCGTCTTCGCCCGTATAACCGGAGCGGCTAACGATGGCCGGCGCACCGGCCACGGTGAACCGCCCTGCCCGCATGAAGCCTAAATCCGCAACGCCCGGCGCATGCTGGGACAGCACGCTCTCGGCCTTGGTGCCCTGCACCGCCAGCAAAGCGCGCCCAGGCTGCGGGGCAAGATCGGCGATGCCGCGCAAGCTCTCAGTGATATAGGCGAAATCGGCATCCTTCGTACCCGCATTGACGACCAGATAAAGCGCGCTCTCGCCCGGAAGGCGCGCCGTCATAAAATCGTCTTTGATGCCGCCGGTGTCGTTGAGCAGCAGCGCGTAACGCATCTGGCCGTCCTTCAAGCCAGCGATATCGGCCGGCGTCAAGCGCTCCAAAGCAGCATCCGCATCCGCACCTTCCAGAAACGCCTGCCCCATATGCGAGACATCGAAAAGGCCCGCGTGCTCACGGGTATGCAGATGTTCCCGAATGATGCCGGCGGGATATTGGACGGGCATCTCATAGCCGGCGAACGGCACCATCTTCGCGCCGAGCGAAACATGCAGGTCGTAAAGCGGCGTTCGGTGCAACAGAGGGGAAGCAGGCATACTCATGGCCGGTCCAATTCGTTGACGGGTTCGCGACTTCCGAAAGATGTTCGGAAACGCGCCCCGTCTGTCCTTGGACCTGAGAGATTGCCGAAAATTTTCGGCTTACCCCTTCGGTGAGGGCCACCATCCCTTCAGACGGCGCCCTTCTATCCAGACTGTCGATTCACCCACGGTCCTTTTGCCTGAGAGTTTCCGGGGCGGTTGCTTCTTCGGCGCCCCTCCAAAACTCCGGAGAGGTCTCTCCCGCAGGGGAGATTTGACGAAAGCGATTGTAGGCAGGGCTGGAGGCAAGTCAACAAGCGGGGGAGTAGTGAGCGACTCCGACAGAACCAACACTCACTATTCACTTATTATGAATGCATCCCGTTGGTCAGCATAACTTGCTCCACAATCTTGCCTGAAAGACGTTGGTTCCACCTACATTAAGATCGAACGTTTAGTTCTAGATAGCAAACATTTGTGATCACACCGGACTGGCTGACCGAATAAACTAGGGTGGAGCTGTTGTCGTCGGCGGGCTTCGGAGGTCCATCGACGCGAGTTCTAGCAACGATATAGATGCGCTTCCGGAAGCGAAACGCGCGCTGAGCGGCGTCACCAATCGATCTGTAAAGGGGCATTCCCAAAAAAGCTTTGTCCGAAGACGGCGGCAATTCAATAATTCTATAGTCGGCAAGTCCCTGAATCCCGAGAGAGGCCCCCCCTTGGAGAAATCAATCCACTGCTCCAGACGGGGATCTCCGCGAAAGTCTTTACCTAAAAATTCGGCTTCGTTGGTTAGCGCGGCACTCGGCTTGAGGATCAGGAACTCCGTTGCAAACCCTGCAAAATTTCCATTCGCGCTACGGTCCAGTAAGATAACGGTGCGTGACGTCCCATCATTGTAGATGTCTATCGGGGGTAATTTCTGGATCCAGGCTGTTTCCCCCGAAGACCCCCAGTCAGTTTTTTCGGAAATAAAGCTGATACCTTTGCTAAGTAATTCCTGTCCAAATTGGTCTTCAAGGTAGCCACTCGCATTGTCGCTGTCATTCAGATGTTGGTTGTAGAAATTGCCGAGGGAGGTACAAAGTTGGTCGTTCCTACTAAGCAGAACACGATATCCTGATGCAGTCGAAGTGGCTGACGCGCTGGTAGCAGGGCGGACGCCGACCGTCACCAAAGCTCCTAATCCACCGGCAACTAAGGCTGCGTACCAGGCGAAGGCGTTCGGCACCTCCTTTGTATCGACCTTAGGGTGCCGCTTACTGCGTGAGAAAATTGTCATAAGAGTTCTCACAGCTACACTCCTTTGCACGATCTGTTGCCAAGGCATGCGCCACGGGTTCGAAGGAGCGGATTTCTAACTGCGGCCCCAGCCCACTGGGCCCCCTGACGCGCAATTGGCCTCTTCTCACATCCTCGCAGGAACCTCGATGCCGAGCAGACCCAGACAGCGTTCGATGGCGGCGAGCGTCGTTGCGCATAATCCGAGGCGCGCCGCGCGCAAAGCTTCGTCGCTTTCCGAGAGGATGTGGTGCTCGGTGTAGAAGCGGCTGAAATTCTGCGCCAGCGTGAACACGAAATCGCAAATGAGATTGGGCGCGCGCTTGGTTTCCGCGTTCAGCAAGGCTTCCGGCATGGCCAGAAGCTGCAAGGCCAATAGCCGCTCAGCCTCCGAACGAATAACCGGCACGGCTTGCGAATGCCCTTCGGTCTCCGCCTTACGCAGGATCGATTTGATGCGCACCGCTGCGTATTGCAGATATGGACCCGTCTTGCCTTCAAAACGCGTAAAGCGTTCCAGGTCGAACATATAGTTCGACACGCGGTTGTTCATCAGGTCCGCGAATTTGATCGCGCCGATGCCGACAGCCCTAGCAATGGCCGCCCGTTCCTCCGGCGGATAATCGGCCGCCAAGCCCGCTTCCGTGAGACGCTTTTCCGCTTCTTCGGTCGCCATTGCGATCAGATCGTACAGCTTCATCACGCCGCCGGCGCGGGTCTTGAACGGCTTGCCGTCTGTGCCGTTCACAGTCCCGTAGCCGATGTGCTCGAACGTTGCGCGTCCGGCAAAACCCGCTTTCCGCGCGGCCCGGAAGACCTGTTCGAAATGCAGATGCTGGCGCTGATCGACGACGTAGAGGATCAGATCGGGATCGTTCTCGCGCACGCGCTCCAGAATGGTGGCAACGTCCGTGGTCGCGTAATTCGCCGCGCCGTCGGATTTCATCAGGATAGCCGGCGGCATCTCGGTGGTATCGCCGGACTCGCCGACATGCACGACCAACGCGCCCTGATCCATCACCGCAAGGCCCCTGTCCTTCAGCGATTGGATCATGTCCGGAATCAACGGATCGGCATCGGACTCGCCTTTCCACAAATCGAAACGAATGCCGAGGCTGCCGAATTCGCGCGACAGACCGACTTCCGAAACCTTGACAAAATGCCGCCAGAGCGCGCGATAGCCGGGACGCCCGGCTTGCAACTCGACCGTCGCCTCGCGGGCGGCTTCCAACCGCCCCGGATCGGCCTTACAGGCGGCGGCGGCTTCGGGATACAGCCGTTCCAGGTCGTCCATCGTAACCGGCGATTCCTCCGGGTACGGACTTCTATCGGCAGTGTCGAAATAAGGCAGTTCGGGACGGCGAATCGCCAGCTCCGAAATGAGCTGCCCCATCTGCAGGCCCCAATCGCCCAGATGCACATCGCTGACGACGGCCCAGCCATTGGCCCGGAACAGGCGCTGTAAACAATCCCCGATAATCGCCGAGCGCAGGTGCCCCACATGCATCGGCTTGGCAATATTGGGGCCGCCGAAATCCAGGACCAGACGCTTGCCTGTCCCGCTCTCGGGAAGAGCCGAAGCCGGATCGAGCGCGACGCGCTGCAAGCGTTCCTGCAGAAGCGCGTCCTTAAGCTTCAGATTGATGAAGCCTGGCCCGGCAATCGCAATGTCCTCGAACAACGCAGTCTCGCGCAGACGCGCGGCAATCTTCTCCGCGATGGCGCGCGGATTGGTCTTAGACGCCTTGCCCGCGGCAAGCGCGCCGTTGCACTGGAATTGCGCCAGATCGGGGCGGTCGGACGCCTGCACCTGGCCGAATTGTCTGGGCAAACCTTCGGCGGCGAACGCGTCACCCGCGGTCGCGGACAGCTCTGCAAGCAACGAGATCATCGGTTGGCGGCGCGAGGCTGCGGCAGCGGGCGCGGCGCGCGGCTATAGGTCAATTCGTCGGGCGTCAGCTGGAAACCGGTCAGGATTTCGTAATCGTAGGGGCGCTTTTCCATCTCCAACGGCACCGCAAAGCTGTTCACGCTTTGGGTATAGGTGTTGGCCATGCGCCCCTGCATTTCCGGCAGGCCGTGAAAGACGCTCTTACTGACGACGTTGTTGTCGGCATCCACGATAGCGACGAAGAAATCGAGCTGCGGGTCGGCAGCTTGCGCCGCGGGCCCACGGGACGCTTTTACGGCGAATTCGATATCCACCGTCAGCCGGTTCCTGTCGCGGTCGTAATAGCATTCGAGCATGGGCTGCGACATTTCCGCCGAAAACGCCACATTGGCGGGATCGCGCAAGGCGGCAGGCGCCCCAGGCCGCAGTTTGGTCACGGCGGCCGCATCGGCCAAGACAGCCGTAGCCGGACATGCCGGGCTGTTGTCCACAACCAAATCGGGCACGGGCTCGGAACTGGACGATCCAAGCGTCTCGCAAGCCGCAAGAGGCAGCGCGAGCAGAAAAACAGTCAGGTGACGCAAGCGGAACATCAAGCAATCCGTTCAAAATGCCCTTTTACTTAGGGCGCGCCGGACTGTAACGAAGCGAGGCACGGAAGAAAAGCCGCCCCTATCATGTCTGAATTGACAGCAGGAACCCACGCCCCGCCCGGCGCCAAGCCGCCGATGACGCTACTGCTGGCCGCGCCACGCGGCTTTTGCGCGGGCGTCGACCGGGCCATCCGCATCGTCGAGCTCGCGCTGGAGAAATTCGGCAAGCCCATCTATGTGCGGCACGAGATCGTTCATAACCGCTTCGTGGTCGAACGGCTTGAACAAATGGGGGCCATCTTCATTGAAGAACTGGACGAAGCCCCGGAAGGCGCGCGCGTGATCTTTTCCGCGCACGGCGTGCCAAAATCGGTCCCGGCCGAAGCCAAACGCCGCCAATTGTTCTACGTGGATGCGACGTGCCCGCTTGTGTCCAAGGTGCATGTCGAAGCAGAGCGGCATCATGCAGCAGGACGAACGATAGTTCTCATTGGCCATGAGGGGCACCCCGAAGTGATCGGAACGATGGGGCAGCTCTCGCCTGGCGCGGTGATTCTCGTCGAAACCGTCGCCGATGCCGAAAGCTTGGCGCCCGATGCGACAGGCGCGCCGCTTGCCTACATCACGCAGACCACGCTGTCGGTCGATGATGCCGCGGAAATCGTCTCCGTTCTGAAACGCCGCTTTCCCGCGATTGCGGGGCCGCATAAGGAAGACATCTGCTACGCCACGACCAACCGGCAGGAAGCTATCAAAGCCGTTGCGCCCCGCTCAGGCGTCGTCTTTGTGATCGGCTCGGCCAATTCCTCCAATTCAATGCGTCTGGTTGAGGTGGCGCGCCGTGCGGGTGCAGGGCGCGCCGAGCTGATCGAAAATGCGGGCGCCATTGACTGGGACACACTGGGAACGCCGAAGACGATTGCCGTTTCGGCAGGCGCCTCGGCGCCCGAAGTTCTGATCGAAGAAGTTATCAATGCTTTCCGCGGGCGTTTCGATTTGACGGTGGAAGAAGTCATCGTCACGCGCGAAGACGTGGAATTCAAGCTTCCGCGCGCACTGGCGGGCGCCTGACGATGGCAGTCTACACAGACGTTTCGTTTGAAGAGCTGGAAACCTTTCTGGCGGGCTACGATCTCGGCGAGCCGCATGTCTTCAAGGGCATCGCGGAAGGTGTTTCCAATTCGAACTATTATCTGCAGACAGACAAAAGCAGCTACATCCTCACGCTCTACGAGATGCGGGTGGAGATCGAAGACCTCCCGTTCTATCTCGGGCTGATGGAGCATCTAGCGCGGGCGGGCATCCCCTGCCCCACGCCCCTCCATACGAAATCGGGCGCCGTGACCGGCATGCTGAACGGCCGCGCGGCCGCGATTTTGACCTTTCTTGAAGGCGTTTCACTGCGTCGTCCGACGACGGATCACTGTCACCGGGCGGGACTTGCTCTGGCGGATTTGCATCGCGCGGGAGCAAGCTTCAAAGGCGCGCGGAAAAATGCCCTCGGCCCCGAAGGCTGGCGTAAACTGGCGGACGATTGCGCCAAAGACGCAGATTCGGTTTCCGAAGGCGTTCACGCGCTGGTGGAAGAGGAATTGGCGGCTCTGCAAGCCGCGTGGCCGCAAAACCTGCCGCAAGGCGTTATTCACGCCGACCTGTTTCCGGACAATGTGCTGTTCCTGAACGACCGCGTATCGGGGCTGATCGATTTCTATTTCGCCTGCAACGACTCGCTCGCATACGACCTTGCCGTGATGCTGAACGCATGGTGTTTCGAGACCGACGGCGCCTACAACATGACGAAGGGCCGTGCGCTGATCGCCGGCTACCAAAGCAAGCGCAGTCTTCTGCCAGAGGAAAAAGCGGCGCTGCCGCTGCTCTGCCGCGGCGCTGCTATTCGGTTCCTGCTGACGCGGCTCTATGATTGGATTCATCACAATCCCGGCGCGCTCGTGCGGCCCAAGGATCCGCGCGAATATATTCGCAAGCTGCGGTTCCATCGCACTATGAAGACCGGCGAGGCCTACGGCCTGTGAGCATGATCGAGATTTTTACGGACGGCGCTTGCAGCGGCAATCCGGGCCCCGGCGGCTGGGGAGCGATCCTGCGTTCCGGCGCGCATGAGAAAGAGATTTTCGGCGGCGAGAAGCTCACGACCAACAACCGCATGGAGCTGATGGCCGCCATCAAGGCGCTCGAAGCGCTGAAGAACCCGAGCGCGGTGACGCTCTATACCGATTCCAAATATGTCATGGACGGCCTGACGAAATGGCTTCCCAAATGGAAGAAAAATGGCTGGAAGACCGCCGACAAGAAGCCGGTCAAAAATGAAGATCTCTGGCGGGCTTTGGATGAAGCGGTCCTGCGCCATGATGTCGTGTGGCGCTGGGTTCGCGGTCACGACGGCCATCTGGAAAACGAACGCGCCGATACGCTCGCGCGGTCGGCCATTCCCAAGCGGTAATTATTCGGCGGCTTCCTGAACTGGAACCGCTGTTGCGCGCGTCGTCCTGGCGGTCGCCTTCTCCAGCATGATCAGCGACACGATCACCATGAAGGCGCCCCCGGAATTGAAGATGTGCCAGAGGAAATGCGTGCCGAACGGGATATACGCGCACGCCGTCATGTCGAAGGTGCGCCAGCCCAGAGCCGCCAGCGAAGACGCTATTCCCGCAAGTCCCAGCAATGCCGCCTTCCGGGAGCGGAACGCTGTCTGCACGACAAGCGCAATTCCCGTCAGCACAACGGCAGGGGCAATCGCCACCCAGCGCTGCTGGCCGGCGCCGAAATATTCGCGCGAAAATTGAAAAGCGAAATAAAACACGACAAGCAACGCTAGACCGCCGATCACCGTCCACAAGCGCCGCGCCCAGCAGAACGCCATCGCAAACAGGAACAGCAGTCCAGGCGTGACATCGAACACCAGCGCCCAAGGTTCCCGCAAACCGTGCCACAAGCCGCTGCCGATGCCCGTGGCCGTCAGTAGCAGGCCCAAAGCATAGAGATCATACGATTTGGGTGCGCGCTGGCTGGTGACGTACAAGGACGCCAGGCCGAACAGCACGATTGCCGCGTTCGAGACGGTGTTGATCGGCTCGATCGGAAACGAAGACAGCGCGATCGCGTCTTCACAATAGATCGGCCCGAATGTGAGGGGAGCAGCCATGAGCCCGCGCGCCAGCAAGTGACGCGGCATATTAGTGGCTCACCGCGCGGCTGCAAACCGCCGTTCACCGCAATGTCAGGAAAGCACCTACGCCCCCCGGCCAAGCAAGCTTAGCCGGGGAGTTCTAGGGCGGTTAGAGCTGGCCCAGCAGATGGTCGCCGCTGGAGACGCCGAAGGCGCCGGGTTCTTCGACGTTCAACTGCTTTACGACGCCATCTTCGACCAGCATGGAGTACCGGCGGCTACGATGGCCAAGGCCGAACTTGCTCATATCGGCTTCCGCGCCGACAGCCCGGGCGAAGTCCCCGTTGCCATCCGACAGCATTGTGACCTTTCCGGCCGTTTTGCTGTGCTCGCCCCAGGCGCGCATGACGGCAGCGTCGTTGACGGAGGTGCAGGCGATGGCATCCACGCCCTTTGCCTTCAGCGCGTCCGCATTGTTGGCGAAACTCGGCAGATGCTTGGCCGAGCAGGTCGCCGTGAAGGCGCCCGGCACGGCGAACAGCGCCACGCGCTTGCCCCGGAAGAAATCGTCGGTGTTGATTTCCTGCACGCCATTTTCCGTGACTTCCCGAATATTGACCGACGGAATCCTGTCCCCAACCTTAATCATCTGTGTTCCTTCCTCGAACGCCGTTACGTTTCCTGTGGCAGCGCGCTTTTACCCGAGCCGCGTAATGCCATGAAGCACTGAAGCGCCTCTTTGCCAAGCGCGCCCGCGCGAATAAGCTAAGGGAATGGGATCACGCGACCGCCGCATAAATGAAGGTGAAGACTTCCTGGTAGGAAAGCTCCTCATCGCCTTACCCGGCATGACGGACGAACGCTTCGCCCAGACGGTTATCTATATCTGCGCCCACTCTTCGAATGGCGCGATGGGCATCGTCATCAATAAGCCGATTCCGGGGCTGGCCTTCTCTGAGGTGATGAAGCAGCTTGATATCGAGACCAAACCGTCCGCCGCGGATTTGCCGATCCTCTATGGCGGGCCGGTCGAAACCGGCCGCGGATTTGTGCTGCACAGTGGCGATTATGAAAGCAGCGATTCCACACTGCCGGTATCGGGCGACATTTCCCTGACTGCCACGCTGGACATATTGCGGGCGATCGCCGATGGCCGCGGCCCGAAGCACGCGCTGTTTGCGCTGGGTTATGCCGGCTGGTCCGCAGGCCAGGTCGAAAGCGAGTTCCAGACCAATGGCTGGCTGCATTGCGAAGCCGACCCTGGCCTTGTCTTCGGCGTCAGCCCCGATGCGAAATGGCGTGCCGCGCTACAGAGGCTGGGTGTTGGCCCGTCAGGCTTAGTCTCGGACGCTGGCCGGGCCTAAACGGCCCCTGCGCCCTCAATGAAAGCCGCCACATCGGCTGCGCGCATCGCCTGACCAAAGACATAACCTTGCCCATATTCACAGGCGAGTTCACGCAACAGCGCAACCTCGGACTCGTTTTCCAAACCTTCAGCAACCACCGTAAGCTTAAGATCGTGTGCGAGCGACACGATGGAGCGCAAAATCGCTCTGCCAGATGGTTCGGCGGCATCGGCGATGAAGGTCTTGTCGATCTTGATCGTTTCAAACGGGAACCGGCGCAAATGGCTTAGCGCCGAATGGCCGGTGCCGAAATCGTCCACGGATAGCCCGAAGCCGAGTTGCTTGAGACGCTGCAATGCCTCTTCCGCGCGCGCAGCCTCACGCATGACGGCGCTTTCGGTGATTTCCAGCTTGAGGGTGCGCCTTGCTATCGGCGCGGCTTGCAGGAGATGGGCAAACTCTTCCACGAATGCTGGATCGGCGATCTGACGCCAAGCGACATTCACGCTGACGAACAGCGGCGGCGTTGCGGGAAACTGGCGCTGCCAATGACTGAGATCGCGCAAGGCGCTTTGCAGCACAAAGCGTCCCAGCGGCAGGATCAGTCCGCTTTCTTCCGCATGAGCTATGAAGACTTGTGGCTCTACCGCTCCGCCTTCAGGATTGCGCCAGCGCAGCAGCGCCTCAAAGCCCGCAATCCTGCGATCTGCCAGACACACGATCGGCTGGTAATGTACCTCGATTTCGCCGCGTTCGAGACCTTGGCGCAGCCCGGTCTCCAGCGCGACGGTATCTCGCAAGGCTGGAACATTGGCGTTGGATGAGTACAGCGCGACGCGGCTACCGCCTTGGCGCTTTGCGTCCACCATCGCGCGCTCGGCCATCGCCAGCAGCGCCCCGCCGCTGTCCGCCTCTCGCCCGCTTGCTACGCCGACACTGGTTGTCAGATAGACTTCCCGGTCCGAGATCGCGAAGGGCGAAGCGGTCACCGCGAGCACGTTGCGCCCGAAGCCGGCCAAATCGCCGGCATCGAAGGCCAGAGCTGCGAACATGTCGCCGCCAACGCGGAAAAGCGCCAAGCGGCCCGCATTGCGCTCATTGACGAAGCGCGTCTCCAACCGTTCGATGAACGCTGCAAGTGCGACATCGGCGCCATCGCGGCCGAGGCTATCGTTGACCGCTTTGAAGCGATCCAGATCGAACACCGAGAGCGCGGCGCGCGACAGGTCGGCGCCAATGGCATCAAGACGCGACTGCAACGCGGCGCGATTGCCGAGACCCGTCAGCGAATCGACAAATTCATCCCTGTCCGTCGAGTCGAAAGCCTTGCGGGCGCTGACATCGGCAAACAATCCAAGGCAGCGTTCCGCTTCCGTGGTTTGGCCTGTCATGGTGGCGCGCAGCTCGCACCAGATTGTGCGCGCGCCGGAGCGCAGGCGGAATTCGACACGAAATGCCGTACCGGGATGATGGCGGTAAGAGGCAAGCGCCTGTTCATACAGGGGCCTGTCCTCCGGATGGATTCGCTCAAGCCAGCTCTCGCGCTTCAGCTCCACCGCGCCCAGCGGCAAACTGAGCAATGAGGCGGCCTCCTGCGAGAGCGACAGCAGTCCGGTCTCGAAATCATAGTCGAACACGCCTTGATGAGAGGCCGCTACGGCGGCGAGATCGCGGACGGTGTCATAGGCTTCGTCGGTGACGGTCGCCTGAACATCGTCGTGACCATGGGCTTTTTCAAATTCGCGCAGACGCTCGATCGAATGCTCAACCGGTACGGCGGTCGACAGCGCGACCAGCAACGCGCCTGCCGCGGCAAATCCACCGATCGCGCTTGCCGCGACAAGATTGACGCCGAAAAAGCCGAGTGCGTTCAGGGCGGCCGCTGCGGTGACCAGTGCCAGAATTGCAGCAGCAGGCGCCAGCCGCCGCGCCGCGGCGATGCCGATGCGGCCGCAATGGGCAAGATAGCCGGCAGCCGCGGCAGCTCCCACCAGCGCAATGATACGCACGGCCAATCCGGCGAACGGCGCTCCTGCATAGGCGCCAATGCCAATGGCGACAAATGCCATGGCAGCGAAGTTGCGCCAGCGCGAACCGTCAGCGCGGAAAGCCTCGAACGGCGCGACGTAATCCAAAAGCCGCAACGCAGAGGCGGTTGCCAGCGCCACAGCCAGGGAGAAAAGCGCATAGGGACCGCTGAGAAAGGCAAGCGGCGTCTCGTCGAAGACGCCTATGCCGGTCAACTCGGCCAGCCAGATGGAAAACAAAAACAACGCTGCCCAGCGCGGAAAAATCCGGCCTGAGATGACAGCAGCGCCCGCCGCGAATGCCATCGCCGCGGTGAGAAGGCCCGATACCAACCCTGCCAGCACGGCCGCTTGGCGGTTGTGTGCAATCAGCGCCGGCTCAGTCCATGCGAGCAGCGGCGGACGTGTCAAGACATTCTCGAAATGCAGCGCCAGGGTCACCACCTTTCCAGGCGGCACCAGGACGCGGAACGCATTGTTTCCGAACGCCACGGCGCGTTCGATAATGATCGCCGGATCGGAAGCGGCCGCTTCGATCAGCACCGGGCGCCCCCTGGCCGGTAAAACCGCGAGCGCGGCGCGCGGCGTTTCCGTCGCGGCAAGCACACGCGTCACGGCCCGCGCCGACCCGTTCTGTAGGGCGAGCGTGAACCATTCTCCGTTTGGATCGCTGGGATCTTTCACACCGCGCGGCTGCACGGAAGCCGCCAGATCGATAACCGCAGGCACGACGGCCATGTCCACAGCTGCGTTGAGCGTTGCATCCTCAGCCCTGGCGAGCGGCGCAACTATCAGCAACACCAGCAAGCAAAGGCGGAAGAAGAGCGCGCCGGACGCTGGAACCTCATTCATCGGTGGGTGTGAGCGTTCCGGCATTGGCGCAATCAGCGTGACAGCACTTCGTCTTCAAGCAAAGCGAAGAGAATATGATCGCGCCACTCTCCGTTGATTTGAAGATAGCGCCGCGCCGTGCCTTCCTCCTTGAAACCTGCCTTGAGCAGAAGCTGGCGCGACGCTTGATTTTCCGGAAGGCACGCCGCCTCCAGCCGATGCAATCCCAGCAGCTCGAAGGCAAAAGGCTGAATGACCGTGAGTGCCCCGTACATGTACCCTTGCCGCGCGAAAGGCGTCCCGATCCAATAGCCGATCGCCGCCGATTGCGTCACCCCGCGCCGCACATTGGTGAGCGTACACCCGCCCATGAGGGCGCTGTCCGATTTGCGAAACACGAAAAACGGATAGGCGAGGTCGTTGCGGATTTCGCGCTGGTACCGGCGCAAGCGGCGGCGAAATGCGGCGCGCGTGAGTTCGTCCGCCGCCCATACGGGCTCCCAGGGCGCAAGAAATTCGCGGCTCGCCCCGCGGACCTCCGACCATTGCGCATAGTCCGGCATTTCCGGATAGCGAAGCATCACGCTGTCGCCTTGCAACACAGGTTCGCGGCCGCCGGGAAAGATCATCCCGCGCATAAACATCGGGCTAGTTCGCGCTCATCGGTGCAACGGAGGCACCGAAACGGCGCGCAAATGTCGCACGCGACTCAAGCCGCTTCACAGGTCCAACCGCGGCAATGGCTGGATTGCCGGTGCGCATCAGGCGCGCGGCAAATACTTTCAATGCACCGGCGTCTACCGCATCGACGCGCGCAATCAGCTCGTCGACGCCGAGCACACGGCCATAGGCATACAAATGTCCGGCGATGAGCTCACAACGCTGATGCGGACTTTCCAGGCCCATCAGAAGCGACGCCTTGAGCTGCGCACGAGCCCGGGCTGCTTCTTCTTCAGTGGCGTTTACCGCCATCGCTTCGATTTCGGCCGCGACCAAGGGCGCCACTTCGCCCGCTTTGTCCTCCGCGGTCCCCGAATAGACGCCAAAAATTCCGGTGTCGCGATAGGAATGCGAGAACGCATAAATGGAATAACACAGGCCGCGTTTCTCGCGCGCCTCCTGAAAAAGACGGGACGACATGCCTCCACCCAGCGCGGTTGCGAAGACCTGGGCCGTTATGGCGTCCGGTTCCGCCGATGCAACGCCGGGAAACGCAAAGCTGAGATGCGCCTGTTCCAGATCGTCATGGCCGCGAATATCCCCGCCCTCGAAGCGCGCCGGCTCGAACTCGCGCTCGGGTCCTTGCTGCAGCGCCGCCGACAGAGCATGCCCCGCTTCGACAAGCCGCGCGTGCTCCACTGCGCCCGATCCGATAAGCGTCATCGCGCCGGCGCGGTAATGCTTGCGCATGAAGGCAACCAGATCGGGCCGCTTGAATCCAGACACCGTCTGTTCGCTGCCGAAAATCGGCCAGCCCATGGGCTGATCGGGAAAACACGCGGTTTGCAGGTAGTCGAAAATCAGATCGTCGGGCGTATCCTGCGTCTGACCGATTTCCTGGATGATCACATCGCGTTCGCGCTCAAGTTCGGATTCATCGAAGATCGAATTGACCAGAATGTCGCCGACCATTTCGAGCGCCAGCGGAACATCCTCCTTCAAGACGCGCGCGTGAAAGGCCGTCTGCTCGCGGCTGGTATAGGCGTTGATGTCGCCCCCGACCGATTCGATTTCTGTGGCGATATCCTTGGCCGAACGCTTTGCCGTTCCTTTGAACGCCATATGTTCGAGCATGTGCGAAAGGCCCGCCTCCGCAGGCTTCTCATGCCGGGCGCCGCAATCCACCCACACGCCCAACGCGGCGCTCATCAGATGCGGCATGGGATCGGTCGCGACCGTCAGGCCGGACGGCAGGCGCGTGATCTCGACGGTCATCTGTTGCGCGTGTGCTCCAAGACAAAACCTCTTACCGCTCCGATAGCGTTCGGCAACACAGTGTAGCGTTCTTTGCGGCCCAAAAGATCGCTCAGATGTAAGGGCAATTCAGCCGGCTTTCCAACCGCTTGGCTCACGGCGGTGGAAAACTTGGCGGGATGCGCGGTGGCGAGCGCGACAACCGGGCCGTCCAGCTTCAGCCGGGCCGCCGCGCCCAATCCCACGGCCGTGTGCGGATCGACAACGTTTCCGGTTTCACGATAGATGCGGGCAATGGTCGCCACGGTTTCCGCATCGTCCACGGCGGCGGCATCATAGCGCTGTTGCAACGTCACAAGGATATCAGTCGGAATCGTCAGCGCATTCGTGGCGGCAAAGCCCTTCATCGCATCCTTCACCCAGGCCGCGTTACGGCCTGAGGCTTCGAACAGAGCACGTTCAAAATTCGACGCAACCTGGATATCCATTGAAGGACTGAGTGTCGGGGAGGCCCTGCCCGTTTCGTAACGCCCCGTTGCGAGTGTCCGGGCCAGAATGTCGTTGGCGTTGGTGGCAACGACCAGACGTTCGATCGGCAGACCCATGCGCGCGGCGGCTTCGGCGGCGAAGATGTCGCCGAAGTTTCCGGTGGGGACGACGAAGTTCACCTTTCGCCCAAAGCCCGCGCCCAAGGATGACGCCGCCGTAAAATAATAGACACACTGCGCCACGATGCGCGCGAAATTGATCGAATTGACCGCCGTCAGATTGGTGCGCCCGGCAAATTCGCTGTCTGCGAACAGAGCTTTGACGATGTTCTGGGTATCGTCGAAGGTGCCTTCCAGCGCGATGTTATGGACGTTGTCGTCCAGCGCGCTGGTCATCTGGCGGCGCTGGACTTCCGACACGCGGCCGTGGGGATGCAGAACCACGACATCGACATTAGGCTGACCGCGCAGCGCCGCGATTGCCGCCGAACCGGTATCGCCTGACGTCGCCACAATCACGGTGGCGTGGCGGTTGCGCTTGGCCAGCGCCCGGGCAAACAGCCGCCCCAAAAGCTGCATGGCGACGTCTTTGAAAGCCAGCGTCGGCCCGTGAAACAACTCCAGCAGAAATAGGTCCGAATCGAGCTGCACCAACGGCGCGACGGCTTTGTGCGCGAATGCGGCATAGGCCCCTTCGACATCGGTACGGAATTCATCGTCCGTGAACGCATCGCCGATGAAAGGACGCATCACGCGAAATGCGACTTCCGCATAAGGCTGCCCCGCAAATCCACGAATGGCGTCCTGGCTGAATTGCGGCCAATGCCCCGGCAGATAAAGACCGCCATCCGGCGCAGGGCCGCCCAGCAAGACGTCGGAAAAAGCCGCGCCCGTTTCACCCCTGGTGCTTACGTAATCCATAAATTACCTAAAACTGCAGCCGCCCCTTGGAGCGGTGATAAAGCAGATAAACTGCGGTCAACGCCAGCGCGAGACCGAACCATGTCATTGCATATTGCAGGTGATCGTTGGAAAATTCGATCTGGGTGCGTCCGCCCAGCGGCCAGCCGCCCGGATTGGGCGTCGCGTCCGCTTCGATAAGAACCAGCGGCGCGGTCACGCCGGTTGCAGCAGCCATTTCGGGCACATTTTTCACGAACCAAAGCCGGGCCTGCCGGTTGGCCGCCGGCGTAAACAGGCCAGGCTTCTGAGGCAAGCGAAGGACGCCCGTCAGCGCCACCTCCCCTGCAACTTGTCCTGCGGCTCGCGTTGTTGGGTCCCGCAAGGCTTCCGGGACAAACCCTCGGTCGACGAGCACGGTACTGCCATCGTCTTGCACCAGGGGCGCGATGACATCGACGCCCACGGCGCCCCTCGCCCCCCGCGAGAAGACGTAAAGCTCCTTCTCATGAAGAAAGTGCCCGGTCACCCGGACATGGTGATACTCGGCTTCAGCACCTCGGCTCAGGGCGTCGGCCAGCGGTACGGGGGGCGCTTTCATGCCTGCTTCTACGCTGGCAATTAGCGTTTCCTTCTCCTGCAGGCGCTGAAGCTGCCAGAAACCGAGCCCGGCCAGCAAAGCGACGCCGGGGAGAAACCAGAGCGTGGGCCCAAAAAGAGGTCGAAAGCGGGTCATGTCGCTGGTGGTAGCGCGAAATTCCGCTGGGCGGTAGAATTTGCGAACGTTTCGCTTTCTTAAAACGAAGATATGACCCAACGTCCGTCCCATCTCATTCGCTTGCTTACGCCCGCCCTTGCTCTAGCGGCCGCGGCCTGTGCCGCTGTCGATCCGGGCGAGAGCGCCAAAGCGCAAATGGAAACGATGCTCAATACCGAACTGATGAACGGAGACAGCGCCGATAAAATCGAGGCGTTCTTCCGGGGCCACGCGATGAATTTTACCTATGACCCGGCGATCCGCCGCTACGCAGCCACAGGCGGCATGATCGGCAACATCCCCCTCGCCGTTTACGTGTACACGGACACCGACAAGAAAATGACGGTGTCTCTCGTTCAGGCCCCCAAGCCGGTAGCCGCTCCCGTAGTCATGCAACGCGAGCGGCCAAGGCCATCATATCTGGACCTGCCCGGCGCAAACGCACCTCGTAATCCGCGCTGAACTTAAACCGTTTGTCACGCAATCTAACGACGAACCGGCGTCCACTTCGCCGGATTACGCTCTAGGGCGCGATTCGACCTTCTTCGGCACGGTGCTTGTATTGCAGCACGATCAGGCCAGCCTTAAGCGGCCTGAGCAAACCCAAGGATAAGATAATGACCGCGGGTCCCCAGATGAGGGCGTGTACCCAATAGGGCGGGCTGTAACAGACCTCGGTCAGAAGCGCGCCGCCGGCGACGATGGCGCCGACTATGAGAATGACAAAAACGGCAGGACCATCACCGGCTTCGAACCGGGAATAGTCCAGCCCGCACATGGTGCAGGCTGGCGCTATTGTGAGAAAGCCGTGAAACAACTTGCCTTTGCCGCAGCGCGGGCAGCGGCCCAAGAGGGAGGCAAAGGCAACCGAAGGCTCAGTCCCCGGAGCGGGACTGCTCATTCGGTCATGACGCCCCACGAACTCCAGACGTAGATGCAGGCGAACAGGAACAGCCACACCACGTCGACGAAGTGCCAGTACCAAGCCGCGGCTTCAAAGCCGAAGTGCCGGGCCGGCGTGAAGTGACCGGCGATGGCGCGGAATAGGCAAACGATCAGAAACAATGTTCCGATGATCACGTGCAAGCCGTGGAAGCCTGTCGCCATGAAGAACGTCGAGCCGTAAATGGCGTTGAGGTTGCCCATGCCGCCCGTGGCCGCCGCCGTCAGCGATTTGTGCTCGACGTCGGTGAGCATCACAAGCTGCGCATTGTTCAGCCCGAAGGTGAAGGCTGCGTGGCTGTATTCATAAGCCTGGACGCAGGTGAAGCATAACCCCAGCAGAACCGTGACCACCAAACCCTGGATCGCGCCCTTGCGATCGTTATGCAGGATGGCGTGGTGCGCCCAGGTAACCGTCGCGCCGGAGGTCAGCAGGATAAGCGTGTTCAACAGCGGCAGGTGCCAGGGATCGAACGGCACGATGCCTTGCGGAGGCCAGCTGCCAATGCCGACATCAAGCGAGAAGAAGGCGGAATTGAAGAACGCCCAGAACCAGGCGAAGAAGAACATCACTTCCGAAGCGATGAACAGGAGCATGCCGTAGCGCAAGCCCAGCTTCACGACCGGCGTGTGGTCTCCGCGAACGACCGATTCGGCGACGACATCACGCCACCAGCCGGCCATCGTGTAGAGCACCATCAGGAACCCGATAATGAAGATCCAAGGCTGCCCCGCGACGGGCAGACCAAAGAAGTTGGCGCTGGCGTTCATCCAGAACACCGCACCCAGCAGCATCACAAATGCCGACAGCGATCCGACCAGCGGCCATGGGCTGGGATCGACCAGATGATAATCGTGATGGACTTCGCCGTGAGCCATGATGTTTGCCTTTCGAAGGATCAGCCCCCGGTACCCTTCGCGGGCACGGACGCGGTTTTCGCGCCGGCCTTCTGATTGGTCGCGGGATAGAAGGTGTAAGATAGAGTGATTTCATTGACCGTATTGCCGGCACGGTCTTTCAACATTGCCGGTGAGACAAAGAATGAAACCGGCATTTCGACCGACTCGCCCGCTTCAAGGCGCTGTTCGGTGAAGCAGAAACACTGAATTTTGTTGAAGTAGCGTGCCGCCTGTTCGGGTTGCACATTAAACGAAGCATGGCCGACAACCGCGTGATCGGAGCGGTTTTCGGCACGGAAGAAAACCAGTCTGTCTTCGCCGATGCGAACTTTCACCGCGCGCTGCTCCGGTACGAAGGCCCAGGGCAGATTAGGATCGACATTGGTGTCAAAACGAACGGTGATCTCACGTTCGCCGACAACGCCCGGTGCGGCCGCAGCCCGGGCCGGCGTCCCGCCATAACCGGTCGAAGCGCAGAACATGTAATAGAGCGGAACCGCCGCATAAGACATGCTGGCCATGCCGGCAACGACGGCAAAGCACGACGCGAACACAGCCGCGTTGCGTCTCTCCATCTTTGCCTTAATCCGCGACATGGCCGCCCAATCTCACAACCGTCATCACAAAGAACAAAGCGACGAGGAAAAGCAGAATCCCGGCAATAGCGTAATTACGCATACTGCGGGCACGTTCGAACCGCTCCCGCTCCAATTGCGCTCTCGGCTTGTCATCGCCGGTCATCCTATGACCAGAGACGGGAGATGCGACAATCCCGCCGCCTGCTCCACGAGAAGCGCCGCAAACAGCGCGAAAAGATACAGAATCGAGACAGCGAACAAACGCCGCGCTTGCGGCTCACGAACCGCATCGGTTTCCAGCGCCACGCGAATGGCCTGAACGAGAAACCACACGCCGATTGCGGTGTTCGCCACGAGGTAAACCGGACCGGCAAATCCCAGATACACGGGCGCAAATCCCGCGGCCACCAGAAGTACCGTGTAGAGGACGATCTGCTTGCGCGTTTCGCTCTTACCGGCGACCACCGGCAACATCGGCACCTTGGCCCGTGCGTAATCTTCGGAGCGATAGAGCGACAGCGCCCAGAAATGCGGGGGCGTCCACAGGAAGATAATCGCCACCAACACCAATGGCGGAACCGCCAACGAACCGGTTACGGCCGCCCAACCAATGGCAGGAGGAAGCGCGCCCGCCAAGCCGCCGATGACGATGTTCTGCGGCGTGCGCCGCTTCAACCACATCGTATAGACGAAGACATAAAAGCCGATGGTGAAAGCGAGCAGCGCGGCGGCTGCATAATTTACCAGCAGCCCCATGACGGTAATGGACCCCACCGCCAGCGTCGATCCAAACGCGGTCGCGTCGCCGGCCGTCAAACGGCCCTGCGGCACCGGGCGGCCTTTGGTTCGGGACATCAACGCATCGATGTCCGCATCATAGGCCATATTCAGCGCGCCGGACGCTCCGGCCCCCACCGCAATGCAGAGCAAAGCTGTGAACGCCGTTGCGATATGCACATGGCCCGGCGCAATCGCCAAACCGGCAACGCCCGTGAACAACACGAGCGACATCACCCGCGGTTTGAGAAGCTGAAAATAGTCACCCACCGACGCGAAGTTTAAATCCGCGCCGGTGAGCGATTGTTGCTTCTCGGAAAGAGCCGTCATTGCTTCAGCGGTCCTTAGTGATGGCCCGAGTCGGTGATGCGCGGCAGGTCATTGAAGCAGTGGAACGGCGGCGGAGAGGACAGAGTCCATTCCAGCGTCGTTGCGCCCTCGCCCCACGGATTGTCGCCCGCGACGCGCTTTCGCATGAAGGCTTCCGCCATGCACAGCAGGAACACCACCACCGCGGCCGCCGAAATATACGAGCCGATGGAGGCAACATAGTTCCAACCCGCAAAGGCGTCGGGATAGTCCGCATAGCGGCGCGGCATACCGGCCAGCCCGACGAAATGCATCGGGAAGAACGTCAGGTTGACGCCAACGAACATCATCCAGAAATGCAGCTTGCCGAGCGTCTCGTTGTACATGTAGCCGGTGATCTTCGGGAACCAGTAGTACCAGCCCGCGAAGATGGCGAAGACCGCGCCCAGCGACAGCACGTAGTGGAAGTGGGCCACCACATAGTAGGTGTCCTGCAACACGACATCGACGCCGGCATTGGACAGGACCACGCCCGTCACGCCGCCGACCGTGAACAGGAAGATGAAGCCGATCGCCCAGAGCATCGGCGTGCGGAAGCTGATCGAACCGCCCCACATCGTCGCGATCCAGGAGAATATCTTCACCCCCGTAGGCACCGCGATGACCATCGTGGCGAAGATGAAATAGGCCTTCGTGTCGACGGTCATGCCGACGGTGTACATGTGGTGCGCCCACACGACGAAGCCAACGAAGCCGATCGCGACCATCGCGTAGGCCATGCCGAGATAGCCAAACACGGGCTTTCTCGAGAAGGTCGAGACCACCTGACTGATCATGCCGAAGCCCGGCAGGATCAGGATGTATACTTCGGGGTGGCCGAAGAACCAGAACAGATGCTGGTACAGGATCGGGTCGCCGCCGCCTGCCGGATTGAAGAACGTCGTTCCGAAGTGGCGGTCGGTGAGCAGCATGGTGATGGCGCCGGCCAGAACGGGCAGCGACAACAGCAACAGGAACACCGTGACCAGGATCGACCACACGAACAGCGGCATCTTGTGCAGGGTCATCCCCGGCGCGCGCATGTTGAAGATGGTCGTGATGAAGTTGATCGCGCCAAGAATGGACGACGCGCCCGCGATATGCAGCGAGAAGATCGCCAAGTCCATGGCCGGTCCAGGCGAGCCATAGGTCGAGAGCGGCGCATAGACAGTCCAGCCGCCGCCAACACCCAGGCCGCCCGAGTCGCCTTCGACGAACATCGAAAGTACGAGCAGCGTGAGCGAGAACGGCAAAAGCCAGAAGGAAATGTTGTTCATGCGCGGGAACGCCATATCCGGCGCCCCGATCATCAACGGCACGAACCAGTTGCCGAAGCCGCCGATCATCGCCGGCATGACCATAAAGAACACCATGATCAGGCCGTGGCCGGTCACGAACACATTGAACATGTGCGCGTCGGGGAAGATCTGCATGCCGGGATACATAAGTTCGGCGCGCATCATGACGGAAAGGAGACCGCCCACCAGCCCCGCCACAACGGCGAAGATCAGGTACATCGTTCCGATGTCCTTATGGTTCGTGGAATAAGCGAACCGTCTCCATCCTCTCGGATGGTCCTCGTGGCCCGCATGGGCCGCGTGAGTATCGTGTGCCCCTGCCATGGCTCTCTCCTATTCCTTAGTGATTGTCGGCGAAGCGCGTAGGCTCACCGGCTTTCGCGAATTTGGTTTTGGCTTCCGCGACCCATTGGTCGAATTTTTCCTGGCTGACCACTTCGACCGTGATCGGCATGAAAGCGTGGCGGGCGCCGCAGAGTTCGGAGCACTGCCCATAGTAAAGGCCTTCCTTCTCGGGCTTGAACCAGCTCTGGTTGATCTTGCCCGGAACGG
Source organism: Alphaproteobacteria bacterium (assembly GCA_947473475.1). Taxonomy (GTDB): domain Bacteria; phylum Pseudomonadota; class Alphaproteobacteria; order Micropepsales; family Micropepsaceae; genus CAIYRG01. The sequence continues at coordinate 184,756 of CANJBZ010000002.1, forward strand.
CATCGATCTTCACGGCAAATCCGGGAATAGCCCAGGAATGAATCACGTCCGCACCTGTTGTGATCAGGCGGATGGTTTTCCCGACCGGAACCACCACATGATTGTTGGTGCCCAGAAGACGCGGCGGTCCGTCTTTGACCACAGGCTGCGACCGGCGATCCGGCGTCATCTGTGCATCGAAGGTGAAATTGCCGTTGTCCGGATATTCATACGTCCAGAACCACTGCTTGCCCGTAGCTTTGATCGTCATGTCCGTCTTCGGGATCACGTCTTCAAAATAGAGCAGACGGAAGGACGGGATGGCGATCGCGACCAGGATGAGGACCGGAATTACAGTCCAGGCCACTTCGAGCATGGTGTTGTGGGTGGTCGCCGACGGCACCGGGTTCGCTTTCGCATTGAAGCGCAGCATGATGTAGACGAGCAGCGCCAGCACAAACAGGCAGATCGCCGTGATGATGTAGAGAATGAAGTTGTGCAGCCCGATGACGTCGCGCATGCGCTCATCACCTGCGGCCTGCAAGCCGAGCTGCCAAGCGTAAGGCTGGCCCTCAACGGGCTGCGCGGCAGCGGAAAAAGACAGCATCGTCGTTGCGAGAAATGCTGTGAACATGCCGAGCTTTCGGATCATGGGCCCTCTCATATGGCTTGCAGCCGGCGAAGGGCTCCCCCGCCCAATCCCGACTCTTGCGGATTCGTGCCTGCGATTTAGGCGGTGTGGGGAACCTAAGTCATTGCGACGTGATGCCACGCGGGGGCCTTATCCCCGCTTCCCGTCTAACATTCCGGGGTTAAGACGGGATCACGTGACGGACGGGCAGCGCGTGCCTATATATGACGCAACGGCCCAGGCTCCCCCGGCGACAACAAGGCGAGATAACCCATGACCAGCCCCGACGACCTGTTTTTTACCCAGACCGGCATGGAACGGCGCCGCGTCCAGAACCTTCTCGACCAGACGCTGCACGGAACCGACGACGGCGAACTGTTCCTGGAGTACCGCCAGACCGAAAGCTTTTCTTTCGATGATGGGCGGCTGAAAGCGGCGACTTACGACACGACCCAAGGATTTGGTCTGCGCGCGGTCGCCGGCGAGGCCACGGGCTATGCCCACGCCTCCGAACTGTCCGAGGCTTCAATCGCCCGGGCGGCGGAGGCCGTTAGCGTCGTAAAGCTTGGCCATTCCGGCGTAACGGCTGGGGCTCCCGCCCGAACAAATATCCACCTTTACAGCGACAATAGCCCCCTGGATTCGGCGCCCTTCGACGTAAAGGTCAAGCTGATGGCGAAAATTGACGCCTATGCGCGCGGGCGCGATCCGCGCGTGAGGCAGGTCTCCTGCTCTCTGGCAGGCGAGTGGCAGGTGGTCGAGATCATGCGCCCCGGCGGCGAGGTCTATCGCGATGTGCGCCCCCTGGTGCGCCTGTCAATCTCCATGGTCGTTGAGGAGAATGGCCGTCAGGAGACCGGCCATTATGGCGGTGGCGGCCGCCGTGCTTACACCGATTACATCGCCCCGGACTATTGGAAGGCCGGCGTCGAAGAGGCTCTTCGCAGCGCCCTGGTGAACTTACAGTCAATTCCCGCCCCAGCCGGCGAAATGTCCGTGGTGCTTGGGCCGGGTTGGCCCGGCATCCTGCTGCATGAGGCCGTAGGCCATGGTCTGGAAGGTGACTTCAACCGGAAGAAGACCTCCGCCTTTTCCGGGTTGCTTGGCCAGCGCGTTGCTTCGCCTGGGGTCACGGTCGTGGACGACGGCACCATCGCCGAACGGCGCGGTTCGCTGACGATGGACGATGAGGGCACGCCGACGTCACGGACGGTCCTAATTGAGGATGGCATTCTGAAAGGCTTCATGCAGGACCGCATGAACGCCCGCCTGATGGGCGTGGAACCCACCGGCAACGGCCGCCGCGAATCATTCGCCAGCCCCGTCATGCCACGCATGACCAACACCTACATGCTGGGCGGCGATAAGGACCCGGCCGAAATCCTCGGCTCCGTCAAAAACGGCATCTATGCCGTGCAGTTCGGCGGCGGCCAGGTGGACATCACCAGCGGCAAATTCGTGTTCTCCTGCACCGAGGCTTACCGGATCGAAGACGGCAAGATCGGGGTGCCGATCAAAGGCGCAACCCTCATCGGCAACGGGCCGGACGCCATGACCCGCGTGTCCATGATCGGCAACGACATGAAGCTGGACACGGGGATCGGCACCTGCGGCAAAAGCGGCCAGAGCGTCCCGGTGGGGGTTGGTCAGCCCACGCTGCGGATCGATGGCCTGACCGTGGGCGGGACAGCGGCCTGACACTTACCGAAGCCTAAGGGACCGCTCCGGCAAGGACGACCCCGAAACGCTTCAGGCCATCCACATGTCCATCAACGGAGTCTCGGCGGGCCTGCGCAACAGCGGTTGACCCGTATAATCCATGCGCATAACCTATGCGCATGGATCAATTCAAGGGAGACCCAAAGGCTTTCCGCTCAAAAGCTCGGGACCGGCGTGCAAGTGCAGGACCGAAGCGGGCGGTGAATCTCTCTATAGACGCCGAAATTCTCGATGCTGCGAAGGCGCAGGGGATCAACTTGTCGCGGACACTTGAGATCGCATTGGCGAAGCTCACGCAGGACGCGCGCGAAGCGAAATTGCGCGAGGATAATCGCGAATTCGTCGAATCATATAATCGTCTGATTGAGCGCGCTGGCGTGTTCGGCGAAGAATTCCAGGACTGGGATGACTCGCCAGTTTGATGCCTTTGCGAACCCCAGCCGGGCAGGCAAGGAGGAACGGCCGTTCATCGTGACGATCCAGTCTGGGATTTGGGATCAGATCGCTACTCGAATTTGCGTACCATTGATCGACGAACGCTTCATTCGCCCGCAGGGTAGACTCAATCCACGCATAATAATTGGACGACGCCTGCTATACTTCCATCCGCTGGAGGTGCTGACCGTGCCGGCACGGCTTCTGCGCAATCCTGTCGCCAATTTGGAGGAGTACCGGTATCAAATAGTCTCTGCACTAGACCTCATGATCACGGGTATCTGACATGAGAGACTACTGGTTTCGGCCGAAGGAAAGAGGCATCGGCGCCGGCGTTCCGCTGAACTGGAAAGGCTGGGCGCTGTTTGGCGGCTATGTCGTCGCGATCATCGCGGTGCCTTCCCTATACGAACTGTATCTCGGCTACCCCGGCACAGTGCTCCAGCGCGTTCTCGGCGTGGTTGGGATTTCCGTGCCGTTTCTTTTCGTCGCCTGGAAGAAGACGGAAGGCGGCTGGCGCTGGCGATACGGCCGGGATAACGCCGACGAGCAAAGCTGACCTCAGAGGAAGTTATATTCCTCGAACAGCCGGCTGAGGTCGCCTTTCCATTCATTCTGGAAGAGCGAGAGCAATTCTTCGGCGCGGGTCTGCCCGCGGTCGACCAATTCCTGCAAAGGCTGCAGGAAGCCGACTTCCGACGAACCGGAAATATCCATCGCGGCGCGCTGGTTCAAACCGTGCGTAGCTATTTCCAGCATGCGGCGGGCGAGCGCCAGCACATTGGTGTTCCGGAACGGCGTCTTGAAGGCGAGTTTCGGCACGGCCGAACGCATCGCTTCGCGTTCCTCAGCCGTCCAGTCCTTCACCAAATCCCAAGCGGCATCGAGCGAGGTCTGGTCATAGAAGAGACCGGTCCACAACGCGGGCAAACCGCAGATGCGGCGCCATGTGCCGCCATCGGCGCCGCGCACTTCCAGATAGTTCTTGATGCGCGCTTCGGGAAACAGCGTCGTTAGATGATCGGCCCAATCCGACATCATCGGCGTGATGCCTTTCAGTTCGGGAATGCGCCCGTCCAGAAAATCGCGGAATGATTTGCCCGCGACGTCGATGTAGCGCCCGTCGCGATAGACGAAATACATCGGCACATCGAGCGCGTAATCGACATAACGCTCAAATCCGAAGCCATCTTCGAACACGAAGGGGAGCATCCCGGCGCGGTCGTTATCGACATCGGTCCACACCTGGCTGCGCAAGGACAGAAATCCGTTGGCCTTGCCTTCGCGGAACGGCGAATTGGCGAACAGCGCCGTGGCGACCGGCTGCAGCGCCAAGGCGACGCGCAGCTTTTTCACCATGTCGGCTTCCGAGCCGTAATCGAAATTCGACTGCACGGTGCAGGTCCGGAACATCATTTCCAGCCCGTACGCGCCGACCATGGGCATGTAACGCCGCATGATCGCATAGCGGCCCTTCGGCATCACAGGAACTTCGGCAAGGCTCCAAGTCGGCGCATAACCGACGCCGAGACAGCCGGCGCCGATCTCGGCGCAGATCTCCCGAACCTGCTTAAGATGTGTGTTCACCTCGACACAGGTTTCGTGAATCGTCTTCAGTGGCGCGCCGGACAGTTCAAACTGGCCGCCCGGCTCCAGGCTGATGGAGGCTCCGTTCTGCGAGAGGCCGATGATATACTCGCCCTCCATCACGGGCTTCCACCCGAAGCGTTCCATACGCTCCAGCAAGGTGCGGATGCCGGGTACGCCTTCGTAGGGAAGCGGTTTATGGTCCTTCAGCGAGTAGGCGAATTTTTCGTGTTCGGTACCGACGCGCCATTGCTCACGCGGCTTCGAGCCCGAGGCGAGATGCGCCACGAGGTCGGCACGCGAGGAGATGGGCCCGCCGGCGGACTGCGGGATGGACATGTGGTTTCCTCTGGCCGCGATGTGGGTTCGCGTTGTTGTCGGATTTGAGAGGCAACCTAGTGTCGAGACCGGCCACTTACAAGCCGGGGGTATGTCCCCAATCGCCAAGGACTGCCTGCCAAACCGCCAGCGCGGCAAGCGCGGCGGTATCGGCCCGCATGATACGGGGCCCAAGCGTCACCGGCGTGACAAGAGCATGGCTTCGGATGAGCGCGCGTTCCGCCGGATCGAAGCCGCCTTCCGGTCCGGTCAGAATACCCCACGGCCCACGCCCTGCCCGGCTGAGCGCGCCCAGGATAGGAGCGGCGTCCCCGCCTTCATCGCAAAATAATATATGCCGTTCGGCGGGCCAGCGTTGGAGCAGCTGAGTGAGAGACAGCGGCTCGCTTATATCCGGCACCGAGAGGCGTTCGGATTGTTCGGCTGCCTCTATGGCGTTGGCGCGCAGGCGGTCCAGGTTGACGCGCCGCGCGATGGTCCGGTTGGTGATGACCGGCTGCAAAACCGCCACGCCAAGCTCCGTCGCCTTTTGCGCGACGTAATCCGAAGGCGTCTTCTTGATGGGGGCAAACGCAAGCCACAGGTCGGGCACGCCCTCCTGCTGCCGCGTTTGCCGCTCGCAGCGCAGCTCGCAGGAGCGCTTGGTCACGCCCGAAACTTCGGCGCGCCACTCGCCATCCCTGCCGTTGAAAAGCAGGACGCGCGTGCCTTCCCGCGCCCGCATGACGTGCAGCAGATAGTGAGTTTGTCCCTCGTCCGGGGCGACCTTTGCGCCTTCGGCCAATAGGTCCGGAACGAACAGGCGCAGTTTCCCGCCGTCATAGGCGAGATCCTCGCTATCGCTTTGCTGCTCTTTGTCCGCTCTCATCAGACGCGCTACCTTGCCGAACCTTTCAACTTTGCAGCACGCATGAGCCCCGATCCGCAAGCCCCTGAAGCGAACCTCGCCGGTCCCCGTCCGGCAGATGCCGTGCGCGCGAGCTGGGTCGATGAGGCCCCTGCCAACATTCAACCCTATTTGCGGCTGATGCGGCTCGATCGGCCCATCGGAGCCTGGCTGCTGTATTGGCCCTGCGTATTCGGACTGCTGCTGGGTGCGGCGGCGCACGGCGACACCATGCCAGACCTGCTCTATCTCATCCTCACAGGGATCGGCGCGGTGGTTATGCGCGGCGCCGGGTGTACCTACAATGATATTGTCGACCGCGACTATGATGCGCGCGTCGCCCGCACACGAAACCGGCCAATTCCCTCGGGGGCGGTGACCGTCAAGCAGGCGTGGGCCTTTGCGCTGATGCTTTCGTTGGTTGGATTTTTGGTCCTGCTCAGCTTCAACCCTTTTGCGATCTTCGTCGGCGCCGCTTCTCTGTTCCTGGTCGCCTGCTATCCCTTCATGAAGCGCATCACTTGGTGGCCGCAGGCATGGCTCGGGCTCACCTTCAATTGGGGCGTGCCTTTCGGCTTTGCCGCGGCAACCGGAACACTGACGGTTCCGGCCTATCTGTTTTATGCCGGATGCTTCTCCTGGACGTTGGGCTATGACACCATCTATGCGCACCAGGACAAGGAAGACGACATCCTCATCGGTGTGAAGTCATCCGCCATTCGTCTCGGACAGCGCAGCAAACCTTGGATCTATGCCTTCTATGCGGCTGCCCTTGTGCTGATGCTGGCCGGCGGTTTGGCTGCCGGTCTTGGATTGGTCTTTGCGCTGGCGATGCTTGCCCCGGCAGCACATCTGTATTGGCAGGTTCATGCGCTGGATATTGACCGGCCTCTGCTATGCTTGAAGCTGTTCAAGGCAAATCGCGATACCGGCGCATTGATCGCAGCGGCATTGCTGGCCGGCATGATGGCCCCTTTTTGATGACAGGTATTTAATGGCGGCTGGTAACGACGAAAGCCGCAAAGCGTTCATTCGCGCGAGCACGATTCTGCGTGCGCCCGCCATCGTGCCGGAGATACAGCTTCATCTCGCCAGCGAAGTGATGACGCTTTGGAAGCAGACCGAGGCCATCGCCGCAGCGGAAGCGGCCGGCGTTTCCGACCTGCCGCCGCCCTATTGGGCGTTCGCTTGGCCGGGCGGTCAGGCAGTGGCGCGCTATATGCTGGACCATGCGGAGGAGTTTGCCGGGAATTCCGTCCTCGACTTCGGAGCGGGCTCAGGTCTCGTTGGGATAGCCGCCGCGAAAGCGGGCGCGGTGCCGGTGGTTGCATCCGACATCGACCCGCTGGCCTTTGCAGCGATCGAAATGAATGCCGCGGCCAATACCGTTTTCATCGAACCCATCGCCAATGATCTAATCGGCGCGAACGGTCGATGGAACATCGTGGTGGCTGGGGACATGTGTTACGAGCGGCCTCTGGCGGAGCGTCTTCTCGCCTGGCTGCGGACGCTCGCCTCGCAGGGCACGCGCGTTCTGCTCGGGGACCCCAAACGGAACTATTTTCCTGGGACGGGAGTGGAATGTATCGCCACTTATTCCGTACCGACCTCACGCGATTTAGAAGATCGGGAGGTGCGCGAAACCTCCGTTTACAGGCTGCTGCCATGAGGCCTGCCCCCCGCCGCAGGCCCGCAATTTCATCGGTGCGGCCTGTCTCTGCGGGGTTGGGGATACGGTGGCGCTTCTCATGGCTGGCCAGGCTTTTCCGGAAGGACCGGAGGGCGCCATCGCCAAGATCGGTGTGCTCATCGGTTCGCTTCTAGCGGCGGGACTGGGCGCTGCGGTGTTGGCGACAGGTCCAAACGCCAACGCGAACGCACCGGCGGCCGATAACGCCTGAGTTGGCCGGTGCGATGCAACATGCAACAGTGGCGTGACGGATAAGGGGATTCTGTATGGCGGGCGGAAGTGAAATGGCCGGAGAAGAAGCCAATGACCTCAAAAGAACCCTGGGGCCGTGGCATCTCGTAACACTGGGCATCGGCGCGATCATCGGCGCCGGTATATTCGTCAGCACCGGCCAGGCGGCCGCGCAGTTTGCGGGTCCGGCGGTCGTCATTTCCTTCGCGATAGCAGGCGTGGGCTGTTTTCTGGCGGGGCTTTGTTACGCCGAATTTTCCGCGATGATCCCGGTTGCGGGCAGCGCCTACAGCTATGCGTATGCGACACTCGGCCAATTCTTCGCCTGGATCATCGGCTGGGATTTGATCCTCGAATATCTGGCGGCCGGCTCCGCCGTGGCGGTTGGATGGTCGGGCTATTTCAACGCGCTTATGACGGAATTCGGTGTACGATTGTCGCCGGCCTACACGACCGCACCGATTACAATCGATGCCGCGCACAATCTTGGCTTCAGCGGCGCGATTATCAATCTGCCGGCAGCCATTCTGATCGCAGGCATAACCGCGTTGCTCATCGTGGGCATTCGCGCCTCCGCCACGTTCAACGCCGTCATGGTCGTCTTGAAGCTTATCGTCGTCGTTTTGGTGATCGCTTTTGGGCTGTTCTATGTGCGGGCGGAGAACTTCACCCCCTTCATCCCCGCCAATACCGGAACGTTCGGCGAGTTCGGCTGGACCGGAATTTTGCGCGCCTCGGGCGTGATCTTCTTTGCCTATATCGGATTCGACGCCGTGTCGGTCGCCGCCCAGGAAACGGTCAATCCGCAACGGAACATGCCGATCGGCATTCTCGGGTCGCTTCTGATCTGCACGGTCTTGTACATGCTGATGTCCTTCGTCATTACGGGACTGGCGCCGTATCAGACGTTGAATGTACCAAACCCAGTTTCGGTCGCCGTCGGCAACGCCGGACCCGCGCTGGGCTGGCTGGCCCCGCTGGTGAATATCGGCGCTACCATCGGCCTGGGCACCGTTGTTCTGGTTCTGCTGCTCGGCCAGACGCGTATCTTCTACGCGATGTCGCGCGATGGCATGCTCCCGCCCATGTTCAGCCGCGTGCATCCGCGTTTTCGCACCCCCTATCTTGGAACATTGGTAACCGGCACCAGTGCGGCTTTGCTTTCGGCATTGCTCCCGCATGACCTCCTGATCGAACTTGTTTCCATCGGGACGCTGGCGGCTTTCGTGATCGTGTGCATTGGCGTCATCGTGTTGCGCTATACAAAGCCCCACGCGCATCGGCCGTTTCGCACCCCGTTCGTTCCGTGGGTTCCGCTTGGCGGGGTTGCCGTGTGCGGGGCCATGATGATGGGCCTGCCGCTTTCAACCTGGATACGGCTTGTCGTGTGGTTGTTCGTCGGTCTTGTCGTGTATGCGACCTATGCCGCACGGCACGCGCGTCCGCCGAAATGGTCCATTGTAAACAGCCCCGCGGAGTGACGTCTTGGAGCCGAACGGCGGCGACACACTCGTTCAGCCCGACCCGGTCGCCGCTTCCGAGCACGAACTGCATCGCGCGTTAGGGCCCACCAGCCTCATCATGCTCGGCATCGGTGAGATCATCGGCGCCGGCATTTTCGTGATTGCGGGAACGGCCGCAGCCGATCATGCCGGTCCCGCGGTCCTGCTTTCATTCCTTATCGCCGGGCTCGGCTGTCTGTTCGCGGGGCTCTGCTATGCCGAGTTTGCCGCGCTGATACCGGAGTCCGGCAGCTCATATACGTACGCCTACGCCACGATGGGCCGCTTCATGGCCTGGTTCATCGGCTGGAACATGGTGCTGGAATATCTTGTCTCGGCGTCGACCGTCGCGGTCGGATGGTCCGGCTATTTCATCAGTTTACTGAATAATATCGGCCTTGCCTTCCCGGCTGCCTTCGCCAACGCCCCGCTGGCGGGTCCGGGGTTTGCGGAACTGCATCTGACCGGCGCTATCGTCAACCTGCCGGCGGTGGTGCTGGTCGCGGCTTTGAGCATCTTTCTTGTGATCGGCGTGCGCGAATCCGCCCGGTTCAACAACATCATGGTGCTGATCAAGACGGGGGTCGTGATCCTCGTCATTCTGTTCGGACTGCCCTATGTGAGCGCAGCGAATCTCACGCCCTTAGTGCCGCCCAACCAGGGCGAATGGGGCAAGTTCGGGGCGAGCGGCGTGCTGGCCGCATCAGGCCTGATCTATTTTGCCTATATCGGCTTTGAGAGCGTGTCTGTCGCCGCCCAGGAAGCGCGCAATCCGCGCCGCGATCTGCCGATTGGCATTCTGGGTTCGCTGTTCATCTGCACGGTTCTTTATATCCTGATGGCCATTGTGCTGACGGGCATCACCGATTGGCGCACATTGAATGTCCCCAATCCCGTGTCTTTCGCGGTGGGCAAAATTCCAGCCTTGCGCTGGCTCACCATTCCCGTGGACATCGCGGCCCTTGCCGGGCTTGCTACGGTTACGTTCGTGGCGCTGTACGGGCAGTCGCGTGTGTTCTACGCCATGGCGCGCGACGGTTTCCTGCCGAAGCTGTTCGCAGCCGTCCACCCGACGCTGAAAACGCCCCATCGCGGAACGGTGGTGACGGGCCTTGTCGCGGCGGCCCTCGCCGCCATTTTTCCGCTCGATATTCTGGCCGACCTTGTTTCCATCGGTACGTTGCTGGCGTTCATCATCGTTTGCACAGGGATCATGATTCTGCGCGTCACGGCGCCGAAAGCACAGCGTGTTTTCCGTACGCCCTTTGTATGGTTCGTTGCGCCGGCGGGTATCGCGTCCTGCGGGCTGATGATGTTCAGCCTATCCACGGCGACCTGGTACCGCCTCGTGCTCTGGACGATCGCAGGCATTGCGATCTATGTCCTATACGGACGGCGCCACGCCGAGCCGTCGAAATGGAAGGTGGGATAAGAACAAGGGGAACCACAAAGTACACGAAGGAGACACAAAGGACACAAAGGATGCCCGAGGCTCATGACTCCGTTCCCGCTTTCGTTGAAGCAATTGCGCGAAGCGCTGTTGATGCTGCATTGGCGGTACACCGAGCACTTGGACCTGGACTTCTTGAATCAACCTACGAGACCTGTCTCGCACATGAATTAGAGACGCGAGGCCACTCGATCGCGCGACAAGTCGGCCTGCCGGTCGTTTATGACACCGTAAAGCTCGAGATCGGTTACCGCGTCGATCTTCTGATTGACGACGCGGTCATAATAGAGGTCAAAGCCGTCGAAACTGTCACGCCCCTTCACGAGGCCCAACTGCTTACCTACCTTCGGCTGTCGAACCGCCGCCTCGGACTGCTGATCAACTTCCACGTCCCGCTGTTGAAGAACGGTATCAAACGCATGGTTTTGTAAATTCTCTTTGTGTCCTTTGTGTCTTCTTCGTGCCCTTTGTGGTTCCCCTTCTTCTTAGGACCGTCCGACGCATGAGTTATAGATCGCTGCGCGAATTTGTAGCCAAGCTGGAAGCGGCTGGAGAGCTGGTGCGTGTGCGGGAGCCGGTTTCCACGGTGCTGGAAATGACGGAGATCCAGACGCGGCTGCTGGCAGAGCGCGGGCCCGCCGTTCTTTTCGAACACGCGATCAGAGCTGACGGCAGCCGCTCGCATATTCCCGTGCTGGTAAACCTGTTCGGCACGGTGAAGCGCGTGGCGATGGGCATCACCTTCGGCGGCGTGGAGCGCACGGATGCGAAATCCTTGCGCGAAGTGGGTGAACTTCTCGCCACGCTGCGTCAACCCGAACCGCCACGCAGCATCAGGGAAGCCTTTCAAATGCTGCCGCTCGCCAAGACCTTTCTGGCGATGAAACCCAAGACGGTTTCGCGCCCGTCCTGTCAGGATATCGTACTGAAAGGCAGCGACATCGATCTGACGCAGCTTCCTATCCAAACCTGCTGGCCGGGAGAGCCCGCCCCGCTCATCACCTGGCCGCTGGTGGTGACCAAAGGCCCCACGGATTCGCGCGAGGACAACTTCAATCTCGGCATCTATCGCATGCAGGTGTTGGGCAAGAACCGCGCCATCATGCGCTGGCTGAAGCACCGGGGCGGCGCACAGCATTACAGCCGCTGGGCGAAAGAGAACTCGGCGCCCTTCCCCGCCGCCATCGTGCTCGGCGCGGACCCCGGCACGACCATCGCCGCCGTCACCCCAGTTCCCGACACGCTCTCGGAATATCAGTTCGCAGGATTGCTCCGTGGCGCGCGCGCCGAACTCGCGGAATGCGTGACGCAGCCGCTTAAAGTGCCGGCCGAAGCGGAAATCGTCATCGAGGGTGAGGTCTCGCTGACCGACGTTCACGACGAAGGTCCCTATGGCGACCACACCGGCTATTACAACGCGGTGGAGCCGTTCCCAGTGTTCACGGCCACCGCGATCACGATGCGCAGGGACCCGATTTACCTATCCACCTTCACGGGCCGCCCGCCGGACGAGCCATCGACGCTGGCCGAGGCGCTGAACGAAGTTTTCATTCCGCTGTTGCAGCAGCAATTTCCGGAGATTGTCGATTTCTGGCTGCCGCCCGAAGGATGCTCCTACCGCATTGCAGTCGTCAGTATAAAGAAGGCTTATCCCGGCCACGCCAAGCGCGTGATGCTGGCGGTGTGGTCCTATCTGCGCCAGTTCATGTACACGAAATGGGTCGTCGTGGTGGATGACGACATCGACGCGCGAGACTGGAAAGACGTGATGTGGGCCATCGCCACACGCATGGACCCGGCGCGCGACATCACCGTGATTGAGAACACGCCGATCGATTATCTCGACTTCGCCTCGCCCGAATCCAGCCTGGGCTCAAAGATCGGGCTAGACGCCACCAACAAATGGCCGCCGGAAACCAAGCGCGAATGGGGCGCGCCGATCCGCATGGACTCCGAAACTATCCGCGCCGTCACCGAAAAATGGCCCCGGCTGGGCCTCCCGGGTTCGGGCAAGCCGATTTGGAAATAACATCTGTAAAATTCACTTTACACCTGTATAAAGTTTTAGTAATAACATCGCGTTATTCGTTATAGAGGCGACGATGGCATTGATGCGTTGCGAGACACATTCTCCTAGAGCGCAATCCGACGAAGTGGACGCCGGTTCGTCGTTAGATTGCGCGCAAAACCGAGAAATCTAGAGCATGATCCGATTGGTTTTGATCGGATCATGCTCTAGAGGCCGGTCCCGCGATTACACTGCGGCTGTGAAGCTGATCGGATACCCGAATGCGGCCGTTATCTGCGGAAGCCTACCCTGCCGCGCACCTGCCCTAATTTTCCGGGAGGCAGCCGCAAAGCGGGCATTTGGCGGAGCCGAACGCATCTTCAGGGGACCGACGAACGTCGTTAAAGTTCGGGCGGCTGACTGAGCAATGGGCAAATACGCAAATCTTGGGCAGTTTCTGCGTGAGCAAAAGCGTTCCGCGGTGCCTATGACCTTTGCCGAGGTCGAAAAAGTTACCGGCCATCCTCTGCCGCATTCCGCACGCTATCCGGCTTGGTGGAGCAACAATCCCTCGAACAACGTCATGACGAAGATCTGGCTGGAAGCTGGTTTCAAAACCGAGCAAGTCGACATTTCCTCCAAAAAAGTCGTTTTTCGCAAAGTCGAAAGTGAGGAAACGGCAAGGGAAGCAGCCGTGTCCGGCAATGAGGGATATTATCCTTTCTATGGGTCCATGAAGGGCCTCATTAGAATCGAACCCGGTGTGGACATCACCAAGCCTGCCGATCCGGAGTGGGGAACGGCATCCGAATGACGCCGATCCTGCTCGACACCTGCGCCACGATTTGGCTGGCCGAAGGCGCTCCCATCTCGAGAGTGGCACAGCAAGCCTTGTTGGAGGCCGCAGAGCGTAATCAGCCGATATTCATTTCGCCGATTACGGCCTGGGAGATTGGCTTGCTGGTTTCGAAGGAGCGGCTCAAACTGTCCGTCGATCCGCAGGTCTGGTTCGATCGTCTCGGCGCGAATTCGAAAATTCGAATAACGGAATTGTCCGGGCGAATCCTTATCGCTTCCTCTTTCTTACCTGGCTCGCCGCCGAAGGATCCAGCTGACAGGATCGTTGCTGCAACTGCACGCGAAAACGGTTTTCGTCTGATGACGCGCGACCGGCCTCTTTTGAAATATGCCGAAGACGGTCACGTCAGCGCCTTAGCCTGCTAACCGCGTCGATCACATTGACTTCGATCTAAACCAGACATTGCCGCCTTGGTAGCTGGAAAGCTGCGGCCGGAGCTATATATTCCCCCTCTTCTGCGTTTCCCCCGCCGCCGGGGCGCGCCCGCGCCCCTGATCCCTGAGGTTCCATGACCCTTTCCTATCCCGATCCTGCCGCCGCCGAACGTCTCGACCGCTTGGTCAAATCAGCCCTCAAAGCCGGTGCCGACGCCGCCGATGCGGTGGAATTCAAGAATATTTCCGTTTCGGTGTCTTATCGCCTGGGCAAGCTTGAGGATGTTGGCCGTTCGGAGTCGTCCGATCTTGGCCTGCGGGTCTTTGTGGGAAAGCAGGTTGCCTTCGTCTCCTCGACGGATTTCACGGATAGCGCCTTGTCGGCTCTGCCGGAGCGTGCCGTGGCAATGGCCCGGCTCGCCCCGGAAGACAAATATGCCGGTCTGGCGTCGCGCGATAGGCTAGCCACCTCGACCCCGGATATAGAGATCGACGATCCGCAGGAACCCTCGACCGTGCTTCTGGTCGAATGCGCTAGAGCGGCGGAACAGGCAGCCTTGGAGGTTCCCGGCGTCACCAATTCGGAAGGCGGCAGCGCGGATTACGGGCGCAGCATGGTTACCCTTGCCACGTCCGAAGGCTTTCTCGGCGGCTACACAGGCACCAGCCGCAGCGTCGCGGTGTCGGTCATCGCCGGCGAAGGCACCGAGATGGAGCGCGATTACGATTACGCCCATTCGCGCTTTGCCGCCGATCTGGAATCCGCCGAAGCGGTCGGCAAACGCGCCGCCGAACGGGCGGTCAAACGCCTGAACCCGCGCAAAGTGAAAACGCAATCGGTGCCGGTGTTCTTCGATCCTCGCGTGTCCCCGAGTTTGCTCGGCCATTTCGCGGGGGCGATTTCGGGCGCCGCCATCGCGCGCGGCGTGTCGTTCCTGAAAGATCGCATGGGCGAGCAGGTTTTTTCGGAAAACATCACCATCATCGACGATCCGCATCGCAAACGCGGGGCGCGGTCCAAGCCGTTTGACGGCGAAGGCGTCGCCAACCGCACCAACGTGCTGATCGACAGAGGTCGGCTGACGACGTGGCTGCTGGATTCGGCATCGGCGCGACAGCTTGGACTGCAAACCACCGGACACGCCTCGCGCGGCACCGGCGGCCCGCCCTCGCCTTCGTCCACCAATCTTTACATGGCGGCAGGTCCGCTATCGCCGGAACAGCTGATGTCCGATGTAAAAGATGGGTTCTACGTGACAGAGCTGATCGGCATGGGGGTAAACGGGGTGACCGGCGACTATTCGCGCGGCGCCGCGGGCTTCTGGATCGAAAACGGCGCGCTTACGTATCCAGTCAGCGAAGTCACCATCGCGGGCAATCTGAAGGATATGTATCTACATCTGACGTCGGCCAACGATCTGGTCTTCCGCCACGGTACGGACGCGCCGACGCTGCGCATCGAGGGGCTGACGATTGCCGGAGAGTGATTCCGTATCGTGTCCCGGAAAGTCCCGGAATGTCCCACGTTTTCTTTTGTTTATCGTGGCCCATCGGGTATCAACAGGTAACACCTGGGGGCGCTACCGGCGCTCTTACCCGTAGCAAAACCCACAGCATGATCGCCGGGGGCCAGCTAATCGAGGCAGTCTTCCACCCGGACCCCATCGCCGAGCGGGTCCGCTGGGCCATTGCGGAAGGCGAAGTTCTCCAAGCCATAGGCCGTGGCAGGGGCGCTAACAGGACCGCCAGCAACCCGCTGGAAGTCTTGGTACTGGGTGCCTTGTCGGTCGGCCTTCCGTCTGAGGCGGTGCCTTGGGAGACGCTAAACCCTAATTGGTGCGATTTGGCGCTTTCAGAGACAGGGATTGCGCTACGAAGCCCGACCGATGCGGCGACGGCGGCACCCGAGCTTTGGCAGGACAAAGATTCAGCGCGGTCATATCAGCGCAAATCAGCCGAACAGGTGGCGATTCCCCTATTAGATATATCTATAGGGAAATCACCACTTGTTCGCTTCATTTATAAAAAAGCCGGTCCTAAGCAGCACAAAGCCGAAGGCTTTGCCGATCTGGAAATCGTTCCTGATCCGAAATCTTGGCTGGAGGCTCGGCTAGGGCCGTTGGCTCATTTCGAGGAATGGTGCATCCAGCGTCTTCGCGGCATGTAACCCCGCCAGCGACTCGCCCAGCGCCATCCGTCCGCTCGGCTAGGCAGGGATTCAGTCGAGGCGAATGGCCGTCAGCGGAGTCCGCGGAGTCTGTGGACACCTACCAGCGATAGGCGACGTTACCCGCTGCTTCGAGGATGGTCGTCCCAGAGCCGAGCTGACTGTCTAGGCGAACGCCGTAGGACAGGCCTGTCGCTTTGTGCGCCTGAAGGTTAAGGCCGAGGACTGCCGTGTCGTTGGCTGGCCTGATGCCGTTAAGCAGAAAGCTGGAGCCGCTAAGGGACTGGAACGAGACGGTGCTGACCGGGCTGTAGCCCAGCTGGTGAGACCAGCCGATGGTGCCTTGCGCTGTTAGGTTCGTGTCGTCGTCAAGCTGGAAGCTGCGCTCAAGGTGCGTACCAGCCTCGATGCGGCCGAAGGTGTTTTTCTGGGACAGATAAGAAACGGCAAAGCTGGACGTTCCAGACTGCACACCTTCAGCATAGGCCGGCGTGACGATGTTCTGGAACGACCCAGCCAGATAGGGCGTCAGGCCGTACTGATCTTCGACGCTAAAGTGGTAGCCGCCTTCGACACGTCCACCGAACTCATGGGCATTGACCTTACCCGACAGGACATCGGTACCCGATACCGTGATGTTGCGGGTGGTTGTGACATTCAGGATGCCGTAGCCCAGCGAAGCCGAGATGTAGCCACGGTCCATAATCGTCTTATTGGCATAGATACCCAGCAAGATGTCCCGGCTTGTGCCGGTGCCATTGCCTGACGAGAAGGTCTGCTGGCCGTAAGCCAGACTGGCTCCCAAAATGGCGTCTAACTCGGCCACGTTCATCTGACCGCCCACTGCGAGACCGACATTGCTGCCTGACAGGCTAGCGGCACCAGTTGTGACGTTGGCTGCTATGCCAGTATGGCCGCCATAAACCGAACTCCAAGCACAGGAAGTAGATGCGTCTTGGTCGGACCCTGCAGTGCATTGGTCCGTCATGGTCTTGAGGAACGGTGCAAAGCTTTGCGTCACGGCAGTCGCAACATTGGCACCCACTTGGCCTTCAGCCTGCGTGATCGAGCCAGCAAGTGTAGCGCCCGTCTGACTATAGAGCGCCAGCATGCCTGTGCTGGGTATACCGCCAGCAGTCACGGCGGCATCAATAGCCGTTGCCGTATTGGTCAGGTTTGTTGGCGAGCCAGCGGGCAGAAGTGGCGTCAGATATTTAGGTGCGATGTTCAAGTAGACGTAATTGCTCGTATAGCTGAGATTGTCGGTTAGGTAGACCGGCAAGCCAACATCGGTAAGCGACGTAAAGGTGCCTGTCACCAAGCCCGGCGGGTCAACAATCGTAAAGCGCTGGCCAACGTGATAATTACTCGCTGTAAAGATTGCCCTGACCGCGCCGTTTACATGGGCTGATCCCGATACATTCACTTGGCTGGCTGCAGTCGGTGTAACTGCCACAACGTAATTGGACCCTGCGGCCATGGTCAGGTTACCAGAGACGTTCAGGGTGCCGGGCGCACCATTAACGCCGGGCGACAATGTTGAGCCGCTGGCAATCGTCGCGGTTCCAACAGTGCCAGTACCCTGCAGCGTACCGCTCGTAACGGCGACTGCACCAATCTCGCCGGTAACGACGAGCGTTCCGCCGGTAACAGTCGTGCCGCCGGTGTAGGTATTAACACCATTCATATAAGTGGTGCCGGAACCATTAAACGTCAAGGCGCCAGCGCCAGAAAAAACGCCAGATAAGATTGCAGAGCCACCAGTAGGTGAGGAGATAGTGCCACCAGTCGAGTTGACCGTAAAGGTTTCGTTAGAGTGATCTCCATTGATAAGAGCGAGAGCGCCGCCATCAAAAACTGGGTTGAGTGAAGAGCCAACGGCTGAGAGCGTACCGCTAGAGCCAGATGTAATGTCTGTAGAGAGGCTAGTTGTACAGGGATTAGAACCAAAACAAAGATCCCAAATAGCGCTAGATCCAGACGCTAAGCTTAGCGCCCAGGATGAGCCGCCAAATACACCAGAGGTAGTACCTAGATTTGGGGCGTCGACACCACGCAATACACTAGCGTATAAAAATCCACTTCTAACAACTGAGCCAGAATAAATTGAGAACCCCATCGCTCCAGTCATGGACTGGACCGAGAGCTGGCCATACGATGTTGGGCTGTTAATAATAATTGAGTAGTTCGTTGGATTATTGATGATCGTGAGCGGATTTTGTCGCGCTGCTCCCTGAGCATTTGCTAAATTTACAACCGTGTTACCAATTGCCATTCCGCCATTAGCGCCGCTAATAGTTCCATAATTAACTAAATTAGCAATAGCGCCACCACCATAAATAGCATTGGCAGGCACCCAGTGCGCTGAATAGATGGCCCCATAGTTTATAAGCTCTGTAATAGTTCCTGAATTCACAATTCCAACAACACCCTTCATCGTTGCGCCAGAGGCATTTAATAAACTGGAAACAGTTGTTCCGCCGTCAATTGAGATAGCCGTATAATCCTGCAGCTTCGTCCCAATAGTTCCATTGTTGGTAATACTTGATCCACTAGCACCTGAATGGATAAAAATAAGATGGTTAGACCCATCTATCGAACCATTATTGATAATTGATGCTGCCGAGTTGAGGTTAATACCTGTAGCAGTATTGTGACTTGAATTAATACGTCCGATATTACCGTTATTAGTAATAGTTGCTGATGAGCTTAGGCTATTAAAGTTAATTCCATATCCGCCCCAGTAAGGTAAAACAGAGCCATTATTAGTTAGGTTGGAAACACTCACTCCATTTACAGATATTGAATCAACACCAGTAGTTGAAATGCTGACGCCACTGTTAACGGTAATGTCTCCACCCGTGGCTACAACTGCAGAGGATGTATCGGAAGATACGACTTGTTGTGCCATCACTAATGAGAAGGTGCTTTGACCAAAATACATCAAAGTGAGAAATCCGGAGGTCGCCCAAATTTTATTCTTTACGAAAAAACTAAAAGGCAAATTAATTAACTGAGTATTCATTGGGTGAAGATCTTCCCCTTTTGATAACACGACCAGCTAGAGTCAGTATTTGTTAGCCCGTCGCATAAATATTTCCTTAGCTTCGGGATCGGTCTGCATTTTTTTGAGCAAATACTTGACCACTCCCATGAGAGGCCTATAAACTTTCACAAGAAAAAATCAAGGGGCGCATGAGCAGGGGGATCGCATTTGAAAAAGTTATTGCAATTGAGGTGGTAGACGGATTCTACGGGAAGGCACCGATTTGGATGGGAGCGGTGCGATGGAAGACGATGAGAGTTTTTTCGAGGATTTAGAAGACCCGCGTACTGGCAATGCGAAGCTGCATTCGCTGGACGAAGTTTTGGTGATTGCGCTGTGCACGGTCATTTGTGGCGGCGAGACCTGCGCGGACATGGCGCTGTTCGGCCGGTCGAAGGAAGGTTTCCTGCGGCAATTTCTGCGCCTGGAACACGGCATTCCGAGCCACGACACGTTCAGCCGCTTGTTCCGGCTTCTGGACCCCGCGCGGTTCCAAGAGCTGGCTCGGTTTGTTTGAACAGTTTTCCCGTTTCGATAAGTGGAGCCCCTGCCCAGTTTATGCCGCCACGGGAAGAGACAGCGTGTTGAAGCAGGCCTGATCCGGCGTCTGCCTGTCAAGGCTGGATGGCTCACGCGCGCCAGGAAACGATCACCTCGAGCGGCTCGGGATCGCCTTCGCTGGCAAGCGACAATCCCGGTCGGCCGAAACCCCGCGTGATTATTGCCTCACAGGCTGCAACCCGACTCGACGCCGGTGCCGTCGCATCCAAGGCGATGGATTTCAGCACTGCCAGCGCATCGGCGCTGTGACTGCGTGCCAGATCGCGAATTTCGATTAGCTCTTTCGAGCGGCCCGAGGGATTTCCCGAAACGCCGGGCTTGAAGCCGCCGAGGCCAGCAGGGTTTGCCATCTTCAGATATCCTGATCGCAAGTTCGCCTAAGTTATTACACCATTATTAGTGTAATATCTAGCCAGCATGGTCGAGCCTAAAAATCGGGCCCAGTTACATGGCGAGTCTATGTTGATGCGGACCCCACCCCGTCGAAGAAGACCCCCCGGCGGGGGGCGACGAACCAACGTTCCCAGCGGAGTTCTATTTGTGGGATGATTTGTGGGATGAATCGAGTTGTTAGATTAATATCTATAAATATCAATTACTTATAGATTTGTATGGCGGAGGAAGAGAGACGGCGGTCTAACCGTCTCCGCGTAGCCTAGCGCAGTCCAGCGTCAGGTCGCGAAACGATTCGCCCCCAAGCTGCCGTTCCAGTCTACGCCTACTTGGCGCGCGGACCCATCCGGTCCGGATTGCGCCGGGATCAGCGCGGTAACTCGAGTTCCGTCCCCACACGCAGCCGGTCGAGATAGGCCTGGTAGGCGAAGCTCCTGTCGCGCTTCTTGCCGGTCGTCTCGACAAGAATGCCCGCCTCCACGAGCGTTTCGATGGCGCGAGTCGCGGTCGGTTTGCTCGCCCCGATCAGCTTCACGGCCGATGCTACTGTGAGGACTGGGTGACGAGGCAAAAGCTCAAACAGGCGAACGGCAGAAACGGACGCCGTTTCACTGGCCAACACACTGGCCCGATTTGTGCCCACAAGCGTGAACAGTTCCCGCGCCGACGCAACCGCCTCATCGGCGATTGTTGCTACGCCCTCGAGAAAGAACTCGATCCATCCCTCCCAGTCGCCTTCGAGGCGCACGAGGTTTAGACGACGATAATATTCATCGCGATTCCTCTTGAAATAAAGGCTCAGATACAAAAGGGGCGCCTTGAGCAGCCCCCAGTGCTCCAGAAGCAAGGCGATGAGCAGGCGCCCGATACGCCCATTGCCGTCAAGGTAAGGATGAATGGTTTCAAACTGGACGTGCAGCAGCCCCGCGCGGACCAGGTTCGGAAGCCCATTGCCGGCGTGAATATATTTCTCGAATTCACCGAGCAGGTCGCCAAGCATATGTGGCGGTGGCGGGACATAGACGGCGTTGCCTGGGCGGCTGCCGCCGATCCAGTTCTGACTTCTGCGCACCTCGCCCGGCTGCTTGTCCGCACCGCGTACGCCCTGCATCAGACGTTTGTGGGCCTCGTTCAAGAGGCGTATGGAAAGAGGCAAGCCCCGTTTCGCGGAGAGCTGGGCACGCGCGAAGTTGAGGGCATCGAGATAATTGCAGACCTCCTCGATCTCGGCATTGGTGGCGGGTTGGTCTTCGGCCTCGAACGCCAGAAGGTCGACGAGGGTCGCCTGCGTTCCTTCGATTTGCGAGGAGATCACGGCTTCCTTGCGCACGAAGGCGTAGATGAACCAGTCGAGTGACGGCACCATTTCGCCAGCAAGATCGAGTCGGGCGAGCGCCTTTTCGGTTTGCTGCAGGCGAGTGGCAAGGTCGCCTTCGATGACGAGTGGCGGTTTCTTCGGCGGCAGATCTATCGGGATGAAGGCGGCGATCTTTTCCCCGCCAATGACGATCCGTTCGTAACGGCCTGTGCTGCGTTTGGTCATCGGCTGAATGTGCGCCAGAAACGTCTCGGTCCCGAGGCCGGCATGGGAACGTGGACGTCCCCACAAGGACTCGGTAAGAACGGACTCTTTACTTAGCCAAGCCGTTAGTCAAGGAACCGTTCTTAGCACGGAGGGGGAGATCCAGGCCCTGAGGGCGATCCTAGGCCCAACGGGGAGTTGCCCGAGACCTTCCCTACCCGCGATTTCAGGCCTCAAGAGAGTGAGACTATGCAGGTCATTCATTTTCATCAGGTTGAATTGGCGCGCCGCTGGAAGATGTCCCATCGAACACTTGAGGGTTGGCGGTGGGGCGGGTCAAGGTCCCAAATATCTCAAACTCGGCGGCAGAGTTGTCTATTGCCTTGAAGATATTGAAGCCTTCGAGGCAGCTAGTTTGCGAGATCCCGCGACACGGTCCCCTAAGAGAGGGTTTCAGCGTAGTCGAGCGTAGCCGCGTAGCGGCGGGTTACCCTTTAATGGTGTCCACAACATAGGATCCGACAATTCCTCCCAAAATCTCAAGGCAGTTGATCAGGGCGATACCGCCCGCCGCACCCGTCCAAAGAGAGTACGGCAATAGCTTAAGGTAGGACCTCCAGGAAACCGATGCGTCCGGAAATATTCCCACTGAAAAAGATGCGGTTTGGATTTGTTGGATCGATATCGATTCGACGGGCGTCGAACTCTGGATAAGGCAATGGAAACTCCACCCACTCTGAGGTTTTGGGATCAAACCGTGCAATCTTGTCGATCTGTTGCTCGCTCACCCAGATAAAATGATTTTTCTTGTCCGCAACGACGGAATATGTGCCAGCAAGCTTCGTCGGCGGCGTGAAGATGGTCATCTCTTTGGTTTTGTAGTCGACCTTCATCAATGCGCCTGCATTCCAAAGCCCGACCCACAGATTGCCGTCCCAATCTGAATTCATGCGACGTGGGAGAGGATGGCCGGCGTAAGGCACCTTATATTCGGTTATCTTTCCTGTTTTGGGATCAAGCGAAGCAGAGCTGGCTCGGTTTGTTTGAACAGTTTTCCCGTTTCGATAAGTGGAGCCCCTGCCCAGTTTATGCCGCCACGGGAAGAGACAGCGTGTTGAAGTAGGCGTGATCCGGCGTCTGCCGTTCAAGGCTGGAATGTCGTCTTCTGTGGTTA
>CANJBZ010000003.1 GCA_947473475.1 Alphaproteobacteria bacterium
CTGGTACCAGAACTGCCGAGGCAACCTGGCAGCACATCGGAACGCTGATCGACGGCTTTTCCCCAACAGAATGCGCTAACTACATCGCAAATTCCGGGTACGCTTCCACCTAACTCAAACGTGCTCTAACTCCCTTGCCATGTGAGCAGTAGCCGCGCCATTGACTCAGGAGATTTCCTGCCTCGGTAAAACACGCGACGAACAAGAGCGGTCCGTCTTCGAAGCGAAAGGCAAGCCAATCGCGAAACTGACGAAGCACCTCCGCGCTGCTATCCGAGATGTCGGCGTGCTCCAGGTAGATTCCCGCTTCGATGCGAAGCAGCTCTCCCAAATGTGCTAACTCTTTTGCGTCATTCAGGTAGCGGATTTCTGTCGCCCAAAGTGCCCGCTGCTCAACGATGCTCCGCATCCCATCTAAAGAGGTGTAATGGAAAAGCGGTTGGGTCGGGCGATCCGCATACAGTCGGGTAACTAAGGCTGAGAGATTGATTCCCTCTCCATCGGAGTCAGTCATGATTGCCACTTTAGCGCATTGAATTCACATAGGCAGGCGAAATATTTGAACGCATAGGTGTACTAGCTGTTCGGTTTTGATGTCAGTCCTTCATATTGCACTCGGCTAACAGCTTCAGCCAACCGCTTAAGTCCGAACCTTTGGACGCGATTCTTTAAGATCGCAAGTAAGATCAGGGTCAGAGTAAGAACTTGCGGAGCCAACCGGAAAGGGCGGGATGTGGAGCGCCGCCCCCTCATCCGCTTTCGCCTTGGCTTCAGCGGGACAAGCCCTGGCCCACTCCCCAGAGGGGGAGTGGGAATTCTATTCAGAACTTGTTGGGGTAGAGGTTGATGAAGCCGTCGCGGTTGGGCATTTGAATCTTCATCAGCGTGTCTTTGTTCAGGACGTCGCCGTCTTTCATCAGGCCGTTGAGCTGAAACACATAGGCGACCGAGGCGTAGACCTCGTCGTTGCTCAGCGATTTAGGTTTGTCCCAGGGCATGGCGCGGCGCACGAAATCGAACACCATGGTGGGATAGGGCCAATATGAGCCTACCGTCTGCACCGGCTGCGCGGGCGCCTTTAAGGTGCCGATTCCGCCGAACAGGCGCGGGCCGCTTGCACTGCCTTCGCCGGTGGCGCCGTGGCAGGCCGCGCATTTCTGCGCATAGATGGCTTTGCCTTGTGCCGGAGTGCCCGAACCTGCGGGGAGGCCCTTGCCGTCGGGGCCGATGGAGATGTCCCACGATGCGGCGTCGGCCTCGGTGATGGGTTTGCCGAATTTCGGCGCGTCGGCGGCGGAAGCGGTGGTGGCGCCGAGCACGGAAAGTGCGAATGCGGCGAAAAAGAACTCCCCCCTCACCCGGCGCGCCAAGGCGCACTTGCTTAACCGCAAGTGCGGGCGCGCCGCCCTCTCCCGCAAGGGGAGAGGGATGTTATTCGCCGCGCGGACGCGCGGCGGCTGGGTGGCCGGGTCAAGCCCGGCCATGGTGAAAGCGTTAGACGTAGACATGGGTGACGGCTCCGTTGGCGGCGACGGACCAGCTGCAAATCTGGTTCACATGGCCCATCGGGAAGGCGTTGACGTTGGGCGTGTTGCGCGGTTCGCCGCGTTCGGCGATCAGCTTCGCCCGCGTCGGCTGCACATTGCCCGCTTCGTCGGTGGCGCGGCTCATGACGACCGCCGGCGTGCCGCTCCAATTCCACGGCATGCGGAAGCGCGTGAGCGCTTTCGGCAGCACCGGCCCTTGCAGCGCGGCCACCGCCCAGGATTTCCCGCCATCGGCGGATACTTCCACCTTGGCAATTCGTCCGTGTCCGGACCATGCGATGCCCGATATTTCGTAATAGCCGGGCGAAGGCATCTGCATCGTCGGCGAGGGCCGGGTGATGAAGCTTTTCACCTCTTGCGGATAATAGAAGCGCCAGGCTTTGCCGTCGTCCATCAGCAGCGTGTATTGCCGCGATTCATTGATCGCCATGACGGGCGCGTCGGTCAGCTTCAGCCGCCGCAGCCATTTGACGTTCATGTTGCCTTCATAGCCCGGCAGCAACAGCCGCATCGGATAGCCGTTCCACGGCATGATGCGCTCGCCGTTCTGATAGAAGACGATCATCGCGTCATCCATCATCTTACCCATGGGAATCGAGCGGTTCATGGTGACGCCATCGGCGCCTTCCGCGATCACCCATGTCGCGCGCGGATCGACGCCGGCTTCTTCCAGAATCGTCGAGACGCGAATGCCCGTCCATTCCGAGCACGACAGCAATCCGTGCAGGCCCTGCACACTCGCCTGGACTGGCTCTTTCGACCACATGGGCGCGGAGTTGCCGCCGCACTCCACAAAGCGCACATGCGTTTCCATGGGATAACGCATGAGGTCGTTCAGCGAGAAGGTCAGCGGCTGCTTCACCATGCCGTGGATCAGCAAACGATGCTTGTCCGGATCGATGTCGGGTGCGCCAGCGCGCGCGACAACAAAGTGCACGCCATTGGGCGTCAGGATGCCATCAAGCAGATGATGCGGCGTGCGCGCCTGTCCCGTGCCGATGCCGTTGCCCGGCGCGATCAGGTGCGCGACTTTGGCTTCGAACTTCGACGGGTTGGAATAGGGCGGAATTGGCGCGCCCGGCGTCAGGCTCCACGGATCGACGGCGAGCGGTTCGGCTGCGGCGGTCGCCGCGCTTGCCACGGAGGCCGCTGCGGCAGCGCCCGCGAACGCGACCCCAGACCCCAAAAGCGCGCGGCGGTCCAATAAACCGCCGCCAGCTACCTGAGCGATATCAGGCCCTTTCCTACGGCGCGATCCGGCCATAGTTCCCTCCCTGCTTGTTCGCCCTAGAGTCTACTCCAAGGCGGCGCAGGAACGGTTTGGTAAATTTGAATATCACGCGAGGTCAGGGCAGCCCTCACGCGAGGCGGCGAGTAGAAAACCCGGCTCGTATCCTCGAGCCGGGTTTTCATTGCCTAACGTACGGCTGCGTCCCAAACGACCTTACCGCCGACCAGCGTCATGACCGGCTGGATGTCTTTGATCTGGTCCGCCGGGATGGTGAGATAGTCGCGGTCGAGCACGACCATATCGGCGAATTTGCCCGGCGCGATCGAGCCCAGATTGTCTTCCTGAAATACGAAAAAGGCGTTGTTGCGCGTATGCGCGATCAGCGCATCCTCGCGTGAAATCGTCTGCTTGTTGACGACATCGCCGCCGACCATTTTGCCGGTGACCGCGAACGCCAGCGTTTGGAACGGACGGTACTGATTGACCTCAAACGCGTCGGTGCCGAGGCCCCAGCGCAGGCCGCTGTCTTGAATCGTTTTGAACGGCGGCGTGTTGTCGGCGCTTTGGCCATGCACGCGGTGGAAGATGCCGCCCATGATGGTGGAGCGCGGCTGCACGCCGGCATACATGCCGAGCTTCTTCATACGCTCCATCTGCGTGGCATTGAGCTGATCCAGATGGATCAGCGACCAGCGCAAATTCTTGACCGGGTATTCCTTGTCGATCTGTTCGATCTGATCGAGGATTCCGTCGATCGAACCCGTAAGCGTCGCGTGCTGATTGACGGGCATGCCGTTCTTGGCAAGTTCGCGCGCGATGCGGCCCCATTGCGTGAAATCTTCCGGCTTTGCCGTCGCCTGCACGGCGACCATGTTGTCGCCGACCGGCTGATACAGATGCTCGCCGTAAATATAGACGTCGAACATCGGCCCGCCCTGATAGAGCGCCTTCTTGATCTGCGGAATTTGCGTAATGGTCGCGTCCGCCTGCATCGGATTGCGGGCGGGCGCCGAGATGTTGCAATAGAAGCGCAGGGTCGTGCGGCCTTCCGTGGCCCATTTGCGATAGGCGTCGGCGTCGTCGCGGGGGCAGGGGCCGCCGACGGTCGTCAATCCGGCTTTGTTCATGTCGCGCATGAGCATCATGTTGCCGGGCTCGTATTGATCTTTCGGAGCAGCCGGACGTTCGCGCGAAATAACGTCGGCGCCTTCCACTTCGATGTAGCCCGTGGCTTTGCCCGCGCCGTCCTTCTTGATCCACGGTTCGCTGCGGGTATCCAGCTTCAGCGCCTCAACGGTCTTGCTGTTCACATAGGTGCAGCAGCGCGTGAATTGGAGCTGCACCGGATTGTTCGGCGCAACGGCGTCCAACTCCGCTTTGGTGAAGTCGGTCTTGTTGTCGCTGAACTGATCGGGCGTGAACCCGCCCAGCACATAAACCCATTCGCCGGGTTTGATGCTTGTGGCCTTGGCGCGGATCATGTCCAGCGCGGCTTTGCGGGTGGTGACGCCGTCCAGCCGCAATTCCTGCAGCCAGATTTTGCCCTCTTCCATGATGTGCGCGTGATTATCGATCATGCCGGGCACGACCGCTTTGCCGCCCAGGTCGATGCGCCGCGTGTTGGGACCGGCGAGACGGTTGATTTCCGCATTGGTGCCGACCGCGACGATACGATCGCCTCTCACCGCCACCGCCTGCCGCACGGAGAAGCGGTCATCGACCGTGATGATCTTGCCGTTGGTCAGGATCGTATCGGCCGGCGCCTGCGCCGGTTGCGCTTGCAACGCCGCGACGCCGGCCACAGCGGCGATGACCGCCGCACTGGCACTCAGTCCCCAAAATCCGGTCTTCATATATGCCCCTCCCCATGTTCAGGCCGATTGTACTGCTCCGTTGATACACATCAACGGCACGGGCGGGCAATCCGCGCATATTGCTAAGCCTAGAAACAGCGCGTGTTCGGGAGTGTTATGCCCAAAGTCCAGGCTGTCATCGGTTCAATTCTGTCTCTCATCGCCGTTGGCGCAGCTGTCGCCGCTACGCCGGGAGAGGAAGCCGACATCCGGGCAGGCAACAATATAGCCGTCACCAGTTGCGTCGCTTGCCATGTGGTTTCGGCGAACCAAGCGGTGAAACCGGTGCTCGGCGCCGGCATTCCGACCTTCCAGGACATTGCGGACCGTCCGGGCACGAGCGCGGAGAGTCTTGGGGCCGCCATGAAAAGCGCCCGCTGGCATGAACCGGGAATGGCGGCAACGCTGCTGCCGATGAGCCGCCTCTCCGATAAGGCGCGCGGACAGGTGGCGCTCTACATTCTCAGCCTGAAAAAGCAGCCTTAAAACCCGCCTGCGCTTAAGGCGTGGAACCTTGGCCTGAGGTTTTCGTTGTGTTCGCGACGCATTTAACAGCGAGCCATCTATGCGCAACATGCTTTGGGTAGGCGTTCTTCTGGTCGTTCTCGGCATCGCCGGTCTTGTCGTTCAGAACGTGCAATTCACCGAAACGAAAAAAGTGATCGACATCGGGCCGCTGCAGGTCAACTCGGAGGAAAAGCACAATGTGCCGATTCCAACGATTGCAGGGATCATCGCGGTCGTGGCTGGATTGGGAATTGTATTCGCATCGCGCCGGACGGCGTAAGGCGCCGGGCTATCGAATATTGTCGAAGATGTAATTTGCGGGCGTACCACGGAACTTCAACTGTCGATTGAGTCGGCACTGCCCTCGCCGCAATCAGCGCGGGCGGCGATTCTTGGAATTGCGCCAAGGTCTTACGCGGGCTTGGGCTTTAACAGCCCATTATGGGATGGCGGCGCATTATGCGCCCGAACAGCCGCCCAACCCGCAATGGTTCTTAACCCGCATGACCGAAATGTTCCGGAAATGCTTGGCACCCACGCGCGGGGTGGAGCTGAGCACGTGGGTAAGCCGCCTGTTCGTTGCGGCTTTCATAATTCCCTGGGTCGTTTTTGCTTGGATGACGTTGCAGGAGCGAGCCGACGTCTTGCGGCGCCTCGACGACAACCGCGCGGCTTTGGCGGCGACCTATGGCGAACATGCAGCCCAGCAGGTTGCGGCTGTCGCCTCGCTTAACCCGGATCGGGCGCTGGCGGATTGGCGTCAACATGCAAAAGCGGCCTTCGTCGCGCTGGTGCTGCGCTCGTTGTTCGTAATTCTCATCGGATTGTTCCTGGTGGAACAGCTAAGCCGCCGGGAATTTATGGAAGCAGAACTGGTCAAAGCCAAGGACGCGGCGGAAGCGGCCAATCGCGCCAAATCCGCGTTCCTCGCCAATATGAGCCACGAGCTGCGCACGCCCCTAAACGCGATTCTGGGATTTTCGGAAATCATCAAATCGGGGCATTTCGGACCCGCCAGCGAACGCTATTCCGGTTATGCCGGCGACATCCACGCCAGCGGAAAGCACCTGCTCTCGCTGATCAACGACATTCTCAATCTGTCGAAGCTCGAAGCGGGCCAGTTGGCGCTGGACGAACGGGAAGTTGACATCCGCGCCGTTATCGCGGAATCGGTCCGTTTCATCGAGGACTGTTCGCGCAAGGCCGGTGTTCGGGTGATCGCCCATGTGGAGAACGGAATTCCGTTGCTCTGGGCAGACGAGCGGCGCTTGCAGCAAGTGCTTATCAACCTCCTATCCAACGCCGTGAAATTCACGCCGCGCGGCGGACAGGTATGCATTTCAGCGCTGGATTCGGTGGCTGGCATAACCATCGCGGTTAGCGATACGGGTATCGGTATTGCCCCCGAGGATATTCCCAAAGTACTGGCGCCTTTCGGCCAGGTCGCGAGCGCGCTCAGCCGCAACCACGAAGGCACAGGGCTTGGCCTGACGCTCGCCAAACAATTGGCGGAACTTCACGGCGGCACGCTTGCCATTGAAAGCGCGCCGGGCGCGGGAACGACGGTGACGATCGTTCTGCCGCCGGACCGTATTGTGGTGGACGCCGCGCCAGTGAAAGCGCCTGCAGCGGCTCAATCCGCTTAAACCACAATGTCATGGCCACGAAAGCGGCCATCCAGCGCGCTCGCGTCCGCGGGCGTAGTCGCTATCTGACCCGCTCGCTGCTGCCGACGGTCTTGTAGCGGATGCGAACGCCGTCCGCGTCCAGGATTTGCACGGACGCCTGAAACTGCGCCGGGGGCGGTACGTTGATCGGCGTGTTCGCTTCCACGATGTACAGCCGCTTCTCCGCCGAGACGAGAATTTCCGTCAGTATACGGCGGTTGTTGGCGGTCTCGAGGGTCAGGCGCCAGCTCCGCATCTGGTCGATATTGTTTTCTTCGTCGTATTTGACCGTGCCTTTGGTGCGGGCGGCCTTTGCGGCTTCCTCAATGGCGGTGGCTAGTTCGCCCGGCGCGGAATTATAATCGACAACGGTCACCGAATAATTGCCCGCGGAACGTGACTTCGGATCGGCTTCCGCGGTGTAGATATGCGCAGGGAGAGTGGCGCCTTTTGCGGTTTTGTACGGCATCTCCGTCCGGTTGGGCTCACCCGGAAAGTTCACCACAAAGCGATCGTCGCGGTTGGGCCATTCCGCCCACGTCTGCGCCTGCGCCGCCGTCGCCAGAAACAATCCCAACGCCACCGAACCAAGTGTGAGAATGCGCATGAACCCCTCCTCCAATTTTGACAAATAATGCCACATTCCGGCGCTTTTGTCGTTCAGACTCAGAGCACCTCCCCGCGTTGGGGGAGGTGATTAAGAGTGCAGCGCTCTAAAGGTGTGTCTTAGAAATCAGTGAAACACGGGCGGGCGAAAAAACGTCAGCAGCCGCCCGCACACCAGCACACCGACCCAGGCCCCTAACGACGTCCCGGCGATCAGCTTTGCGCGGAACGGCGCATCGGCGCCGGCCGGCATGGACTTCACTTCCGCGAACGCACTGGAAAGATAGAACACCGCTACGTTCATCCCCGCGACGGCCATCAGCACGCCCTTCCAGAAGAAGGATGGATTGTACGCGTACTGTTCCGGAAAGCCGGAGAAGAACACGATCCCCGTGAGGATGTTCACCGCATAGCCGGCGATGCCCACGGGAATGAGCTTATGCAAAGCGGACGGCGGAATGCCGCGCGCCATGCCGAGCACACGCAGATCGAACAGCCCGACGGTGCCCAGCAGCAGAGACAGCCCGAGATAATGCAGCGTTTCGGAAAGCGGCCACACCCAGACATGGTCCGCCACGAAACGGTGCAGCCCGGTCGCGCGTATCCAGCGCTCCCACGCATCGGGTGTCTCAGGTTCGATCCACCACATAGGCGTTGGCTCCCTGTCTAAGGAGAATACCGGAATGGGCATTGCGGCGAGGGCACTTATGAGCGCTGCCGGGGCAGGATTATAGCTTAGTCCGCCGCGAGCCGCAGCTCTCGCAGGAAAAGACTAAGGGGACGCGGCCTCAACACGGTCCAGGTAAGTCGACAATTCACGTACCCACTTACGCGATGCTTCGGTATCGACACTCTCGGCGGCCCGCTCAATGGCTGCGCCGATGTCAGTGATGGCTTGGAAGCCGTACATGCCGCCGGAGCCGTTCATCTGGTGCGCCAGCGAGCTCACGGTCTCAAAGTCAATCCGATCCAGGGCGTCCGACATCGCGATGCCATTCTGCCTGCAGTTTTTAAGATACGCAGGTATCCTGTCTAGAAATCTGTGGTTCGTGTGTACGGGGATCGGGGCCATCCAGCTGTTTTCTTTCAATGGCTTGACGATGGCGTACTCTCTGATCGCCTTCAGCAGCACCGCTTGCTTGATGGGTTTGGTCAAGAAAGCAGTACACCCTGCTGCCAGGCACATCTCCCGATCTCCTTTTAAGGCAGAGGCCGTCAGGGCGATGATCGGCGTGGGCGGCTTATCGTTCCCCTGTTCCCACGCTCGAATTGCCCGCGTCGCAGTCAAACCATCCATAACGGGCATTTGCCGGTCCATCAGTACCAAGTCGTACTGTCCAGATTTAAACATCTGACAGGCGATGGCTCCGTTTTCGGCAATATCAACCTGGTACGGCGTGTCCTCGACATAGGCCACTGTGATCGTGCGGTTATCGGGAGAATCCTCCACCAGAAGAATACGCAACGCCCGCAGCGGTAGTTCAACATCCCCACCGGCAGGCACAATCGCTGACCGCGAAGCATCGATCCAGATCTCGAATGGCACGGCGAAAGAAAAAACGCTTCCCTCCCCAACCTCGCTTTCCGCCCCGATCTGTCCACCCATCAGCTCCACCAGACGCTTCGAAATCGTGAGCCCTAGCCCCGATCCTCCGAACCTGCGCGTGGTGGACGAGTCTGCCTGCGTGAATCGCTCGAATACACGCTCCAATTTCCCACTCGGAATACCGATGCCCGTGTCCGAGATAGTGAACCGCAAGGCGGTCGGTACGGTGGAGTTCTCGTCCCGCGCGATTCGAAGGGACACGCTACCGGATTCTGTAAATTTGATCGCGTTGCCAACCAGGTTGAGTAGAACCTGGCACAGGCGTGTCGGATCGCCGACGAGATCGGTCGGGGTGCCCGGAGCAATCTCGCACACCAAAGTCAGGCCTTTTTCGTTCGCCCTGACCGCCACCATCTCCATGACTTTCTCCAGCAACTCGGTCAGCGAGAAGCCGGTCTGTTCCAGTTCGAGCTGCGAGGCTTCGACCTTGGAGAGATCGAGGATGTCGTTGATCAGATTGAGCAGGTTGTCGCCGGCGCGGCGAAAGATCTGGACGTACTTATCTTGCTCCGCGGAGAGATTGGTTTTCGCGAGCAGGTCCGCAATTCCCATGATCGCGTTCATCGGCGTTCGGATTTCGTGGCTCATGCTTGCCAGGAAGTCTGACTTTGTCCGGCTTGCACTCTCGGCTGCGCTCTTGGCCTGTTGTAACTCAAGCTCGACCCGTTTGCGTTCCGTGACGTCGCGCGCAGCGGCGAAGACGCCCTTCAACGTGCGCTCGCGATCATAGAAGGTGGTCGCGTTGTAGGACACGACCGTCTTTTTGCCGTCGAGCGAGCGCGCCGTCAGTTCATAGTCCGTGACCTTCTTGTCTCGCAGCACGAGATTGATCGCTGCTTCGGCCCGCTCCGGATCCGTGAAGTAGCTCTTGAAGGGCGCGCCAATCAGTTCGTCGCGCGTACACCCGGTAAGCGCCTCCATCTGCTTATTTACGTCCGTGATGATGCCGAAGGGATCGGTTGTCATCAGCGCATCGATGTTGGATTCGATCAGTGAGCGCGTGTAAAATTGCTGGTCACGCAGGCGCTGATCGGACTTCTTTTGCTCTGCTTCGACCAACTTTCGTGCGGTGTTGTCCGTGCCGATAAGCAGGTAGCCAATGATCGCGCCTGGCGCGTCGCGCAACGCCGTGACAGACACAACCGCCGGGAACCTGCTTCCATCCTTGCGGATGTACGTCAGCTCGTAGATGTCCTCAATCCCGCGCGAGGCCTTGAACACCAACGCTTCGAAGCCCGGCGTGATCGAGGTCGCGAGCTCGACGCTCAGCGCTTTGGCGCGCGCGATAAGCTCCTGAGGGTCGGAAATATCGGCTGGCGTGATCTTGTTCATCACGTCCGCGGCGGCGTAGCCAAGCATTCGCTCCGCTCCGACATTGAAGATTTGAATGACGCCCTTCGCGTCGGTTGCGATACTTGAGAAATTGGCGCTGTTGAAGATCGCGCGCTGCAATGCTCCCGCCTGGAGAAGCGCCTCTTCGGCTGACTTTCGTGCGGTGTTGTCCGTGCCGATAAGCAGATAGCCGATGATCGCGCCTGGCGCGTCGCGCAACGCCGTGACGGACACAACCGCCGGGAACCTGCTTCCATCCTTGCGGATGTACGTCAGCTCGTAGATGTCCTCAATCCCGCGCGAGGCCTTGAACACCAATGCTTCGAAGCCCGGCGTGATCGAGGTCGCGAGCTCGACGCTCAGCGCTTTGGCGCGCGCGATAAGTTCCTGAGGGTCGGAAATATCGGCTGGCGTGATCTTGTTCATCACGTCCGCGGCGGCGTAGCCAAGCATTCGCTCCGCGCCGACATTGAAGATTTGAATGACGCCCTTTGCGTCGGTGGCGATGCTTGAGAAATTGGCGCTGTTGAAGATCGCGCTCTGCAATGCTCCCGCTTTGAGCAATGCCTCTTCGGCCGACTTTCGTGCGGTGTTGTCCGTGCCGATAGGCAGATAGCCGATGATGGCGCCTGACGCATCGCGCAACGCCGTGACGGACACAACCGCCGGGAATCTGCTTCCATCCTTGCGGATGTATGTCAGCTCGTAGATGTCCTCAATCCCGCGCGAGGCCTTGAACACCAACGCTTCGAAGCCCGGCGTGATCGGGGTTGCGAGCTCGGCGCTCAGCGTTTTGGCGCGCGCGATAAGCTCCTGAGGGTCGGAAATATCGGCTGGCGTGATCTTGTTCATCACGTCCGCGGCGGCGTAGCCAAGCATTCGCTCCGCGCCGACATTGAAAATTTGAATAACGCCCTTTGCGTCGGTGGCGATACTTGAGAAATTGGCGCTGTTGAAGATCGCGCTCTGCAATGCTCCCGCTTTGAGAAGCGCCTCTTCGGCCTGTTTGCGTTCCGTCTTGCCGCCGCGCTTGGAGGCGCCGATCGGCTTTTTCGTTCCGTGCGCTTGATTGGCCATGCCGTTGTACCGCTACTCATGTTTGTCCTGCTCAGGACCAATTGTCTGTTCGAACAAATCAGGATTTTCGATTACGCTGCGAGTAGGTTTTCCACGGACGATCGCAGCTGATCTTCGCTATAGGGCTTGGGAAGGAAGTGCGTCCCCGCGGCAAATCGGGCCTGCATCTTTTCCGGCTCGCGAGTGGCTGTCGTGTAAAGAACGCGGATGCCAGGGCGTAGCAATATCGCGAGACGAGCGATATCGCAGCCGCCGTGGATTTCGGTCTTTAGGTTTACGTCGGTGAAAAGCGCGTCAATGTGGTGCTGAGACCTGAGATGTATAAGGGCCTCGGGCACGTCGCAGGCCGAGAGCATGTCATGCCCCCAGTCTCCAATCATCAAAACCGCCATTTCTCGGATGAAAACCTGGTCTTCGACAACCAGGATTACCGCCAATCGGGACCGCCCTCCGCCATACGCATGGCTATTTCCTATTGTGTGGCGCGCCCTATGTCGCGTTTGGCGAGTGAGCCAGAAGCTGTAACGCCGCTGCCCTGCTTGGGTTCCCAATTAACGCAACTTTTTTGCGCAAGGGAATTATACCTGCGGCCCAGAGTATCGCCTCCTTGTGTCATGGCCCGCAAAAGATGGCCATCCAGGAGAACGTAGGGCAGCACCCATTTGTGGGGGCGAGGGAGTTAGAAGCGGGCGGCGATTTCGCGGTCGATGACGGCGGGGATGTCGGTTTCAGATGCCACGTATTGATCGACCGCGCGGATGGTGCGGTAGGAGGCGGAATCGGCGCCGCGTGGCTTGCCGCCGGCTTCGACCGCGCGGGTTGCATCCAGCAAAAGGCGGCGCAGTTGCACGATGGCGCGGTCCGTCGAGCCCAGATGTTCTTCCGAGCGGTCGACGATGGGGCCCATGCCTTCCTGCACGGCGACGTCTTGTGTGTTGATACCCACAATGCCGGTGAAGCTTTCCCGCGCCTGCAAGTCGCGGTCGATTTGGAAACCGTTTTGCAAATTCCGTTTCAAGCGGCCGTCGGGCAGCACATCGTCCGGCCCGCGGCCGTAACCGGCTTCGGCGGCCATCGCGAAATCATGGTCCAGCGGAATAGTTGGATCGGCGGAATAGGAAAAATTGATCACCGACACGGTGACATCGTCGATGGGCACCCAGTAATGGCCGGCGACAATCGGAACGCGCGGTGGCGCTGTTTCCCCGCGCACCGGCACGCAGCGGGCGCGCACTTGCGTCACCGGCATGATGTATTGATACACCCGCACCCAATGGCGGCCGTCCAATTTCCGAATGCCGCTATAGCTGAAGCCGTAATCGGTGAGCTTCACATCCAGCTTCGGCGTGGTGCGTTCGAAATCGTCGAGCCAGGAAAGATCGCCGATGGTGACATTGTGCAGAATCGTCGCGTGCGCGGAATCCAGCCCGCCCTCCAGCGCCTGTAGATAATTGCAGTCCTGCACCGTGCGTGAAACGAAGCGGTGCGTTTGCGGCACGCGCGTCAGCTCCATATCGGGCGGCGGCGGCGCGTCTTCTTTGGGCCCCATATAGGCCCAGATCATGCCGCCGCCTTCCCAGGCGAGGTAAGACTTAATGCGGATACGATCCTTGTACGTACTATCCTTGGGCTCCGTCGGCATTTCCAGGCACTTGCCCGTAACGTCGAACTTCCAGCCGTGATAGACGCAGCGCAGGCCGCATTTTTCGTTGCGGCCCAAAAACATCGGCGCGCGGCGGTGGGGGCAAAAGGCGTCCACCACACCAATGGCGCCGTTGGTGTCGCGGAAGGCGACCAAATCCTCGCCCAGCAGGCGGAAGCGAACCGGCGCGCCATCCGCTTTCGGCAATTCCGACGACAACAGCGCGGGCAGCCAATAGCGGCGAAACACATTGCCCATCGGAGTGCCCGGCCCGACGCGGGTCAGCCGCTCATTATCCTCTTTGGAAAGCATTCCTCATTCCCTGTTACGCAACGCCTTCTTTCAATGCCGGCGCGCGCTTCAATCCACCCAGTGCGGCGCCTGCCAGAGACGCGATGAGCGCGGGGATGACCGCGAGGTAGAAGATATTCTCGGTCGACATTCCCGATTCCACCAAAATACCGGCTAGCCCCGGCCCGAGGATCGAGCCTGCGCGGCCGACGCCCGTCGCCCAGCCCACGCCCGTGGAGCGAATTTGCGTCGGATAGGAAATCGCGGCCAGAGCGTTGGCGCAGGTTTGACCACCGATAATGCCAAAGCCTGCCGTCAGCACCGAAACGATAAGAAGCGGCACGTTCGGCCCCACCAGGCCGATGCACGCAATGGCGATACCGCCAATGAAATAAGCCAGGAAAATCGCGCGGCTTGGTCCGGCTTTGTCGAACACCCAGCCGAACACCGCGCCGAAGACGCCCCCCACCTGGAACAAGCTGTGAATGAAGATCGCGCGCTCCAGCGGGATGCCCGCCGTTGTCATGTGCACCGTCAGCCAGTTGGCGAACAGATACAGATTGAGCAGGCTCATGAAATAGATGATCCACAGGAGCGTCGTGGCCAAGCCGCGCCCATCGCGGAACAAGGCGCCGACCGAAGCGCCCGACGCATGTTCCTCTTCGACGATCAGGCGCGTGCCCGCGTCTACAACCAGCGAGGAATCGATGCGGCGGATCAACCGCGCGATGGCGTCCCGCGCGCGCTCCCGCACGATCATGAAGCGTAGGGATTCCGGCAGCGCAAACACCAGCACCGGCAGCAAAAGCAACGGCAGCACGCCGTCCAAAATGAAAATCGCGCGCCAGCCCCAGACGGGCACTATCTCCGCGGCGACAAGACCGACAACAATGGCGCCGCTGATGAATCCGATCAGCATCACGCCCACCATGGAGCTGCGCCGCGCCGTCGGCGCGTATTCCGCGGTCAGCGCAATCGCGTTCGCCATGCCCGCGCCGATGCCAAGCCCGGTCAAAAAGCGGAAAATATCCAGCGTCAGAATCGACGTGCTCGCCGCGGCGCCAAAGCTCATCAAGCCGAAAAACGCGACGCAGCCGAGCAAGATCGGCCGCCGCCCGAAGCGGTCGGCTAAGGGCGCGATCAGGATCGCGCCGGCCATCAGACCGATCAGTCCGGAGGAGAAGAAATAGCCCAGATCCGAGGGCGACATGTGCATGGCCGCGCGGATGGCGGGGGCGATGTAGCCCGCGGCCTGCGCGTTCATGCCCTCGACGAAAACGATGGCCGCGCACAGCGCGATGACCGTCTTCTGAAAAGGGCTGAGCTTCCGCTCATCCAGAATATGCGCGACGTTAACGATAGAGGCGGCCATGCGATGCGCCCATTTTGTTTCTTCCCTGCCGGAAACTAGAGCATGATCCGATCAAAAGGAATCGGATCATGCTCTAGATTCTTTAGTTTGGCGCGCAATCTAACGACGAACCGGCGTCCACTTCGTCGGATTGCGCTATAGCCGGACCCGCGGCAGAAGGCGAAGAAAATCAAAGTGACATGTCCGTTGGGCGTTCCAGAACGATCTCCCGCCCCTCACGCGCCGATTGCAGCATGGCGAGGCAAACCTCCATCGTCGCCATGCCCCAGCGGCCGTCATGCAAAGGCGGGACGCCGTCGAATATGGCGGCGATCAGTTCGTCGAGCACCGCTTGGCGGGGGATTGCCGGTGGCGCGATGGGTTCAAACCGGCGCCCGGAATCGGAATGGATAACCACGCCCTTGGGCGTCGGGCGCAAATCGGCATGGGTGCAGGAGACGATCAGCGGGCCGAACTGCTGGTGCCAGCGTTCGCCCGGTGGCGCGGCCTGCGAGGCGCTGCCATAAATTTGGGTCTGCTTTAGCGTGCGTTCGTCCGCGCTCGATTGCGTCTTGCCAAGATGGGCGCGGGTGGTGGCGAAGTGATTGGGGCTCTTGGGAGAACCACTCTCGGCGATCCAATCCATGAATTCGTCACTGTCGAAATGGGCGTAGCCGCTATAGGTGAGGGAGGCAAAAGCGCCATCCTCAAACGTGAGCAAAGCGGAGTAGGCGCCTTCGGTTGGGCGTGCCGCATCCCACGACCCCGTCAGCGCCCGCACGGACTTTACGGGCGCCCCCGCCAGCAGCCGCACGACATCCACATGATGCGGCGCCTGATTGTAAATCACGCCGCCGCCGCTTTCAGTGCGCAGCTCTTCAGGCCGCCGGGGCCGGTATAGGAAATCGGTGAAGTTCAGCGCGGTGATCATGCGCAACCGTCCGAATTCGCCGCTGTCGATGAGCGCGCGCGCGCGGGCGATGGGCGCGTCGAAACTGTGACTGTGGCCGACCACGATATGCACGCCGCCCTCACGCGCGGCGCGGGTCATGGCCGCGCATTCCGCGACGGTCAGCGCCATCGGCTTTTCCACCAGCACATGCTTGCCGTGGCTTGCGGCCATGCAGGCGTGCCCGGCATGGAATTCATGCGGGCTGGCGACATAGATTGCCTGCACATCCGGATCGCCGGCAAGCTCAGCCACATCCGCGTAGGTCTTGGCGCCGAAATCCGCCGCAAAGCGCGCGCGCGCTTCCGGCCGGGGATCGGCCGCCGCAACCAGCTTCACGCGGGGATGCGCAATCAGCCCCGGCAGCATCAGCATGAAGGCTTTGCCCAGACCGGCGACGCCCAGGCGCAACACCTTTTCCGTCATGCGGCGCAGGTCAGGATTGGCTTGCGGTCGGCCGTCCGCCCACTTCGTCCCAAATCTGCGTGTCCTTGGTTTCGTGGCGCAATCCGAAGATGCTGACGACGATGCCGATGGCGGCAATCGAGATCGGATAGGCCAGCCCGATCAGCGGAATGCCCGTGAACGTGCCCGCCAGCAGCGTGGCGATGAACGGCACGCCGCCGCCGAACACGCCATTGCCCACGTGATAGGGCAGCGACATGGAGCTGTAGCGGATGCGCGCGGGGAACAGCTCGATCAGGAACGCCGCGATCGGGCCGTAGACCATGGTGACCAGGATCACCAAGTACCAGACCAGCGCCGTCAACATGACGGGGTTGTCCTTGAACGTGCCCAGCAAAGTGAACACCGGCCAGAACGTAAGGACCGCCAGCGTGAACCCCGCCGTCATGATCCAGCGGCGGCCAACCTTGTCGGACAGCCAGCCCCAGAAGACGAAGAACGGCGCGCCGAGGACCAGCGCCGTTATCATCACCGAGTAAACCGTGATGTACGGAATCATCAGCACGGTCTGCATATAGGCCAGCGCGTAGAACTGGCCCGTGTACCAGACGACGCCCTCCGGCGCGGTGAAGCCAAACAGCGCCAGCAGCATCAGCCCCCAATTCCGTCCGCTGCCATAGGTGTCGCGCATCGGATTGGTGGACGTCTTGCCTTGCTCTTTCAGCTTCTTATACAGCGGCGACTCGCCGAGCTTCAGCCGCAGATAAGCGGACAGCCCCACGAGCAGGGCGGAGATCATGAACGGAAAGCGCCAGCCATAGTCCGCGAACGCCTGGTCGCCCATTCCCACGCGGAAGGCGATGATGACCAGCAGCGCCGCAACAATGCCGAGCGTCGCCGTGGTCTGGATCCAGCTTGTGTATAGGCCGCGTTTGCCGTCGGGGGCATGTTCGGCGATGTAGGTGGCAGCGCCGCCATATTGCCCGCCGAGCGCGAGTCCCTGCACGACGCGGCAGGCCACCAGCAGCGCGGGGGCCGTCCAGCCGATCTGGTCATAGGTCGGCAGACAGCCGACCAGAAAGGTGGAAGCGCCCATCAATCCCAGCGTCAGCATGAACGTGTATTTGCGCCCGATCAGATCGCCCATATGGCCGAACACGACCGCGCCGAAGGGACGAACGACGAAGCCCGTCCAGAAGATGCCGAGCGAATAGAGAAAACCCTGGCGCATATCGCCGGGAAAGAAATGGGTGGCGAAGAACGCGGCCAGTACGCCGTACAGGTAAAAATCGTACCACTCGATCAGCGTGCCCCCGGACGACGCCGCGATGATAAACGCCAAGCTTTTCTTGCCCTTGGCCGCCTCGCCGTAAGCCGCCGGTGCCGTCAAAGTCGCCATGATGCTGCTTCCCCACCTTGTTTTGCAGGGAGGGTAAGCTCGCGACGTGAGGCGAGCAAGATGGCGTGCTTACCAGGTGAACGTCGTCGTCACGCCGGCGGCGCGTGGGTCGGTGACGAAGCCGGAGACGGAGCCGGGTTGGAGGGTGGTGCTGCTGAGGAGGGCCCAGGCGCGCTGGTTGAAAAGATTGCGGGCCCATAGCTCGACCCGCCAGTGCCGTTCGGGCGCTTCGATCCCGAGGCGCGCGCCGACGACGGCGTAGGCGCCCTGGAAGAAATTCGGCGAGGGCGAGGCTGACGATCCGACATTGGACTTCGATTGCCAGCGCACATCCATGGCGCCAAACGCTGTCACGCCAACTGAGGGAATTGCCTCACGATAATTCACGCCCGCAACGCCTACCCAGCGCGGCGCCAGCGGAGCGGTTGCGCCTTGAAGCTGGACCAGTGCTGCGGGAAAGCCGCTGCCGCCGAAGATGGCCTCCTGATAGATGCCGGAAGCTGTGAGCTCCAGTTCCTTAATCGGACGATAGGCGGCTTCAGCCTCGATGCCCTTGGTGACGAGTTTGGGCACATTCTGTGTGCGGCGATTGAGCCCGGTGAAGTAGCTGAACTGGTAATCGCTAAAGGTCGAGTGAAACAGCGCCGTGCTCGTCCGCCACGCGCCATCCTGCGACTGGCCTTTGATGCCGGCTTCATAGGCGTCGGTGGTTTCCTCGTTGAACGCGAGCTGCGACAAGGACGGGCTCGTCACGCTCATCCCTGAGCGTTCCATCTGATAGCCGCCGCTTTTGTACCCGCGGCTGTAACTCACATAGGCGCTGAAGGCGTCTGTGAGGTGCTGGTTCAGCGCCGCGGTGCCGGACCAACTGCCATCGCCGCGGCTGGTTGTGTAGGCGCCGTCATAGCGAGGATCGAAATTCGGCAGACACACCAGCGGCGCGAGACTTGCCGGTACGCCCACAAGGCCGGGATGAAGCGAAAGCGCCTGTACGCAGCCAGGATTACTCGTGGCGATCGACGCGGCAAGTGTCTTTTCTTCCTTGCTGTAGCGCACGCCCAAGGTAGCGGAGAGGGTATCGGTCAGCTTTACGATCTCATGCGTGAACAGCGCAAATGTATCCGTACGCTGACGATAGACGTCGAGAACGCCGCTGCCCGCCGGAAAATTTCTGCCGGCCGGAAGTCCGGTGATCAAGGGAATGGCGCCGCCCGTCATGCCGTTGATGTAAGCGTCGAAGGCTTTTCCGGCGCTGTGCGAGTCG
The DNA here is from genome assembly GCA_947473475.1 of Alphaproteobacteria bacterium. Taxonomy (GTDB): domain Bacteria; phylum Pseudomonadota; class Alphaproteobacteria; order Micropepsales; family Micropepsaceae; genus CAIYRG01. The sequence continues at coordinate 18,728 of CANJBZ010000003.1, forward strand.
CGCGAAACGATCAGGCCGCGGCTCACATAGCCGCCCACGAGATAATCGAGAGGCCCGGCCTCGCCCTGAAAGCGCAGTTCGAAGGTCGACAAGTGAAAGCGTTCGCCGTCACGCGGATCGTAGGCGAGATCGGCCGGGCTGTTGTCCAGATCGTAATCGCGCCTGATCGTGGATGAGCGGTGCGAGGCAATCGCCGTCAGCGTTCCCGCCCCGCTTTCCCAATTGGCCTGCGTGCTGATTCCTGCGCTGTCGCTGATTTCAAAGCGCGGCGACTCGGCGTCGATCTGGGTAACGTCGCGTGCATGGAACGATGCCGTCAGAGGCGCGTGCGCCAGCGCCGCGATCAGCGGCCCCGTGGCGCCCACGACACGATAGACCGGCGCATTCATCGAGCCTCCGTGGTGGAGGTAATCGGCAATCAGCCGCACATCCACATCGTCCGTTGGCGTCCAGAGAAGTTGCGCCCTGGCTTCATCCTTGTGCCGCGCGCCATAAACGCTGCCGGTATTCGGGTCCTTGAGATAGCCGTCCACCGCGCCGGCGAGTACGTCGATGCGCGCCGCCAGCTTCGAGGGGGCGATGCCCCCTTCCGCCGAGAGGCGCAGCTCCCGCAAATTGCGCTCGCCATAGGTGGCGCTGGCCTCAAGGTGCGGATCGAAACCTGGACGGCGCGTCAGAACATTGATGATGCCCGCCGTTGTGTTGGTGCCGAAAAGCGTTCCCTGCGGCCCCCGCAGGAACTCGATCCGGTCAACGCCTTGCAGGTCGAACAGCGAAACGCCGGGCCGCATCATCGGCACCCCGTCCAGCGTTATGCCGGTTGCCGATTCCAGGCCGGCATCGGCGCCGGATGTGGCCACCCCGCGCACGGCGATAAGCTGGCCGAACGCTTCGCCGATCGAGTTGAGGACCGTCATCGACGGCGCAAGCGTCGCGAGCTGCTTTACGGACGTGATGTTAGCGCCAGTCAGGCGCTCGGATGTAAAGACCGATACGCTCGTGACCGCATCCTGGGCCGGCTCGGACCGCTGTGTCGCCGTAACGACGACTTGTTCAGGCTTTTGGTCGGCCGCTTGCTCTGCCCGGTTACCAGAATCGGCCGCGACCGCGCTGACGGCGGCAGAGGACAACAAAAAGCAAATCAGGACGGCGGCGATCCCCTTCGGACGCGCCAACTTCCCCTCCAAAAGCATTCGCACAATCAATAAACTACTATGGGCAATATCATCGATGCGACATAACTTTCAAATTGCGCCTAACGAAAACTACAACCTAAAATGGCGCCCCGTGCCGAATTAAGGTGAACAAACATTTGCGATAGCGGCGGGTTTGGCTTCATTGTACACGCCAATTCCTCCCCCGGCGAAATGGGCGCCAGCTCGGATCGGCGGTGGGAAGGCGAAAGGGCGGCCGGCCAGGGGGACTAGCCGACCGCCCCGTCTTGGCGACGGCGGTTCACGAGAAAGCTCGAGCGCAACCTCGTGAATCGCCGCAGTGCCAAGCCTTGATGCTGACGCGGGTAGTGGGCCCGCGAAAGCAAGGTCATTGTCTCTCCAAAGTCCCCCTTCTCACCTTTTCGGCAAGCTTGTGGTCGATGTCCGCCTTGGCTTTATCGAGAAGCTGAGCGGATTCCTGCATTTCGAAATCCCGAAGGGTCGTGGCCATCTGTGTCAGCACCTCCGCGATGTATTGCAGCGGATGCGATGTTGAAAGCATTGTCATTTAACGGCCCCAATTCTTCGTGACGTCGCTCTGACCCAGGCATGCGTAACGGTCGTGTCGGCGTAGAGCCCAAGGATGGACGTGACGGCGTCTCGTACGCAGGCCGCAGGCAAATTGTCCTGCGGCAGGCACATCAGCGCATCGCTCAAGACGGTCGGGCGATGATCGCGATGGAACGCTTCAACCGCGGTCGAGAGACAGGACAACTCGCCAAAGCGCCCGGCCATGACGTAATTGCCGTCCAGTTCGCCGGCCACCTCGGCGAACTCGTTGCTCGTGTAGCAGGACGGGCGTTGACGATCGAACACCATATCCCAACGGCTGGGCTCGAAGCCTTCGATCCAGCGGGGATAGACCGGCGACGTCACCATATTTTCCGGCGCAGGGACCTGGCGTGTAAACGCCACCGGAATACCGCACGCTCTCGCATGACGAAGCGCCGCGCGGCAGTTGGCGAGCGATTCGGAAAACAACGCCGCGGCGGGCGATGGCTCGCGCGCGGCGTCATGGTGCATATCGATCAGGACCAGCGTGGGCAACTCACGCGTCCGCTGCCTGAAATTCGAGAGCGTGATGACGGTGCTCATAAATGATGTTCCTGAACCTTGGCGTGCACCGAGGGACGCGTTGCCTTGCGTGCGGCGGAGCGTTCAAGAATGCCAGGAACGTGCCAGCGCCCTTCGGGACGGATGAGCACATACGGGTCCGCGCCAATGCCGATGGAGTTGGGATCCTTCTCCACGTCGGCGACCAGTTCAACATAATCGAAATCGGAGAAGACGAATTCCTTGGCGCCCTCCAGCGGGCGGAAACCGAAACGGCCCCAGAAGTTCATCAGCCGCTTTTGGGAATGACCATACAGCCGCTTATAACCCTTCATCTGGCACAACCGGATGGCGGCGCGGACAATCTGAAACGAAAGACGCGTGTTGCGGAATTCCTTGCGCACCGCGAGACGTTCGAGCTTCGCGAAATCGGCGAAGAAGCGAATGCGCAGGCAGCCGGCCGGCTCGTTGCCGACGTAACCGATCAGATGAGTCGCGCTCAGATCGTTGCCGTCGAATTCCTCTTCATACGGACATTCCTGCTCGCCGATGTAAACCGCGCTTCTCAGGCTCGAAACCCGCATCAGGTCTTCGAATGTCCGGGCCACGGTGACAGAGACGCCGGCTTCCGAGCCGTCGCGGCGGTAGCTGTCGTAGATCGGCGGAGAAACCGCGGTGCGCGGAAAGGTGTAAAGATGTGGCGCATAGATCGGACCGACCTTGGCGCCTCTCTTCCACCCGAGATTTTCGTTGAAGCGAAACCCTTCCGGCGTGTTCGGGCGTGAATAGAGGCTGACCCCGGCGTAAGGAGCCACTTCAATTCGCTCCATGGCCAAGGCTACGCCTGCCGCAATCGGACCCGGCGCGAAGGTCGCCCAGACGTAGATGCCCGCCGGTGTTTCATCCGGCCGCGCGATGAGCGACAGGTCCGGATTTCCCGTGTCGAGGGCGCCGGCCGCCAGCTGATACAACCCGGCCTTGTTGAGCGGCAGGAAAGCGAAGAACCCGTCACCGAACGGAACAGCAGGGTTAAACTTACGCTTGCGCGCTATGGCAATTACGCAATCGGGGTTGTGCCGAAGCACCCGGTGCACCACCGAACTATCGGTCAGGCCAGGGATCGCTTTGCTGGCTTTCTGAACCAGGTCATCCACCGCTTTTCCATCGGGTCGAAACACAACCAAGTGCTTGGAATATCTGTCGGAATCGAGTTCTGTCAGGAGGCGGCGCGGTTTCGCGACGTCGAGTTGTCCGCGGCTACGAATTAGGTCCAAAGGATATTCGGTCATGATTTTTTCCCCACCTTCTTCCATCCGTGATAAAAATCTATCGAGGGACGGTGATTTCGTATGCAGAGCGAAATGGAACGCGGTGTTCCGAATTCGGAACAGGCGCTACACGGAACACGGCGAAGAACGCCGGATTGGGATGCGGTCCGCGTCTCGCTGGAAGTCGTCCGTAAAGGGAGCTTCCGGGCTGCTGCCGAACATCTACGCATGTCGGTGAACGCCGTGCGGCGCCGAGTCGACGAGGTTGAGAACAGCCTCGGCATGATCCTTTTAACGCGCCATGTGGATGGGGTCCGAGTGACGGCGGAAGGCGAACAAGTGTTTGCGGCCGCAGTGCAAATGGAAGCTGCATCCTTCGGTTTGATGCAGGCCAGCAACAGCGCGGACAGCGACCTGTCGGGCGAAGTCCGGCTGGCCGTTACGGAAGGTTTGGGCACGGCGTGGATCGCGCCACGGCTTGTCGAGTTTCAGCGCGCCAATCCGAATCTGATCATCGATCTCAACTGCGCCATGCGTTCCGCTGACGTGTTGCGCATGGAAGCCGATGTTGCGATTCAGATCACACGGCCGACCAATCCCGATCTGCGTTTGGTAAAACTGGGGCGGTTGCACTTCCTGCCGTTCGCGGCGCCGAGCTATCTCGAGACCTTCGGCATGCCGAAAACGATTCGCGATTTGGCGAATCACCGGATTCTCGTGCAGGCCGACGACAATGCGCAGTGGAAGGAACTTTACGACCGTCTTTTCCCCGGCATCTCGCCGACGCGTATCGTTGCCCTGCGGACCAATGTCAGCAGCGCGCATTATTGGTCGATCGCCAAAGGCGCCGGCATCGGGCTGCTGCCGACCTATGCGCAGTGGGTGGGCGCCGAAATCGTGCCGCTCGACCTCGGCATTCACGAAACGATCGATATCTGGCTGACCTACCATCCCGACGCCAAGCGGATTGCGCGTGTGTCCAGGCTGATCGATTGGGCGATTCAGGCCTTTTCGCCGCAGAAATATCCCTGGTTCCGGGATGAGTTCATTCATTCGAACGATCTCAAAAATCACTATCGCGGTGAGCCGTTAGGTAACGTGTTCAACGATTTTCCGGGTAAGACCGCGGTGGCTTGATCGGGGCGTGGGCTGTTGACGGCCGCGCGGCCGAGCGAAAACTCACGCTCCAAGGGCAGCACAAACAACCCAGCCGAATAGCTGGTGCTGCCGATGGCCAGCATTTCGATGGCGGCCGTAGCCGCAAGCACCCACCAGCCGTAATAAATCGGCCGGCATGCCCAATTTTGCGGACCCAACGCGTCGCCCCCCTATACGTCGACACGTCATGGCGGCGGCGGAAAGCACCCTCGACGGTGCTTTCCACTCGGCCATTAACCATAAAAGGCTACCTTGAAAGCCGCGGAGCGGACAAGCGAAAGCTGGCAACACGATGCCTGCATCGACACGTCCCGCGCAGCCCATTAAGCTTTACACAGTTTTTCGTGGGGAAATCGGGGAGTTACCATGCCGAAAATGGCCGACGGTCCGGATATCAAACGCCGTAAATTCCTGAAGGGCGCCGGTCTTGCGGGCGCCGCCGCAATGGCCGCGCCGCTGAACGCAGTTGCACAACCGCGCACGCCGCCGGCGGGCAATGCGGTCCCCATGCCGAACCGCGCCGCGGAAACAGGGGTGCCGCCTGAAATGGAGGTGCTGACCGAAGGCAAAAGCGGCAGCGACTTCATGGTCGACTGCATCAAAGCGCTCGGCTTCGATTATGTGGCGTCCAACCCCGCCTCAAGCTTCCGGGGCCTGCACGAGTCGCTGATCAATTACGGCAACAACAGTCCGGAATTCCTCACCTGCAGCCACGAAGAAATCTCCGTGGCGATGGGGCATGGCTATTACAAGATCGAAGGCAAGCCGTTGTGCGTGTTCGCGCATGGCACCGTCGGCCTGCATCACGCCACCATGGCGCTCTACAATTCCTGGTGCGACCGCGTGCCGGTCTATGTGGTGATCGGCAACATCATGGACGTGCAGCTTCGCCGTCCGGGTATCGAATGGAATCACAGCGCGCAAGACCCCGCCGCCGTGGCGCGCGATTTTCTGAAATGGGACGACAATCCCGCATCGTTGCAGCACTTCGCGGAATCTTCGGTCCGCGCCTACAAAATCGCCATGACGCCGCCGACGCTGCCGGTGCTGCTGGTTGCCGATGGCGGGCTGCAGGAAGACCCGATTCCCGCGGGCATGGAATTGCGTATACCCAAGCTGCCGCAGGTTTCGGCCCCGCAAGGCGAATCCGGCGCGGTTGCGGAAACCGCGCGTCTGCTCGCGACAGCAGAAAATCCGGTGCTGGTGGCCGACCGTTATGCGCGCACGGAAAAAGGCGCCAAGCTGCTGGTCGAGCTGGCCGAGGCGTTGCAATGCCCGGTCATCGATACCAGCGGGCGTTTGAACCTACCCACCCGGCATCCGCTGAACCAAAGCTCCCGCGCGCGGGGGCACCTGTCGCAGGCCGATGTGGTGCTTGGCCTGGAGATGAACGACTATTGGGGTGTCATCAATTCCTATCGCGACCAGCTTCACCGCACGTCGAAGCCAATCACTAAGCCGGGCGCGCGGCTCATCAGCCTGGGTTGCGGCGATCTCTATACGAAATCGAACTATCAGGATTTCCAGCGTTTCGCCGATGTCGATGTGGCGATCACCGGCGATGGCGAAGCGACACTGCCGCTGTTGATTGAAGCGGTGAGGAAACACGTCGACCAGGGCCGCAAAGCCAATTTCGAAGCGCGCGGCAAAAAACTGGCCGACGCGCACAAGGCCGATTTCGACAAGGCCCATGTCGATGCGACCTATGGCTGGGACGCCAGTCCCATCTCGACGGGCCGACTGTGCGCCGAGGTGTATGAGCAAATCCGCAACGAAGATTGGTCGATGGCCTCGCCGACGGCTTCGCTATCCTATTGGCCGCAGCGGCTGTGGACTATGGACAAGCCCTATCACTTCATCGGCGATGGTGGCGGCATGGGCATTGGATATTGCGCGTCCGCGTCGGTTGGCGCGGCGCTCGCCAATCGTAAGCATGGCCGCTTTACGGTGGCCATCCAGAACGACGGCGATCTGCTGATGACCATCGGCGTGCTGTGGACGGCGGCGCATCACAAGATTCCGCTGATGTTCGTGATGCACAACAACCGCGGCTATCACCAGGAACTCATGCATGTCCAGCGCATGGCGAACCGGCATATGCGCGGGCTTGATCGCGCGCATATCGGCACCACGCTGCGCGATCCGTTCATCGACTACGCGAAAATCGCGCAGGGCATGGGCATCGCCGCCATTGGGCCAATCTCCGATCCGAAGGACCTGGGCCCGGCACTGACGCGGGCGAAAGCCATCGTCAAAGCCGGTGAGCCCGTTCTGGTCGATGTCGTGACACAGGGGCGCTGAAATGACGATGATTTTGCGTTTGTCTGCTGTTGTCTTGGCGCTGTCTGTTTCTTCGGCACTCGCAGCCGAACCGCCGAAGGGTGACGCCGCCAAAGGGCGCGAGTCCTATTTGACCAAGGGCTGTTCCTATTGCCACGGCACGGTGGGCCAAGGCGGCGGCGGACGCACCGGCGGTTTGCGCCTTGCCAATATGGACATCGGCTACGAGGCGTTTTTGAATCAGTTGCGCCATCCGGTGAACGAAATGCCGCCCTATGTGCAGAGCGCAATGCCCGATGCCGAAGTGGCAAACATCCACGCCTACATCAGCAGCCTGCCGCCCCCACCCGACGTGAAATCCATCCCGATTTTGAACCGGTAAATCGGCTCCTCCCCTGCGAAGCGCAGCGTAGCGGAGGAGGGGGACCGCCGTAGGCGGTGGAGGGGGCGACCGTTGCACGAATGCTCGCCAGTGTTTGCACGACGCGAAACTGAGGATGCTGAAATTAGGCCGAGTGCGCGGCCTCCCCCTCCACCGCAAGCGCCCCCTTCGTCGCGCTGACGCGCGCCACTTCCCCCGTAACAACGGGGGGAGAAAAGCGGTCCCCCTCCCCCGTAAACGGGGGAGGAATAAATCAGCTGACGACTTTGTAGAGGCGCTGGTCGTAGGGCGTGCCGAGCCATTGCAGAATGACTTGGCGATAGGTCTGCGTGTGGGGCGCGCGGTTGTGCGCGTCGAACGCGGCCATGTTGGCCCATTCTTCGTAGACGCGGAAATGGTTGGCGTGCAGCGGCACTTCATCCAGCACATCGAAGCGCACCATGCCGCTGTCTTTGCGGCTGGCCTCGGTCAGCGGCGCGAATGCGTTGATAAGGTTCTGCGTATTGCCGCCCGCCACATCGCAATGGCTGATCACGACGACGCTGTTCGGGCTCGGCGCTTTGGGCGGCGCCGCGGAATGTGCCTGGTGAACCCGCAGATCGGTGGGACCGAGCGCGATGGGTTTCACTTTGTCGTTCATGGCCTTCATGGCGGCGGCCGAGGCGTGCGTGGATGCCGTGCCGCGGTTCTGCCAGACTTCGCTGAGCACGAAATTATAGGGCCGGCCGTCTTCCTGCATGATGTCGACGAACATCGCACCGGGTTCACGCCGGGCGGCATCGCGGTATTCTTTCAGCGCGGCCAGTGCGGCGCCTGCGCCACTCGGAACGACCTCGACATAGGTCATCACATAGGTCGGCCCGTCGATGACGGGTATCGGCTGATTTTGCGCAACCGCGGGGCCAACCATGGCCGCGAGCAAAGCCGCACACGCAAAGCGCCGGGACAGCGTCTTCATAACAGGCACCTCCTAAAGCAAACGGCCGCCTCGTGTCCGGGGCGGCCGTTCCGATGAAACCTCAGTCGCTCAATTGACCGGCAGATATTTGCGCTGGTCGTAAGGCGTGCCCAGCATGGGCGCCAGATCGTTGCGGAACGCTTGCGTGTGTGCCGAAAGATTGTGCGCATCGAACGCGCGTTCGCTGGCCCAAATCTCGAACAGCCGGAAATGATTTCCCGTGCCCGGCGCCTGACGCAGGATTTGAAATTTCTGCATGCCGGGATCCTTGGCCGAGCCTTCCGACAGCGGCTTCATGATGTCCAGCAATTGCGGCAGCACGTTCGGCGTCACGTCCAGATGGCTCATGATGAGAATGCTGTTCGCCGTCGCAGCGCCGCCGCCCGGCGCGATGTAATGGGCGATATGGGTGCGCGCATCCGGCGGTCCGTATTGGATCGGCAGCATTCTCTGAAACAGCTGGGCGCGGGCGATGGCTTTGGCGTGCGTTTCATACGCGCCCATGTCGCGCCACACTTCGTTGGTGACGAAGCGCGCGGGCGCGCCGGCTTCCTGATACACGTCCGCTACCATCATGCCCGGCTCTTTGCGCGCGGCGTCGCGATACTCTTTCAGCATCGCTACGGTGTCCGCGGTGGCGCCCGGTGTGACCTCGTAGAAGGTGGTGACGTAAATGGCGCCCTGAGCCTCAACGGCATTGGCGGGTTGCGCAAACCCAAGCACCGTGAGGGCGCAGAACAGCAAGCTGAAAAACGCTTTCATATACTCTCTCCAAAAATCAGTTCTGAGCGACGGGGCGTTGCGCCAATTGAGCAGCGGCATCCGCACCGGCCTGTGCGCCCGCGGTATCGCCTTCCTGCCCGCCACGCGTGCCGGATACACCGACAGCGCCAACCACCTCACTGCCGACCATGATCGGAACGCCGCCGCCCAACGGAATCACCTTGGGCATCTGGCGCTCGCTCGCGCGGTCCTTGCCCGGCATGGAAACATCGCGCCATTCGATCGACTTCATCTTGAACGTGTTGGCGGTAAACGCCTTGCGCTCCGCCAAGCCGACATTGTGGGGCGCGGCGTTATTGCCTTTCAGCAGCAGCACGACATCGCCATTGGTGTCCACCACGGCCGTCGACGGATCGGAGCCGTCATTCCTGGCGTAGGCCTGCACGGCCTTTACCGCCGCCATCGCCATTTCGGACGTCAGCTTGGTTTGCGCGTAAGCGGAAGGCGCCGTCAGAAGGGAAGCCGCAGCGGCCGCAATGAGAAGATGAGAGAAACGAGACATCGAATCCTCCGGATTTTTTTAGAGAAGTTGATCGGCAATGGCGTCGGCGCCGGCTTGCGCACACGCTTCATCCGCCATCGGTCCGCCTTTGGCCCCCGTGACGCCCACGCCGCCAATGGCATCGGCATAGCGCGTGATGGGCACGCCGCCCGGTTCCGTGATCGTATTTTCCAGATATTGCTGGCCGTTCAGATCGATCCGCACGCCCTTGTCGTCTTTGGCATCCATCGCCGTGCGTTCCATCCACGTCGAGACATTTTGGCGGAAGGTGCGCGCGGTATAGGCCTTGCGCCGCGCATTGTCGGCCATCTCCGGCGACGCGCCATCGCCGCGCACCAGGAACCGCGTCATGCCGTTACGATCCACGACCGCGACGCTGATGACGGAGTTGTCTTTCTTACAGGCGTCGACAGCACCTTGCGCCACCATCAGCGCCTGCTCGACCGAGATGTCGTTGTTGTTCAGCGATTGCAGCGTGGAAATCTTCACCATCTGCTGCACAAGGCCGTAGCCTGTGCCCACCGCAAAAGCGCCAAGCGCCACCAGGGCAACGCTCCTCACCAATTTTTCCATGGATATGCCTCCCGCAGAGCTTTTTGCTCTGACTTCCCCAGAGGCAAGTTTAGGCCAGACGCTATCTGGCGTCGAGGGTCTCGGCCTGTTTGTGGACCAGCGCGGACTTCATCTTTGCCTGAAGCTTTTCAAAGGCGCGGACCTCGATCTGGCGCACCCGCTCGCGGCTGATGTCGTATTTGACCGACAGGTCCTCCAGCGTCATCGGCTCGTCGCGCAGGCGCCGGGCTTGCAGGATGTCGCGCTCGCGGGGGGTAAGCTCCTCCAGAACGGTAGACAGCAGGGTCCGGCGCGCCTCCAGCTCTTCGGTTTCGGCGAATTGCGTTTCCTGGTCTACCGCATCGTCGGCCAGCCAATCCTGCCATTCGGAATCCGATTCGCCGCCCAGAGGGGCGTTGAGGGACGAATCCGGGGAGGCGAGGCGGCGGTTCATGTTAACCACTTCCTCCTCGGGCACGCCTAAGCGCGTCGCGATAGCGCTGACGTGCTCGGGCCTGAGGTCGCCCTCTTCCAGCGCCTCGATCTGGCCTTTGACGCGGCGAAGATTGAAAAACAGCTTCTTCTGCGCCGCCGTGGTTCCGAGCTTCACAAGGCTCCACGAGCGCAGGATGTATTCCTGGATCGACGCCCTGATCCACCACATCGCATAGGTGGCGAGGCGGAACCCGCGCTCCGGCTCAAACCGTTTGACCGCCTGCATCAGGCCGATATTGCCCTCGGCGATGACTTCGTTGATCGGCAGACCATAGCCGCGATAGCCCATGGCGATTTTCGCCACCAGCCGCAAATGGCTGGTGACCAGTCGATGAGCCGCATCGGTGTCTTCATGCTCGCGCCAGCGTTTGGCGAGCATGTATTCTTCCTGCGGATCGAGCAGCGGAAACTTCCGAATCTCGGACAGATAGCGAGACAGACCGCCCTCGCCCAGGGCTGGAAGTGCTCTCGTAGCCATTTTAAATCCCCTCAAAGCGCGGTAGCGGCAATGCGCATGGCGCATATTGCCGAAGTGCTAACGCTCGCTTGCTTAAGAATATCCCCTATTCTGGCGGAATGTGGGCACGGGGGGGGCTACTTACAACCCTTTCGCCGATTTAACCTCGGGCCGGGCTCAAGCTTCGCAAAGACGTGACCAGTCCCGCGAAATCCTCGGGCCAAGCGGACTCAAAGCGCATTGTGGTTTGCTTTGTCGGGTGAAAAAAACCAAGCAATCCAGCGTGTAGCGCCTGCCGGGGGAAATTTGTCGCCGCTTCATAGGCAGCCACTTCCTCCGGCGTTTTGGCCCGCGGGGCGGCGCGGCTTCGGCCGTAGGTCGAATCCCCGATCAGGGGATGGCCGATATGGGCCAAGTGTACGCGGATTTGATGGGTGCGGCCGGTCTCCAGCCGGCATTCGACCAGGGCGGCGAAGGGTTTTTCGCCCGTCCCGAAATGTTCCAGCATGCGGTAGCGGGTGCGCGCGGGTTTGCCCTGTCCGCGCAGAACCGCCATGCGCTTGCGGTCAAAGGGATTGCGCCCGAGATTGCCTTCGACCAGCCCTTCCCCGGCGCGCGGCGCGCCCCAAACCACCGCGTTGTAGGCCCGCTCCACGGAATGTGCCGCGAATTGCTTGGCCAGACTGCGCATCGCCCGTTCCGTCTTGGCCGCAACCAGCAGCCCGCTGGTGTCCTTATCCAGCCGGTGGACGATGCCCGGACGCGCCACGCCGCCGATGCCCGGCAGATCGCCGCCGCAATGCGCCAGCAGCGCGTTGACCAGCGTGCCATCGAGATTGCCGGCGGCCGGATGCACCACCAGCCCCACGGGCTTGTCGATGACGATTAAATCCGTGTCCTCGTAGACAATAACGAGTGGAATATTCTGCGCCTGCGGCTCCGCCGGTGTCGGTGGCGGAATGACGACGATCACCGCGTCCTCAGGTTTGACCCGCTTGTTGGGGTCTTTTATCGTCTGGCCGCCGAGCGTAACGGCGCCTGTCGTAATCAACCCTTGCAGGCGTGAGCGCGAAAGCTCAGGACAACTGACCGCCAGAAAATGGTCCAGCCGCCAGCCTTTGTGCGCCTCGGCCGCTGAAAACTCACAGGTTCTTCCGTTGACGGATAAGATGTCGGCCATGGTCCCAAGCGATGTAAAAGCGGCGCCAAGCTATCGTGGCATGCTGGCGGTCGTCATCATCTTAGGCGTTCTCATCGTCGTTGGGGTGATTGCTTTGATCACAACGGCGGTTTTGCGCGCCGGAAACCGCGCTCCCGCAAACGCGATATATGCGGCAAGCGTCGCTGCCCCCGGCGAGCGCATCGAATCCACCCAGCTTGACGGAAACCGCATTTTGCTGCGGCTTTCCGGGCCTAACGGCGAGGAACTCGTCGTGCTGGACGCCGCTTCTGGGCGCACCATCGGCCGGATTGCGGTCGCCACCCGGCCGTGAAGACACCGGCTCTTGTTCTGCCCGACGAATTGGCCGCGCAGGTGCTTTTGGCCGCCGCCCGTGCCTATCCCAACGAATGCTGCGGGCTGATCGAGGGAACCGAGGCTGGCCAAGGCTGGATCGCCACGGCCGTGCACGAGGCCGCAAACATCGCCGACAACCCGGCCCGCCACTTCCTGATCGACCCGCAAGCGCAGTTCGATCTGCTTCGGGCCATGCGCGGGCAAGACACGCAGATCATCGGCTGCTTCCATTCGCACCCCGATGGCGAGCCCGCCCCGTCGGCAACCGACCGCGCCGAAGCCTACGAGCCCGGCTTTCTCTATGTGATTGCGGGCGGATCGGCGGAAATAGGCCTCAGCTTGCGCGCCTACCGCTTCGACGGCCCCTCCGGGTTCACCCCGCTCGAGCTGCTCGAAGCCTGAGCGTCACTCCCGCTTTACGGTGATACTCGCCTTGATCCCTGACGCCGTGCGACCGTATAAGCGCCCCCTGGCCACTGCTCCCTTCGTCTAGCGGCCCAGGACGTCGCCCTCTCACGGCGAAAACAGGGGTTCGATTCCCCTAGGGAGCGCCAGCCGCTGGGCGGGCTATTTGTATAGCGTGTCGAAAAAGCCTTCGTGGTCGATCTCAGCCATGATGCTGTCGTCGTAGAAATCTTCCGGCTTGTAGCGGCGCATTTCGTGGGAGTCGTACAGCTCCATCGTCTTGGCGATGCCCTCATGGCAGGCATAGGGTTTCTTCGGCAGCCAGGCGCCCCGTGCATACAGGGTCTTCAGGAATTCCCGGTCGGAAATGCCGTACCACTTCTCCATCGCTTGAAGCGCGATTTCCGGCTGCTTGAAATAAACAGCGGTCCCTTCCGCGATTGCCTTCATGAAGCGGCGCGCGGTTTCACGGTGGGCGGGATCCTTCAGCCAGGCCGCTTCCACATTGATGCTGTTACCCGCGATAAACGCGTGCCAATCGGCGGTATCCGCCAGAATCGGCAGACCCGCTTTCAGCGCGCGCGCATAGGTGTCTTCATACGCCACCATCGCATCCACCGAGCCGTCGAGCAGCGGGTCGATGTCCGACACCTCGCCGACGATCGAAACATCCCGCACCGGGTCCCAGCCCATGCGTTGGGCGAGCAGCAGCGCATGAAATCCCGATGTGGTGTAGGCGGCGGTGACGCCGATGCGCTTGCCCTTAAGTTCGTCCAAACTCGCGATGCCTTTGCGGCCGATAATGTGCGCGCGTACATCGCAATCGGTGCCGCCGATCGCCACACGCCGCCTTACGCCGGCGTTCTGACTAAGCCGCACCATGGCTGGTGTGGTGCCATCGACGAAAATATCAGGCCGCTTTGGCGTGCCGATACCGGTCTTCCGCCACAGCCTTGTCAGAGGATCGGCATACACGGCTTCGGAATGCGTGCCATAGGGCGCCATCCATAGTTCGACATCGAGCCCGTACTTGGCAAAGAGGCCTTGGTCGTAGGCGATGAGGACCGGAAGCTTTGTGATGGAGAGCGCCGGCGCCCGCACGATGACCTTTTGGGCATCACGCTGCCCACACGACAGCATCGCGGCAGACAAGAACAATAAAGCCGAAAGTCTGACGAGAGCACGTTTCACGAAGACCACCGGATTGAATTCTTCGCGTCCGCAGATTGTCTTCTGTGCGGGCTGCGGACAGCGTCAATCCTTGTTCCATGCAGCGGCAGCGGTCAATCGCGGAGCATGCAGTGTGGTTAACTGCTGGGCCGTTCGCCGTGGGGCTTACGACAGCCAGATCAGCAAGCCATTTCGCTTTCCCGCGACTGCATCGACGTAATCGCGCAAGTCTTCGAGGCTGACCGCCACGTCCTCACGCAACGCGGCCTCCTCCCGCTCGCCGATATGCGCCCCTCTTGGAACTGCGTAAACACCGGCGCGCCGCATCTCCGCCAGATCGAGCCGGGGCTGCAAATTGTATAGGCTCAGGAATGCGGCAAACGCTCGCGTCGGATCGACATCGTGCAAACGCGGTGGGCCATATCCCAAATCCTCGCCCAACTCCTCGCCCGCGATGAGTGCATCGGAAGGCGGAGCACCGGGGCCGACGTCGCCGGTGAACAGGTAATGCAGAATGTGCCAGGTCTTCTGCAGATCGAACACCGGCCCGATGGGACCCAGGGCGCTCGATAGGCCGGGCGCGCCGTCCGGTCCCATGTGCGCCGTATCGGCATGGGTGGCGAGATAACTCGCCAATGCCGGTGTACGCCGAATGGCGGCGATCTGTGCGGGCGTAATGCCCAGCACACTGCAAATCATGCTCATATGCGTCCCCCTGAGCTCGTCCGGGACACATGCCCCGGCGATCGAACTCACCCAAGGAACCCTGGCCGCGTTGATGTATTTTGCATTGCCGCAGCGCAAAGACTTTGCCGCAAGCTCTACGCATCGGCAGGCGGCAGGTGTAGATTTGTCCGCAAAACGGGAGGGAATAATGAAACAGACAATTTTAAGCGCCGCCGCGGCATTGCTGTTGTTCGGCACACACGCCTACGCGCAACAGCAGGATTTTTCCAAGGTTGAGGTGAAGACCACCGATCTGGGCAACAAGACTTATATGCTGGAAGGCGCGGGCGGAAACGTCACCATCGCCGTCGGCAGCGACAGCGTCATCATGGTGGATGCGCAATTCGCGCCCATGCACGACAAGCTGAAAGCAGCCATCGCGAAAATCACCAATCTGCCGGTGAAATACCTCATCAACACGCACTATCACGGCGACCACACCGGCGGGAACGAAGCCTTTGGCAAGGAAGGCGCCACGATTGTCGCGCATCAAAATCTGAAGGACCGATTGGCCAATCCGCCGCCCGGCGCCAACGGTCAGAAGCCGCCCGCCTCACCGGCCGACGCGCTGCCCAAGCAGGTGTACGCCGACAAGACGACGGTAAGCAGCGGCGGCCGCACGGCGCAGCTCGTCCATATGGAAGGGCACACGGATACCGACACGGTGGTCTACTTCGCGGATGCCAATGTGCTGGATATTGGCGACACGGGCGGGCGCGCCCGTCTGCCGAATATTGCGCTCGGCGCCACCATCGACGGCCTTATCTCGGGCGTGCAGATGTATGTGAACATGGCGAACGCACAGACGAAAATTGTGCCCGGACACGGCCCGCTCGCGACGAAGGCCGATCTTCAAGCCTATCACGATATGCTGGTGTCGATGCGCGACCGCGTCGCCAAGCTGAAAGCCGAAGGCAAGACCGAAGACCAAGCCGTCGCCGCCAAACCCGTTGCCGATTTTCAGGCCAAGGTGGGCGGCAACGACATGCAAGCCGACAACGCCGTCCGCCGCATTTACGCAACGCTGAAATAGCGGAAAAATGAAGAGGTAGCACGAAGGACACGAAGAAGGCTCGAAGATCACAAAGGTCTTTGTGCCCTTCGTGCTTCCTTCGTGTCATTTGTGTAACCCCTTTTTCTTTTACGTTTTGATCGCCTGGAGGACGAACATCTGCTGCAGATCGGTTGAGACCTGCTGATGCAGCAGCTTCCAATTGGCTTTGTACCAGGGGCGGAAGTCGGTCATCGAAGTCTTGCCGCAGTCGGCATACTGCTCCTGATCCAGGAACGTAAAATTCTCCACTGCAACAATGCGCGTATGTGAGGGATCGCCCCAGGCCCAAGGCGAAGAATGGTGCGGCACGATTCCGCAGAACAATCCGCCCGGCTTCATGATGCGCCACAGCTCGGTCCATTGCGCGAAGAAATACTTCCAGTCGCCCTGCCGGCCGCAATGTTCCAGCACATGATAGGCGTGGATTTCGTCGAAGTGATTATCGGCAAACGGATAGGGCAGCACGTCGAGGTCATGGACCACGTCGGGCGCGACATCGGCATTGGAATCGAGCGTCGTTAGATCAAGCCAGGCTTCGCGGCCATTCAAGCCCACCCGTTTGATACGCGCGTGCCCGCAACCCAGAAGAAGTTCCGCCATAGAATCCGCCATTGTGATGCAGGCCGATCATAGGAAGCGCGTGCCAAGGCGACAACACTCCTCGTTTTGATCCTCCCCCGTAATGGCCGGGCTTGACCCGGCCATTACGGGGGAGTGGTACCGCGAAGCGGTGGAGGGGGCGGCCACCGCGCAATTGCTCCCGTGAGGAAAAAAGGAGCTGCTCGCATCAACTGACGATGAGCACGTGCACCGCGCCCCCTTCGTCGCGCTGCGCGCGCCACTTCCCCCGCAAGCGGGGGAAGAAAATGGCGGCGTAGGAGGCAAACAAAAACGGCCGCTCTCTTGCGAGAGCGGCCGTCAGCATTCAGCAGTGGTTTATAAACTCAGTACCACTTGCGCAGGCGGACGTCGGAGGCGGCGCCGACGAGCGTCTTGAACTTGTTCACGTCGCTCATGCCCGTGTGATACGGGTAGACGATCTTCGGCTTGAAGTCCTTTACCCACGTGGCGGCGGCTTCTTCCGTCATCGTGTACGGCAGGTTGAACGGCACGAAGGCCACGTCGATGTTCGGCAGGACCTTCAGCTCCGGCGTCTCTTCGGTGTCGCCCGCGAGATAAACGCGCTTGCCGCCCATGGTCAGCACATAGCCGTTGTCGCGACCCTTGGGGTGGAACATCAGGCGGTCCGGCGTCGTGTTGTATTCCACGACCGCTTCGATGGGGACGCCGGCATAGGTCTGCTTGTCGCCGTTCTTCATCACTTTGGTCTTCGCCTGCAGCGCGGCGGGCATCATGCCGAACACGCTTTGCGGGGCGACGATGACGGTGTTCGGGCCAACGAGGTCCGTCAGCGTGGGAACGTCGAAATGATCGCCATGCTCATGTGTGATCAGAATCAGATCGGGGGCCGCGGCAGCCTTGAAATCGGCCGCGCCGTTCTTGCCCGGCGGGAAGCTGGTCGGGTCGGCGACGATGCGCTTGCCGTTCCAGGTCAGCACCAGACCGGCGTGGTGGACCGGATGGATGGTCAGATTGCCGTTGCTGGTGGGAATTTGGTCGTCCTGCGCCATAGCCTGCGACGCCAGTGCGAGCGCGGCAAACGCCACGGCTGCACCGAAAATGCGAAATCCTTTCACGGTAGTCCCTCTCGTTTTGGTTCAGGAAGTAAGCCCGGCCTTCATGTAGGGGGCGACCGGTGCCGACGCGGCTTATACTGCAGTGCGGCAGGCAATGGCTAGGCGCACTTGAGACGGAGAAAGGCTATACTGCCGCGTCCCTTGGGAGCCCCGCCTATGAAACTGCGTCTTTGGCAGGTGGATGCCTTCGCGTCACGGCCTTTTGCCGGCAATCCGGCGGCTGTTGTGCCGCTGGACGAATGGTTGCCGGATGCGACGCTGCAGGCGATCGCCAACGAGAACAATCTGTCGGAAACCGCCTATCTGGTGCCGCAAGGGCCGGGACAGTACGCGCTGCGCTGGTTCACGCCGCAGGCGGAAGTGCCGTTGTGCGGCCATGCGACATTGGCCACGGGATGGGTGGTGTTGAACGAACTGGACCGCAATCTCGATGTGGTTCGATTTGCCACCAAGAGCGGCGAATTGACGGTGGAGCGCGGGCAAAACGGCCTGCTGAGAATGGCGCTTCCGTCCGATCAGGCCGCACCCTTCGCTGCGGCCGAGGGTGCAGCCGAAATGCTGGGGCGCGCTCTTGGCGTTCCTCCGCCTGCCGAGTTTTTCATGGGCCGTTATCTGGGGGCCGTCTGGGAGGACGCGTCCGACATTCGCCGCATGACGCTCGGCGATATCGCGCCCGTTTTGCGGCCCACGGGAACGTGGGGCCTTGTGGTGACCGCACCCGGCGACTCGACGCCTTACGATTTCGTCTCCCGCTTCTTCACCATCGATCACGGTGTGCCCGAAGACCCGGTGTGCGGCTCGGCCCATTGCCTGCTCACGCCCTTCTGGGCGAAGCGCCTCGGTAAATCGACCTTGCGCGCCTATCAGGCCAGCCCGCGCGGCGGCGATCTTCTGTGCACGGACGAAGGCGAGCGCGTGATTCTATCCGGCCCCTGCGCCCTCTACATGCGCGCCGAAATTACAATTTAAGTCCCCTCTCCCCGTTTCGGGGAGAGGGCTAGGGTGAGGGGGCGGTCTAACCGTTACGCCGGGTTTACCGCTACTTTGCGCGGGCTCATCTTGCGGCCCATGACCACCACGATCAGGCCGGAGATCGTCATCGCCACCGCCATCGCCGCCATGGCAGACGAATAGTTGCCGCTTGTTTCCTTAAGATATCCCACGCCCCAGGGCCCAATGAAGCGCCCCAGGCTGCCGATTGTGTTCACGAAACCCACGCCCGCCGCTGCCGCCGTCCCGGCCAGGAACGTGGAAGGCAGGCTGAAGAACGGGCCGTTATAGGCCAGGGTTCCGATCAGCGCGATCGCCAGCGCGAACAACACCAACGCGTTTGACTGCGTGGCTGCTGCCACAAAAAGGGCGGCGCCGGCGAGCAGAAGCGAACTTGCAACATGCCAGACGCGCTCGCCCGTGGCGTCGCTGTGCCGTGCCCACCAGATCATCACGACCATGGAGGCAATGAAGCACAACGCCA
Source organism: Alphaproteobacteria bacterium (assembly GCA_947473475.1). GTDB lineage: Bacteria > Pseudomonadota > Alphaproteobacteria > Micropepsales > Micropepsaceae > CAIYRG01. The sequence continues at coordinate 37,872 of CANJBZ010000003.1, forward strand.
CCACGAAGCCTGTGGCGAAATTCGAAAAGCCCATGTCGCGCACGATCTGGGGCAGCCAAAGCTGCACGCCGTACAGTCCGATCTGGTTGCCCAGGAGCACGAGCCCAAGTCCGATCACGCGTATGTCGAGCAGCGCCGGCCACATGGTGCGATGATCGCTGCCGCGCTCATCCTGCTTCACGCGCGCTATGACGATGGCTTTTTCCTCAGCGGTGAGGAACGACGCCGTGGCCGGACTGTCGGGCAGATATTTCAGCGAAAAGAAAGCCAGCACGGTCGCGGGCAGGCCTTCCAGGATGAACATCCACTGCCAGCCATGCAGCCCCCAGACGCCGTCCAGACCGAGTATGCTCGTCGAAAGCGGTCCGCCGATAATATTGGCCAGCGGAATCGCGGCCATGAAAATGCCGACAAACCGGCTGCGCCAGGATTGCGGAAACCAATACGTCATATAGAGCAGCATGCCCGGAAAGAACCCGGCTTCCGCGATGCCCAGCAGAAAACGCAGGCCGTAATAGCTATACGGTCCCGTCATGAAGGCGTTGGACGCGGAGATCAGTCCCCACACCGCCAGGATCGTGAAAATCCAGCGCCGGGCGCCGAATTTTTCCAGCATCAGATTGGCGGGCACCTGAAAGATCATGTAGCTGATGAAGAAAATGCTGGCGCCGAGCCCGAAGACTGCGGGCGACAGCCCAAGGTCTTTGTTCATGGTCAAGGCCGCGAAGCCGACATTCACCCGGTCGATATAATTGACCACGTAAAGCAGCATGACGAAGGGCAGGAGCCGTTTGGCGATCCGCCCAAAGATCACATCTTCATTCATTCTGTCGTTCCGCCCCGTTTTCGTGCGCTGTGCGCTTTTGGGCACGCTAGCACAGTCCCGCCGCCATGCCACAGGGCCTCGGTACGGGCGAGGTCACATCTTCAAGGGTTTGAAATAGCCGGTCAGTTCAAGATAGCCGCGGCCGCCGTGTACGCGCGCTGCCCCTTCCCAATAGACGGGGCCGCCCCCGGCGCGGCTGTCCAGCTCCTGATCGTCGAACAGAGGCGCAATGCGCCATTCCTTCGTGGCGGGGCCAAGCCGCACCGATAGGTTTTGCTCCACCGGATAATCCGTGCCGGTGCGCGGCGAATGCCACCGCCTTACCGGGGCGAATGCGACGTCGCCGGGGGCGAGATGCGTCAGGGCGCCCTTGGCATCGCGATACGACCCGCCCGCCCACAGAGCCTGTCCTTGGGCGTCGCGAATCCGGAACGCCATCAGCGCGCCGCCGTCGTCAAAGTTGAAGCCGGCCCAGTCCCATCCAACAGCGCCCGGCGCGAGATAGGCCGAAGACCATTCGCGGTCCAGCCAGGCGGTTCCTTTTACGGCGGCCTTGCGGCCGTTGCGCGTGACCGTCCCAGACACCAGCAGATGCGGCAGGCTGTAATAATGGCTCGCCTGCGCGGGCAGGGGGCCCTTGCGGCTGTAGCCTTCTTCGCCCTCAAGCATCACGGGCTGGGTTGGCGTGAAACCCAGGTCGAGCGCGAAATCCTTACCGCCCGCATGTGTCGTCATGCGCCCGTTTGCGTCGCGTTTCAGCGTCCAATCGTTCAGCGTCACGTCCATATCGGCCATTGAGGCTTGTGCGAGGCCAAAGCCTTCCCGCGCGATCCGCTGATCGTGCAGCAAATGGCCGGTTTGCGGATCGGACAGCGCCGCGTGCGCGAACAATATCTGCTTGGGCGCAAAGGCGCTGTCGTTGCGTTGATCGGTGGAAGTCCGTGTACGGAAGAACGTCACCTGGAAGCCCACGGAGCGTCCGTCCTCCGTATCGAGCCAGCCCGTGATGTACCACCACTCCGTCCGGAATTCGGGATGGGCGCCGTGGTCGCGCGGGAAGCTCAGCGTCACGCCGGGACGGACTTCCGCATAATTCGGCAGGACCGGCGTGTCGGCGGCATGCCCGATGGTTGCGAGCAGGATCAGCGCCAACGCCCATTTCAAGGCGCGCATCACCAATCCTCCCGCACGGCACGAATGGCATCGCCGGAAAGCGCCCGGCGTCCGGCTATCAGCGCCGTTCCTGCCGATGCAGCAACCAGCGCTACGGCAACCGTGGCGAATAGAACGAAGGGAAGGCGCGTTTCCATCGTCCAGTGAAACGACTGCGGATTGATGACGTGGATTAGAACCTGGCTGATCGCGATGCCCAGGCCAATTCCCGCAACGACGCCGACCGAACCGAGCAGCGCGCCCTCCGCCGCCAGCATGCCGACGATCTGCCGCTTCAGCACGCCGATGTGCCGCAGCATCCCGAATTCCTTGGTGCGCGCCAGTGTTTGCGCCGAAAATGTCGCGGCGACTCCGGCCAATCCAACAAGAATGGCGATGGCCTCCAAAAGATACGTCACCGCGAAGCTGCGGTCGAAAATCTGCAGCGATAATTTGCGCAAGTCGCGCGACGGCACGAAGGACACGCGCCCGGCAAGCGAGGGCGGCATCACCGCGCGCATGGCATCCGGCAAGGACGCGCTATCCGCGCCGGGCTTCAGCGAGATCGCGGCATCGGAGCGCAAGCGGTCGCCGGTCAAACGGACATAGTCGGGCGAGGCCATGGCGACGGTGCCTTGCTGCCGGCCGTAATCACGCCAGATGCCGGCCACGAAAACGCGTGTGCTGCCGGACGCCCCCGAAAGCGGAAGGTCCATGTAGTCGCCTGCCCGATACGGATAAAGCCAGGTGGCCGGTTCGGACAGCCACACGGGAATCGCGCCGTCGGGAATGGGCCGCGACGATCCAATGAGCGGAAGCAGCGCGGACGGATTGGCTGGGTCGATGTCTTCCGCCAGCAAGGTGATCGGCGGCTGATCGGGCGACAGACGCAACGGCGTGACTTTGCGGAAGTGAATGGATTGCAGGCCGGGCACCGTGGCCATGCGCTGCTGCACATCCGGCGCAAAGGCATTGTAGTCGTCGCCTTCCACCCGCAGGTAGATGTCAGCGGGCAATATTTGCACCAGCCAACTGTCCACCGAATTGCGGAAGCTCCAGACCATGACGGCCATCGCGATCATCAGACTGGTGCTCGCGACAATGCCGCATAGTGCAATGGCCGCTTGGGAGGGCGCGCCCCACAGATGCTTGGAGGCGAGGTGGCCCGAAACCCCGAAGGTGACATGCTGCAACGGCGTCAGCAGCACGCGCGCCAACAGCGGCATCGCGCCGACGCCGCCCGCCAGCAAAAACGCCACGGAGATGTAACCGAACAGCGGCAGCCCGCCGATCGCCGGCAGGAAAGCGCAAACGGCTCCGGCCAGCAGCAGCGCGAGAGCGATGCGCCAGCCCGGCGCGCGTCGTGGGTCGGCGGCATCGCCGGCATCTTTTAGGGCGATGGCCGGTTGTGCTTGCGCCGCCTGTCGCGCAGGTAAGACGCTGCCGATTAGGGCTGCGAGCAGCCCAAGCCCGAAGAAGCTCAGCGCCGCCCCTGGCGCGAAAATAAGCTGTGGCCGCGTGCCGCTGAAATAGCCGCCCCCCAGATCGCCCCCGAGAAAACTCAGCGCGCCTTGCGCGAGGAACAGTCCCGCGCCGAGCCCGAGCGCGGCGCCGATGCCGCCGACAACAGCGCCTTCCACCAGCACTTGAAACAGCAGCGCCCGCCGCTGCACGCCCAGCACGCGCAACAAGGCAAACTGCGAGCGCCTGCGCGCCACCGACAAGGCCTGCGCGGAAAAGGCAAGAAAGCCGCCGGTGAGCAGCGCCATCAGCGCAACCATGTCCAGGTTCACGCGGTAGGCGCGCGAGAGCGCATCGGTGCGCCGCTCTTGCGTCGTCTCGTTGACGATCTCCGCATCCCTGGGGAGTAGCGCGGCCAGTGCATTCCTGACGCGCGGTTCGTCGGCGCCTTCCACGAATTTCAGATCGACACGTTGCAAGCGGCCAAGCCGGTTCAAGCGCCACTGCGCGGTGGCAATATCCACCACCGCAAGCCTCTGTCCCTCGGCGACACCGGGAAGCGTACCGGCGATCGTGAACGCAAGCGTTTGTCCGGCGGCAGAGACCTGTATTTCGTCGCCTGGCTTCTTGTTCAGAGCCAGCAGCGCCGCTTGCGAAAGAAAGATGGACGTCTCGCCCAAGGCGTTGTCCGTGGCCGAAGGAGGAGCCGCGGTCTGGGTCGTTTCCGCCGCAACGGGCCGTCCCATCAGGTTGGGCGTAACAAGCCCCGCGCGAAACGGATCGATGCCGAGAAGTGTGAGAGGCACTTTTCCATCGATGGACGCGGGCAGTTCGACGACGGGACTTGCCGCCGCAATGCCGGGGGTTCGCGCCAGTTTGGGATACAGCGCCTCTTCGAAGCCGAGCGGTGTCCTCGCGTGTACCTGAAAGTCGGCATCGCCGTTCACGGTTCTGACCGCGCGGGAGAATTCGTTCAGCGCCGAGGCATTAATCAAATGCACCGCAAAGCCAAGTGCAACGCCCACGGCAATCGCGAGCGCCGCCAGGATCACGCGGGCCGGATGCGCGCGCCACTCGCCGGCGATCATCCAGCGCGTGGCGACGCCGCTGAGACCGCACATGTCAGCGGCCATCGTGTTCCCGCAAACCGCTGCGCGCGAGCAAGAGTGTGCGGTCCGCGACCGCCGCGGCGACATGGGAATGGGTGACCAGCAAAACGCCCGCGCCGGATTCGCGTACCGCCGTTGCAAACAGTTCGAGAATGCGCGCCGCCGTTTCGGGATCGAGGTTGCCGGTCGGCTCGTCCGCCAGGATCAGCGCGGGTTTGTGTACTAGCGCCCGTGCAATCGCGACCCGTTGCAGCTCGCCGCCGGACAGCGCGCGGGGAAAATCATTGCCGCGGCCGGACAGGCCGGCGGACGCCAGCATCGCGTGGGCCCGCTCCTCCGCCTCCCGCGCCTTCATGTGCTGCAGCACCAGGGGCAGCGCCACGTTCTGAGCCAGCGTCAGATGCGGCAGTATGTGAAAGGCCTGGAACACGAAGCCGATGGCGGCCAACCGAAGCTTTGTCCGGGCATCGTCGTCCAGACCGTCCAAAACCGTGCCCCGAATGGCAATGCTGCCGGAATCGGCGGTGTCCAGCCCGGCGATCAGATTGAGCAGGGTGGACTTGCCCGCGCCGGATTCCCCCATGATGGCGACGAATTCGCCCGGCGCGACCGCCATATCAAGTCCATCGAACAGCACCCGGCCGCCGGGTACCGACTTTTTCAGGGACGTGACGGACAGCAAGGGGGAAGCAGGGGAGGGCGTGCGCATTGTCCTACCCTAACGCAGTGAGTCGCTAGCTAGCGGAAAATTCAGTTGATCCTCCCCTGCGAAGCGGGGGAGGGGGGCGACAGCCGCGCCGAACTTTCTGCGACGAAAATCAAGCCATACGAATTCTACGCGCTGCAACCGCCCCCTCCACCATGCTTCGCATGGCTCCCCGCCGCGCGCTACGCGCGCATGGGAGGAGCTACAAAACAAAAGCCCCGGAGGCAGGACCTCCGGGGCTTCGCTTATTATACGCAGTGACTGTCTTAGCGGCGGTCGCCCATGAGGCGGAGCAGCATCAGGAACAGGTTAATGAAGTCCAGATAGAGCGTCAGCGCGCCCATGATGGCATTCTTGCCGGTAACCGTGCCGTCGTTACCGACGTAATAGCCTTCCTTGATCTTCTGCGTGTCATAGGCCGTCAGCCCGGTGAAGATCACCACGCCGAGGACCGAGATCAACCACGACATCATGCCGGACTGGAGGAACATGTTCACCAGTGAGGCAATGAGAATGCCGATCAGGCCCATGAACAGGAACGAGCCCAAGCCCGTCAGGTCCCGCTTCGTGGTGTAGCCCCAAAGGCTCATGGCGCCGAACGTCGCCGAGGTGACGAAGAACACCTGCGCCACGCTTGCGCCCGTGTAGAGCAGCAAGATCGGCGTCAAGCCGATGCCCATAAGCGCGGCATAACCCCAGAAGGTCGCCTGCACGGCGCTAAGGCTCATCTGCCGAAGGCGGAAGCCCAGCAGCATCACGAGGCCCAGCGGGGCGAACAGCGCCACCCATCCGAGCGGCGACATCGAATAGCCGCGCGCGGTGAAGGTGAAGAACAGCGACCGGAACGGCGTGTCCAGCGAGGTGACGTACGCGCTTACGCCCGTGAGCGCTAAGCCCAGCAGCATGTAGTTGTAGACGCGAAGCATGTAAGCCCGAAGGCCCACATCGATGGCAGCAGCGTCCGCCGCGCCACCCCAGCTCCGAACCCTGTTGTCATATTCGGCCATAATGGCTCTCCAATAAATCTCTTGATCCGAGGGGATCGCGGCTAATATCGGGCTTTGCGCCCGCAACATCAATGGGTGGATGTCCGAAACCCCGCCGGCGGATTTCCGGAAATTAATAATCGCAATTAAGGATTTCGCAGCCGCTTTGCAGGCTTTGCCGCCAATGCGGCGAAGCCGCCGGAAAGTCCCAGAAACAGTGTTGCTAACGAACCTCCCGCAATCGTGAAGAATAAGGTTCGCGGCTGAAAGACGAACGGTACCTCCAGCACGAAATGCGCAACGGCCCACGCCGCGGTGGCCCCGGCAATCGCAGCCGCCAGACCGGCAAAGGCGCCGAGCAAGCCGTACTCGATGACGTAAACCACGGCGAGCCTGCCCCGTGTGGCGCCCAACACTTTCAGCACCACGGCATCGTATAGACGCGCCCGGTGACCTGCGGCTATCGCGCCCGCCAGGACCAGCACGCCCGCCAGGATCGTGATCAGGCTGGCAATTTCGATGCCGCGCGCCAGCGTGGCGAGCATCTCGCCGACCTGCGCCAAGGTTTCCTTCACGCGCACGACCGTCACATTCGGGAAGGACCCGGACACGGCGGAGAACAGGGCGTCTTCATCGGCGGGGGCGACGCGCACGCTCGAAAAGAAGGCGTGCGGGGCTTTATCCACGATGCCGGGCGAAACCGTCAAAATGAAATTCAGCCCGGCATTGCGAAAGTCGATGTCGCGCAGATTAAATATGCGCAGATCGATTTCCCGCCCGAGTAGACTGATCGTGATGGTGTCGCCGATCTTCAGGCCCATGCCCTTCGCCAAATCCTTGTCGAAGGAAACGAGCGTCGGTCCGCTATATTCGGCCGGCCACCACTGCGGCCCTTCAACCACGCGCGCGTTATTCGGTTTGCTGGCGCTGTAGGTGAGATTGCGGTCGCCGTTCACCGCCCAGCGCGAATCGGCCGCGATGGTGGCTTTCTCCGTGGGGACGCCTTTCAACTTGACGATGCGCGCGCGCAGCATGGGCGTCAGGCTGAAATCGGTGTTGGTGCCGAACGACTGCACACGTTTGGAGAAGGCGTCGGCCTGGTCCTTTTGGATGTCCACGAACAGAAAGCTCGGCGAGCGCGAGGGAAGCTGATCTTCGATCTGCGCTTCGACGGTTCCCTGAATCAGTGTGACCGTCGAAAGCAAGGTCAGTCCCAGCCCCAGCGCGACGATGATCCCTGCCGCCGGTGTGCCCGGCCGGGTCAGATTGGCGAGCGCCAGACGCAAAGACTGCGAACGGCGGCGCGGCACGCGCGCGATGCCCCAGCGCACGCCCAGCGCGATCAGACGCAACACGATCAGCACACCGATCGTGCCGCCGAGAAAGGCGAGATTGAACCAGGGATAAGGCGAAAGCAGAACCGATAATGCCGCGATGGCAGCGAACGCGCCCGCCGCTGTCAGCCGGTACGGCCAGCGGCCTTGCCGAGACGATGGCGAAACGAGGTCGCGGAACAAGCCCGCCGGTGCAATCTCGCGGGCGCGGGCGAGCGGCGGCACCGCAAAGCCAAGCGCGGCCAGTGCGCCGAACAAGGCCGCCAGCAAAAGCGGCCCCGGATAGAGCGCATAATGCGCAGGCGCTGGAATGGCATCGCCGGCGAGGTGCTGGACCGCAAACGGGAAGGCGGCGCCGAGTATGAGCCCGAGTACGATCCCGACGCTTGCCACGGCCATGATTTGGGTGAGGTAGATCAGAAAGATATGGCGGCCTTCCGCGCCCATGGCTTTCAGCGTGGCGATCGTCACGCGCCTGCGTTCCAGAAACGCCTCGACGGCTTGACCTGCGCCAACGCCCGCCACGATCAGCGCCGTCAAACCGACCAGCGTCAGGAACATGGTGGCCTGCTCGACGAAGCGTCGCACCTGCGGCAGCGCGTTATCGCGGTCGTTCACTTCCCACACGCCCCTAGGGAATTTTTGCGCGACTTCGTTGCGAAAATCTTTTGGCTCCGCGTTTCCCGCAAAGGCGACACGGTAGGCGTAATTGATGAGGCTGCCGGGTGTAATCAGACCCGCGCGTTGCAGGCCGTCCATCCCAACAAGCACATGCGGTCCCAGCGTGAAGCCGCCGGAAATGCGGTCCGGCTCGGAGACAATTTGGGCACGGACGAGAAAGTCAGAGCTGCCGATGTGGATGGTATCGCCAACCTTCAATCCCAATCGAGCGAGCAGGGCTGCTTCCACAGCCGTGCCGCAGGTTTGCGTGTCGCAGGAAATCGCGGTTTGCAGGGGCATTGCGGGCGACACCACCGTTTCGCCGAGCAGCGGATAGGAGCGATCCACGGCTCTGAGCTCTATCAGCGTGCGCTTGGTCTGGTCTTTCGCGTCCGCGGCCATGCTGCGCATCGCGGCGCTTTCGGTGATGCGGCCATAGCTCGCGAGGAATTTGCGTTCGGCCTCGCCGGCCGGTTCATACATGCGCTGCAAGCGGACATCGCCGCCCAGAAGCGTGCGCCCTTGCTCCGACAGCCCGGTAAGAAACGCTTCACCCAGAGAACCCACACCGGCAATGGCAGCAACGCCGAGCGTCAGCGCCGCCAGGAAGATGCGAAATCCCGCCAACCCGCTACGCAATTCCCGCCGCGCAAACCGGAGGGCCAGCGCAAACGCGTTCAAGATCCTCCCCCGTTTACGGGGGAGGGGGACCGCGAAGCGGTGGAGGGGGCGGCCACAAGCTCAGTACGCGGGGCTAATTCCCTCGAAAGAAATTTAGAAATGCGCGCAGAATCCGCCGATGGAGCCTGCATCAGCCCCCTCCACCATGCTGCGCATGGTCCCCCTCCCCCGCAATGCGGGGGAGGATCAGGGTATCCGCCACAATGAGGCCGTCCTTCATGCGCAAGGTCCGGTCGCAACGCTGGGCCAGCGCCTCTTCATGCGTCACCAGAAACAAGGTCGCCCCGACCCGTGCGCGCAGCGAAAACAGTAGATCGACGATCGCGGTGCCGGTGGCCCCGTCCAGATTGCCCGTCGGCTCGTCGGCGAACAGCACTTCGGGCTCATGCACGATGGCGCGGGCCAATGCCACCCGCTGCTGCTCGCCGCCGGAGAGTTGCCCTGGATAATGCTCAAGCCGGTGTTGCAAGCCGACATGCAGCAGGGCGTCCTCCGCGCGCGCGAACGCATCGCTGCGTCCGAGCAATTCTAGCGGAACCGCCACATTTTCGAGCGCCGTCATGGTGGGAATAAGGTGAAACGACTGAAAGACGATGCCGACATGCTCGCGCCGAAACCGCGCCAGCGCGTCCTCGCCCAGACCCGACAACACCCGTCCGGCCACGCTGACCCGCCCCGCGGTCGGCGTTTCCAGCCCGGCGGCCACCATCAAAAGCGAGGACTTCCCGGAACCGGATGGGCCGAGCAGCGCCACGGCCTCGCCGCGCGCTACAGTGAGCGAAACGCCATTCAGGATGTTGACCGGCCCCGCTGCGCTCGCCAATGTCAGGCGCAGGTCTTCGAGCAGAATGGATGGCGGCTTAGCCGCTTGCTCTCGCGCGTCGCGTTCTTGCAATGCTCGCATATCCTCAGGCGATAGTGACGATGCCGCTTACCTTCAAGACAATAGTGCTCAACTTGGTGCTTTTAATGGCATTGACCGGCAGCGCCGGTGCGGCCGAGCGCAGTATTCGGATATTGGCGCTTGGGGACAGTCTTACCTCCGGCTATGGGCTGCCCAATGGCATGGCCTTTCCCGACGTTCTGCAACGCGCGCTGAAGGCACAGCAACCTAACGTAACCTTCATCAATGCGGGGGTAGCGGGCGATACAAGCTCGGACGGTCAGGCGCGGCTGGACTGGAGTCTGTCCGACACCAAAAACGTCCCCGATGCGGCGATTGTCGAATTGGGGGCGAACGACGCGTTGCGCGGTCTGCCCCCTGCGGAAATGGAAAAGAACCTGGACGCGATCCTCGCCAAGCTGAAGGCGCGCAATATTCCGGTTTTGCTTGCCGGGATGAAAAGCCCGCGCAATCTCGGGCCCGCTTACGCGGCGGATTATGACGCGGTGTTTCTGCGGCTGTCGAAGAAATATGGAACGCTGTTATATCCGTTCTTTCTTGACGGTGTTGTTCTCGACCGTTCGCTCATCCAGCCGGACGGCTTGCATCCCAACGCGAAAGGCCTCGATGTCATCGTGAAGAATATCACGCCTTCGGTGATGAAGCTGATCCAGCTTGCGTCGGCCAAAGCCGCCGGCGGCCAAACGGTGCGATAATCGGCAGATGATCGGGCGGCTGCTTTCGGTTGGCGGGTTCACCGCGCTGTCGCGCGTGATGGGCTTCGTTCGCGACATTCTCATGGCATCCATCCTCGGCGCTGGGCCGATGTCGGACGCGTTTTTGGTGGCGTTCCGTCTGCCGAACAATTTCCGCGCCATCTTCGCCGAAGGCGCATTCAATGCCGCGTTCCTACCGCGCTATACCGCGGCGGCTACGCACAGCGGCACCGCGCCCACCTCAGACGCCACACGTTTTGCCGATGATGCGTTTTCCTGGCAGGTGTTTGCGCAGCTGATCCTGCTGATCCTGGCGTTGCTGTTTATGCGGCAGATCGTGGCGCTTCTCGCGCCGGGCTTTGCCGGCAATCCCGCCCAGATGAATCTGGCGGTGGAATTGTCCCGCATCACCTTTCCCTATCTCATCTGCATCACCATCGTGACGCAGATTTCGGCCATGCTGAACGCGGTGTCGAAATTTCGCGCCGCGGCGGGAGCGCCGATCCTGCTGAATGTGGCGATGATCGGCACGCTGTTGGCAGTGCCGCTTTTCCCCTCTGCCGCCTATGCCGCCGCTTACGGGGTACTGATCGCGGGCTTCCTGCAGTTGCTGTTCACGGTGTGGGCGGGCGCACGCTGCGGATTGTTTCTGCGGCTGAAATTACCGCGCTGGACACCGGAGGTCAGGGATTTTCTGAGGGCGCTGGGCAATGCGACCATTGGCGCGGGAAGCGTTCAAATCGGCCTGTTCATCGACACGCTGATTGCGAGCTTTCTGCCCTCCGGGGATTTGACGGCGCTTTACTACGCCGATCGCATCAATCAGCTGCCCATGGGCATCATCGGCATTGCGCTGGGCACTGTGCTGCTGCCGGAAATGTCGGCCAAGCTGGCGGGCCGCGACGAGAAAGGCGCCAGCATCGCGCAGAACCGCGCGGTGATTTTGGGGATGCTGCTGACGCTGCCCTGCATCGCGGCGTTTTTCATCATGCCCGAAACGCTGATGCGCGCGTTGTTCGCCCGCGGCGCATTCCATCTGGAGGCCGCCGATACCTCTGCCGCTGCGCTGGTCGCTTACGGCCTGGGACTTCCCGCGTTTGTCCTGATCCGTTGCGTCGTTCCCTCGTTTTATGCGCGCAAGGACACGGCGACGCCGGTGCGCGCGACGATCCTTTCGGTGATTGCCAATATCGCGCTGAAATTCGTGCTCGTGTGGGGTTTTGGGCTGGGCGTGGTTGGGCTGGCCCTGGGAACGTCGTTGGGCGCGTGGGTCAATTTCGCCGTGCTGGCGTTTCTGGCGCGGCAACGGGCCGTTCTGGTCGCCACAACCGAGCTTCGACGGGCAATCGTTCCCGTGATTGCCGCGGCGGCAGCTGCGGCCGCAGGCTTCCTGGGCGGCGTCTCGCTGGGGCATGCGGTGATCGGGCCGGGAGCCCTGCACGATATCGGCGCATTTCTGATCGCCGGAGTGATGGGCGCGACGGCCTATGTTGCGATGGTTTTTGCGTTGAAGCGCAATCTGCCCGTGCTGAGAGCGCGCACATGATCCGGCTTTTCGTGGCGCTGGAATTGCCCGAAGCAGTGCGTAGCCGGCTCGCTCTGCTGCAAGGCGGCGTGCCCGGCGCACGCTGGTCGACTGATGAGCAGCTTCATCTGACGCTGCGCTTCATCGGCGAAGTTCCGGAGAATGTTGCCAATGACATCGACGATGCGCTGACAGAAATTCGCGCACCGGGATTTACCTTGGAACTGGCCGGGGTAGGTGAATTCGGCAGCAAGAAGCCGCGTGCTTTGTGGGCGGGCGTGCGGCCCAATGAATCGTTGCTGCATTTGCAGAAAAAAGTCGAAAGCGCGCTGCAGCGGATCGGTCTGGCCGCCGAAGAGCGGAAGTTCTCGCCGCATGTGACGCTGGCGCGCCTTAAGGCGGCGCCGCAGGAGAAGGTCGTGCAGTTCCTCACCCATCACGCGCTGTTTTCCAGTGCGCCGTTCGAGGTCAGCCGCTTCGTGCTGTTTTCGAGCCATCTCGGAAGCGGCGGCTCGGTCTATCACGCAGAGAGAATCTATCCGCTGGAAGTGAGTGGTGAATGGTGAGCGGAAACGCGCGGCTCCACTACTCACCCTCTTCTATCTGTTCCATGTCCTCGTCGCTGAGCCCGAAATGGTGGCCGATTTCGTGGATTAGGACATGGCGCACGATGTGGCCAAGCGGTTCGCCGCTCTCTGCCCAGAAGTCGAGGATGGGACGCCGGTACAAAAAGATCATGGTCGGCTCATGCGAGGCAGAGGCGCCCTCGCGGTCGGCAAGCGTCGGTCCTGAAAACAAACCCAGAATGTCGAACGCCGTTTCCAGCTGCATCTCGTCGATGACGTCTTCGCTCGGAAAATCCTGGACCATGAACATGACATCGCCGGTCAGCCGCCGGAAATCATCGGGTAGGTCGATGAAGGCTCGGCTCGCGAGCTGTTCGATTTCGTCCAGGGTCGGTGCGCGTGTGTCTGTCCAGTTCATGACCGACAATGAGCATAGCGGCGCGTTTCCTGTAAACTGGGTTGCTTGACTCATTGGCCGGTACGTCGAACCGTCCAGCTTTCCACGGAGGTGAGAATGGCCAAACTCGAGGGGGACGCCCGCGCATCGGCTGTCGGCGAACTAAATGGCTGGCAAGAGGTGGCGGGCCGTGACGCCATCGCAAAGAAATTCGTCTTTGCCGATTTCAACGAGGCATTCGGATTTATGACCCGGGCTGCGCTGGTGGTGGAAAAGATGGATCACCATCCGGAATGGGCGAATGTGTACCGCACCGTGGATATTGTGCTTTCCACCCATGACGCAGGCGGTTTGACCCAAAAGGACATCGCGCTCGCCAAAGCCATGGACAAGCTTGCCGGCCGGTAGCGTCGCCATACTTTAGCCGTGGCCCGGAACAGCACCGGCGGCGCTCCGCGTTTTTGTATGAACCAAAAGCGGAGATACATTCCAGCGCCTGCTCGGTAAATAAGGAATATTGGGCTGACGGGTCGCGCTGTGGAGTGGCCCGTTACTGCCAGGTGGGGCTTTCCTTTTCCCGTTCAAGAAACAAGTCGCATTGCTGCCGCCGCAGGCCTTCTCCTGCAGCCGCGCCCTGAGCGGCGAAGGACATGTAGGCCATCGCCTTGGCATCGAAACGGTTCCAGCGCGGCACGCCTGCGCCGTTGGGATCGCCAGTTTTGGCAAAGTTCGTCCAGTAAGTTTGTATCTGCTCCGATAGTGCCAGTTCCGCCGGACGGGCCATTCTGAGGGCGCTCAATGCGGGCGTGCCGAAGACGAATGGGATTTCGTCGGTGTGCGTCGAACCGTTGGTCTGTCCGGGAAAATCACGGCTGAATTGGAATTGGTAAAAGGGCTGGCCGGTCTGCGCGTGCTGCAAGCCCGTCAGCTGGACGCGGCAGCGATGCGATTGATCCGTGCCGTATTGCACCGCGATATCGCCGTAAACGGGATCGGGTGGCGGCAAGCGGCGTCCGTCGAATCCATAGGCGTCGAAAACGCGATTGGCCCGAGAGCCATACTGCATCCGGATCATCTGCCCGAGTGCGGCCGGGGGCACGCGAACGAATCCTTCGCGCAACGTGTTACCCAGCATGAACGGCACCGGATGCTGCTTGCCCTCCGCGTAGAGTCTCAGCGGTTGCTCCGTGAGGACATAGCCGTCGAGATTGACCGGTTTGCAGATTTCTTGATTGATCCAAGCCGCGTTCAAAACATCGGCGGCACGCTTGCTGCGCAGAAAGCCGATCTGGCCCTCATGCGGCGCTTTGAGCATACGGGCGACGCCGGTGCATTCCTCTTCCTGCTGCTTCAGTGTTGGGTAGATTTTTCTCAAAGGCCCCGACTCCGCGATGGCGCGGTGGAACAGCCCCTTGGCGAGCGGCGACACCAGCAACAATTGCACGTCCTCGGCGCCCGCGGATTCGCCGAAAATGGTGACGTTGCCCGGATCGCCCCCGAAAGCGGCGATATTGTTCTTTACCCAGCGCAAAGCCGCGACCTGATCCAGCAAGCCGTAATTGCCCGAGGCCTGATGCGGGTTTTCCTTCGTCAGTTCGGGATGCGCGAAAAATCCGAACACGCCCAGGCGATATTGGGCGGTCACGACCACGACGCCGTGCTTTGCCAGGGCCGAGCCGTCGAAGAACGGCGTGTTGGTCCAGCCCTCCGTATTGCCGCCGCCGTGAAACCAAACCATGACGGCGCGCTTGGAAGCTGCCGGCCATTCCGGCGTCCAAATGTTCAGCGTCAGGCAGTCTTCACTGGTGTCGTTGAAGTTGGGCTGCATGCAGGCATGGCCGAAGGCGCGGCCGTCGCGCGTTCCCGTCCAAGGGACAACCGCTTGCGGCTCGCGCCACCGCAACTCACCCACGGGCGGCGCTGCAAACGGAATGTTTTTAAAAATGCCCTCGCCGTTTTGGACTGCGCCGCTAAGCTTACCGTCATTAACATTTACCGTGAGGCTCGCGGTTTCCGCCGAACTGCTTCCGCCAAGAAGCAGCGCGCAAACCGCCAAAATTCCGGTCGTCAGTTTCATCGAGCGCCTCCGCCATTCGCTACCGGCACTGTGAAATCAAGGCGAGTTTGAGGGCACAAGTTCTTCGAGCACTTTGACCAAAGGAGGCAGGCGGTCGCGAACCACCGACCAAACCAGGTCGATTCGCACATCGCCATAACCGTGGATCAAGCGATGCCGCATCCCGGTTATCTCGCGCCATGGGATTGCTGGATGAGACGTCCTAACGCCGGCAGAAATTTTACCGGCTGCCTCTCCAAGAACCTCTAGCGATCGGATGACGGCATTCTGATGAAGACGGCTGTCCAGAAACGTCGTCTCGTCCAGAGCCTCGACGAAGCTCAGTGCGTCGCGCGCAGCCAGCAGCATATCGAGAAGAAGTGCTGAATCGCGTTCCGGCAGTTCAGCCATAAATTGGCTCAGTACCGCTTAGGATAGCCCGGCGACGTATGAAATTGCGGCTGCGTTCAACGGCCTCTCTCTCCACCAAGTCCACCTGACGATTGAGAAGGCTCTCTAACGCTTCTCTGAATGCCTCGAATGTGACGAGATCGTTCCGCACCGTAGGCGCGAAACTGACAAGGAGGTCGACGTCGCTATTAGCCGGATTGAATTGCGTCCCGTGCGCCGCAGACCCGAATATGTCCAAGCGCGCCACATGATAACGGTGACACAGCGCGATGAGAGCGTCGCGCTGCTCCGCGATCTCCTCAAGCATCTGGTCCTCCATCACTTCATTCCGGCGAATGGTAGGTGAAGTGTTGTCCCGGAGCAAATTCACCCCGTCAGACGACGCTTTTGCGGTTCTTCACCAAATCGTCAACCACGGAAGGATCGGCGAGCGTTGATGTATCGCCAACGTGCGCGATGTCGTTTTCGGCGATTTTGCGTAGGATGCGGCGCATGATTTTGCCGGAGCGTGTTTTCGGTAAGCCCGGTGCGAACTGGATCACATCGGGGCGGGCAATCGGGCTGATCTGCTGCGCGACCCAATGCTTCAGTTCGGTTTCCAGGGCTTCCGATGGCGTCTGTCCCAGCTTCAATGTCACGTAGGCGTAGATGCCCTGTCCCTTGATGTCGTGCGGGAACCCGACCACGGCGGCCTCCGCCACTTTCAGATTTCCGACCAGCGCTGATTCCACTTCCGCCGTTCCCAAGCGGTGGCCGGAGACGTTGATGACGTCGTCCACGCGACCGGTGATCCAGTAATAGCCGTCTTCGTCGCGGCGGCAGCCGTCGCCGGTGAAATACATCCCCGGATAGGCTTTGAAATAGGTGTCGATGAAACGCTGGTGATCGCCATAGACCGTACGCATTTGGCCCGGCCAGGAATCGGTCAGCACCAAATTACCGCTCGTTGCGCCTTCCAGAATATTCCCGTTCTGGTCCACGAGCGCCGGCAGGATGCCGAAAAGCGGTTTGGTTGCCGAGCCCGGTTTCAAATCGGTTGCGCCCGGCAGCGGCGAAATCAGAATGCCGCCGGTTTCCGTCTGCCACCACGTATCCACAATCGGGCAACGGGAATCGCCGACGATGCGGTGATACCAAAGCCAGGCTTCCGGATTGATCGGCTCGCCGACCGAACCCAGCAGACGCAGCGACGCGCGGCTCGTTTTCTTCACCGGCGCGTCGCCCTCGCGCATGAGCGCGCGAATAGCCGTCGGCGCGGTATAGAAGATGTTGACCCTGTGCTTGTCGATCACCTCCCAGAACCGCGACGTCGTCGGGTAATTGGGGATGCCCTCGAACATCAGCGTGGTGGCGCCGTTCGCAAGCGGCCCATAGACGATGTAACTGTGTCCGGTCACCCAGCCGACATCGGCCGTACACCAGTACGTGTCGCCCTCGTGGTAATCGAAGACATATTTGTGCGTGAAGGCGGCATAGCAAAGATAGCCGGCGCTGGTGTGCAGTACACCCTTGGGTTTTCCCGTCGATCCTGACGTGTACAGAATAAACAGCGGGTCTTCGGCGCCCATCTCCTCCGGCGGGCAGTCCTCGGACACCTTCGCCGCTTCCTCGTGGTACCAGACGTCGCGTCCCGCACGCATCAACTCCGCGGCGCCGGTGCGCTTGACGACGATCACGCGCTTGACGTCTTCGCATTGTGTCAGCGCCACGTCGGTGTTGCGCTTCAGCGGGACGGACTTGCCGCCGCGCAAGCCTTCATCGGCGGTTATGACCACCTCGCTCTTGCAATCGAGGATGCGTCCGGCGAGCGAATCCGGCGAGAAGCCCGCGAACACCACCGAATGGACAGCCCCGATGCGTGCACAGGCGAGCATCGCGTAAGTCGCTTCGGGAATCATGGGCAGATAGATGGTTACGCGGTCGCCGCGATTGACGCCGTTCGCCTTCAGCACGTTCGCGAAACGGCAGACTTCCCGGTGCAACTCGGCATAGGTGATATGGCGCGATTGGCTGGGGTCATCGCCTTCCCAGATGATGGCCGTCTGATTGGCGCGGGCGGGCAGATGCCGGTCGATGCAGTTCGCCGAGACGTTCAGCGTGCCGTCTTCGAACCAGCGAATGTGGAAATCGTGCAGATCGAATGAGGTATCCTTCACCTTGGTGAAGGGCTTCATCCATTGCAGCTTGCGTCCCTCTTCCCCCCAGAACGCGTCCGGGTGCGCGACCGAATCCAGATACCAGCCCTCATATTTGTCCGGGTCGATATAGGCGCGCTTTTTCCATTCGGACGAGACGGGAATGAGGGTATCGGACATGCGGTTTCCTTAGGGGTATTTTGACCGATATTGGCCGGGCAGGCGCGGTGCTTCAAGCGGACGGCGCACTCCGGACCTGCGGCGTAATCGGGGCTTCCGCTGGCAGCGTCTAATGGTACAAGCGGCCTCGCCCCGCCCCGGAAGGAGTTTTCATGAGCGCGCAGCTGGTTTTTCAGATTCCTGAAGTTACCCTTCCCATCGTAGGGACCGCCATGCGCTTTCCGGTGCGGCGAGTCTACTGCGTGGGCCGTAATTATTTGGAGCATATCCGCGAACTTGGGAATGACGAGCGCGAGCCGCCCTTCTTCTTTGCCAAGCATCGCGACACGATCGTGGAGAGCGACAGCGAGGTGCGCTACCCCAGCCTGACCAGCCTCTATCAGCATGAGCTGGAAATGGTGGTCGCCATGAAGTCCGGCAGCGAGAACATGAAGAAGGAAGACGCCCTCAACCACGTCTTCGGTTATGCGGTCGGTCTCGACATGACCCGGCGGGATCTTCAGACGATCTCCCGCAAGAAGGAACAGCCCTGGGAAATCGGCAAATCCTTTGAGCAGTCGGCGCCCTGTTCTGCCATCCTGCCGGCCGAGAAAAGCGGTCATCTGTCGAAGGGCAAAATCCAGCTCACCGTCAACGGCACGCTCAAGCAGAACGGCGACCTGGAACAAATGATCTGGAACGTGCCGGAAATCATCGCGGCGTTGTCGACGCAGGTGGGCCTTGCGGCAGGCGATCTGATCTATACCGGCACCCCAGCCGGTGTCGCGGCCTGCGCCCGGGGCGACAAGCTCGTCGGCACGGTCGAAGGCCTCCCGGAGCTTGCCATTACGATTGCCTGACCCGCCGGCATCGCGCGGTGCCTGAGGAACCTTATTGTGTGCGGCAGGAACCAAGGCCGCGCCTCCGGTCCCTTGACATGTCGCCCCATCGGCGCATCAATCCGCCCAAGTCCCAGGGGCGTCCTCCTCGCGTGAAGCGGCGGAGGACTGAGATGGGGGTTAACACCCCAGTCCCTTTGAACCTGATCCGGGTGATACCGGCGGAGGGAGGGACGGCGCGGGCAGCACGGCCCCGCCGGCTATCCTTCCGAAATGTGAAAACAACTGGGTGGCCGGATTGAATCCGGCCATGGAGAACGCCATGAACAAGCAAATCCGCAACGCCGCCCCCACCAACGATCAGATCACGCGTGGCGCGCTGCCCGGCTCGCGGAAAACCTATGTCGAGGGCGTTCCCTTCCGTGAGGTCCCGTTGTCGGGCGGTGAGCCGCCGGTTCGGCTCTACGATACGTCCGGTCCGTATACGGATGGTAACGTCAAGATCGACATCCAGAAGGGCTTGGCGCCCGTCCGCCGCGAGTGGATTCTCGCCCGTGGCGATGTTGAGGAATATGAGGGCCGCCTCCGGCGCCCGGAAGACGATGGGCTGAGGGACGGCGAGTTGCTGTCTGTGCCGCAATTCGACCGTGCGGGACGCAAGCCCTTGCGCGCCAAACCGGGCAAGCGCGTCTCGCAGCTCGAATATGCGCGCGCCGGCGTGATTACCAAGGAAATGGAGTACATCGCGGTTCGCGAGAATCTCGGCCGCTCCGCGCTGGCCGATGGCGAATCCTTCGGCGCCAACATTCCGCAAGTGATGACGCCGGAGTTCGTGCGCTCCGAAATTGCGCGCGGCCGCGCCATTATCCCGGCCAATATCAATCATCCCGAAACCGAGCCGATGATCATCGGCCGCAACTTCCTCACCAAGGTCAACGCCAATATCGGCAATTCCATCGTGACCTCCGGCGCTGCCGAAGAGGTGGAAAAGCTGGTCTGGTCGATCCGTTGGGGCGGCGACACGGTGATGGATCTGTCCACGGGACGTCACATCCACACCATCCGCGAATGGATCATCCGCAATTCGCCGGTGCCGATTGGCACCGTGCCGATCTATCAGGCGCTGGAAAAGGTCGGCGGCGTGGCCGAAGAACTGACCTGGGACATCTACCGGGACACGCTGATCGAGCAATGCGAGCAGGGCGTGGATTATTTCACCGTCCATGCCGGCGTGCGGCTGGCGCATATTCCGCTGACCGCCAATCGCGTCACCGGTATTGTTTCGCGCGGCGGTTCGATCCTGGCGAAATGGTGCCTCGCGCATCACCGCGAAAATTTCCTCTACACGCATTTTGAGGAAATCTGCGAGCTTCTGGGGCAATACGATGTGTCGTTCAGCCTTGGCGATGGGTTGCGCCCCGGCTCGACCGCCGACGCAAACGATGCGGCGCAATTCGGCGAACTGGAAACGCTCGGTGAGCTGAACCGGATCGCGCAACGCCACAATGTCCAGGTGATGATCGAAGGCCCGGGCCACGTGCCCATGCACAAGATCAAGGAGAACATGGACCGGCAGCTCGCCGCCTGCGACGAGGCGCCGTTCTATACGCTGGGGCCACTGACCACCGACGTCGCGCCGGGTTACGACCACATCACCTCGGCCATTGGCGCGGCCATGATCGGCTGGTTTGGCACGGCGATGCTTTGCTACGTGACGCCGAAGGAGCATTTGGGACTTCCCGATCGCAACGACGTGAAGGATGGCGTGATCGCCTATCGTATCGCCGCGCACGCGGCCGATCTGGCGAAGGGGCATCCGTCCGCGCGTATCTGGGACGATGCGATTTCCAAGGCGCGGTTCGAATTCCGCTGGCGAGATCAGTTCGCGCTGGCCATGGACCCGGAGACGGCGGAAGCCTTCCACGACGAAACGCTGCCGGCCGACGGCGCCAAGGTGGCGCATTTCTGCTCCATGTGCGGGCCGAAATTCTGCTCCATGAAGATCAGCCAGGAAGTGCGCGATTACGCACGCGGCACCAACGACACGCTGAGCAGCGAGCAAATCCGCGCTGCCATGGCGAAGAAGTCGGCCGAATTCCGCGAAGCCGGATCGGAGATTTACCTGCCCAAGACCGCGGCGGAGTAGCGGATTGCGTTGCATGCGATGGGGCTCAGTCGTGCTGCTCGCGGCAGTGCTTACAGGTTGCGAGCAGCCCATGTCGGGCGACGAGACACTGGCGTTTCAAGAAAATGGCTTCCGAGTGATTGAAGTCTTTGCGAATGGAACGTGCAGTTTAGTCGACAGACACGGAGAGACGTTTTTCTCCCTGCAGGGTTGTGATTGGCGCCGAGCAGGCAACAACCGCGTTGGGTTCCCTCTATGGGACTGGAGCGCTGCGCCTGACGGGAGGTTCGCCAATTAGAAAATTCGGTATGCGATAAGTGAACACGTTATCGCCGCTCGTTGTGTTGGTGCCGGTCACGTGAAACTGGACGCTCTGACGTTGTACGGCGTGGCGGCTTTGGCCGTCATGCTCGTCTGTTATGCGCTGGAGCGCCGGAGTCCGTGGTTCATCTTCGGAATGGCGCTGTCGTGCCTCGCCGCGTCGGTGTACGGATTCCTGCAAGGCGCGTGGCCATTCGGTGTGCTGGAAGTCATCTGGTCTGCCATCGCCTTCCGCCGCTGGTGGGGCGACCACCATCTCCCTCGCCCCCAACGGGGGAGAGGGCCGGGGTGAGGGGGAGATTTATCCGCCGCACAGGTGCCGATCCTGACAAGCCGCGCCTTCCCAACCACCGCCCCCTCACCCTAACCCTCTCCCCGAATGGGGAGAGGGGACGGACGACAACATTTGGTGATCTGGGTTGCAAAGCGCGAGCCCTGCCGCAACATCCTTGTCCATGCTACGTTTGCTTGACGGATGGAGGGGCAACTCCTCCGAAAGGGACGGAAATGAAAACAAGAAACAGAGTTCTTATCGGCGCCTTGGCCGGAGTCATGCTGGCGACGCCCGTTCTGGCGGCCGCCGATGACGCTTGCCTGCAGCACAACCGTATCTGGAGCACGCGCGTGGTGGATCCCGTCACGGTGGTGGCGACGGATCAAACCCAGCATCGCTATACGATCCACATGAATCCGGGCTGTGTCGGCCTTACCAATGGCGGCTCTCGCCTCGTTTTCCGGACATGGCAGAATCTCGGCTGCGTGGACAAAGGCAGCATCCTTGGCGTGGAGGTTCCCGGCATGGGCTTCGTCTCATGCTCGATTTCCGGCGTGACGGCAGGGGCGCCCTAAATCGGCTCCAATTGATGACTATCAAAGCCATAAAAGCGGGCCGGTTATCCGGCCTGCTTTGTGGATTGAACATCGAGGAAAAGCGATGAATCGGACCAAGACAATTATAATCGGCGTTCTGATGGGTGCGACGCTGGCATCGCCCGTTCTGGCAGCGGAAACCGCATGTCTGCCATCGAACCGCATCTGGGGCTGGCAGGCCGTCAACGATCGCACGCTTACCGTGACAGACCGGAACTACAATCGATACACGGTGCATCTGTCCGGCGGCTGCATCAATTTGCGCCAGTATGTCGCCGATCCGCTTGTATTCCGTACGCGGACGGAGTTGGGCTGTGTTGGCCAGGGCGACCGGATCGCATTCAACTCGCCGGGCCTCGGGCCGATGACGTGCTTTGTCACCGGCGTCGATGGTGCCCCGAAGCAAGCGGGGAAATAGGCGTTTGGCGCTCTGGGACGCTAGGCGAAGAGCCCTTTGACCATCCGCCGCTCGCCAACCTGAGCATTGCGCGTATTGAGGACCGGTGCATGCGCCAAAGCATGTGCCGGTCCTTCGTCTTTTACCGCTGCCAGCGCGATCAGCACCGCCGCAATGGCCGTCTCGGCTGCCCGAGCGGCGCCGTCGTCGACTTTCAGGGCCACACCCAATCCCAGGGATGGCAGAATGGCGACATAGACGCCCTCTGCGCCGGTCTTGACCGCAATCCCCGGGGTTTGGCGCATCAACTGCGTGCAGGGCCGCCCGGTGCCTGCGACAAGCTCTGGGTTCGCCATCATGGCCGCGACGATCCGGCGGCAGGCTGCTTGGCGCGCCGGCGGAAGGCCGTTGGGATCGGCCAACACCGCCATGGCGCGCGCCAGCGCCGCCAGCGGAATCGCGAAATTCGGCACCGCGCAGCCGTCGATGCCATACGGGAGCGGGCCGGAGAGCGCCGCCAATTCGGTCAGCGTCCCGGCGACGGCACGTTGGACCGGATGGTCTACCTGTTCATAACCGGCCACCGAAGCCTCAAGCCCGCGCGCCAGCGTCATGAAGCCGGTGTGCTTGCCGGAGCAATTGTTGTGTAACGGCGTCCAGCGTTCGCCGCTTTTGATCATGGCGACCGCCGTTCCCTCATGCGTCGGGCGATGCGGGCCGCAGGCAAAGTCCGTTGCCGTGCAGCCGATCCGCTCCTGCCAGGCGGCAATTCGCGTGGTGTGCTGCGGTTCGCCGGAATGCGAGGCGCACGCCAAGGCGATTTCCTCGTCGTTGAGGCCAAACCTCTCGGCGGCGCCCGATTCGATCAGCGGCACGGCCTGGACAGGCTTTAATGCGGAGCGGGGAAACACCGCATGCTGCACGTCGCCGATAGCGATGCGTAAGCGGCCACTTGCATCGCATACGGCGATGGCCCCGCGGTGGATGCTTTCCACCATGGGTCCGCGGGTGACTTCGACAAGGACTGGGTTGGGCATGGGAGGGGGTGAGTGGTGAGTTGGGAATAGTGAGTGGTGGTATGGTGGACGCGGCTAAAGCGATGGTAAAGGTTTAACCGGCTGTTCGCCATTCACCATTCACCACTCACCACTCACCCACTTACCCACCATGCGCGGTTATTTCTCCGTCGGCACCGACGGCATTTCCAAGCCTATGAACCTAGGCAATCTGTTGCGGATTGCCCATTCGTTCGGGGCCAGTTTCTTTTTCACGGTCGGCGGACGCGTGCGGCTGGCCGATGCCATGTCCGATACGTCGGAAGCGGCCGGTCACATGCCGATGTATCAATATGCGACGCCCGATGAGCTTCAGCTTCCGCAAGGCTGCGATCTGGTGGGCGTGGAGATTACCGACGATGCGACTGAGCTGCCGAGCTTCCGGCATCCTTTGCGCGCAGCCTATGTGTTTGGCGCCGAGCGCCTGTCGCTGTCTTCAGGAACGCTGGAGCGCTGCCGCTATGTGGTGAAAATTCCAACGCGCTTCTCCATCAATGTCGGCATGGCTGGCGCAATCGTGATGTACGATCGCCTGATTTCGCTCAGTCATTTTGCGGAGCGGCCTCTATTGCCGGGTGGGCCGCCAAATGGCGCTGTTCCGCCGCCCGAACGCTGGGGCAAGCCGATTCTACGGCGCCGCGATACGCGGCCAACATAAGCAAAGCTTCAAATGGACGCCGAAATCATGTTTAAGGAAGCGGGCGTGCGATAAGGAGAAAAGCAGCGATGCGTGCAAGCTGGGTAGCCAAAGCGCTCCTTTGCGGAAGTCTGCTGCTTTTTATTGGTGTTGCGCGTGCGGCGGACAACAAGCCGGAGCTGCTCGACAGCTTCCGGGACTGGCACGTATATCAGACCGGAACGGGGCCGGACCGGCTCTGCTATGCGCTGTCCCAGCCCAAAGAGCTGACGCCGAAAAACGTCACCCGCGGTTCGGTATACTTTCTGATTTCGACGTGGCCCGGGCGAAAGGTGCGCAACGAGCCCTCCGTGGTGCCCGGCTATCAGTACAAGGACGGCGCCAAGACCGAAGTGCAGATCGGCATGGATAAATTCACCTTCTTTACGAAAAATGACGGCGCGACGGGCGGCGCGTGGATGGAAAACCCCGCCGATGAGCGCAAATTGATCGAGGCCATGAAAAAGGGCTCGGCGATGTCCATATCCGGGACGTCGACGCGCGGGACGGCCACCAAGGACAATTATTCGCTGGCCGGCATTTCGGCGGCGCTGGATAAGCTCGACCAGGGCTGCAAGTAAGGCCGTCCCTATCGCCGCTCGCGTGGGGGCGGGATCAACGGAATGAATATAAAAGGTCCAATGACGCCACTACCTCTCATCGGTCTTTCCGTCGCGGAGCTGACGGCGGCTTTGGAGGCAACCGGCCTCGATGCCAAGGCCGCGCGCATGCGCGCGCGCCAGTTGTGGAATTGGGTCTACGTTCACGGGGCGCGCGATTTCGCGGCCATGACCAATCTCGCCAAGGACTTTCGCGCCCGGAGCAGCGAGGCCTTCGGCCTGACGCGCCCGGAGATCGTGACCGAACAAATCTCCGAGGACGGCACGCGCAAATGGCTGCTGCGGACGGGGCCGGGTGTGGAATTCGAGACCGTTTACATACCGGAAGAAGATCGCGGCACGCTTTGCGTTTCCTCGCAGGTCGGCTGCACGCTCAATTGCCGCTTCTGCCACACAGGTACGCAGAAATTCGTCAAGAACCTGACGCCCTTTGAAATCGTGGGTCAGGTGATGGTGGCGCGCGATGCGCTGGGCGATTGGCCTTCAACCAAAGAAAACCGCCGCGTCACCAATGTGGTGATGATGGGCATGGGTGAGCCGCTCTACAATTTCGACAATGTGAAAGCCGCCCTTGCCATTGTCGCCGACGGCGACGGCTTGGCGCTGTCCCGGCGGCGTATCACGCTGTCAACGGCCGGCGTCGTGCCGATGATCGAGCGCGCCGGAAACGAGATCGGCTCCTCGCTCGCCATTTCGCTCCACGCCGTGCGCGACGAGTTGCGCGACGTGCTTGTGCCGCTGAACAAGAAATACCCCATCGCCGAGCTGATGGCGGCGTGCCGGTCCTATCCCGGCGTTTCGAACGCGCGCCGGATCACGTTTGAATATGTGATGCTGAAGGGCGTCAACGACTCGCTCGCCGATGCGCGC
Source organism: Alphaproteobacteria bacterium (assembly GCA_947473475.1). Classification (GTDB taxonomy): domain Bacteria; phylum Pseudomonadota; class Alphaproteobacteria; order Micropepsales; family Micropepsaceae; genus CAIYRG01. The sequence continues at coordinate 63,408 of CANJBZ010000003.1, forward strand.
GGACTGGTGAAGCTGCTCGCCGGCATTCCGGCCAAGATCAATCTCATTCCCTTCAATCCGTGGCCCGGCGCACCCTACGAATGTTCGGACTGGGAGCAGATCGAGACCTTCGCCGAGATCGTCAATCGGGCCGGCTATGCCTCGCCGGTGCGCACGCCGCGCGGACGGGACATCATGGCGGCCTGCGGCCAACTGAAAAGCGCCAGCGTCAAAGAGCGCGCCTCCACCCGCATGGCGCAAATGCAATCGGCCGAACTGGCGCGGATGCCGGAATAGGCGCAACGGCCGCGACATCGTAGCCGCTTGCCGTGACGCGGGTTCATGTCGGACATGCAATCGGTTCGGTGAGTGCCCGCTTGCTGAAGCGGAAAAATGGGTGAACCATACTATCATGAGCGATGCCGCGCCCGCGATTGCCGACGTACCGCCCGAGCTGAATCCTTTGCTCGACCGGGTGGGGCTCGCGGAAGAATTTCGCCGCCGCGAGCGCATTCACATCCAGAATATCCTCACCGATCCGGCGGCGCGCCGTCTTTTTCAGGTGCTGCAACAGGAGACGCCCTGGACCGTCACTTTTAACAAGGGCGCCGACTTTTTCGATGTGGAGCGTGCGACGCTCGTAGAGCGCGCGCGCTTTTCACGCGCCGCGTTCGAACGTGCGCGCAGCGGCTTTGCCTATATCTACGATAATCACCGCTTGTCCCGGACGGGCGAGCCGTATGCCAACCCGAACCACTACTTCGCCAAGCTGCACGCTTTCCTGAATTCACCGCAGGTGTTGGCTCTGGTGCGCAGCGTGACCGGGCTGGACGACATCGAATGGGCCGATGCGCAGGCCACGCTTTACCGGCCTGGAGATTTCCTGACGCTGCACGACGACAGAACGGGCGGGCACAAACGCCGTGCAGCCTATGTGTTGAATATGACGCCCAGCTGGCAACCGGACTGGGGTGGCGCGCTCCAATTCTTCGACGAGCGCGGCCACATTGCCGAAGCCTATCTGCCGCGCTTCAATGCGTTAAACATTTTTCGCGTGCCCGCTCCCCATGCCGTGAGCCAAGTCGCGATCTTTGGCGGATTTCGCTATTCCATCACGGGATGGTTTCACGGTCGCTGACGCCGTTGCGTCCGCGCGCACCAGAAACGGAGCGAAAATTGCCAGGAGAAAGCAGCCGATAAACACTGGCGGCAGCATGATCCAGAGCGCCAGGATTTGTTTTGCAAGTGGCATCGTCGGCATAACGGCGTCTCCCGAGTTTCATTGGAAACATCATCGCTTGCTTGCCGCCTCAGGTTTTGATCTGAATCAGATTCCCGCTGCTATTGCTGGCATTTGCACCCGCCCAAGCGATCCTATAGACCGCAGGCCCTGGAACAGTCCTGTGGGGAGAAGCCGGTGGCAAAAGGCGGCGTGAAAAAGGTGGTTCTTGCCTATTCGGGCGGGCTGGACACCTCCGTCATTCTGAAATGGCTGCAAACCGAATATGAGGCCGAGGTTGTCACCTTTACGGCCGATCTCGGACAGGGCGAGGAGCTGGAGCCCGCCCGCGCCAAAGCGCAGCTTCTGGGCATCAAGTCCGAGAACATCTTCATTGAGGACCTGCGCGAAGAATTCGTGCGCGACTACGTGTTCCCGATGTTCCGCGCCAATGCCCTGTACGAAGGCGTCTATCTGCTGGGCACGTCGATTGCCCGGCCGCTGATCGCCAAGAAGCAGATCGAAATCGCCGAAAGACTGGGCGCGGATGCCGTCGCCCACGGCGCCACCGGCAAGGGCAACGACCAGGTACGCTTCGAGCTGTCCTATTATGCGCTGAAGCCCGACATCAAAATTATCGCGCCGTGGCGAGAATGGGACCTGACCTCGCGCACAAGGCTGCTTGAGTTTGCTGAGGCGCACCAGATTCCCATCGCCAAAGACAAGCGCGGCGAGGCGCCGTTTTCAGTCGATGCCAATCTGCTGCATTCCTCGTCGGAAGGGAAAGTGCTGGAGGATCCGGCGATCGAGGCGGATTCGGTTGTCTATCAGCGTACGTTGTCGCCGGAAGAAGCGCCCGACAAGGCGACAATCGTCGAAATCGGCTTTGAGCGCGGCGATGCGATGTCCATCGACGGCGTAACTCTTTCGCCGGCCACGCTGCTGACGCGCTTGAACGCGCTTGGCAAGGCCAACGGCATCGGTCGCATCGATCTGGTCGAGAACCGCTTTGTCGGCATGAAGTCGCGCGGCATTTACGAAACACCCGGCGGCACTATTCTGTATGCGGCCCATCGCGCCATCGAATCCATCACGCTGGATCGCGGCGCGGCCCATCTCAAAGACGATTTGATGCCGCGCTATGCGGAGCTGATCTACAACGGCTTCTGGTTCTCGCCCGAACGCGAGATGCTGCAGGCCTTGATCGACAAGAGCCAGGAATTTGTCGCCGGCAGCGTGCGGCTGAAGCTCTACAAGGGCAATGTGATGGTGATCGGCCGTTCCTCGCCGAACTCGCTGTACGCGCAGGATCTGGTGACGTTCGAGGACGACCAGGGCGCGTACGACCAGAAAGACGCGCAAGGCTTTATCAAGCTGAACGCGCTGCGTCTACGCACGCTGGCTTCCCGCAAACGCAAGCTTAAGGGATGAGCGCCGGTAACGCCGGACAGATCGCGTATTGGAATGGGCCGATCGGGCAGGTGTGGGCGCGCGAGCAGGCGAAGCGCGATCGCGACCACGCGCCGCTTTCCAAGGCGCTGCTGGAATTGGCGGCGCCCCAGCCGGGCGAGCACCTTCTTGATGTCGGCTGCGGCTCGGGCACCACAACGCTTGCCTTGGCGGAGCGTGTTGGACCTCGCGGGACTGTGCTGGGTATCGACGTCTCGGGGCCGATGTTGAATGTCGCGGGCGGACGCGCGGCGCAGATCAATAGCATCGCCGCGTTCGCTCAGGCCGATGCCACAGAATATGCGTTTGCGCCGCGGAGCTTCGATCTCGCATTCTCGCAATTGGGCGTCATGTTCTTCTCCGATCCGGTTGCCGCCTTTCGCAACATCCACGGCGCCCTGAAGCCAAACGCGCGCCTTGTGTTCTGCTGCTGGCGCAGTCCGGTTGAGCATTTGTGGGCCTTCGTTCCGGAAAGCGCGGCCAAGCCTTTTCTGCCGCCATCGCCACCTGCCGATCCGCATGCGCCGGGCCGTTATGCGTTTCAGAATCCGGACCGGGTGAAAAGCGTGTTGTTGCAAGCCGGATTTTCCGCGCCCGAATGGCGCAAGCTTGATTTCCAAACCTTTGCGGGCCGGACGCCCGAGGAAGCCGCGTCTTCGGCCATCGATGCGGGCCCGCTGCAACGCACGCTGGCCGACGTCGATGAGGGAACCCGCGCCAAGGTGCGAGCTGCGGTGACGGAGCGGATGGCGAAGGAAATGGGTCCGGACGGAATCTGGCTCACCTCGGCGGCGTGGCTGGTGCAGGCACACGCCTGAGCTTTCTGTTAGTATGGCCTCCAGCGTCCGGTGGAAGAGGCGATCATGCGAAAGTTTGTGAAGGCATCTCTGGCGGCCGCACTGCTGCTTCTGCCGATGGGCGCAGTACATGCCGCCGGTGTCGATGACGCCAACGCCGCTGTGAAAGCTGCACGCGAGGGCAAATATGACGATGCCATCCGGCTTTTCACCAGCGCGATCAACAGCGATGAATTGAACCTTTCGGGACGGGCGCAGGCCTATGCCTATCGCGGCATCTCCAAAGCGACCCTTGGGGATTATGACGGCGCGTCCGAAGACCTGAATTTTTCCGTCGCGTTGGACAGTCCTTACAACGCCGACGCCTATGCTTTTCGCGGCTACATCGGTCTGGTGACCGGGGGCGATGCTGCAAAAGCCGCGTCCGATCTGGCGAAAAGCGCGAGCTTGAAGGTCTGGGGCTACAATGCGCTATGGCTGTCGCTGGCGCGCATGCGGGCGCATGTTCCCGATACGGACAATGTCTCGCTGGCCGCCAACGCGATGAAGCTGATGGATCAGTGGCCGATGCCGGTGATCCGCTTCCTGCTCGGCCAAGCGGACGTGGCGCAGGTTCGGATGGCGGCCAACGCGGGCGATCCGGCGAAGGTGAACGAGCGGGTTTGCGATGCGGATTTCTATGTGGCGGAATTCAACTTGGCGCATGGCGACAAGGCGGGCGCCACTCCGCTGCTGCAGCACGCCACGCAAATATGCCCGTTCGCATCGTTTGAGCGCATGGGCGCCGCGGCCGAATTGATGCGGCTGAAATAGGCAGAAACCTCGGCTCGGCGTGAGGCGTCCAACAGGATGAATCGCGATGCGCGGCACAGCGGCGTTTTGGTCGTGTCCGAAGGTCCTGCGGACGAGCGCGTGTTCCCGAGCTGGTCGATGGGATTCCGCGCCCTGACACCGGATGAGCAAAGGAATTTGGGCGAGATCGAACTTAGCCGGCAGGCGTTGCGCGACAGACTGGGCGCGGATGCGCCGGTTATTCTGAGAACGATGATGGCGCGCTTCTACGAAGTCACCCATCCGCTCAGCGGTGAAATGCTGGCTGCCGAGTAAACGGCGTCGGGTTTTAATCCGTCGTTTTGCCGGCTGCCGGAAACCACGCGGGTAGTTCGTAGCCAATCGCATTTTCGATCGCGACGGTCTTCTTCACCGCTTCGCGCTTCAGCATGCGCTCTTCATGGGCGGCAAGGTTCGGGAACGAGCCCGGCGGTAAATGGAGCGCCCGGCTGAGCCGCCAGTAAAGCCGGAACAGATGAATGTCGGCGATGGAATAGCGCCCGAGCACCCAATCCTTATCGCCCAAGCGCTGGTCGGCAATGCCGTACACAAGCTTTGTGTGCTCCTCGCCCTTACTGCGGGCCGGATGCAGCGTGGACGCAATAAACGACATCCAGGACACCGCACGCGCTTGACCTTCCACGTCTTCCGGCAGCAGTTGCGCGGCCGGATAGGTCTTCGCGAGATAGAACAGAATACCGGCGACTTCGGTCAGTGGACGGCCATCGATGACCAGCGTCGGCACTTTGCCTTCGGGATTGATCGCGAGATAGGCAGGCGATTTCATGTCCTTGTTCCGAAAGGACATGGGCCGGCTTTCGAATTCGGCTCCCACTTCATGCAGAGCGACGTGCGCCGCAAACGAGCTGGAGCCGGGCGCGAAATAGAGTGTCAGCACGGGATTACCCCTTCAGTGCGGCGTCGATGGCTTCCGTAAGCTTCGCGTCTTCGGGCGCTACCTTAGACGGAAAAGCGCCGGCCAGGTTGCCTTTGGTGTCGATCAGAAATTTGTGGAAGTTCCAGCGCGGCGCGGCGCCTTCACCGGCTTGCGATACGATCCATTTGTAGAACGGGTGGGCGTTGCCCCCGATGACCGTGCTTTTCGACGTCATCGGAAAGCTGACGTTGAAGCGCGTTTCGCAGAAGTTCTGTATCTGCGTTTCGCTGCCGGGTTCCTGCGCGCCGAAATCGTTGGACGGCACGCCGAGGACCACGAGACCCTTGTCGCGATAGTTCCGCCAGAGGTCTTCCAGGCCCTTATATTGCGGCGTAAATCCGCAAGCCGAAGCCGTGTTGACGACCAGCACGGCCTTGCCGGCAAAGTCCGAAAGCTTCAGCGGTTTGCCGTCGATGGAAGCGAATTCGAAATCATGCGCGGACATGGACGTTTTCCTCTTCGGAAGAACTGGAAGTTCGTTTGGGGCGATGCAAGCCATCGGCGCTGATGAAGATAAGCCGCCTGCGAAAGGAGAGCGGGCTTTCCGCCAGCAATGTGGCCTTCAGCGATTCCAGGCCGCCAGCAAAAAAAGGCTCGTCCAAGAACCTCTGCGGGTGCTCTGTCCAGGCGGGGGCTGGAATCCGATCAGAGAGCGCCAGGTACTCCGTAAGCGCAGCTAGATACGTGTCACGGAAGCGATCCAAGCCAACGGGTTCGTGCCGCAGCGCAGTCTCGCGCTGGATCCTGTCCATACTCTGCCAAGCATCGAGAAATTCCCGGACGGCGCTATCGAATGGCTGAACGCCTTCGTGCGTGCGATGGGCAATCTCAACTATTGTCGTCGGACGGCTCATTCCTCAACCGGCTTCGTTGGCGGACCAAATAACCCAGCCGTTCGAACGCCTCCTCAAGAGTTGTGCGGTCGAACGGTTTGGCGTTGCCCATCTAAACGTCCAAATTGACGACGTTCAGGGCGTTGTCTTGGATGAATTCGCGGCGGGGTTCGACCAGCTCGCCCATCAGTTTGGCGAACAAATCTTCGGCTTCGTCCGCGTGCTCGATCTTCACCTGTAGCAGCGTGCGCGCGTTTTCGTCCAGGGTGGTTTCCCACAATTGGTTGGGGTTCATTTCGCCCAGACCTTTGTAGCGTTGCAGCGCCAGACCGCGGCGTCCCCAATCGAGAATGGTGTTGAGCAATTGCGAGGGCGCGCGCACATCCTCGATATCGTCCCGGCGCACCAAGCGGGCGGCATTGAGATACGTCGTCTGCAGTTCGGCGGCCATGCGGTCGAGCTTGCGTGCATCGGCGCTGGCGATCAGCGCGCCATCGATGGCGATAGCTTCGGTCACGCCGCGCACTTCGCGGCGGAACTTCAGCCCGCCGTCGGCCGTCGGTTCGCCCCGCCAGCCGCGCTCGGTTTCATCGGACAATTGGTCCAGACGATGCGCAATGTTGTGCGCTGCGGTTTCCGCTTTGGTTGCATCCGACAACAATTCGGGATTGAGCGCGCCGGCAATCGCAGCCTGCTCCAGAACAAAGCGCGGATAATGACGCGGAAAGCCCTCGATCGCGTTGCGCACGCTGCGCGCGCGTTCGAGCAAATGGGCCAGATCGGCGCCGGTGATGCGTTCACCGCCCGATAGGGTTAGGCCCGCGTCCTTGAGGCCCTCTTCCATCAGATAATTTTCCAGCTCGCGCTCGTCCTTCAGATAGCGCTCGGATCGGTTGCGGGCGGCCTTATAGAGTGGCGGCTGGGCGATGTAGAGATGGCCGCGCTCGATCAGCTCCTTCATCTGGCGATAGAAGAAGGTCAGCAGCAGCGTGCGGATATGGGCGCCGTCCACATCGGCGTCTGTCATAATGATGATCTTGTGGTAGCGCAGCTTGTCGGGATTGAACTCCTCGCGCCCGATGCCGGTGCCAAGCGCGGTAATCAGCGTGACAATTTCCTGCGATCCGAGCATCTTGTCGAAACGAGCGCGCTCGACGTTTAGAATTTTTCCCCGCAGCGGCAGCACCGCCTGATTGGCGCGGTTGCGCCCTTGCTTGGCGGAGCCGCCGGCGCTGTCGCCCTCAACGATGAACAGTTCGCATTTGGCCGGATCGCGTTCCTGGCAATCGGCTAGCTTGCCCGGCAAACCGCTGCCGTCGAGCGCGCTTTTGCGCCGCGTCAGCTCGCGCGCCTTGCGGGCGGCTTCGCGGGCCGCGGCCGCTTCGATGACTTTGCCGACAACATTGCGCGCTTCGGTGGGATGCTCCTCGAACCAGCGGCTGAGCTGTTCCAGCACCACCCCTTCGACGGCGGGACGCACTTCGGACGAAACGAGCTTGTCCTTCGTCTGCGAGGAGAATTTCGGATCGGGCACTTTGACCGACAGCACGCAGGTGAGACCCTCGCGGCAATCATCGCCCGTCAGCGGCACACGGTCCTTTTTCCCCATGCCGGCTTGATCGGCGTATTTGGTAACCACGCGAGTCAGCGCGGCGCGGAACCCGGCCAAGTGGGCGCCGCCATCGCGCTGCCCGATATTGTTGGTGAAGCAGAGCATGTTCTCGTGGAAGGAGTCGTTCCACGAAAGCGCCGCTTCCACGCGCATGCCGTCCTTATCGGCGCCGATCATCACGGGTGAGGGAATGAGCCCGGTCTTGGTGCGGTCGAGATAGCGCACAAACGCTTCCAGACCGCCGTCATATTTGAGGATGATCTCTTTCTTTTCGGCGCCGCGCTTGTCGGTGAGCCGGATGGTCACGCCGGAGTTCAGGAAGGCAAGCTCGCGCAGCCGGTGTTCGAGCGTGGCAAGATCGAACTCGGTCTTGGTGAATGTTTTTGTGCTCGGAAAGAATGTCACTTCCGTGCCGCGGCGGCCCTTGGCTTCGCCCGTAATTCTCAACGGCGCGACCGGATCGCCGTCGTGGAAGCGCATGTAATGCTCGTTGCCGTCGCGCCAGACGCGCAAATCCAGCCATTCGGAAAGCGCATTGACGACCGAAACGCCCACGCCGTGCAGACCGCCGGAAACCTTATAGGCGTTCTGCTCGAATTTTCCGCCGGCATGGAGCTGAGTCATGATGACTTCGGCGGCGGACACGCCTTCTTCCTTGTGAATGTCCACCGGCACGCCGCGTCCATTGTCGCGTACCGTTACCGAACCATCGGCGTTCAGCTCGACATCAACACGATCGCAATAACCCGCGAGGGCTTCGTCGATGGCGTTGTCGACGACTTCGTACACCATGTGATGCAGGCCCGAGCCGTCATCGGTGTCGCCGATATACATGCCGGGGCGCTTGCGCACCGCATCGAGCCCCCTGAGGACCTTGATGGAGTCAGAGTCATAGGCCCCGGGGCTGGAGGTGCCGTTTCCGGTCGGGTTCGGGTGCATTTCCTGCTGGTTTTCTTGCTGGTTTTCTTGCTCTGGCATCAGCCCACCGCGATGGCCAATGCTGCGGCCGTTATGATTGCGCCAGCGCCCTTATTCAGGCGCCGCCGCGCGGTCTCGCTAGCGAGCACGACGCGCGCGCGGTCGGCGAGCGCCGCGTAAGTCAGTGTGATAGCCGGAATGAGGATCAATGTCGCTGCCACGAGTTCGAGATAGCCAAAAACATTAAGCCGCGTGAGGTCGACCACGGTCGGCAACAGCGCGAAGAAAAACGCCATCCCCTTAGGATTGCCCGCCGTCACCGCCAACTGCGAGAAAAATCCGCTCGCGGCACTGCGCGCAGGCGTATCGAGGGGCGTCACGGGCGCCGTCCAATATTTGTATCCAAGCCACAGCAGGTAGGCGACGCCCGCGACCTTTACCGCGAAAAACACATTGGCAGAGGTGTTGGCCACCAATTCCAGCCCAAAGGCGGAAAAACTCATCAGCACGATATCGCCAAGCGCCGTGCCGAGAGCGGCAGGGATGGCCGCGCGAAAACCGCCCGCCAGCGCGCGCGCTGCAATCGCGATCACGTTGGGACCGGGAAGCGCGATCACAAACGCATAGATGCCGGCGTAGATAAAAAGGTTGTGCAGCGGGATCATGCAGCCCCCGCGGCCGTGAAGCGTCCGGCGTCGATGGAAAAGAAATGCGCGCGCGCCTTCAGCGGAGCGAACAGGCTTGTGTCGGTGCCGGTCAACCAGGCTTGCGCGCCGAGCGCGAGAAACTCGTCGAACAAAGCCGCCCTGCGATTGACGTCGAGATGCGCGGCGATTTCGTCCAGCAGCAGCAGCGGCGCGACATCGTCATGGCGCTTCTTCTGAAGCCAGGCATTGGCCAGCACGATGGAGATCAGCAGCGCCTTCTGCTCGCCCGTCGAGCAATCGCGAGCATCGGCGCGCTTGATCGTGTGCCGTACTTCGAGATCGGCATGGTGCGGCCCAATGCTGGTGCGCCCGGCATCCGCGTCCCGCTGACGGGAAGCCGCCAATGCCGTCTGCAACTGCGCGGCGTCAGTCCCTGTCTCGGTCAGCGCCAGATGGGCGCAGGGAAACGCGCCATGGGCGCCGCGCGCCGTCAATTCCACGTTCAGCGCCTCGACCACATGAAGCCGCGCGGCGGTTACCGCGACTCCGGCTTCGGCCATCGTTTCCTCAAGGCCATCCAGCCAGGCGCGATCGCGCACGCCGTTCTTGAGCAGCCGGAGCCGCTCCTGCGTGGCGCGTTCGTAGCGGGCGACGCGCCTTGCATGCGCAGGGTCCAGTGCAAAAACCAGCCGGTCCAGAAACCGGCGGCGCTCGCTGGCCCCTTCCAGAAACAGCCGGTCCATGGCGGGCGTCAGCCACAGCATCGGCAGCAATTCTGCGACGTCGGCGCTATCGGCCGCGGCGCCATTGAGGTGCAGCACGCGGCGTGGTTGCGCGGCGCCGCTCACCGGCAAAAGACCGGTTCCGATTTCCCAGGTGCTGTTCAACCGGCTCACGGTCGCGGAGACCGCCCAAAGCGGGACGGCGCCATCAGGACTGGCTTCCGCGGGGCTCTTGCGCTGAACATTCGCCAGTTTCGCGCCGCGCAAACCGCGGCCCGGCGACAGCAGCGACACCGCTTCCAGAAGGTTGGTTTTGCCCGTGCCATTGGCGCCGGCCAGCACCACGGGCGCCGCGCTCACATTCAGCTCGGAGCGCGCATAAGAACGGAAATTGGTCAGCGCAATGCGGGTGACGGAGAGCGCGCAGGGGCGAGCGCCCGCCGCAAACGGGTCCCCCGGACGCTGCTCCGCGTCATCCATACGCCTGACCAAGTGCTTCAAATCGAATTCCTAAACCCGCATCGGCATGAGGACATACAGCGTGCGCTTGTCCTCGGTATCTTCGATGAGCGTGGGCGACCCGGCATCGGCCAACAAGAACCGCACGTCTTTGCCCGCGATCTGGCCGGTGATGTCCAGGAGATAGCGAGCGTTGAAGCCGATCTCAATAGGCTCTGCGTTATAATTGGCGCCCACATCTTCGGTCGCCGTTCCCGATTCCGGGTTCACCACCGAAAGGGTTACGCGATCCTCATTAAGGTTCAATTTCACAGCGCGCGTTTTGTCGGCGGAGATCGTCGATACGCGGTCGACCGCTTGCGAGAAATCCTTGGCGTCCAGCGTCAGAACCTTGTCGTTCCCGGTTGGGATCACGCGCTGATAATCCGGGAATGAACCATCGATCAGTTTGGAGGTCAGTTCGACCGAATTGAAGCTGAACTGAATTTTTGTGTCGGAAAGGCCGATTTCGATGGCCCCTTCCGAGTCTTCCAGAAGCCGGCGTAACTCCGCAACCGTCTTGCGCGGAACAATCACGCCGGGAATATCCTTGGCTCCATCCGGCAATTCGAGTTCATAGCGCGCCAGACGGTGGCCGTCGGTCGCCACCGCGCGCAGCACCTCGGCGCCGCCGTCCTTGGCGGCATGCACATAGATGCCGTTCAGATAGAAGCGCGTCTCTTCGGTCGAGATCGCAAAACGTGTCCGCTCGATCATCGAAATCAAATCCGCCGCCAGCAAGCGGAAGCGGTGCGGCAGCGCGCCCGCCGACATTTGCGGGAAATCTTCCTGCGGCAGGCAGGCCAGCTCGAAGCGGATGCTCCCGGCCGACACCAGCAGCCGCCCGGTGTCGCCGGCAATCAATTCCGCCTGAACCTGCGAGCCATCGGGCATTTTGCGGACGATGTCGTACAGCATGTGGGCGGGCGCGGTCGCCGCACCGTTGCGCAGCACATCGGCTGGAATGGACTCCACGATTTCGATATCGAGATCGGTTGCCGTCAGCTTCAGCCGGCCCTTGGCCGCTTCGATCAGCACATTCGACAGAATAGGGATTGTATTCCGGCGCTCAACGACGCTTTGAACATGCCCAAGTGCCTTCAGAAATGCGCCGCGTTCGACATTGATTTTCATGTTATCCCAGGTTCCCGAAATCCCGCTCGCAACGGTGCGAAGATGGCATGTTTGCCGCCCCGTCCGAGGCCCATGGCGGGCCACGATTCTACGCTTGCGAGCATAGCCACAATTGCCGGAACAAGCGACTCGGGAAGAGCGCCTTTGGCAGGCCTTCAGGCGTAGAATTTCAAACGGGCGAGCCTCGTCCCGGTGGCCCCAGGACGAGGTGCTCCAAAGCCCGTCAAGCGCGTCCGGAGCGGCCCAGCACTTTGCGGAGGAAATCCACTTCCTGCTGGAACACCGGATCGGTTTTGCACAGCGCCTCGATGCGGCGGCAGGCGTGCAGGACCGTGGTGTGGTCGCGCCCGCCGAAGCGCCGCCCGATATCGGGCAGAGACCGGCTGGTGAGTTCTCGCGCCAGATACATGGCCACCTGACGGGGACGGGCTACCCGGCGCGCCCGGCGCGCCGAATGCAGCTCCCTGAGGTCGAGCTTGTAATATTCGGCGGTTTTCTTCTGGATTTCGTCGATGGTGACGCGATGGTCGCTGCCGGCCGCGCGCGTGCCGCTGCCGATCGCCTCCTCGGCCACTTCGGCGGTGACCGGTTTGCCGGTCAAATCCGCATAGGTGGCCAGCTTCATCAGGACGCCCAGAAGCTCGCGCGGACTGGCGTCCAGTTCACTCGCGACCTGTTCGAGGATGCTTTCGGGAATGGTGGCGCGCGGCAGCTTCTTTTCCAGAGCCGCGGCCCTGCTCTTCAGGATCGCAAGACGCGTCACGGCATCGGGCTTTTCCAGCGCAATCGAAACCGCGCCCTGAAGGCGGGAGCGAATGTCGTCGGTCAATCCTTCCAGCGCCGAAGGCTGCCGGTCCGCGGCGATGACCACTTTGCGTTTCAAATCGGTGAAGGCGTTCACGGTGTGCAGGAATTCGCTGATGGTCGCCGTGCGGCCGCAGATGTGCTGCAAATCGTCGATCAGAAGAATGTCCGCGCCGCGCAGTTCTTCCTTGAAGGCGAGCGTCTCCTGGTTGCGCAGGGCCGCCAAGAAACGCCGCATGAAATCTTCGGCGCGCAGAAACAGCACGCGCGCGCTGCGGGAGCCGCGAGCTTCGAGCGCAATGGCATTCAACAGATGCGTCTTGCCGTAGCCGAAGCCCCCATGAATGAACAGCAAGCCCAAATCGGATTCGCCGGTTTCCGCGCAACGCTGCGCCGCCTTATAGGCAAACTCATTGGCGGCGCCGGCGACGAAATTGGCAAAGCTCTGGCTCGGATCGGGCTGACGGTCCCACAGCCCCTGCAAGGAAGCGCTGGCGCTTCTGCCGCCCATGCCGGCAGAAGCGCCCGTCGAGGGCGAGCGCACCGGAAAGGGATTGGGGCTCAGCTTCGCGGGGTTGCCTGGGCGCGCATCGGCCGTAGCAATCACGATCTCCAGGCTGACGAATTCCTTTGTCAGCCCGGCAAAGGTTCGTTCCAGCCGGGCGGCGTGGTGTGACGTGACATAATCGCGGACCAGCCTGCTCGGTGCGGACAGCCTTACATGGCCCTCTTGCGCCGTCATAAGCGACAGCGGCGCAATCCAGGTGTCGAAAATTCCCTGTCCGAAATCGAGGCGGAGACGGTCCCTGGCCGTGCTCCAAAGATCGGCCCACGCCGGTTCCGGCGTCTGCTGCAACGGGTATCCCATTTCCCCAAATCCCCTAAATTCCGAATGCCGGTGTTTCCACCCGGTGTTCGTCAAACTGCGTTTCGTGTCCCGATATTCTTGTGTGTGTGTTGCCAGGTCCCTTAGGTCTGCCTCCATGGCAGTCCCGCGGCCTTCCAGCCTCCGGTTGTGCCCCGGTGGCGCGCCGGATCCAGGTTGCCTTCAAAGCCATCGATAATGTTGAAGCAGGGGCCAAAGCCCGCGCTGGTCATGGCGACCGCCGCGGACCGCGAACGGGCCCCTGAGCGGCACAGAAAGAACAACGGCTTGCCCGCCTGGTATGGCGTGCGCTTCAGCTCGTCAGTGGCTTCCTGCACGAAATTCGGGTTGGCGGACGGCGGGAAGTGCTGCCATTCGCAAAGGAGCGCCTTGCGATTAAGTTCCGCGAGATCGGGAATGCCGACGAAGTTCCATTCGGCCATGGTGCGGACATCGATCAGTTGCGCGGCATCATCGCCCACGAGGCGTTCCCAGGTTTCCTGAGCGCCGATATCGCCCGCATAGCCTGAGCCTGACGATTGCGTAATGTCTCCGTTGCTCATGCCCGACATGCTCCAGACAAAAATACGCCGTCGCGAAAGTGCGTGCGCACTTCCTCTAAGTTGAACTTTTAATGAATACTTGGGTTTTACTTAGTTGGACTGAGGGTCAGCCCGGAAAACGCCTGAAATGGCTGCTTTTTACCGGTTTTTATATGTGAACTTCGCCGTTTCATGACTGCCGCCCCGCCGATGGACCGAACTCTAATCAGAGCAGATTAACCAACGCAATACCCCTTTAAGACACAGGATGGGCGACTGTTGCTGAATCTTCACAATGCGAAAAATGCTTAATATTGAGGGGTTGCCGTGTACGGACGAACCCCTCTGGGTATACGGATTATTGGAACTCTTGCGATTCAGTCACTTAGGAGCGTCTTCGCGAATCAAAACCGACAAGAAACGTTCACGGACGGTTAAAATGGTCAGTACTCGGAAATGAAATGTTCTCGATTTATTCGCGAAGGAAAAAAATATTTTACGCAAGAACAGGGTGAGAACTCCCGTTCTCACCCGTTCAGCCTTTGAGGGTCTTCAGCCGCTTGTTGAGGCGGGAAACCTTGCGAGAGGCGGTATTCTTGTGGACAACGCCTTTGGTGACACCGCGCATGATTGCGGGCTCGGCCTGTTTCAGGGCAGCCGCGGCGGCCGAGGCGTCTCCAGACGCCAGCGCGTCTTCGACCTTACGGACGGCGGTGCGGATCTGGCTCTTGCGGTTCTTGTTGACGGCAGTACGGCGGGCGGTCTGACGAACGCGCTTTTCCGCGGAAGGATGACTGGGCATGGATTGGCTCACCTTAGGGTTTTAAGGGGGCGACCAATACAGAGGACGCGCCGAAGCGTCAATTAGACCGGGGCTGATCCGAGCCTAAACGTGGTGGGCAAGAGCGATCCGTAGGGGGTCTGCCCCATCCAGCCAGGCGACCCAGCGGTCTTCCTGCCACACATCGATAGCCGTTCCGGGGGACAGCAGCTTCTCGGCCGTGTGGAAGGCGGTCTCGTCGCTGTCGCATTCGGGCTCGTAACGATCGACCACGTGGCCGGCATGATCGATAACGCACAGACGGTAAAGGGACATGGCACAGCTTCGCCCAGGGTTGCGAAGTCAAGCATCGCACGCGACGTAAAACCGGCTTTGACGCAGGTCAAACCGGCATTTTTGCCGCGGGTCAGATGTCCTTAAAGCTGGGTTTGCGCTTGTCCATGAAGGCGCTCATGCCTTCTTTCTGGTCCTCGGTGGCGAACAAGGCGTGAAAGAGCCGCCGCTCGAAGCGCAAGCCCTCGGCCAGCGTCGTTTCATCGGCGCGGGCGATGCTTTCTTTGATCATCAGCACGGACGGTACGGACGCGGACGCGATCTTTTGCGCGGCTTTCATGGCTTCCGTCATCAGGTCCGCCAGCGGCACGACCCGGGCGACCAGACCCGAACGCTCCGCTTCAACCGCATCGATCATGCGGCCCGTCAGGCACATCTCCATGGCCTTGGCCTTTCCCACGGCGCGCGTGAGACGCTGGGTGCCGCCCGCGCCGGGGCCGATGCCGAGGTTGATCTCGGGCTGGCCGAATTTGGCGTTGTCGGCCGCAATGATGAAATCGCACATCATGGCCAGCTCGCAGCCGCCGCCGAGCGCGAACCCTGCAACCGCCGCGATCACCGGCTTGCGCGCACGCGAGACACGCTCCCAGTTCTTGGTGATGAAGTCTTCTTTGTAGACCTCGGCAAAGGTCTTGGATTTCATCTCGCCGATGTCGGCGCCGGCGGCGAAGGCCTTTTCCGAGCCGGTGAGGATGACGCAGCGAATGGCGGGATCGGCCTCGAAACCGTCGATGGTTTCGGTCAGCTCGTCCATAAGAAGCGAGTTGAGAGCGTTCAGGGCCTGGGGCCGGTTGAGCGTGACGATGCCAATGGGGCCTTCGGTCCGGACGATAATGTTCTGATAGGCCATGAGCACCCCTCTATGTTGCAGCGCAATATGAGCCCAAGCGAGGCGGTTGGGCAAGGGAATGGGTCCGATCGCGCGTGAATAAGAACAAGGGAAACCACAAAGGGCACGAAGGAGACACGAAGGGCACAAAGAGGCTTGAACGGGGGGCGGGGTCGGCTGCCCTCGCGATTCACTTGGCGCGCAAAGCGCGCCGTTAGGCTTCGTGACCTTTGTGCCTCCTTCGTGTCCTTTGTGGTTCCCCTTTTTCTCTCTACCCGTCCCCCGCCTCCGCGGCTTCGCGTGATAAAACTTTGCGAACACGCCTCGGGAGGGCCGAATGACGCTCAAACATATACTCCGCGCTGCCATGCTGGCCGCATGTGCTCTGGCGCTTTCGTCCGCATCGCAGGCGGCCGACGATACGGGACCGCTGGTACTGGCCAAGGACGGCTATTTCTACGTCAACGGCAAACCCACGACGGCCAACGGCAAAACCTACATCACCGACCAGATGTATGTGGAGGAGCGCGTCCCGGCGCGGAAGACGCACCCCTACCCAATCGTGATGGTGCATGGCGGCACGATGTCGGGCGTCAATTTCACCGGCACGCCGGACGGGCGCGAAGGCTGGGCGCAATATTTCGTGCGTCAGGGATATTCCGTGTACGTCGTGGATCAGCCGGGGCGCGGGCGTTCGGGCTATTTGCCTGCCACCTATGGGCCGGCGCGCAATGTGGAGAGCACCAATTCGTTTGCGCGTTTCGTGTCCCAGGAAAAATCCAAGCTCTGGCCTCAAGCCATCAAGCACACGCAATGGCCAGGCAGCGGCGCGCCGGACGATCCGGCTGCGCAGCAGGTGATGTTCAGTCAATTGCCCGCCATCGAAAGCTTCGAGAAGCAGCAATTCCTCAACCGCGACACGCTGATTGCCCTGTTCGAGAAAATCGGGCCGGGCATTCTGCTGGTGCATTCACAGGCTGGCGCGTTTGCTTGGCCGGTGGCGGATTCACGCCCCGATCTCATCAAGGCGATTTTGGCCATCGAACCGAACGGCCCGCCGGTGCATGGCGTCGATTTCATCGGCGCTCCGAGTTGGTTTAAGGAAGGCCCGGTGTCGCTGCCGTATGGTATCACCGCCGTGCCGCTGAATTACGCGCCAGCTGTAAAGAGCGCAGCGGAACTGTCGTTCGTGCGCGAAGACAAAGCGGACGCGCCCGATCTGGTGACGTGCTGGAAGCAAAAGGAGCCCGCGCGCACGCTGCCGAACTTGCAGAAAATGCCGGTGCTCGTTGTGACCTCGGAAGCATCGTACCACGCGCCCTATGATCACTGCACGGTGCGATATTTGAACCAGGCCGGTGTGAAGCCTACTTGGATCAAACTCGCCGACGCCAACATCCACGGCAACTCCCACGTGATGATGCTGGAAAAAAACAGCAAGGACATCGCCGCAGTGATCGCCGGCTGGCTGGATAAGACCCTGCCGGGGAAGTGAGACGGCAACTAGACTGGTCTGACTTCCAGATAGCAGACGTCGGAAAACACTCCCGAGGCCGCAACCGAGTATGCGTGAATGTTCGCACCGTTGAATGGTTGAGTGCGGACCCGTTGCCTGGCAACACCGTAGATGTGTCCTTGGTACCGAACAAGCCTCTGTGCGTCTCTGTTACCAAAATCAATCCATTGCTCCACCCGTGGATCCTGATGGATATAGGGCGGGTCTAAAATTTCCGGTATGTCGCGGACTCTCGCTTCAGGTTTGAGTATCGCAAGAACCGTATGGAATGTTACAAATTTAACGTTTATTCCCTCATCAAGGACGAGCACGGTTCGCAATTTGCCTTCGCCGTAAATGTCCAATTGACCTAGAACTTCGAGCCAATGATCCCCAGCATAGCTTACGGGGTGCCAATTGTGCCTGGGGAAGACGAGTTCGATGTCACTTCCGTAAAGTTCGCGCTCGAACTGGTCTTCAACGTAGCCGATCTCGAAATTTTCTCCGCTGCCGAGATGACGATTATAAAAATTTCGCAACGCCGCGCAGAGCTTAGGTTCTTTGTTCAACAGTATCTGATATCGCGATAATTGGCTGCTGTCTGCCGTTGTTGCGGGCCTCGCGATCGACGAAGGAATCACCACCGCGCCAAGCAATGCCGCTGCAATTTTGCAAGTCGTGCTAGCAATGCTCATCGCGCACGCGCTCCAGTTTCCGCCTGTGAGTGGAATTCAATTTGGCAGATATTCGTCAGGGTGCCAGACCGGGCGAGCAGGAACGCAACGATTGTGCTGTCAGTGATCTTGCCGCGGGCGCGTTCATCGGAAGCGAGCGATCTAGCAACGCCATAATTTTTTCCTTCGTATCGCAGCAAATGGAGACTAGATGCCCCAATTGTTGTGAGAGGGAGGGCTATGGATGATCCGCCAAGAGCGAAATCGATCCACTGTTCAACTCGTTGGTCGATTTCTGGCCCGAGGCCATTGAGGAGTTGATCAATTCCACGCCTGTCATCTTCAGGTCGCAGGATGACCATTTGATCTGAGAGCGCGAAAGGGTTCCCCGTGACAAAAAAGACAAAGCGCCTCGATCCATCGTTGTAAATATCGATTTCCGGCTGTTGCTGGCCAGTCAGAAAGGTGATGCCACTGGAAGTTAGTTCACCCGGAAACCGCTCTTCGACATTGCTCCCTCCTTCGCTTGCGGCATCAACCAAGTGGCGCGCATAAAAGCTACCAAGTGCGGTGCAAAGGCGATGGTCATTATCAAGGGGTATTTTGTATTGCGGTGCGTTGGTAGGCATCTTCGGTGCGTTGGAACGTGTGGCAGCTTGGACTCCGGCCGTGCAGATCGCAGCAGCCGTGAATACGAAAGCAAGCCACAATGATCTTGGGAAGCGGTGTGCGCGCATATCCCCTCTGCCCGATGACTATGCTGGAACAATCGCTGCGAAGTTAGACGAAGTTACGGCGCAATGATCCGGTTTTGGAGGCACAAATCATAAAAATTTCACCATGGCCGGGCTTGACCCGGCCACCCAGCCGCGGCGCGTCCGCGCCGCGAGACGACTCAGCTATCGGGAGGCATGAGGTCGTCCCAATTGGGATTCGCCTTCTCGATCAGCGCCAGTTTCCATTCGCGCTTCCAGCGTTTGATGCTGGTCTCGCGTTGGATGGCGTTGGCGTAGAGCGGGTGTTCTTCGAGCCAGACCAAGCGGGTGACATTGTACTTGGTGACGAATTTCGAGCCGTGGCCGTTGCGGTGTTCCCAGATGCGTTTGGCTAGTTCGGACGTCACGCCGGTATAGAGTGTGCCGTTGCGTTTGCTGGCGAGGATGTAGACGAAGCCGCTGGGCATGGCAGGAGCATAATTGCGGGCGGAGACAGAGTCATTCGCGCGCGATTGCGCGCGGGCTGGGTGGCCGGGTCAAGCCCGGCCATGGTGAGGGGGGAGGCAGGCGGCAGGGAGGCATGGAACTCCGCCCCCACCCTCACTCTCCCGTAGGTCCCGCCGGGGACATGGGGTATATTCCGCGCCTTCACACGCTCGTTACCGCATCCCACCGCCACACCCATGAGGGGACAATGACGACAAAGTTTGCCGCCCGCGCCGCGCTTTTGACCACCAGTTTTGCGGCGCTGCTCGCCGCCTCCACCAATGCATCGGCGCAGGCCGTGCGCATCGATGCCGATGACATCGGCGGCGTGGTGACGAGCACCAAAGGTCCCGAAGCAGGCGTGTGGGTGATCGCGGAAACGCGCGATACGCCGACGCGCTACACCAAGATCGTCACGACCGACGATCAGGGCCGCTATGTCCTTCCCGATCTGCCGAAGGGCACGTTCGATATTTGGGTGCGCGGCTATGGGCTGGTGGACTCGCCGAAGGTGAAGTCGCAGCCGGGCAAGAACCTGGACCTGAAAGCAGTGATCGCACCCAACCGCGCGGCGGCGGCTCAGTACTATCCGGGCATCTACTGGTATTCGATGCTGAACATCCCCGATGCGAAGCTGTTCCCCGGCACCGGCCCGCAAGGCAACGGCATGCCGGCGACTCTGAAAGATCAGGGCCAGTGGCTGCGCAATGCCAAGACCGATGGCTGCATTCACTGCCATCAGCTCGGTGACCTCGCCACCCGTACGATCCCCGCGTCACTTGGCCATTTTAACACCAGCGCCGAAGCCTGGGAGCGCCGCTTGCAATCGGGTCAGGCCGGAAGCGGCATGATGGAAGCCATCGGGCAATTCGATACCGGCCGTCAGCTCGGGCTGCTGGGCCAATGGACCGACCGCGTCGCCAAAGGCGAACTGCCGAAGAGTGAGCCGGCGCGTCCCGTTGGCATCGAGCGCAATTTCGCCATCACCGAATGGGATTGGAACACGCCGAAGGCCTATGTCCATGACGGCATTTCGACTGATAAGCGCGATCCGCGCGTCAATGCGAAGGGGCTGATCTATGGCTCGACCGAACAGTCGACCGAGCTGCTTCCCTGGGTCGATCCGATCAACAACAAATCGGGCGTGCTGAAGACCGAATATCGCGATCCGAAAACCCCGACCACGAAATCCACACCGAACTTGGCGCCTTCCCCCTATTGGGGCGACGAGCCGATCTGGGACACGCACACCAATGTGCACAATCCCATGTTCGACGAAAAAGGCCGTCTGTGGCTGACGGCGCGCATTCGCCCGGCCGCCAATCCCGCCTTCTGTAAGGCGGGTTCGAAGCATCCGTCCGCGATGGTCTATCCGAAGGCGACTTCGAACCGGCAGACCGAAGTGTACGATCCCAAGACGGGGAAGATCAGCATGATCGACCTCTGCTTCAACACCCACCATCTGAACTTCGACGACAACGGCACGCTGTGGTTCAGCGCCGGCGGACCGTACGATGTAATCGGCTGGCTGGATGTGAAGAAGTGGGACGCCACGCATGACGATGCGGCGAGCCAGGGCTGGTCGCCGTTTGTCGTCGACACGAACGGCAACGGCAAGCGCGATGTGGGCTGGGTCGGCCTCGACGGCAAAGTCGATCCGACAAAAGACAAGCAGATCATGGGCGCGCCCTACGGCATCAACACCGCGCCGGACGGCAGCATCTATGGCTCGATCCTGGGCTTCCCCGGCGGCGTGCTGCGCTTTGATCCGAAAACGCAGCTCACGGAATTTTATGAGGTGCCTTACAAGAACGCGAAGGCGGCAAAGTCCGGCTTCTCACCGCGCGGCATGGGTATTGCCAGCGATGGCGTCGTGTGGCTGGCTCTCGCGAGCGGCCAAGCGGCGGCCTTCGACCGCAGGCTCTGCAAGGGCAAGCTGAACGGCCCCATCGCGGCGGACGCGCAGAATGTCTGCCCGGACGGCTGGAAGATTTACGACCTGCCGGGACCCGCATTCGAGAACCTGCCCAAAGACACTATCGGCGCTGGTGCGGAAGCGCCCTACGCTATGTGGGTCGATCAGCAGGATACGCTCGGCTTCGGCAAGAACACGCCGATTGCCACGGCCAGCCAATCCGATGCCCTTGAAGCATTGGTGGACGGCAAGTGGGTCGTGATGCGCGTGCCGTATCCGATGAGCTACTACGCCAAAGGCATGGACGGCCGCATCGACGATCCGACCACCGGCTGGAAGGGCAAAGGCATCTACTCCACCTATTCCGAACGCAGTGTGACCCATATCGAAGGCGGTAAGGGCCAGACCAGCAAAGTGGTGCATTTCCAGCTGCGCCCCGATCCCCTGGCGCACTAAATATCCCCCCCCCCCCCCCCCCCCCTTGAGGGAGGGTCGGAGGCGGCGGTTGCGCCGCCTCCGGGGAGGGGATTTTTATCAGTAGACGGAGAATTTATGAGCGACGATCGAATGAACGATGAAGGCGTTTCGCGCCGCGATTTCGGCGTGTTGTCTTTGGGGGCGGGCTTGGCCGCTTTTGCGAGCGAAGGCGCCGAAGCCGCGGCCCCGCAGGTGGTGGAAACCGACGTTTCCATCAAGACTCAAGATGGCATGTGCGATGCCGCCTATGTCCACCCCGCAACGGGCACGCATCCGGGCGTGCTGATCTGGGCCGATGCCTTCGGTCTGCGTCCGTCGATGCGCGGCTTTGCACGGCGGCTGGCGGCGGAAGGTTATTCGGTGCTGGTTCCCAACCCGTTTTATCGCGTCGCCAAAGCGCCGGTGATGGAGGATACGACCAAGTTCGATTTCGCGAACCCCGCCGATATGGCGAAACTGACGCCCCTGATGGGCTCCATCAATGCGCCGGGCAATCCCGAGCGGGATGCGGTCGCCTTCATCGCGTTTCTCGACGCGCAAAAGGAAGTCGACAAGGCCAAGAAGATCGGCACGCAAGGCTACTGCATGGGCGGTCCACTGGTTGTGCGGACGGCGGCTGTGTCCAACCGCATTGGCGCGGGCGGCTCGTTCCATGGCGGCGGTCTGGTGAATGACACCCCGAACAGCCCGCATCTACTGGCGTCCAAAATCAACGCCCGGATGTATTTTGGCGTCGCGGCAAATGACGACATGCGTCAGCCCGATCAGAAGGACAAGCTGCGCGCGGCTTTCGGCAACAAGGCGGAAGTCGAAGTCTATGGCGGCAATCACGGTTGGTGCGTGCCTGATATGCCGGTGCAGGGCGGCAAGCCCATCTACAATATGGCCGACGCCGAACGCGCCTGGAGCAAGCTCCTGGCTCTGTACAAGGCGGGCTTGGCGTAAATTAATGCGCGTGACCAAAAAGCCCGGCAGAGACGCCGGGCTTTTTTTGCTATTCGCCGTCGATGATAGCCCAGTCGTTGGGATAAAAGCCGTTGAAGCCGGTGCGCAGCGCGATGGAATAAGCGCCCATCGTTTCGAACACGATGTAATCGTCCTGCTGGATCGTTTGCGGCAATTGTAGCGGCCGCGGCAGCACATCGAGCGTGTCGCAGGTCGGGCCGAAAATCTTGAACGGTTTCAGTTCACCCCTGCGCTCGCGCACGCGTCCGTTCGGGCCGAAGCAATAGACACTGCGCGGATAGTCGGCGGTCCAGGCCGGCACCGCCAGCTCATCGAAACTGCCGTAGATGCCGTCGTTCAGGAAAAGCTGATCGTCGCGGCGCAGGATCACCCGCGCCACCAGCGTGCAGCCTTCCGCGCACAGCGCACGGCCCGGTTCTGCGTATACGTCAGCGCCCTTCGCCATCGGGAAATCCGCAATCGCTTCGCGCACCGTGTCGAAATACCAATGATAGGGCGGCGCATCGTTGCCGATATAGGTGCTGGGAAATCCGCCGCCGCAATCCAGCGCGGTGATTTCCACGCCGCCCGCGGTGACCGCGCGGCGCGCCAGTTCGACGGCTTGCGCGTAGGTGAAGGGGCTCAAGCACTGCGAGCCGACATGGAAGGTGAGCGCCGGCTTTGCACCCGCGCTGGCGATCCGCTTCAGCAGGCGGCCCGCATTGGCAGGCGTGGTGCCGAATTTGCTCGACAGCTCCAGCATGGCGCCGCCAAGCGGTGTCGCAACGCGGACGAAAATCCGCAAGCCCTTGCCGCCCTCTGTTTCCGATAGCAGCTTGTCGAGTTCCGGATCGCAATCGACGACGAAATCCGTGATGCCATGTTGCCGTACGGCGGCACCCGCTTCGCCCGGAATACGCACCGGCGCCATGAAATGGCAAACAGCGTCCGGATAGCGCCCGCGAATAAGCTCGATCTCCGCCAGCGAGGCGGTATCGAAATGACGGATGCCCGCTTGGTAAATCTGGTCGAGCACGTTCAAGGCGGGGTTCGCCTTGACGGCGTACATGGTCGTTCCCGGAAACATGCCGAGAAACCGCCGTGCGGCCTCGCGAAAACGCGCCGGATGCAGCGCATAATACGGCAATACGGGGCGTGTCGCTTCGATCAGCGCGGCAAAGGACGGATAATGCTGGAGTCCTTCGCCCGCCATGAAACCGGAGGCTTGAGGGGGCTGCTGGATGTTCATGGACGCGGACCCCAGAAAGAAGGGGCTCCTATTAGGCGCGCGCGTCCCGGGGGTCAAGGAGCGGGAATTGTGACATCACGAGCTGCAATCGCCCGTCATGGGATCGCGCTTGATCGTCAGCGTGCCCTGAACCAGCTTTTCATTGTCCGCGGTTGTCATCTTCTCCATCGCCTGCTGCGCGAATTTGAAGTCGTCGGACTTGCAGGTCTTCAGGCCCGCCAGCGCCCGCTTGATGTTGCTGGTCTCGATGTTGGACAAAATCTTGTTCGGGTCCTGCTTGGCGTTGGACCGGATGAAGGTCTCCATGCCCGTCTTCATCCGCTGATAGCGGTCATC
Source organism: Alphaproteobacteria bacterium (assembly GCA_947473475.1). Classification (GTDB taxonomy): domain Bacteria; phylum Pseudomonadota; class Alphaproteobacteria; order Micropepsales; family Micropepsaceae; genus CAIYRG01. The sequence continues at coordinate 87,431 of CANJBZ010000003.1, forward strand.
ACGCTCTTTCGCGAGCGGCACCTTGCAGTAATCCATTTCCGCCTTGTACACGCGCATCAGCATGTACATGCAGGCCACGGACGTCTCGGCGTGGGCGGATGCGACGGGCACCGCCACCATTGCGGCCGAGAGCAGCCATGCAACCAATGTTTTCCGCATGGGAAAACCTCCTTCAAGAGCCGGCAGCGATTCAACGCTATAGCTAATAGAGGGTTCGCCGCCCGGCGATTCAAGAGGGCGCGAGCGTGGTCTTAGGGAAACGCGCCGCCCGGAGGTCGCGAATGGTGGGCCGGCCATCCACCGAGGGCTGGTAGACATTGCTGATTTCGGTGAAGGCCGCTCTGACGGCCTCAGCGGGCTGGTTTAGCGGAAGTTCAAAGGCATCGGCGCCGACCCGTGCGTAAAACGCGATCTGATCCAGCAAGACATGGCCGCTGATCCGTACTTCGCCGCGGTAACCCAGCCGGGTGCGGAGCAGCCGCGCCCATGAAAAGGCGCGTCCATCCCGGAAATGGTTAACGTGCAGGACGACCAGCGCGAGCGAACGGAGATCCTCGCCCAGAATCTCAGGGGTGTCCGCGCTTTCCAGTCTGACGCCGAGCGGCGCGCCGCGCGCTAGCAGCGCCGGACTTTCCGCCTGAAACCGCTTCAACGAAACGAGGACCGCGCCATCCGGCAACGGGTCGCCATCGGCTACGGCCGTGAACGCGTCTTCGACGATCTTTCCGTTCTTAACGAGCATAGAGGCGCTCCTTGAAAGGATGCGGACCGACGCGCCGATAGGTATCCAGGAAGCGCTCGCCGTTCTGACGCAGGGTTGTGTAGGTGCCGATCACGTTCTCGACAGCATCCACGATGCCTTGCTGATCGAAACCGGGACCGAGGATTTCGCCAAGGGTCGCGTCCTCCGCGCCGGACCCGCCGAGCAGGATTTGGTAGTTCTCCACGCCTTTGCGATCGACGCCCAGAATGCCGATGTGGCCGACATGGTGATGGCCGCAGGCATTGATGCAGCCGGAAATCTTGATCTTCAATTCACCAAGATCGTGCTGCCGGTCGAGATCGGAAAAGCGTTTGGCGATTGCCTGTGCGATCGGAATGGAACGGGCATTGGCAAGGTCGCAATAATCCAGGCCGGGGCAGGCGATGATGTCCGTCACCAGGCCGCAATTGGGCGTCGCCAGCTCCAGCGGCACGAGCTTTTGCCACAGCGCGTACAGATCGGCTTTGCGCATATGCGGCAGCACCAGATTCTGCTCATGCGTGACGCGGACTTCCTGCTGGCCCAACGCGTCCATCGCGTCGGCCAGGCCTTCCATCTGTTCCGATGAGCAATCGCCCGGCGTCTTCCCAATGGGCTTCAGCGAAATGGTGACGATGGCGTAGCCCGGCATTTTATGCGGGTGTACATTGGTTTTCGCCCATTGCGCGAAATCGTGGTTCTCGCGCAGATGCTGTTCGTAGGACGGGCACTCATCCGCCAGTTTCTCGAACGCGGGCGGGGCGAAATAGGCCGCGATCCGCACCATTTCATGCACGGGAACTTCGAGTGTCCCTTGCTTCCTAATCTCGGAAAATTCCTCTTCGACGCGGCGGCGCATTTCCGGGATACCGATCTGATGCACCAGGATTTTGACCCGCGCCTTGTGGATGTTGTCGCGCCGTCCCGCCTCGTTGTAGACGCGCATAGTCGCTTCGAGGAATGAGAGGATGTCGTGCTTGTCGATGAACGCGCCGATTTCCTCAGCGAGATAGGGCGTGCGGCCGAGTCCGCCGCCGACATAGACGCGGTAGCCCGTCTCGCCTTTTTCGTTGCGAATAATTTTAATGGCGATGTCGTGGATCAGCAGCGCGGCGCGGTCTTCCTCCGTGCCGATGACGCAGATCTTGAATTTGCGCGGCAGGAAGGAAAATTCCGGATGCAGCGTCGACCATTGCCGCAAGATTTCGCAGAGAACGCGCGGGTCTTCGAGTTCGCCTGCGGCCGCGCCCGCGAACGGATCGGCGCTGATATTGCGCACATTGTTGCCGCTGGTCTGGATGCAGTTCATTTCCACATCGGCGAGTTCAAGCAGGATATCCGGCACGTCTGGAAGCTGCGACCAATGCAGCTGCAGGTTCTGCCGCGTGGTGAAATGGCCGTAGCCGCGGTCGTAACGCCGCGCGATGTCGCCGAGCTTGCGCAATTGCCGCGCCGACAGCGTGCCGTAGGGAATCGCAATCCGCAGCATGTAAGAATGCAGCTGCAGATACAGCCCGTTCATCAGGCGTAAGGGTTTGAATTCTTCCTCGGTCAGTTCACCGGCGAGGCGGCGTGCGACCTGACCACGGAACTGCTCGGCCCGCTCGCGCACGAACTGAAAGTCGAACTCGTCATAGCGATACATTGCGGGCCTGCTTTCCAACGTCGGTCCGGACAGATGGACCGGCGGCGCGGATGGCTTCCCGGACTTTCACCGGGACGATAACGCCATTGTCCGTGCGTACATCAAAAAGATAGGGCGCTACGACTTCGCCTTTGCGCACCCATTCCGCGGCAGCGGTGAGCGCCGCTTCCGCGTCGGCGGGCGCCATGATTTCGGCCTCGGCCAGCGTGTCAACCCAGCCGGCCGAGCGGTTCCAATAGGCCACCTCTCCGGCTTTAAGACGATTGGCAGTGAGGACTTGGGGCATGGAAAGGCAAACCTTCCAGTCAGCAGCGGCGCTTAAATCACATCCCCAGCCGGATAAATCAAGAGATTACAGGGTAAGATTGTGAAATTGAATAATTCACATGTTTTATGTGTTAAATGTCACGAGTGAGCGCGCTTTCATGCCATTTGCGCAGCAGCCAATACTCCAAGAAAGCCAGCGCGAAAAAGATGGCAACGCCCAGAAGCGCCAGCAGGAACAGAGCAGCGAACATCCTGGCGATTTGCAGACGGTTTCCCGCCTCGACGATACGCCAGGCCAGCCCGGTGGCCGTGCCCGAGCCGGCGCCATATTCGGCGACCACGGTTCCGATCAGCGCGAGGCCTCCGGAGGTCTTCATGCCATTCAGCAGATTGGGCATGGCAGCAGGCAGCCGAAGACGGGTCAGGATCTGCCACGGGGTCGCGCCGTATAGCCGAAACAGGTCCACCAGATTGTGGTCGACGGAACGAAGGCCCATCGTCGTGCTGGAAAGGATAGGGAAGAACGCGACAATACAGGCCAGGATCAGCAGCGCCAGATTGATGCGCTCAAACCCGACCCAGATGATGATCAGCGGCGCAATGGCCACGATCGGCGTCACCTGCAGGATTACCGCGTAGGGATACAGCGCCATCTCGACGATGCGGCTTTGCGAGAAGGCGATGGCGAGCGCGATGCCGCTGACCAGCGCCAGCGCGAAAGCCATCAGTGTGATGCGGAGCGTCGTCCAAAGCGAGGTTACGAGCGAGGGAAAATCGGCGATCAACGCCTGCCAGATCGCGGAGGGCGCGGGCAGAACGAAGCGCGGAACTTGATAGATGGCGACGAGCGCTTCCCAGAGCCCTAGCACCGCGATGCCTAACACCGCAGGCAGCAACATGCGTAACGCGCGAAGAGAGGAAGGCATGCGGTTCGGCCCAAGCCCCTTTGGGTGTTCCTCCTTATGCCCTCGCCAGCGAAGGCGCAAATGCGGATGTTTTGCCTCGGCAAACGAAGCGCGCTAGCGTCGCGCCAGATTTCGGGAGGATCGTATGAAGCGTCTGGTGTTGTGCGGGTTTGTTGCTATGGCGTTTGGTCTTGGCGTGCCGGCCATTGCTCAGGAGGAGACGCCGGTGCCGATGACCAAGGCGCCGTTTCATCTGCCGGTGTTCCACAATGAATATGTGACGCTGCTGCATGTGAATGTGCTGCCGGGCAAGACCACGGGCTACCACATCCATTCCTTCGATCAGGTGTCGGTGAATATCGGCGCGGCCGACATGACGAACCAGGATTTCGGTTCCAACAATGTCAGCAAGCCGCAGCGCGGTGAACCAGGTCGCGTGACGTATCTGGATTACGTCAAGAACGGACAGAAGACCCATAAGGCGGTGAATGTGGGCAAGACGCCGTTCCACAACCTCTCCGTTCTGTTCACGGGCAAGCCGAGCGGCATTGCACCGGCGGCGCGCGGCGGCGCCTATAAGCAGGAACTCGACAACGAGCATGTGCGTTCGTGGCGGTTGGTTCTGGAGCCGGGCCAGTCCGCGCCGCAGATCGCGCAAAATGCGCCGGGCATCCGCGTCTTCCTGAACGGGGACCAGTTCACCGAAATCGTGCCGGGACAGCCCGACCGCATGATGGGGCCGTACCAGGGCGATTTCTTCTGGCAGGACGCCGGGGCCACGCGGGCCATCAAGAACACCGGAACGACCCGGCTGGAGTTTGTGGAATTTGAATTCAAGTGAGGTTGGGGCTTCGTGCGTGCTTCGAGGCTCGTTACGCGAGCTCCTCAGCATGACGGGGTTTGGGATTAGGGAGGATGATATGATCCGTGCACTGACTGCTGGTTTGCTTTGCAGTTTGTTGGCGTCCACCGCTGCGTTCGCGCAAGCTTGTACGGGCAGTCCGATTGCCGTGCAGGTGCTTGGCTCAGGCGCGCCGGGGTTTGTGAAGGATCGCGCCAACACCAGCTATCTGCTTTGGGTCGGCGGTCAGGCGAAGATTTTGGTTGATGCGGGCGGCGGCGCTTATGCGCGGTTCGCGCAATCGGGCGCCAAGTTTCCCGATCTGTCGATGATCCTCGTCAGCCATCTGCATCCGGACCATGCGTCGGATATTCCGGGCATCCTGTGGTCCGGCCGTCAAACGCGCAACGACACGATGCCGATTGTAGGGCCATCGGGCAACGAAGCCGCACCGGCTTTTTCCGTCTTCATGGACCGCTTGTTCGACGAAAAGAACGGTTCGTTTGAAATCCTGAATTCGGTGATGCCTTCGTCAAAGGGGCCGGGTTTGAAGCTGGATGTTTCGACCATCGATGTGACGAAGACGGAGCCCACCACCGTCTATGACAAGGGCGGCATCAAAGTGACCGCCATGGGCATTCCGCACGGCAATCTGCCGACGCTTGCCTATCGCGTGGAGACGCAAGGCAAGACGGTGGTGTTCAGTTCGGACCAGAACGGCACCAATCCGCGCTTTCCCGATTTTGCCAAGAACGCCGATCTGCTGGTGATGCATCTCGCCATTGGTGTCGGCGTAAACAATCCCAATCAGGCCTTGCCGGACGTCGTGGGCAAGGTCGCGCAAAGCGCCAATCCGAAGCGGCTGATCCTGAGCCACATCGCCAATTTCGACCTGGATGCGGCAGTGGCCGATGTGAAGAAAGGCTACACCGGCCCCCTCACCATCGGCGCCGACCTTCAATGCACGCAGGTGCAATAAACTGATCCTCCCCCGCTGCGCAGGGGAGGATCAAAATCAGCTCTTCACTTCCGGTCCCAGTGGGGCGCGTTGGATGATTTCGATGCGCGTGCCCCAGGGGTCGGTGATGTAGACGATGGTGCTTCCGTTCGGGACTTTCCGCGGCATGTCGTCGAGTTTGACGCCTTCCGCGGTGATCTTTTGCACGAAAGCCGCGTGGTCTTTCACGTCAAAGCCGATGTGATCGAGCACGCGTCCCGCGGTCCGGACTTGTGCGGCGTCTGCTTTCAGGAAGCGGATTTGCACGCCGGGAATATCCACGACAGGCGCGCCGTTCCGCATGGCCGCTTTACCGCCGAAGGTCTTCGCGTACCAGGCTTGTGCCTTGGGAATTTCCGCGTCCGTCATCGACAGATGAACATGCTCGTTGCGGATCGGCATGCCCTGGGTTTTGTCTTCTAGAATTTCGATACGCAACCCGTCCGGCGTTTCGACATAGGCTTGGTCGAGCCGCCCATTACCGCCGGGCAGCACTTTCACGCCGGCCGCTTTCCACTGCGCCACGCGCTGCTGCACGTTGTCGACGATGAAGCCGACATGGTTTGCGACCGAGCCCTGTGAGCCGCCTTCGCCCGCCATATTGCCCAGGGTCAGATTGATATAGACGCCCGGAAACATGATCAGCGGCGCGCCGCCGGGCATGAACAGCTTGCCGCCCATGGCCTGGAATATCTTCTTGTTGGCTTCAGGGTCTTTCGACGCGAGATGCCAGTGACCCATGGTGACGCCGGTGTCGTTGAACAGCGCGGGTTGCGCGGTGGCGGCGGTGGCGCTCAGCGCTGCCGCAAAGGTAAGAGCAACAAATGTTCCGAATTTCATGGAAGTCTCCTTGGCTCGCGTGGTTCAGTTCTTGACCCATTTCACGACGTTATGCTGATCGTCCGATGCGGCGAAAATGTTGCCTTGCCGGTCCACCGCAACGCCGATGGCGGGCTGCCATTTCGGATCGGCGGGCGGCGGCGGCGGAAGGTAATACATCACTTTGCCGTCCTTGACGCTGCCGGCGCGGATGCCGCGCTTGCAGCCGGGGTTGTAATTGGCAGCGCCTTGATTGTCGCTGGATTGGGAATCGATCACGTAGAGCATGTCGTCCCTGACGGCGATGCCGCTGGGGCGGCCGAATTGTTTCCACGCCGCGAGGAACTTACCGTCCTTATCGAACACATCGATGCGCGAATTGCTGCGGTCGGCGACGTATAGCCGGTCCTGCGAGTCGATGGCGATGGCGTGCGGCGAGCGGATTTGCCCGTCGCCCGTTCCATAGGTGCCGAAGGTCCTAATGAATTTGCCGTCTTTGGTGAACTTCATGATGCGGGAGAAGTTTTCCTTCTCGCCGTGGCCTTGCGCGACAAACACATCGCCATTGCTGGCGATGGCAATGCCCGTCGGGGAGTCGAAACTGTCGAGCGCATTGCTTCCCTGACCCACGCCTGGTTTGCCGAGCTTGAGCAGCACGCGGCCGTCCGGTGAAAGCTTGGTCACCTGCAGGCCCTTGCCGTCCTTGGGGCTGGCATCAGCAACCCACAGATCGCCCTCATGGTCCACCGCGGCCTGATGCGGTTCGATGAATAAACCGGCGCCAAAATTCTTCAGCGTCTTTCCGTCTGGGCCGATTTCGAAGACGCCCTTGCAGTCGTCGGTCTCGCAGCGATCCACGCCCCAGAAGTTGTTTTTCTCATCGACCGTGATGGCATTGATGGGATTCCAGCCGCGCGGCATCTGCGCCCAGTTCGTCTCCAGACGATAGGGATTGGGCAGATCGTTCGCACACGGATAACTCGCCTGCGCGCGGGCCGCACCCACGGCCGCCGTGGTGGCAAGCAAGGCAAGCGCAATCGCTTTCAAGCGTGAACCCATGGCATTCCCTCCCAGTCTGTTTTGCCGCCACTCTATCGGGAAATGTCGCGATTCTCACCCTCCCCTTGAGGGAGGGTCGAAGGGGGGCGGCTACGCGCCGGGTTGAAGGCCGGTTTTCTTGAGGATTGGCGCTGCGGCGGATCCCGTCAGGAATTTCAGCAGGTCCTTGGCGGCGCCAGCTTGCGGTGCGTTCTTATGGACCCCGCCGGAAAAGATGGTGACCTTTTGAAACTCACCGGGCGCGGGGCCGAGGAATTCGATGCCCTTGATGGCCAGAAATTCGCTCACCTGGGTGAAGCCGATGTCGGCCTTGCCTTGCGCCATGTACACGCCCGGCGAGGCCCCGGGGGGAAGCTGGGTCAGCCGGTCTTTCACCACGTCGGCGATGCCGGTTTTGGCGAACAGCTCCCGCAGATACATGCCGCTGGGACCGGCGGAAATAACGATTCTATTCGGCCCCAGCAGATAACGCCGCAAGCTGGTGGCGGATGACAGATCGGGCTTAGGCGCGCCAGGGCGGATAGCGACGCCGACCATGGATTTGGCGACATCGATGCGGCCCGCCGCCAGCCGTCCCTGCTTGATCAGCTCATCGATGGTGAAGGAGGGCGCAATCACGACATCGGCCACTTCGCCGTCCTTGCCGATCCGCTGCACGATATCCAGCGTGCCCACCCAATCGACCTTTACCTTGTTGCCGGTCGCTTTTTGGTATTCCGGCAGCAGTTCGAGATAGGTCTCCTTCACCGCATTGGACGCCACCATCTTGATCTCAACCGCCGCGGCGGCGGTGGCGCTCAGCAGCGCCGTGGACGTGACAAGGCTGTAAATCAGACGGGGCATCATCGGTGCTCTCCTTGGATGGGGCGATAATGCCCTGGCGGCATACCGGCGAACAACGGCTTTCCCGCTCGACGCGGGCGCTTTTTATGCCCTAAAAGCCCGGCACAGAAATATCCGAGGAAGCGCGCCATGGCCGACATGAAACTGACCACCGTCACCCGCACGCAGGGCAACAATCAGGCGCTGAAGGACGGCACGGTAAAGCCGAAGACCTTCGATTTCGACTTCATCGAGGTCAATCCGCTGATCGACGCCTTCCGCCGCATGGTGCGTGGGCTCGAATTCGACATCTGCGAGATGGCGATCACCACCTATATCTGCGCCCGCGCGCACGGCAAGCGCATGACGGCAGTGCCGATTTTCCTGGTGCGCGCCTTTCACCATGGCGCGATTCTGGTGAACACCAAGGCCGGGGTCTGCTCGCCGAAGGATTTGGAAGGCAAGCGCGTCGGCGTCAATCGCGGCTACACGGTGACGACCGGCGTTTGGGCGCGCAGCATTCTGCAGGAAGAATATGGCGTCGATCTGTCCAAGATCACCTGGGTGCTGTCGGGCGATGAGCACGTCGCCGAATATGTGCCGCCGAGCAATGTCGTCCCCATCGAGAAGGGGAAGAAGATGGCGGACATGCTTGTCTCGGGCGAACTCGCCGCGGCCATCGGCGTTGAGATCGATCATCCCGACGTAAAGCCGCTGATCGACAATCCCCTGGAAGCGGGCCTCGCGTCGCTGAAGCGCAACGGCCATTACCCGATCAACCATACCGTCGTTATCAAGGACGATCTGATCGCGGCGCATCCGGGTCTTGCCGCCGAAGTGTTCAACGCCTTTGCCGAATCCAAGCGGCTGTATCTGGAGCGCCTGAAAGCCGGGAAGATCGAGAAGCTGACCGAGGTGGACAAGGTCCATCAGCGGGTGATGGAGATCGCCGGCGACCCGCTGCCCTACGGCATTGCCCCGAACCGCCGGGTGATCGAGGAACTGATTGGCCACGCGCTAAAGCAGGGCATCATCACCAAGCCGGTGAAAGTGGAAGACCTGTTCGCGCCGGGAACCCTGGATTTGACGGCGTAACTTTCAGATATGTCATCCCGGCCAAGCGAAGCGCGAGCCGGGACCCACCATGCCGCTTGCGCCGTGGGTCCCGGACAGCCGCTGACGCGGCTTCCGGGATGACAGCCTGAGCCGTACTCGCAGAGCGGTGATCGTTTCCTTGGGGGTGTTCCCGCTTACGCGAAACCGGCAAAGTGCTGTATGAAACGGCCAGCCGCGGAATGAGGCGGCGTCTCAACCCCGGAGGGAACTATGTCTCACATCGCCAAACGCATCGCGGGCATTTCGCTCGGCGCTGCGGTTTTGTGCGGCCTGTCCATGCAGGCCGATGCCCAGCTCTTGACCCATAAGGATTTGTCCGTCGAAGTCGCGACCCAGATCGCGATGACCGCCGTCGATACGTGCAAGGCAAATGGCTACAACGTCTCGGCCCATGTGCTCGGGCGCGAAGGCCAGGTGGTTGTCGCCATGCGCAATCCCGCGGCCGGCTTTGCCACCTTCGAAAACTCCATGAAGAAGGCCTACACCGCCCGCACGACGCGTGCGCCGTCCGGCAAGTTCGCCGATGCCGTGAAGGGAAACCCGAACGCGGCGCAGTTCTTCCTGACCAATTTCGTGGCCGCGCAAGGCGCGCTGCCGATCATGGTCGGTAACGACACAATCGGCGCTATCGGCATTTCCGGCGCCCCCGGCGGCGACAAGGACGAAGTCTGCGCCAAGGCCGGCATCGACAAAGTCGCAGCTCAGCTCCGCTAATCCGAGAAACGGGAGAAAACAGATGAAGACGATTGCCATTATTGCCGGTCTGTCGCTTGCGGGCCTGCTTGCCGGTTCGGCCAATGCACAGCTGATCACGCATAAGGATTTGTCGCTGCCGACCGCGGTCACCATGGCGCAGACGGCGCTGCAGACCTGCAAGGCGCAGGGTTACTCCGTGTCCGCGAACGTGCTTGGCCGCAGCGGTGAAGTCATTGTCGCGATGCGCGGCGACGACACCGGGCCGCACACGCTCGAAAATTCGTTCAAGAAGGCATGGACCTCGCGCGCGCAACGCGCCCCGTCCGTGAACTTCGCCAATACGCTGAAGGACAATCCGACGGCTGGCGCGCGTAGCCTCAGCAACATGGTGCCGGCGCAAGGCGCGCTGCCCATCATGGTCGGCAATGACGTGATCGGCGCCATCGGCGTTTCGGGCGCGCCGGGCGGTGACAAGGACGAGGCCTGCGCCAAATCCGGCATCGAGAAGGTTGCCGCCGATCTGAAGTAGCCAAAACGGGCAACACGAAGAGCACGAAGCAGACACGAAGGGCACTAAGACCCTCGTGTCCTTCGTGCTTTTCTTTGTGTCCTTCGTGTTACCACTTGTTACGCGCTGCAGCGGTCCAAAAATTCCAGCAGGCGTGCGGGGACGTTGGCTTCGGTCTGCTCTGCCACCGGAATGTCCCAATATTCCGATTTGGGCAGGCATTCTTCCAGATAGCGCGCGGCCGATGTTGCGTGGCTGGCGTCGCGGCCCGGCACGATGAAGGCCGGAATATCCAGCCGCAGCAGGTCCTCTGCTTCCGCGCCCGGCGCCGTGTCGCGGTCGAACAGCGTGCGGCCCATGCTGGCGACGGTCAGCTTGTATTTTTCCACGTCCAGTTTCGTGTACGCGTCCGCGAACGCCGCATCGTTGCGTAGGACGGTCGCCCACGGCCCGCCGCGCGGATCGGCGCTGAAGCTTTTGCCGGATTCGCGCACGAGCGCCGCTATTTTCTCAAGGCCGTTCTGCTGCACGAAAGCCAAGTGTTCGGCGAATCGCTGGTTGCAGGTCAGGCGATATTTTGCTCCGCCGACCGGCCAATACAGCACCATGCTGATGACCATCTCCGGATGCATGACGCCAAACTGCATCACTGGACAGCAGCCCATGCAGCCGCCGAGCAGATGCGCGCGCTTGATGTTCAGATGCTCCAGCAGCCCTTTGCCCTGCGCGACGAAATCGGCCCAGGTGACGCGCTCCACGCGCCCGCCGGACTGACCGCATTCGCGCCGGTCGAAGAGTATGCAGGTGTACTTCCTCGGCAGATGCTCCAGCAGTTTGATCTTCGCGTAGACGCCCTGCGTCGACCACTTGTCGAGGCTCGCATCGAACCCGGCGGGCGCATACATCAGCAGCGGCGGCCCAGAGCCGACGATTTCGTAACGCGTGTTAATTCCGTCAATGATAGCGTTGGGCATGATGTTTACTTGTAGAACTCCACTTGGGCTTCTCGGAACCAGACCATGTTGGCGGGGGCGACGGAGATGGGGCCGTTGATGCCGAAGACGGCGATCTGGAATTTGTCGCCGGGCTTTACCGAATCCGCGATCACCACGCGGTTGGGCATGTTCAGGCCCTGTATGGTCGCTGGGCTCGGATAGCCGCTCTGGCGCGCCATTTGGCCGTTCACCCACACTTCCGCATAGTCGTCGACAAGAATTGTCAGAACCGCTTTGGCGCCGGCGGTGTCGAAATTTCCGACTTTCGCCGGAATGGTCAGATTGGTGCGGTACCACACAAAGGCGACATGCCCGCCGCTGCGGCGAACGGACAAATCCTGCGGCGGAATGGCAGGCCATTTGGAATCGTCGAACCCGGCTTCGCCCGCATGGGGCGCGATATCGTAGGTGGTCTTGTATTGCGGGAGCGCGCCTTCGACGGGCTTCGCCTCGACGATGCGCGCGTCCATGGTCCGCCATTGCACGCCGAGCGCCGTCGCGTCCTGCTGCGTCATCAAATTGGCGACAAAGGTCGGTGGGAGAGACGGCGGCATGATCGGGGGAGGGGGCGCGGGAGGCGCTTGCGCGATGGCCACGGAGACCGACAACGCAATCGCCGCAGCGGCCGCTCCGATCAGCGTACGGATTTTCTTGCTGCCCATGATGCCCTCCCGATTTGCCTGCACTTTAGTCCGGACTGCCCGCGATGAGGAGGCGTTAAGGCCAAGTTCGCGGTTTATCATGCGAATTTTTCTTTTCCTGCGTGAGCAAACGCAGCATTCGTTCGTTTTCACTCCGATGGGTTCCCAGGAGCTGCCGATGCAGCGGGGTTTTTTGGATCCATGAAAGCCGGGCTTTGCGCCGGCACGAAGGAGTGAAGACCATGTTGAAAAAGATTGCTGTGGCCGCGCTTTTGGCCGGCATTGCAGGTTTGTCCGGGCAGGCGTCCGCGCAGGAAGTGCGTGACACGATGAAGATTTACGCCCGCGACGACGGAAGCGCGACATTGGTACGCGAACGGGTTGTCGATGGCCCGACGCAGACCATAGAGCGGACCGTCATCATTGGACCGGCCTATCGCATTCCGGTCCGTAACACGGGCGTCAGCCGCATTAACGGCGGCGTCGGCGGCGCCATCGGCGGCTATTACATCAATGGTACGACGCCTGCGACCAACCGCTCGCTTTATGTTCCGTCTTGGGTCGATGCCTACCAGCACTAATTGTTGATGGAACGGATCAAGGGAGCTTGGCGGGAGCCGCTCCCTTGATTTGCTTGCCGGCGCGGACGTCCTCGGCATAGGCCGAGATGGCATCCAGCGTAATCTTCGCGACATTGGCGTAATTGTCGGCCTTCGAGTCGATCGCCGCCGCCCCATACCCAATCGCAGCGTGCGCGGCGCGCATGCGCCCGTCCAGCCACGGCCCGCCCCCAAAGCCGCCGATCACAGGAAGGGATGTGGCCTTCACCACGGCCTCACCGGCGACGGGCCCGGAATTGGTGAAATCGAGCAGCGCGGCGCCTGCATCTTCCAGCAGCTTTGCCTCTTCCACCATCTTGTTCGCCATGTCTGCGGCAAGTTCGGCGCCCGGTTTGTTCATCGCGCTGTACTGCATGCCAAAGGCCAGCGCCGTCTGCGGCGTCAATCCGAATTGCGCAAAGACGGGAATTCCCGTGCGAGCTATGGCCCGTACCGCTTCGGGAAAGTCTGCGGCGCCATCCAACTTAATCATATCGGCGCCGCCTTCCTTCACCAGCCGGATGGCCGCTCGCACCGCGGAGTCCGCGCCTTCCTGCAGCGGGCCAAAGGGGAAATCGCACGACACCAGCGCGCGCTTGGTGCCGCGGCGTACCGCTTTGCAGCACACGAGCATCTCTTCCAGCGTGACTTCGAGCGGCGTCGCATGACCCCACAGATTGATGCCGACCGTGTCGCCGACCGAGATGATGTCCACGCCCGCGCGGTCGATGACCTTCGCGATCTGATAATCCCAGGCCACCACGCCGACGATCTTCTTGCCGTCGCGCTTCATTTGCTGGAGTTGCGGGATGGTGACGGCAGAGTCGCTCGCGTGCATGGCGGTCTTTCTCGATTAAGGGCGGGTTATTGAGCCGCGGCAGAACATGCAACTGCTCAGGCTCGAAGTGCTCAACGGTTCTTTGGGAGAGGGCATCGGACGCACCGCCCCCTCACCCTAACCCTCTCCCCGAGTGGGGAGAGGGGATTCGGTTAGCCGAGTTCTTTGGCGACGGCCCAGGCTTCGATCTGGATCAGATTGGCGCCACGCAGCGGCATGACGAGGGAATCGCGAGTCGGACGGTGCGCTGGGTCGGGGAAGTTTTCGTTCCAGGGCTTGTTGACGGCGGTGCGATAGGAATCGCTCACCAGATACACCGTCAGCTTCACCACATCGCCGAGGTCCATACCGCCCGCCGCCAGCACGCGCTTCAAATTTTCGAAGCACAGCACCGCTTGGGCTTCCGGGTCGGCCGGCATGAGGCCGGTTTCCGGGTCCTTACCCATGATGCGGGAGGTGACGAGGATCGGGCCGACCCGGCAGGCGGTCGGAATGGGGGCCCCGTGATGGGACAAGCCAGGAACTTCGATGCTCTTCTGTCTCATAGGTTCTCCAATCACGCCCAGCGGGCAAAGGCGAGGCCTGTGCCCGTTAGCGCCGGTGTACGATAGGCGGGAATATACTCGCTCCACACGAGATTAAGATCGGTTGCGGCGGCGCCGGTCGCGATCCAGCTGCGGATTTCCGAGCTACCGGCCTGAAGCCGCTTCGGATCCAGACTGGCCAGATAGCCGAGGTTCTTTTCGCGTAGCGCCTTCAGCACGCCGTGGTCGAGCTCTTCGTCCACAACGAAATGCGACAGGCCGCCCGATGCGATCACGCCCACGCGGAGGTCCTCGGGGAATTCTTCGATCAGCACCTTCAATGTCTGGCCAAACTTCACGCAACGGAGCGGTGTGACGGGGTTGGGTGGGTAATAGGTGTTCAGGAGGATCGGAACAACCGGAAGCGTGCGGCCGGAAAGATAGGTACGGTGAATGTAGGAATAGGCGTGGCCTTCATACTGGTCGGGCCCGATTTCGCGCAGCGCGCAGATGTCGAACTCCCGCCGCGTCAGGCCCTCAATCAGATGCAGAGCAAGGCTGCTGTTGACGGGGTAATGGACGTCACCTTCCGGTTCCAGTCGCTGGTCTTGCGCGCGCTTGTACCAGTCGGCGTTCGCCACCTGCCGTTGTTTGGCGTTGCGAATCGTCTCGCCGTAATAGACGGCGAGGGATGGCATCATCGCATCCTGAAACAGCTCGTGCTGATCATCGCCAATGACGATCAGGCAATCGAGTGCCACCTCATCCATTTGCCGCTTCAACTCGGCGACGGCCGCAAAGGTGCGGTCATAGGCAGCGCTGAGGTTTTCCGGCGTCACCATGGCTTCGGAATCGCCGAGCGCGGCGGCCAGCAGCGCGTCATAGCTGATGGCCTCGCCCGTCGCGTCGAACAGCGGCATACGCCGATCGGAGTCGCGGAACGCGCGTTGCCAGTCCGCGCACGGCGCCGCCAGCATGATGCTGTGCGAGGAACCGAAAGCCGCAACCAGCCGCGCCATACGCTCTAGCCTTTACCCGCGGGGTGTCGAGACGCGGCAGATTTCGGCCGCGTCTTTCAACCCTTCGATGGCCCAGGCGAGCGCCAGCAACTCCGCGCTCTGCTTCGCGCCCAGAACGTCGTCCACCATGTCGCGGAATTTGGCTTCAAGCTGTTCGTTGGACATGGGCACTTCACGGCTGCCGATGGCGTTCTTGATATATTTCTCAAGCTTGCGGCCGTCCTTCAGCGTGACGCGAACATAGACTTCGTCGTCGCGCAAGGACTTGTCGATGGTCGCGTCCACGCGGTCGCGCAGGGCGATCACCTTGGGATCGCGCACCATGGCGTCGGAATATTCCTTCTCGCCGGCTGCGCCATACAGCAGCGCCACCGCGCAGGAGTGGAACACGCTGAACTTGCCTTCCAGGCCGACTTGCGGCGTGCGCTTGCCGGTCAATTCCAGCACCAGCGGCGCTACGGTCAGCTCGACCTTCTCCACTTCGGCGCCGGTGAGGCCATTTTCTTTCTTCAGCTGTACGCAGCCGTCGATGGAGGGGTGAATGACGATGCCGCAGGCGAACGGCTTGTAGGAATTGAGCGTCACTTCGAAGGTTTCGCCGAGGCCGTCGACGATGCGTGAATAGTCCTGCTTCGTGGACATCACATTGGCAAAGCCGCGCTTGGCTTCCAGCACCTGGTTGGAGCTGGTGAAGTTCTTCTGTGCGAGAAGCGCGGAAGCCAAGCCGTTCTGCGCCGCGCGTCCCGGATGGAAGCTCTTGCAGTGCGTGCCGAACATTTCGCGGAAGCCCGACGATTGCGTGCCGGCGATGCCGAGCGCCCAAATCATCTGCTGTTCGTTCAGGCCGAGCAGCTTGCCGGCGGCGGCGGCCGCACCAAACACGCCAGTCGTTCCGGTGATGTGCCAGCCGACATCATAATGGTTGGGATAAACCGCGTTGCCGATGCGGCATTCCACTTCGACGCCCAGGATAAAGGCGTGCAGCAGGTCGGCTCCGCTCACCGGCATATATTCGGCAAGCGCGAAGATCGCGGATGCGACCGGACCAGACGGGTGAATGATGGTCGGCAGATGCGTGTCGTCGAAATCGAAGACGTGGCTGGTGATGCCGTTCATCAGCGCGGCGTGGAGAATATCGGTCTTCTCCTTGCGGCCGAGCACGGAGGCTTGCGGCTTTCCGGCGAAGGGCAGCAACGCTTCCAAGGCGCAGACGACGGCTTCATGCTCTGCCGCGCCGACGGCGCAGCCGAGCCAGTTGAGGATGGACCGCACGCCTTCGCGTTTGACGCCTTCCGGCACATCGGACGGTTTTGCGTTGACCACATAGCGCGCCAGCGTACGCGTAACTTCCATGAGACAGGCTCCCTAAGAGAAGAATTCAGATGTCGAAGAAAACGGTTTCGGCATCGCCACCCAGGCGGATGTCGAACCGGTAGAGATTGCTTTGCGCTGGGTCTTTCACCGCAACCAACGTCGAACGGCGGTTGTCGGGAACGATGCCGAGGATCGGATCTTCCGCATTCTCGGCACGGGCTTCCGGGAAATAAATGCGCGTGACAAGCCGCTTCAGAAACCCCGGCCCGACAAGGCCGAACGCGATATGCGGCGCCTGCAGCGTGTTGCCGGGACCCGGCACGGGACCGGGCTTGATGGTGCGGAAATGGAAGCCGCCGGTTTGGTCCAGCGCGCAGCGGCCAAAGCCGATAAAATGCGGATCGAGCGCGATGTCTTTGCGGGCATCTTCGGGATGGGCGTAGCGGCCGGCTGCGTTTGCCTGCCAAATTTCGATCAATCCGTCGATGATCGGCGCGCCTTTGTTGTCCCAGACATGTCCGGCAATTTCGATGCGCGTGCCGGACACCGCGTTGCGTCCCGTCGGGTTTTCCGTGACGCCGTAGCCGTGTCCCGGCTGCACGAGGTCGGGCCGCGCGCCAAGGGTCGTGTCACCCGTCAGATCGGCGCAGCCGCTCCAGGGCAGGCCGAAATGGAAGAACGGCCCGGTGGTTTGCCAGGGTGTTTGGCCGCCCATGCTTAGTTCTCCACCGGCGTCGCGTTGCGGCCGCGCAGCACGAAGTCGAAACGATAGCCCAGCGCCCAGAACGGTTCGGCGGTTTCCATGTCGAAGCGCGCGACGAGGCGGTCGCGGTAGGCTTGCGGCACCGCATTGGCGATAGCGTCCAGCGGAAACAGCGGATCGCCAGGGAAGTACATCTGCGTCACCAGCCGATTGGCGAACGCTGAACCCGTCAGCGAAAAATGGATATGCGCCGGGCGCCAAGCATTGCGCTGATTGTACCAAGGGTAGGGGGCGGGCTTGATGGTGATGATGCGATAATTTCCGTTCGCATCGGTGACCACGCGCCCGGCGCCCGTGAAGTTCGGATCGAGCGGCGCCTGATGCTGATCGTATTGATGCACATAACGGCCCGCGGCATTGGCCTGCAGGATTTCCAGCATCACGCCGGGAACGGGGCGGTCGTTTTCGTCGACGACGCGGCCCGACACAACGATGCGTTCGCCGATCGGCGTCCCGCTGTGCTGCCGCGTGAGGTCGATGACCGCGCCGCCCATCAGCTTTTCCCAGACGCCTTCGCCGGACGGGCCGGTGACTTCGGTCAGCGTGTGGGGAACCCGGATCAGCGGCTTGGTGGGCGCTCGCACCACGGAGGCCTTAAAGTCGGCGAAGGACAGGGGTGGCTGGACTGCGTCGTCTTCCCGCGAGTAGGGCGCCGGGTCGGCCATGGAACTCTCCCGCCAATTCTCGGCCATGGCGATACCCAATGCGGTTCCCCTATGCAAGCCAAGGCTCCTCCCCCGCGAAGCAAGGCGTAGCGGGGGAGGGGAACCATGCGCAGCATGGTGGAGGGGGCGGGGCGCGCGTGATGGCTACAGTTTAAGAACAGACTGCGGATATTATTTTCGTATGCCTGTGCGGCGGCCGCCCCCGCCACCGCTTCGCGGTCCCCCTCCCCCGTAACAACGGGGGAGGATCTTTTGGGCGCGGCGAAAGGCGCATGGAACGGCGGCGATATTGCTACTACGACGGATGGAATGACCAAGCCCGTCCCGCATGACGGCCTGATAGGCCTGCAGCGATACCTTGCCGTGACCGTGGTTTCGCTCGGCACCATCCTGACGGCGATGGACAGCTCGCTGATGAACATCGCGCTGCCCACGATCAGCCGGGACTTGGGCATCGACGCCGCCTCGTCCGTCCTTATCGTTAACGCCTCGCAGATGGCGATGCTGACGTTCCTGATGCCGCTGGCGGCCCTTGGCGCGCGCATCGGCTACCGCCGGGTTTATCTGGCCGGGATGATCACGTTTTTTGCCGGTGCGCTGGCGGGCTCATTCTCGCAAACGCTCACCGAGGTCGTGGCCTCGCGTGTGCTGCAGGGATTGGGCGGAGCGGGCATCATCGGGATGCAGCATGCGCTCATCCGCTCGATCTATCCGGCGCGGCTGCTCGGCCGGGGCATGGGCATCAATTCCATGTTCGTCGCCAGTTCCTCAACGATGGGACCGACGGTAGCCGGTGCGGTCCTGGCGGTCGCCTCCTGGCCATGGTTGTTTGTGATCAATCTGCCCCTCGGGGCGATAGCGTTGCTGCTCGGCTATTATGTTCTGCCGTGGAATGAGCGCGCCGAGGAAAAATTGGATGTGCGAGCCGCCGTGATGACGGCTTTGACGCTGGGTTTTTTCATCCTCGCCATCGACTCGTTCAGCCATGGCGGTAACCCGTTGATCGCCGCGGGGGAGTTTGCGGTCGCGTTTGTGCTGGCGCCCATCCTCATCAAGAACCAGTTGGAACATCCCGCGCCGTTCTTGCCGCTCGATCTCTTCCGCAACCGCATCATGCCGCTGTCGCTGATTGCCGGTCAGTGCGGGTTCATCGCGCAATTGCTCACCTTCGTGACGCTGCCCTTCGTGCTGCACAATGCGGGGTTTAGTCAGGTGCAGATCGGTTTGGCCATGACGCCCTGGCCTCTCACTATCGCGGTAACTGCGCCGATTGCCGGAATCTTGTGCGACCGTTTTCCGCCTGGTTTGGTCGGGGGCATCGGCATGGGATTGCTGGCGCTTGGCCTGCTGTTGATCGCGTTTTTACCGGAAGGGTTCCAGGCCGGCGACATTGCTTGGCGCATGGCGCTGGCTGGCCTTGGCTACGGTCTGTTCTCGCCGCCAAATTCGCGGCAGATCATGCATGCCGCTCCCAAAAGCCGCAGCGGTATAGTATCTGGCATGATCGGCACCAACCGGCTGACTGGCCAGAGCATCGGCGCGGCGATTGGCGCGCTCGTGCTCACGGTGGCCAGCGGAAACGCCAAACTTGTGGCGCTGTCTGTTGGCGCCGGTGTCGCCCTGATCGGCGGCGCCTTCAGCCTGATGCGCGCACCCGCACAGACTGGCGGAAAAACTCAGACGCACCCGTAATACGACTGCATGGGAAGTATCTGCGCGTCACTCGTCATTCTGCGGTGAAAGGTGAAGTGCTGGATCCATCCGCTCGTGAAGGATGCGAACTATCTCGATCAATTCAGGTGCCAGGGGCCGATAGAAGACCAGATGCACGGGACGTTGGACCTTGTCGTCTGGTGCTTCCGCTTTGATATGCCGGAGGTGAATGCTTCTAAGCCCCCGCCAAAGCTGCGACCTATTTTGGGAAGGCATGCACTCGGGTTCGTTTGCCACTTTTCGAAAGGCGTCGGCGAGGAGTTTGCCATAGCGGCGACGGCCTTGCGGTCCCCAGAGGGCTGCGCTCCTGGCGAGAATATGGGAGATGTCGGTTTGGGCTGGGCCCGAAAGGCGATAGCGCGCCATGGGGTAATTAAGGTTTCTTCACACTCTCGAAATAAGCGTCGAGTTTAGCATCGTCGATCTCAATGAAATCGCCGCGCTCAAGCGCCTCGATGCCCAATTTCACTTGAGACCGCAACAGCTTGAGACGCAAAGCGTCTTCCTGCCGTCGTTGCTGTAGAGCCCGCAAGGCATCGCGAACGGCTTCGCTGGCGTTTTGATATTCTCCCGCCCGAACTATCTTCTCGACGAATTCGTCCTGTTCAGATGTCAGACTGATGTTTCGTGTGGGCATCGCCAAATTCCAGAAGTGCGCAAGAAAAATAGCTTTATTGGCAAACTTTGCCAAGGTGTCAAATTCATTTGGCGTAGATATCGTCAACACCGAGGCGGACGATGCGGCGGTAGCCGATGCTTTGCATGTAATCGGGAATTTGCGGGGCGTTGCGGTTGTTTTCCACCGACAGGGATTTCACCTTGAACCGTGCAACATCGAACGTTTTCAGGATCGCAAGTTCCGAGCCTTCGGTATCGATGGAGAGATAGTCGATCTCTTCGATCTTGTGTTGCCGCAACACGGTTTCGAGGCGGGCGGTCGGCAGTTCGACAATGCGGGTTTTGGAACGCTCGCTGACAGCTTTCAAATCCTGCGGCTCGTAGAAATCCACAAGACCGCCCATCATGGTCAGGCCATCCGCGACGTTCAAAAAACGGGCCGTGCCTTCCTTGTCGGCGATGCAGGTCTGAACGCGGTCACAGGAGCGGTATTCCGCGAGCTTTGCGAATTGCGCGGGATCGGGTTCGATGCACAGGCCCGTCCAGCCCATGAACTTCTCGAAGAACAGCGTGTTGTTGCCGGAAAATCCGTCATAGGCGCCGACATCGACGAAAACGCCGCCGCGTTTGTTCGCGAACAGGTGCTGATGAAGATACCGGTCTTGGCCGAACTGCGAAAAATATTGCCGGAAATTCCCGAGGTGATGGCCGATAAGAAAACCCGTGCCTTGCACATCGGGTAGCGAGGCGTCCGTGCTCAGCGCCCGTTCGATGGCGCTTGCGGCTTCCTGGAGAATGCGTAACGCGTCAGCAAGCTGCGCCTGCGCGACGGCAAGCTGAGTCGCCGCGTTCGTATTGCGGTAAACCTGCTCCAATTGCTGCTGCGCGGTGCGAATCGTAGCCGGATTACCGCTCGCCATTGCCGCGCGCAGATATCCAAACAAAGCATCCGAGTTGGAGGGATGGCGGTCCAGCACCTGGCGATACAGGTCAAGCGCCGCCCGCGGATCGCCCGCGGCCAAGCGTTCCTGAGCTACACGAAGAACATCGGTAAGCGTAACCAAGGGAGCATGATCTCAAAAATCGATCGGATGATGCTCTAGATTCTGGCGCTTGTCGCCAAAAAGAAGGCGAACCACAAAGAACACCAAGAGACACAAAGGACACAAAGAAAACGCCGAATAGCTTGGTGTACTTCGTGTCTTCTTCGTGCCCTTTGTGGTTTCCCTTTTTTAGATGATCACCTTCGTCATGATGCCGGCGGGGAAGATTTCTTCCGGCTTGAACTGACGGTGCGCGATGCCCTGCTGATGGGTGTAGAGCGCCATCTGCTCCCACGTCGGGCGGTTTTCCTCGATGCCATAGGGGAAGAGATCGCCGAAGCGGTCGCGCATCTTGCGGGCATAGGTGGTCAGCCACGGGATCGGATAGCGCGAAACGGCCGGATCGAGAATCCGCTCAAGCGAGCGCTTACGCGATTCCTGGAAAGCGTTGAACAGATTGCGCGGCACCCAGGGAAATTCGTCCACGATGGATTTCTTCATCGCGATGATGTGCATGATCGGCCACACTTTGGTGCGCTCGTAATATTCCTCCTCCATCTCCAGGAAGTCCGGGAACAGGCGCACGATGTCCGGGTGCCCTTCCAGGAAGCAGGTCGGCGGACGCGCGATGATGGCGCAGTCGATTTCGCCGGCGGCCAGAAGTTCGCTCAACGACTTGTCGGAAACCCGCGTGAGCTTCAGGCCTTCGGGAAGGTTCAACTCCACCTTTTCCTCGCGGCCCGGCGAATTGGCGCCGGCTTGATACCAATGCACGTCGGTGAGCTTCACGCCCATTTCATTGTGCAGCCAGCCGCGCATATAGACGGCGGCGGAATGCGCCCATTCCGGCGAGCCGATTTTCTTGCCCTTCAGGTCCGCGGCCGTTTTGATGCCGCTCTTCTTGTTCACATAGAAGGACGAGAAGCGGAACAGGCGCGAGCAGATGACGGGCAGGCCGATGATGTCGCTGTCCACGCGCGTCACCTGCGTCGAGAATTTCGCGAATGAAAGTTCGGAGACATCGAATTCGCGGTTCGCGGTGAAGCGGGCAAAGCATTCGTGATGGCCGAGATTGAGCCAGTTGTGATCAATGCCTTCCGCCTTGACCAATCCCATACGGAAATCGCGGAAATGATCGTAGTCGGTGGTGGCAATGGAAAGTTTCAGTTGCGACATGTCTCCCCCCTCTAAGGTTCGTTGGATGTAGAATTGGTCAGCGCTTTAGCATGTGTTCGTAATTTCCGGCCATCACTTCGCTGATGCGCTCGCCGGCGCGCAAGCGATCGGCCATGGCGCTTTCTTTAGCGGCAATCATCTCGGCCTTTTCGAGCACGCGGGCGATGTCGGCAGCGGCAATGAAAATGACGGCACTGCGGTCTGCGATCACGTAATCGCCGGGTGTGACGGTCACCGTTTCAAACAGTACCGGCACATTCGTGCCCAGTTCGACAACCCGGCCGCGTCCGGTTTTGGACGTCAGTTTGCGCGTGAAAATCGGAAAATTCAGAGCGCGCGCTTCGTCAATGTCGCGCACGGGGCCATCGCAAACGACCCCGGCAATATCGCGAAGCTGAGCGCCAAGGCTGAGCAGCCCGCCCCAACTGCCGCAATCGATGCCGGTACGCTGCTCGACCACGATGACGTTATCCGCACCAGCTGCTTCGATGGCTGCCGTGCCGAGATGGCGCGGCGGACCCGGCGGCGGCTCGCCGACACCCAGCTTCATTGTCACGGCGCGGCCGGCAATCCGTCCCTCACCGGAGGTTTGCGGGACGCCGCTGACCACGCCGGTGAGTCCAAGACTGTCGAGCGCATCCGAAACCGCACAGGCATCGACGCGGCGAAGGCGGACGACGTAGTCGTGGGAATTATCCAATCCTACCCTCCCTCAAGGGGAGGGTGGGGACGATGGCGAAGCGGAACGGGCTCATCAAATATCCAGAACCAGGCGGGGCGATTTGGAGCCGGAGCAGCAGATCATCATGGTGGCGCTTTCCTTGCGCTCCTGCTCGGTCAGGATGGTGTCGCGATGATCGGGCTGGCCGGAAATCACGCGCGTTTCGCAGGCGCCGCAGACGCCCTCTTCGCAGGAATGCGGCACCTGAATGCCCGCCTCGCGCACGCATTGCAGGATGGATTTTCCCGTGGGAACGGTCAGCTCGCGCTTCGAGCGCGCCAGTTCGACGACAAACCCGCCTTCCTGAGCCGCCGCGAATTTCGGCGTGAAATATTCGACATGCACTTGCTCGGGTTTCCAGTGCGCGGTCGCCGCCTCAAACGCGGCCAGCATCGGCGCGGGACCGCAGCAATACAGATGCGCATTCTTCGGCAGTTTCTCGACAATGCCGGCGATGTTGAGGAAGCGCCCGGCTTCTTCGTCGTCGAAATGGAAATGCACTTGGCTGTAGCGTGACAATACGTCGAGGAAGGCGGCATCCATCCGCGAGCGGCAGGAATAATACAATTCCCAGCTCCGCCCCTTTTCGATCAGCCTCTGGATCATGCAGTAGATCGGGGTGATGCCGATGCCGCCGGCAACCAGGACGACATGGTCCGCATTTTCCGTCAGCGGAAAATTGTTGCGCGGCGGGACGATCTTCAAGCTGGACCCGACGCGAAGCTGATCGTGCATGAACAGCGAGCCGCCGCGGCTGTTGGCGTCGCGCTTCACGCCCACCGTGTACTCGGTGAGTTCGGACCCGGCTTGAACCAGGGAATATTGCCGCTCGATCCCGTTCGGCAGGATCACGCCGATGTGCGAGCCAGGCTCGCCTGCGGGAAGGGCCCCGCGGTCCGCGCGGGCGAAGGTGTAAAGATTGGTGTCGCGCGCCGCCATCCGGATGCAGGTAAGCAGCAGATCCAGCGTGCCGGCATCGGAGGGGGGGATGTTTTCGGTCAAGAAGGTCGTCCTGGAGCGATAGGTGTAGGCTTGTTCTGCCGCGCGCGCCCGCCGGGTTCAAGTCCCGGGCATGCACTGCTTGACGCGAAAGCGTTACCGCCGCATAGACGGACCACGCCAATTGGTTAAGTGAAAGTTGGAAGCAGTCAGTCCCGAACAGCCCAAATTCGTCTCCCGGATCGTTCCGTTGGTCGTCGCCGGGGCGTTTTTCATGGACGGGCTGGATTCGTCGATCATTTCCACCTCGCTGCCCCAGATGGCGAACAGCTTCGGCGTTTCGCCGCCGCAGATGAGCGCGGCGATTACCTCCTACCTCATCAGCCTCGCCATCTTTATCCCGATCAGCGGCTGGATTGCCGACCGCTTCGGCGCCCGGCAGGTGTTCTGCGCGGCCATCGTCTTTTTCACACTGGGATCGGTGTTGTGCGGGTTGTCCAACACGCTTTCCGCACTGGTTTTGAGCCGGATCGTCCAGGGTTTTGGCGGGGCGATGATGACGCCGGTCGGAAGGCTGATCCTGACGCGGACCTTCCCCAAGGATCAGCTCATGAAGGCCATGGGCTATTACATGCTGCCGGGGATGATCGGTCCGACCATGGGACCGCTGGTGGGCGGCTTCATCACCACCAATTTCACCTGGCACTGGAATTTCTTCATTAACGTGCCGATTGGGGCGCTGGGCATAATTCTGGGGCTGCGTTACATCCCCGAAATCCGGCTGGCCCAATCCACCAAGTTCGATCTGCCGGGCTTCCTGATCGTGGCCTGCGGCATGGGCACGGCGCAGTTTGCCATCGAAAATCTGGGGCGGCACACGCTCGACAATTCCATCGAGGCAGGCCTCATCGGCCTCGCGGTCGCCATTCTGGTGGCCTATGGCATCTATGCCCGGACACGCCCCAATCCCGTGCTGGAGCTGAAGATGTTCCAGAGCCGGACATTTTCGGTGGCGGTGCTCGCGGGTAGCGTCATCCGCGCCGGAATCGCGACTATTCCGTTTCTGATGCCTCTGCTGCTGCAGGTCGGTTTCGGCCTGAACCCGTTCCAGTCCGGGCTGATTACCTTCCTCAACACGGCGGGCGCCATGAGCATGCGGGCTTGGGTCCGCCATCTGGTGCGGCGATTCGGCTTCCGTGCGGTGTTCGTCAGCGGGGTTTTCCTGCTCTCCGGCCTGATGGCGGGATTTGCGCTGTTTGAGCCCTCTACCCCGCGGGTGTTGATAGCCGCTTACCTCTTCTGCTTCGGCGTTCTGCGCTCGGCGCAGATGATCGGCATGAGCGCCTTGGCCTATTCCGATGTCAGGGACGAGGATATGTCCAAGGCGACCAGCATTTTCGCGCTGGCGCAGCGGCTATCCCAAAGCCTGGGGGTCGGAATCAGCGCAACGCTGCTCACGCTTCTGTCCGGAGACGGCCCCATCGCGCTCGTCGATTTCAAAATCGTGTTCGTGGCAATCGCTTTGCTAATGGCCTCGTCAGCGATAGGGTTCCGCCGCCTGAAGCCCGAAGATGGCTGGCAGGTCTCGGGATATAAAAGCGCAGCCGGCTAAGAACGGCTGCCGGGGGAGAGCCGATGTCCACGATAGCCGAAGTGTCAGCCGTGGCAGCGAAGCCCAAGGCGGCGCTGGCCTTCTCTTGGCTGGCGGTGGTGCTTTGCGCTGCGACCATGTTCGTCGAAGGCTATGACGCGCAACTGATGGGCTATGTCGTGCCCGGCATCGCGCGCGACTGGGGCGTCGCACCGCCTTCGCTGACGCCTGCTATCGCCTCGGGCTTGGTCGGCATGGCGCTGGGCGCCTTCTTCATCGCGCCGCTGGCCGATTCCTATGGGCGGCGGAAGCTGGTGCTTTATTCGGTGATCGTCTTTGCCATTCTCACGGTGGCAACCGCGTATGCGACGACGCTTCCGGTTCTGGTGATTCTGCGCTTCCTAACCGGGGTTGGCCTCGGTGGAGCGATGCCGAACGCCATAGCGATCACTGCCGAATTCAGCCCGGCGAGATGGCGCGCCTGGATTGTCGCGGTGATGTTCTGCTTCTACTCGCTTGGGGCCGGCTTCGGTGGCTTGATCGCCGCCTGGCTGGTGCCGATGTACACCTGGAAAGCCGTGCTTATTTTCTGCGGCGGGATGGCGTTGATCCTGTGGCCGATTCTCGTGTTTGCGATGCCGGAATCCTATGTCCCCGACGGCCAGCCCAAACCCAAGCTGCCGGTCCGCCGGCTGTTCGAGAACGGACGCGGACGCGTCACGATTTTTCTTTGGATCATCTTCTTCGCAAATCTGATGGAGATTTTCTTCCTGACCAGCTGGCTGCCGCTGACTTTGTCGCAGCAAGGTCTGACGGAGGCCAATTCGGCTTACGCCACCTCGCTGGTGCAATTTGCCGGCGTGGGTGCGGCGCTGTTCATGGGATTGCTGGTTGACCGTTTCGGTCCGCAGCGGGTGCTGCCGCCCGCATTTGTGTTGACCGCGCTTTGCGTCGCGGGAATTGGCCTCGCAGGTTCGGCCGTACCGTTAACCATGCTGATGGCTGCCGGCATCGGAATTGGCACGGTCGGCGCTCAGAACTGCAACAATGGCGTAGCAGCGAAGCTGTATCCCACATCTATCCGCGCGACCGGTGTTGGCTGGGCGCTGGCAGTCGGCCGGATCGGCTCGATTCTTGGCCCGGTTATCGGCGCAATTTTGCTGTCCACGATGGTGGATATACGCACCATTTTTCTGGTTGCGGCCGTTCCGCCGCTTGTCGCGGCTGGTGCGTATATCGCCATGGGGCGCACGCCTGCGCTGGAGCCCGCCGCGAACGAAGTTTAAGCAGTCTGCTGCTTATTTCGGCGCTTGCTTCCTGAGCAAAGTTGTTGCATTGCGGAACGTTGACGGGCCTGCTACTCGCGAGAGTAGGATGGCTGTTTGCGGCCTTCGGGCAATTAGGATTTAGCGATGAGTTTGCCGCCGAAACAGGGTCTTTACGACCCGCGGAATGAGCATGACGCCTGCGGCGTCGGGTTTGTGGTCAACATCAAGGGCCGCAAGTCGAATACGCTCATCGGCGACGCGCTCCAGATCCTGTTGAATCTGGATCACCGTGGCGCCGTCGGCGCCGATCCGCTGGTCGGCGACGGTGTAGGCTGCCTTATCCAGACGCCCGACAAACTCCTGCGCGATTGGGCCGGCAAGAACGGGATCAATTTGCCGGAGCCGGGCCATTACGCGGTGGCGATGTGCTTCCTGCCGCAGGATGCGAAGGCGCGCGATTTTGCCGTCCGCCGCTTTGGCCACTTCGTTAAGGTCGAAGGCCAGTCGTTGCTAGGCTGGCGCGACGTGCCGACCGATATCGAGGGCCTCGGCAAAACAGTCCTTGAGCAGATGCCGGTCATCCGGCAGGCGATCGTCGCACGCGGCGCGCAGATCAAGGATCAGGATGCGTTTGAGCGCAAGCTGCTTGCCATCCGCAAGCAGACGCAGAATCCCCTGGCGGAGCTTGCCAAGAAGCACAAGCTGCCGGGCTTGACGCAGTTTTATATTCCGTCCTTCTCGACGCGGACCGTCGTCTACAAAGGCTTGCTGCTCGCCGGACAGCTTGGAAGCTTCTACTGCGACTTGGTTGACCCGCTGACGGAATCGGCGCTGGCGCTCGTCCACCAGAGGTTCTCGACGAACACGTTCCCGTCGTGGCGGTTGGCCCACCCGTACCGCTACATCGCGCACAATGGCGAAATCAACACGGTGCGCGGCAACGTCAATTGGATGAATGCGCGCCGCCGCACGATGGAATCGGACCTGCTGGGTCCCGATCTCGACAAGATGTGGCCGCTGATCCCGCACGGGCAATCCGATACGGCCTGCGTGGACAACGCGCTGGAGATGCTGGTGATGGGCGGCTATCCGCTGGCCCATGCGATGATGATGCTCATCCCGGAAGCCTGGGCGGGCAATCCGCTGATGGATTCCAAGCGCAAGGCTTTCTACGAATATCACGCCGCGCTGATGGAGCCGTGGGACGGACCGGCCGACATCGCGTTTACCGATGGACGGCAGATTGGCGCGACGCTCGACCGCAACGGTCTGCGCCCCGCGCGCTTCATCGTCACCGACGACGATCACGTCATCATGGCGTCGGAATGCGGCGTGCTGCCAATTCCCGAAGAAAAGATCATCCGCAAGTGGCGGCTGCAACCCGGCAAGATGCTGCTCATCGACACCGAGGAAGGCCGCATCATCGAGGATGAGGAAATCAAGCGTAAGCTTGCCGAAGCCGAGCCGTATGAAGAGTGGCTGAAGAACACGCAGTTCAAGCTGCATGAAGTGCCTGAGCTGCCGGAAGCGCCGATCGTTGCCGGAACGAACCAGCCTTCGGCGTTGCTCGACCGCCAGCAGGCGTTTGGCTACACGCAGGAAGATCTCCAATTTTTCCTGGAGCCGATGGCGCGCGACGCCGACGATCCGATCGGCTCCATGGGCGCGGACAAGCCGATTGCAGTGCTCTCCAGGCGCCCGCAGCTTCTGTACAATTACTTCCACCAGAATTTCGCGCAGGTGACGAATCCGCCGCTGGATGCTATCCGCGAAGAGCTGGTGACCTCGCTTGTCTCCATCATCGGGCCGCGGCCGAACCTGTTCGGGCGCGATGCGGGAAGCCACAAGCGGCTCGAAGTGCAGCAGCCCGTGCTGACCAACGTGGATCTGGAGAAAATCCGCTCCATTTCCGAACTTCTCGACGGCGCGTTCCGTACCGCCACGATCGATTGCACGTGGCCGGCGGAAGAAGGTGCAGCCGGTTTGGAGAAAGCCGTCGAACGCATCTGCCGCGAGGCGACCGATGCGGTGCTGTTCGACAACAACATTCTCATTCTGTCGGACCGCGCAGTTTCGGCCGATCGTATTCCGATACCGGCGCTGCTTTCGACGGCGGCTGTGCATCACCATTTGATCCGGCAGGGTCTGCGCATGCAGACCGGCCTTGTGGTGGAAACCGGCGAAGCGCGCGAGGTGCATCATTTCTGCGCGTTGGCCGGTTATGGCGCCGAAGCGATCAATCCGTATCTCGCGTTCGAAACGCTGGAGCAGCTGCGCACGCAAATGGGGCTGCCCGCGAAGCCCTATGAGATGCAGAAGAACTACATAAAGGCGGTGGACAAGGGACTGCTGAAGGTGATGTCCAAGATGGGCATCTCCACCTACCAGTCCTATTGTGGCGCGCAGATTTTCGATGCGGTCGGTTTGGCCTCGGAGTTCGTCGACAAATATTTCACCGGCACGGCGACGCCCATTGAAGGCGTTGGCCTCAAGGAAGTCGCCGAGGAATGCGTGCGGCGGCACCGCGATGCGTACAGCAACGCGCTGATCTATCGCAGCATGCTGGATGTCGGCGGCGATTATCAATTCCGTATCCGGGGCGAGGATCACGCCTGGACGCCGGAAACGGTGTCCAAATTGCAGCACGCAGTGCGCGGCAATCTGCCGTCCGAATACAAGGCGTTTTCGGACAACATCAACGAGCAGAGCGAGCGGCTGCTGACTATTCGCGGCCTGATGCAGTTCAAATGGGCGGACCAGCCGATCCCGTTGGACGAGGTTGAGCCCGCATCTGAAATCGTGAAACGCTTCGCCACGGGCGCGATGAGCTTCGGCTCGATTTCGCGCGAGGCGCACACCACGCTGGCCGTTGCCATGAACCGCATCGGCGGCCGTTCCAACACGGGTGAAGGCGGCGAAGAATCCGACCGCTTCAAGCCGATGCCGAACGGCGATTCCATGCGTTCGGCGATTAAGCAGGTGGCGTCGGGCCGTTTTGGCGTAACCATCGAATATCTCGTCAATGCCGACGATCTGCAGATCAAGATTGCGCAAGGCGCCAAGCCCGGCGAAGGCGGACAATTGCCCGGCGACAAGGTCAGCAAGGACATCGCCAAGGTGCGGCATTCGACGCCGGGCGTGGGCCTCATCTCACCGCCGCCACATCACGACATTTATTCCATCGAGGATCTGGCGCAGCTTATCCACGATCTAAAGAACGCCAATCCGCGTGCGCGCATTTCAGTGAAGCTGGTGTCCGAAGTGGGCGTCGGTACGGTTGCCGCCGGCGTTTCCAAGGCGCGGTCGGATCATGTGACGATTTCCGGCTTTGAGGGTGGCACGGGGGCATCGCCCCTGACCTCACTGACGCATGCCGGATCGCCATGGGAAATTGGCTTGGCCGAAACGCAGCAGACGCTGGTGCTGAATGGCTTGCGCGGACGCATCGCGGTTCAGGTCGATGGCGGTTTGCGGACAGGCCGGGACGTTGCTATCGGCGCGCTTCTGGGCGCGGATGAGTTCGGCTTTGCCACCGCGCCGCTGATCGCGCTGGGTTGCATCATGATGCGCAAATGCCATCTGAACACCTGCCCCGTGGGCGTGGCGACGCAAGACCCGTTGCTGCGCAAAAAGTTTACCGGCACGCCGGAGGCAGCGATCAACTACTTCTTCTTCGTGGCCGAGGAAGTGCGCGAGATCATGGCGAAGCTCGGCTTCCGCACGTTCCAGGAAATGATCGGCCGGGTGGATCGCATCGATCCGCAGCGCGCCATCTCGCATTGGAAGACTGGCGGAATCGATCTGTCCAAGGTGCTGTACCAGATGCCGGCAAAGCCGGGCGTCGCCGTGTACAATTCCGAACGGCAGAACCACGGTCTCGAGAAGGCGCTGGACCACCAGCTGATCGCCGAAGCGAAGGCCGCGCTGGAGAACGGTACGCCGGTGCGTATCGAGAAGACGATTCGCAACGTCAACCGCACGGTCGGCGCAATGCTGTCGGGTGAAATTGCCAAACGCTACGGTCATGCCGGTCTGCCGGACGATACGGTTGCGGTAAGGCTCACGGGCACGGCGGGACAAAGCTTCGGCGCGTTCCTGTCGCGCGGCGTCAGCCTGGAGCTGGTTGGCGATGCCAACGACTATGTCGGCAAGGGCCTGTCCGGCGGCCGTGTGGTTGTGCGTCAGCCCAAGGAAGCCCGCCGCGATCCGACGGAAAACATCATCATCGGCAACACCGTCCTATATGGCGCGATTGCTGGCGAGGCTTATTTCGAAGGTGTCGCGGGCGAGCGTTTTGCCGTCCGCAATTCCGGCGCGGTGACCGTGGTGGAAGGCACCGGCGATCACGCGTGCGAATACATGACGGGCGGTGTCGTTGCGGTGCTGGGCGAAACGGGGCGCAATTTCGCCGCCGGCATGTCCGGCGGTATTGCCTATGTCTACGACCCCAAGGGCCGCTTCCGCGATCTGTGCAATCTGTCGATGGTGAAGCTGGAAACAGTGGCCCCGGCGGAAGGTGGCGCGGACGATCCGCAGCGTCCGCGGCAACGCTCGCTGTCGGCGTTCGATTCCGGGATGGGCGACATGCTGCGCTTCGACGCAGAACGGCTGCTGATCCTGGTGGAGCGGCATTTGCTGTATACCGGCAGCGCGCGGGCGAGGTTCATCCTCGAAAACTGGGATGAGGCGCTGAAGCATTTCGTCAAAGTTATGCCGAACGATTTCCGCCGCGCTTTGCAGGACCTTTCCGCCGAAAAGCGCGACGCGGCGGAATAATAAGGCGGCCGGCATGCGTGCGCCCTTCGAGGCTCCGCGCGCGTCATGCCGAGGTGCGAATGAAGTGAGACTCGAAGCGCGCGGAGCACCTCAGGGTGACGGGCGATTTTGTTGACTGATCGAGGGTAATAATGGGCAAGCCCACCGGATTCATGGAGATCGAGCGTCGCGAGCGTGGCTATGAAAAGCCCGATGCGCGTAAGAAGACGTGGACGGAATTCCTTAAGCCGTTGCCCTATCCGGAAGTCGCCAGCCAGGCGGCGCGCTGCATGGATTGCGGCATTCCGTTCTGTCACCAGGGCTGCCCGGTCAACAATCAGATTCCCGATTGGAACAATCTCGTTTATCGCGACCAGTGGAAGCTCGCGCTCGACAATCTGCACTCCACCAACAATTTCCCGGAATTCACGGGACGCGTTTGCCCGGCCCCGTGCGAGGCATCCTGCACGCTGAACATCGACGAGAATCCGGTCACCATTAAAACGATCGAATGCGAGATCGTGGACCGCGGTTGGGAAGAGGGATGGATTCATCCCTATCTCGCGCCGAAGAAAACCGGCAAACGCGTCGCGGTGATCGGTTCGGGCCCGGCGGGTCTCGCCTGCTCGCAGCAATTGGCGCGCGCGGGTCATGCGGTGACGTTGTTCGAAAAGAGCGACCGCATCGGCGGGCTGCTCCGTTACGGCATTCCCGACTTCAAGATGGAAAAGCGCCTCATCGACCGGCGCATGCGGCAGATGGAAGCCGAAGGTGTGGAATTCCGCCCCGGCGTGGAAGTCGGCGTGACGATTTCCGTGAAGTCGCTGATGGAAACTTATGACGCCGTCGTGCTCTCCGGCGGCGCCGAACATCCGCGCGATCTGGAAGTGCCGGGCCGTGAGCTATCCGGCATCCACTACGCGATGGATTTCCTGACTCAGCAGAACAAGCGCGTTGCGGGCGACGATGAAGAACGCGCCGCG
Organism: Alphaproteobacteria bacterium; assembly: GCA_947473475.1. Lineage (GTDB taxonomy): Bacteria > Pseudomonadota > Alphaproteobacteria > Micropepsales > Micropepsaceae > CAIYRG01. The sequence goes on from CANJBZ010000003.1 coordinate 120,013, forward strand.
GCGCGCGGGACGATCAGCGCGAAAGACAAGCACGTCGTCGTCATCGGCGGCGGCGACACAGGCTCGGACTGTATCGGCACGTCCAACCGCCAGGGCGCGGTGTCGGTCACCCAGCTTGAGATCATGCCGCAGCCGCCGGAACACGAAAACAAAGCGCTGACCTGGCCCGATTGGCCGCTGAAGATGCGTACCTCTTCCTCGCAGGAAGAAGGCTGTGCGCGCGATTGGGCGGTGCTGACGAAGCGCGCCGTTGGCGCCAATGGCCGCATTGAGTCGCTCGAATGCGTGCGCGTGGAATGGGTCAAAGATGCTTCGGGCCGCTTCCAGATGAAGGAAATGGAGGGCAGCCAATTCCACCTGAAAGCCGATCTGGTTCTTCTGGCCATGGGCTTCATTGGGCCGCGCAAGCGCGGGCTGGTGGAAGACGCCGGTGTCGAACTCGATCCGCGCGGCAATGTGAAAGCCAACATGGCGGACTACCGCACGTCCCAGGAAAAGGTTTTCTCCTGCGGCGACATGCGGCGCGGCCAATCGCTCGTGGTGTGGGCCATCCGCGAAGGCCGCCAAACCGCGCGCTCGGTCGATCAATTCCTCATGGGAAGCTCCGACCTCCCGCGTTGAGAGGCGCTCTATATCGGTTAGTTTTTGTGCGGAACCCGCTTCGGAGCCGATGCTTTCATTTTAAATTTATAGACACAACGTCTTCATTTCGTTTGAAGACCTCTGGGTTGATACCGCAGAATGCTGCGATATGCGCACGGTTCAGGTTGATCCCAGACGCGATGTCCTCCGGATTTGCGCCGCCCTCATTCACAGCCGTAGTGAAGCATTTATTCAGCAAAGTAGGCTGCTCAACCTTAAGCTCATCATCTAACGGCTCGTTTGTCTTCCAGCGATTTTTGCTGATCGACTTTCGCATATTTAGAATTTGCACTTCTGAGAAAATGCCAAGGTCTTCACAGCGAAAGATTTGCGCTTGAATTGAGACCTTCCAACGTCGCTTTAATTCTTTGAATCCCTCTAGCCTGGAGGTAAGCACCTCGTGTGGATACGTTGCCTCTGGCAACAAGAACGCAGCCGCAAAGCGGTCGGCTTCTCGCTCGATCCTGCGCAGTATCGTCGGGTTCTCCAATTCTCTGGAAGCAATATCCCGATGGAGAATTAGATGGCCCAATTCATGAGCGGAATCGAAGCGTGCGCGAGCGCATGATTTGGTATCAGAACTTAGGAAAATAAATGGCTTGTCACCATTCCAATAGGAAAATGCGTTCACATCTTCAGCGCCAAAGTGAACGCGAGTCATAACGATCCCCCTGCTTTCAAGCAGGGAAACCATGTTAGCAATAGGGCCGTCCCCCAATCCCCACGCTCTGCGAGCGGCGCGCGCTGCTTCTTCCAACTCGTCCGTTGTATACGAGCCATCTTGCGATTTGGATTCCCAGTCCATGATCTGAGGCGCGGGTAGACGGACTGCCGTCGAAAAGAATGCGGCGGTCCGCACTAGCCATTCTTTCCATACGCTGCACTGGTCGTTCCGCTTCTGCGTTTTAGGTCCGAATGCACGGTAAAAAGCCGTACTACTTTCCCCAAACGGTGCAGGTTGCGCGCCTGAGAAAAAAGACAGCGGTTGATCTAGTTCGGCAACAATTCGCGCGAGCGACGCCCCATCTGGTCGCTTCGCCCCCAATTCCCACTGCGACACGCTTTGTCTGGTGACACCGAGGTGATCAGCTAACTCGCGTTGGTTATATCCCTTTGCCATGCGCGCCTCGCGCAAACGATCAGGGCTAAAGCGCCGCACAGGTTCGGCGACACCAGCGCGAGCGAAGAGATCGACAACATTAGTCTTCGTTGTCACGGCGCCACTTCTTAAGTTCTTCTTTGAGCAATTCGACCTCAGGATTCGCATCCGGCGCTTCAACTCCCGGTAAGTCAGCTTTCACCAGATGCGGCATCAGCAACAAATTCGGCGTCTGGTAAATATATCCCGACCGGCCGCTGGGATGTGGAAGTCCCACATGAATAAAGTCGAGGCCGTGATAGCCGTGAACGAGCACAAGATGAGGTAACCCGCGAAGTTCGCTCTCGCGTTCGAAGCTCTCATCCAACAGAAGGAATGGGCTATTGTTTAGTATGTTGTTGGCGCGATAAAGCGCTGGACGTGGCACCTTCTTTGGACGTTTGATTTGGCAAACGCTGAGGGTGGAATCAGACAATGAGACACGCAGATACTTGCCGGTGGGGCGTGCAAAACTATGCCATTCGAACTCAGCCCGCCACTGACCGCTAGTAATCAGGCGCTCGATACTGGTCTCGACAGCCCATGTTCTGAGGTGCCCGCGATTTATCCTCGCGCTTGTTACCTGCAGGATCGCCTCGTCCTTCACCAATGCCTCGACGGCGGCATAAGCGTTCTTCAAGCATTGGGGAAGCAGCGCAAGGTCTCTGGAGGGTAGTTGGTCGTTGAGGAAAGCTTCGGCGTCGGCAGTTCGCATTACGTCTCCAAGGTTGCCCCGATCTGAAGGCAACTAAATACGAAAAATGACTCACTTTGTCAACCGACTGCTCGCATGCTGTCCCGGGAAGGCTTTCGGCCTGCGCCTTGCTCCTCGCGGTACTATTTTTCGTGCTGTTCTCCGTCAATATTCGTTGTGCGACCACGCTGTTGTGAAAGCGAACGGCACGAGGATGTGTGCCGTGTTTGATGTGTCGCCCCAAATGGCCGAGCCGACGGTCATCGGCAGAGGGTTTTTCACGACGACATGAACCTTTCCAGCTTCCGCCAACTCGTTCGCGGTCAGCCGGAAGGTCAGTTTCGTGCCGCCGGTCACCGTCGTGGGCACGGCCTTGCCGTTTGCGTAGACAATTGAGCGCTTGACGAAGTTGACGCCGGTCAGCGTGAACTCCGTATCCGGCGCGCCCTGGATAATCGTGTGCGGGAAAAGAATTTCGATTCCGGGCGTCGGCGACAATGTCGGATTCGGCACCGGCCCCAAGCCGGGACCGCGGCGCATGTCGCCGAGTCCTTCTTCGACTTCGACCTTGCCGCCGGACGGCGCCGTCACAACGGCAAGAACCTTCGCCTTTTCCGGTGTTGTCGTGCGCTTCATGGCAGCGACCCAGGCGGGATCGCTTACGACAACCGAATCGTAAGACGTCTTGTCGTTCGAAAACATGTAGCCGCGATACCAGGGATGATAGGAGCGATCGACGATCTTGCCGTCCTTAATGACGGTGTCGATCTGGCGCATGGCGAGGATGTCCTTGGTCGGATCGGCATTGACGATATCGATGTCGGCAAGTTTTCCCACCTCAACGGTACCGATGTCCTTGATGCGGAAATGCTGCGCGACCCACTTCGTGGTGGCCTGCAAAATCTTCATCGGCTCGACGTGTGCGTCTTCCTGAAAGACGGCCATCTCCTGATGCACGCCGAGGCCGGGCGCCGACTGTGTGATGTCGCTGCCGACAACCGCGTGGCCGCCCGCGGCAAGAAGATCGCCGACGAATTTGGCGTGGTTCTTGAAGCCGCACGCCCGCAGGGACAGCCGGTCGGGCTTCATGTAGTCCTCTGCCGTCTGCACGTTGTCCTGAAGGTCCTGGATCGCGAACTCCGGGTAATAGGCCCGCAGATTCGGATCGGCGAAGACGTCGCGGTCCTCTTGCTGCACGCGTTTCCAATTCACGGGCATGCTGCGGTCCATCGCCATGAAGTCGGGTTCGACCGCCGTGTTGTGCTGCAGAAGAAACGCGATCATGTCCTTTTCCTTCGCAGGGTCCATGTCGCAATACGGGTCGGACGGTTCGCCGACGTAATCCTTCCAGACGTCGGGATTCTTCGAGATGACATTGCCGATGGCGCCTGTGTGAATCATCACATCGGCGCCGGCGAGCACGCATTCCTTGGCGCGCGTCTGCGGCCCCAGGCAGCGGAACACAACGCCCTTTCCGGCCTTGTGCGCTTCCTCGGCATAAGCGGCCCACATCTCCGGCGGTCCGTCGCCATCATTGCTGCCGAGGAAATCGGCGCCGCCCGCAAGATTGGATTTCGCCAAGGCGCGCGCCTGGTCAATGTTGTAGATCCATCTTTGCCCGCCGCCGGGTACATAGCGGTCTCTGTTCTGCCCTCTGGCGCCGCCGCCCTTGGCGTTCGTGACTCCCTGGAACAGCCGTGGTCCCGGATATATTCCGTGATTGATGGCGTCGCGCTCTGCGATGCCTTGATCGTTGCGCGCGCCCGTCACCATGGCCGACGTTACGCCCCAGTGGAGGAATGCTTCGCCATACATCCAACTCCAATTTGCTTTGGCGTCGATCAGCCCCGGCGTCACCCATTTTCCGGTCGCGTCGATGATCTTGGCGCCGGCAGGCACTTGCACCTGGCCTGCGCGGCCGACGCCGGTAATATGGTTTCCCTCGATCACGATAACGGAATTGGCGAGCGGAACGCCCCCGTTGCCGTCCACCAGGGTCCCGCCCTGTATCACCAGGACCTGCTGGCCCTGAGCGGCAGCGTCTTTGTCGCCCAGAAGGGCGAGCCCGCACGCAAGAGCTATTCCAGACAGCAATACGCCGCGATTGACGATCGACTTCAATCTACCCTCCCTAAACTGCGCTGCATTTGGCCTGCTCATACCATACCAGCGGCCCAGATCACCGACTCTTCGTGTCATGGCCCGCAAAAGCGGGCCATCCAGGAGAACGTAGGGCTCATCAGCGCGCAGACGCGCGCTTGCTGGATGGCCCTGTCAAGCAGGGCCATGACAAAAGAGGGCTGGATCAAAGGCCGTTGGTATCACACCAAAGTCGTCCGTCACACGAAAGCCCGTCATGGTATCGTTGCGAAGAGGTGAAACGATCCTCTGGCGCGAGCCGTTCTGCTCTCAACACCCTACATGGAGGCCGCCATGGCAAACCCCTTCGTCCATATTGAGCTCAACACCACCGATCCCGCCAAGGCGAAAGCGTTCTACGGCGCGCTGCTCGATTGGAAGCTTGAGGACATGGATATGGGCGGCGGCATGATCTACACGATGATCGGCGTCGGCGAGGGCACCGGCGGTGGGATGATGAAACACCCGATGCCGGGCGCACCGTCGCTCTGGATTCCCTACGTACTGGTCAGCGATGTGGCCGTCTCCACCCAGAAGGCGAAGGACGCCGGCGGCACGATCATCAAGGATGTTTCGGAAGTCCCGAACATGGGTTCGTTCTCCATCATCCAAGACCCCACCGGCGGCGTAATTGGGCTGTGGCAGGCGAAGGCGAAGTAGTCACGTTACGGCGCTTCTTCTTCTGGCAAGTGCTTCACGATATCCATGGAATCGTGGAGGATTCTGATCACTTCGATTTCACGCCGTTCGGCGCTGATCACACGGAATATGAGGAAGTGGCGTCCTGGGCGTCCTGAGCGCGCAACATGGAGGCGCAGCAACGCTTCTGAGGTGTTGTTTATTGGACGAATGCCGACAGCATTGGGACCATCTCTAAGCAGCTTGAAAGCGTCCGCGATCAGTTGTGCGTATCGGGTTTCCTGTTCGAGGCCAAACCTTTCAGCGGTCCAAGAGCCGATATCCTCCAAATCGAATGCGGCGGCGTCAGTGAGCCTCACGCTCCAGCCCCTTTCGGAGCTCATTTGCGCCGCCGTGCCGCCGCCGATTTGGCGCGCGAAGAGCCTTTTGCAATCTGCGACTTTACGAACGCATCTAGTTCCTCCTCCGTCTCGAAGGTCCGATATCGCCCACTCGCCGAATCCGCTAATCCGACATTTATCGCGTCGCGCAGCGCTTCAAGCTTTGCGTGCTCATCTTCCACTAGTCTCAGCCCCGCCCGCATGACTTCGCTGGCATTCTGATAGCGGCCCTCGGTAACCAGCCGGTCAATCAGATCCGCTTGATGTTGGGTCAGAACGACATTGCGTGTGGGCATAGCGGCACTCTTAGGACGGCCATGGCATATTATGCCAATGGTGTCTGAGCGGCAAATTCTACGGCGTCGCCGCCTTGCCTAGAGATTCTTTTCCGAGGGCGGCGCTGGAGGGGAAGATCAGTGATTTGATCACGACCGGCACAGCGCCCGATGTGTCTAAAATCGCGCCGATGTCGATGTAGTCGAATTCCTTCAGCTCCAGACCGTCGATTGAGACGACCGGATAATGGTGCTTCATTTCCTCGCGGAAGTGGATGCCGATCAAACCACCGACGTCGCCGTCGCCGACCAGGACGATGGGATGGCCATGCGCGAGCACGGTTTCCAGCCCTTCCACCACGCCTTGGCAGTACGCATCCAGCCGCGCAAACGTGGCTGACCCGCGCCATGGCGCAAACACGGCTACAGGCTTTTCGCCGTCCGCAAGGTCGAGCCGCTTCAGCACGCCTTTGATGGCTGCGGCGACTGTGGCGGCGTCGATATCGTCCGCTTCCAGATTCATGTCCGGTGCAATCACCGGCACATTGCGTAGCGGCAAAATTTCCAGGGGCGAGACGAAGATCGTGCTGCCGCTGACTTGGGTGGTGTATTGCGAGGCGCCGACGACGGTGGCGCGGATGCCTTCGCTTGGCGTCTCGAGCTTGGGCCCCCAAGCCTCGATTCGTGTACGGATTTCTTTGGCGAGGAGCGGTCCCAAATCGCCGAAGCTCCCTTTCTCGCGGCCATAGACGAATTCAGACACACCGCCGGAAATCGTCACCTCGTCGATCTTGGCTTGTGTGGCGATAGGATCGAGCCGCAGCAGAGGTGAGCTTCCGACCTTTGGCGAACCGCCCTGCATCGCCTCGAACAGCCGGTCCGTCATGCGGGACGCGAGCGCCCGCGCATCGTCGGGTTTCAACTCGACGCCGAGATCGAGGTTCAGGCCCAGCTCGGCGGCGAATTGCCGTCCCGCCTCTTCCATGCGGTTGATACGGCCGTCCTTGCCGGTGACCACCAACCGCGCGCCGACATCGATGGCTGTCAGGTCTACCACCTTGCCGTTCTTGCACAGGGCGATCTTGGACGTGCCGCCGCCGATATCGACATTCATCACGACGGCGCCGCCGCGCACGGAACGCGCCACCGCGCCCGACCCATAAGCCGCCATCACTGTTTCCAGGCTGTCGCCGGCGCTAACCGCCACCAGCTTGCCCGTCTGGCTCGCGAATAAATCTCCGATCAGGCGCGCATTTTTCCGCCGCACGGCAACGCCGGTCAGGATCAGCGCGCCGGTGTCGATCTCTTCCGGCAGCACCTTCGCAAACTGATATTGCTTGGCGATGAAAGCGCCGAGCTTCTCGGCATCGATCGTCTCGTCTTCCGTATACGGCGTCAGAAGGATGTCGGAGGCGTAAAAAGTCTCGCGCTCGGACACGACGTAACGGCTGTCGAGCCGTTCCAGCACGATGCGCGAGAACACGAGATGAGATGTCGAAGAGCCGATGTCCACGCCGACGGACAGAATGACGATTTCGTCTTCCCCTTCGAGCGTGCGTCCTTTGCTGGAAAAGAAAATCCGGCCGCCTTCGTCTTCACTCATGAACGATCAAACCTCTGGAAACAGCATGCCGGGATAGAGTTCGATTTGCAGCAATTGCGTGAACAGCGCCCATATGAACAGCGTGGCAGCGGCGCCGATCACCAGGCAGAACCAGAGGGGACGTTTGCCCCGCAGGCGCATCGACGCAAACACATACACCGGCACCGCCACCAGAAATCCACCAAGAACGATCAACGCGGCAAAGCCGGCCGCCCACAGAACCGCGGAGATTTCCTTTGCTCTGGCATATTGCGGCCGCGCTTCTTCATTCTTCGGCAGTGCGGCCGGGTTAAACCAGCGCGTCAGGGTTTCGCCGGCCGCCGTGTGCGTACGCGCTGTGATGTCGAGGAGCACAAGCACAATCGCTGCCCAACCCACGCTGACCGGAAAGGCGCGCGCTTGCGGCGTGTAGCCATAACCGGTCACGAGATAGATGACGGCGATTATGAAAAGCACGAATGCCGGAAGGTAGTCGACGACGGGCGTCCCGAAAAAACGTCTCATGGACCGCTTCTTTCGGCCGCCAATTTGCGAACACGGAGCTGGTTGAAAACCCCACGGAAGATCGGCAGGCACAGTACGGCGGCAATGGCGATCATCAAGCCGACCGATATCGGGCGGTTCAAGAAGATGGACCAGCCGCCTTCGCCCATGAGCATGGATTGATGAAAGTTGCGCTCGGTATTGGCGCCCAGCACGAGCGCCACGACGATCATCAGACGTGGATAATCGTAACGCATCATCAGATAGCCCAGGCAGCCGAACACGGCCGTAACGATGACATTTTCGATCGCCATGTCGATGGCAAAGGATCCGGCAAACGCCGTGCTCAGCACCAACGGCACGAGAATGCCAGAATCGAGCTGCGTGATTTTCGCCAGGGGCTTTACGAAAAGAAGGCCGACAAAGGACGCCAGCACGCAGGAGGCCGTCAGTGCCCAAATCAGCCCGTAAATCTCCACCTGATGATCGCGCAGCATCAGCGGGCCGGGCTGCATGCCATGGATAATCAGGAGGCCCATGAAGACCGCCATTTCAGCGCCCGCCGGAATGCCGAATGTCAGCGTCGGGATAAGCGCGCTGCAATCATGGGCGCAGATAGCTGCTTCCGGTGCGATGACGCCCTGGATGTTTCCTTTGCCGAATGATTCCGGATTTTTAGAAGCCTGCGCGGTGACGCTGTACGAGAGAAACGCCACCACCGTGCCGCCAAGCCCGGGAATCGCGCCGACGATGGTTCCGATCAGCGAACCGCGGATCACCGTGGGCATGTGCTTGAACACTTCGAGGAGGCCCGCGGTCATCTTGGTGATCTTTACCGGGGAGCCGCTTTGGGCAACGGAGCCGCCTTTGACCATCAGGTGGATCATCTCGGCAACGGCGAACAGACCGATCAGCGCCGGGACCAGATGAATGCCGTCCCACAAATATTCAATGCCGTAGGTAAAGCGCTCGCCACCCGCGACATCGTTGAAGCCGACGAAGGCAATCATCAGCCCGAGCGCACCGACGACCAGTCCGCGCAGCATCTTGCCGCGCGTCGCCGTGGCAACGATGGCCAGCGCAAACAGGCCCATCAGGAAGAATTCCGGCGGGCCGAACATAAGCACGAGGTCGCTCGCAATCGGCAGCACCGCCAGCACCGAAACGGTGCCGATTATTGCACCGATGGCGTTGGCGCTTCCCGCCGCACCGATGGCCAGACCCGCTTTGCCTTGCTGCGCCAGCGGATGTCCGTCCAAACAGGTGGCGGCGTTCGGCGCGGTGCCGGGCGTGTTCAACAATATGGAGGTAATCGAGCCGCCCATTGGTACGGCGCCCATGACGCCGCCCGCGAGAGCCAGTGCGGTGAACGGTTCAAGCCCATATGTCAGCGGCATCAGCAGCGCAATCGCGGTGGTTCCACCGAGGCCGGGGATGGCGCCGAAAACCAAGCCTATCACCATGCCGAGAAAGACGAATCCCAGCACGTCGAGGTGCAGCAGGCCTTGCAGACCGCCGAGCCACATCTCCAGCATCAGGCAAATTCCCTTTTGGCGGTGTTCCTCACCGGCCGCGAACAAGTGGCCTAAGCGCCTCTTTGGGTCAACTGGGAGTAAGGTATTTCTTCCACTTGTCGAAGAAAGCGCGCTGCTGTGCAACCAGCTGCGTTGTTTCTTGCGGCGTTTTCGACCGCATGACGACGTCGTTTTCCTTCGCCCATTTAACGACCACCGGATCGGCAAGGGCCTTGGCCAGGGCCACGGACAGCGTGTTCTGGACCTCGGGCGGAATTCCCGGCGGACCGGCCACAACGCGCTCGACGCTGATATTGTCGAGATCCGGCTGGCCCAGTGTGGTGGCATCGGGCACGCCGGGGAAGCTCGATTTCGCCTCGAAGCTGGCGAGCACCCGGACGGTGCCACCGCGCACGAAGCGCATGCTTGTCGGAATGGCCGCGATCACCGCATCGGAATCGCCGCGCACAGCGGCCACCACGTAATCGGCCGAACCTTTGTAGCCAGTGATTAACTGTGTTCTGAGACCCAGCAATTGCGTCCCGATAACGCTGGCGGCATAGGCCGTGCCCTCGGGCCCTGTGACGGACAGTTTTATGGGCCGCTTCGCCGACAAGGCTTTCAGGTCGGCAAATGTCTTCAACGGCGACTTCGCGCCGACATTGATGACGTAGCGCTCGCCCTCGCCCATGGCGCCGATCCACGAAAACTTGGCAAGATCGTAAGCCCCAGAGCCTTGCTGCTGCTGCAGAATGAACATGCCGGGAATATTGAGGATGCCGATGGTGTAGCCGTCGGGCTTGGCGCGATAGAGCTGCGCCACACCACGGCTGCCGCCGCCCGAGGGGACGTTAACGGGAACGATCGTCACCTTGTTGGGCAGGTACTTTTCCATGACCGGTGCGACGATGCGCACATACACGTCGAACCCGCCGCCCGGCGCATAAGGAATCACGAACTGAATGTTCTTGGCTGGAAAGACCGGAGCGCTCCGCGCAACGCCGGTAAAGGTCAGAGCGGATGCTGCGGCGCCTGCTCCGATGACCACATTACGCCGGGTAATATCTTGCATTTCGGTTTCCTCGTCCCGCTTGCCGCCACTAGTGGCGCAGCGGCCAAAGCCGGTCAACCCGCGACCAGATACCTCTTCCACCGCTCGAAAAAGAGCCGCTGGCGTTCTACCAGGGCCGCGGCTTCGGCGGGCGTTTTCGACCGCATCACAATGTCGTTTTCCTTGGCCCAGGCGGTGACTTTCGGATCGGCAAGGGCCTTGGAGAGCGCCCCTGACAACGTGTTCTGGATTTCCGGCGGCGTGCCCGGCGGGGCGGCAACGGGACGTTCCACCGTGATTTGGTCGAGCTCCGGTTTACCAAGGCTTGTGGCGTCGGGGATGCCGGGCAGGCTCGCATGGGCTTCGAACGAAGCGAGGATGCGAAGCTGTCCTGCCTTGGCAAAGCGCATCATGGTGGATGTCGCCGAGATGACTGCATCGGAGTCGCCCCGGATCGCTGCCACGATGTAGTCACTGGAACCGCGATAGCCGGTGATCAATTGGCGGCGGATGCCCAGCGTCTCGGTTCCGATGATCGCAGCGGCGGTGGCGGTGCCTTCCAGTCCGGTGCAGGAAAACTTGACAGCGCGTTTGGCAGACAGGGCCTGCAGGTCCGCAAAGGTTTTCAGCGGTGAGTTCGCCCCCACGCCGACGAGATAGCGTTCGCCTTCGCCCATACAGCCGATCCAGGCGAACTTCGACAGGTCGTAAGCGGCACTGCCCTGTATCGCCTGCTGAATGAACATGCCGGGAACATCGAATATCCCCACGGTGTAACCGTCCGGCTTGGCGCGGTAGAGCTGCGTGATGCCGCGCGCCCCGCTTCCGGCCGTCACGTTCATGGGAACAATGCTGACCGCGCGGGGCAGGGCGCGTTCCATGACGGGGGACACAAAGCGGACATAGGAGTCGAACCCGCCGCCGGGTGCGTACGGAATGATGAACTGAATGCTCCGCGCGGGATAATCCGACGCGGCACGCGCGGCGGCGGGCATGGCAACAAGAGCCGCAGTTCCACACGCAATTAGTTCGCGGCGGCTAAGCGGGGAACTTAGGGGTGGTGCGGTGCTCGTCATGGCGCCAGCCTAACGTGAAGTTCCCTTCAAACCTAGTCTCTGCGCGCTTCCGTACGGATGCGTTGCCAATGGCCGACGGCACGGCCCATACTTAGGGCCGAAGAGTCGCGCCCACCCTATTTCCCATGACCGATGCCGAAATCTTGATTGTCGACGACGACGCTGCCGTCCGGGATTCGCTGCGTGCGCTGTTGGAGTCGTCCTCGTTCTCCGTGCGCGAATTCGATTCGGCCAAGGCGCTCCTGCAAACACCCGAGCTGAGCCGCAGTGCTTGCGTGATTGCCGATATTCGGATGCCGGACATGGATGGACTTGCGCTTCAGGAGGAGTTGCTCAGACGGCAAGTTGGCGTGCCCGTCATCATTGTGACCGGCCACGGCGATGTGCCGCTGGCGGTGCGCGCCATGAAAGCAGGCGCGGTCGATTTTATTGAGAAGCCGTTCGACGAACGCCTGATGCTGGACAGTGTCGGCCGGGCCATTGCGCTCTCCAAGGAAACGCGCAGTCAGGCGTCGCTGAATCAGGCGGCCGAATCCCGCATCGCCTTGCTGACCGTGCGCGAGCGTCAGGTGCTTGAGCATCTGGTTGCCGGCCGCGCCAACAAGGTGATCGCGCACGAGCTGGATATTTCGCCGCGCACGGTCGAAATCCATCGCGCGCATCTGATGGAAAAAATGCAGGCGCGCAGCCTGTCCGATCTGATCCGGCTGGCATTAGCCGCCGGCATCAATCCGGCGGCGTCAAAGGATGGCGGACGATAAGACGATGGCCGGGCTTTCACCCGGCCATGGTGAACATGGAATTCAGAGCATTACGAAAGGCGCTTGTTTGCTGGGCTCGACGAGCTTGGCGTTGAAGTCCTCATGCACTTTGTTCCAGCTCGGAAGGTTGCGCATCGTCTTCAGCCAGCGCTGGACGTTCGGCCACGGCGACAGATCGCAGCGCATGAGATCGGTGAGGCTGAAAATGCCGGCGCCGAAATAATCCGCGACCGTCAACTCGTTCCCGACCAGATAGTTGCTGTTCGGCCCGATCAGATCCTTATCCAGGATGTTCAGCCATTTCTTCGTGCGCTCGCGGGCCGCATTGATCGTGGCGGTCTGCGCCACTTCATGCTCGTGCTTGTAGTGCGGGAAAACCTGCGGATAGACAAAGCCATAGCCGAAATCGCGATACAGGCCGGTATTCAGCCAGTCCATCATCGCGTTGACCTTAGCGCGCTTCTTCAGATCCTTCGGATAGGCCGGAGAATCAATCTTGTCGGCGATGTATTTCAGAATCGCAGAGCTTTCGCTCAGCAGCATGTCTTCGTCCGCGAACGCCGGCACGGCGCGCGAGGGATTGATGGCCGCGTATTCGGGCTGCAAATGCGCGCCCTTCATCAATTCGACCAGATGCATTTCGACCGGCGCACCGCTTTCCGCGATGAAAAGTAAAACCGGGCGGCACGTCGTGGAAATCGGATCGGCGTAAAGCTTCATGGTCTTCTCCCTGTATTTGATTTTGTTGAAATTTTAGCAGCGGCGCCCGGCTCACGCCATATCTTGCTGGCCGAAGCCGGCAATGCGTTTGTAATTGTCCGACAGCGCCTTCAATTCGTCCTGGCTGATATAGCGGTCGAGATTGTCGAAGGGTTTGTCGCCCACCAATTCTTCCACCTTGATATTGATGAAATCGGGCGGCGTCGTGCGGTTGGTATGGACGATCTTTGCCGTCACCGGCAGCCGCTTCTGTTCGTACGCGACAAGGGCGGCCAGCGGATCGCCGGTGGATTGCAGCAGGTCGGAAAGCACGCGCGCGTCGATCAGCGCCTGGGCCGAACCGTTAGAGCCGCGCTGATACATCGCGTGCGCGGCATCGCCCATCAGCGTGACGCGCCCGAATGTCCAACGTGCGACCGGATCGCGGTCTACCATCGGATATTCCAGCAGCACTTCGGAATTTCTCAGCAGTTCGGGCACGTCCAGCCAATCGAAACGGAAGTTCTCATAAATGGGGAGAAAGTCTTCCAGTTTGCCCAGCTTGTTCCAGTCGTTCTTCGGGCGCCCCATCAGCGGCGCCTCGGTCGTCCAATTGATGAGCTGGTTACCCTGGCCATCGACATTGTCGATGATGGGATAGATGACGATTTTTCCGGTCTTAATCGAACCGATGCGCAAATAGGTATGGCCGTCGAGGATCGGTTTGCCGCGCGCCACACCGCGCCACGTATTGATGCCTTCGAAGGCCACGTCTTCGTTGGGATAAAATTGTTTGCGGATGACGGAATTCACGCCGTCGCAGGCAATCGCGATGCCGGCGCGAACGGGCGGCAGATTGGCGCCGCTTGTAGTTTCCTGAAAGGACAGCGTGACGCCATCGGCGTCCTGTTCGTGCCCCACGCAACGCCGGTTGGTTTGGACGGCGTCGCGGCCCAGTCTTTCGACGGCCGCGTTGAACAACACCGTATGTAAGCGCCCGCGGTGAATTCCAACTTCGGGATAGGGATAGCCGGCGTAGCGTCCGCGCGGCTCCTTGTAGATGAGCTGTCCGAAGCGGTTGAAGAAGGCGCTCTGCGTGTTCACCACGCCAGCGGCCACCACTTGTTCCTGCAAACCGATCGCTGTCAGCTCGCGCATCGCGTGCGGCAGGATGGTGATGCCGACGCCCAATTCCTTCACTTCCGGCGCCACTTCATAGACGCGCGAGGAAATGCCGCGTTGATGCAGGCCCAGCGCCAGGGCCAGCCCCGCGATGCCTCCGCCGATAATGGCGATATCCGTGGTGTTTGCGCTCATCTTGTCCGCCGCTGCTTTATGGGGTCGCCCGGTCATCCGCTACGGGCACGCGTGTCGTTTCATTAAGGGTCCCTGCAAGCCGTTCCAGAAGCTTCAGGAAGGTCTTGCGTTCATCCGCGCTGAAGGGCTCCAGGACGCGGCTCTGGGCGCGGCGCGCCGGGGTCTTCAAACGCTCCAGCATGTGCGCGCCGGCTCTGGTCAAATGCAGCGTTCGGCGCCGTCTGTCGCTCACGCCAAGCGTGCGCTCCACAAGACCGGCTTCCTCCAGCTTTCCCAAAACCATTCCAGCCGTCGAACGATCGAGACCAAGCAGCTTCGCCACGGAGATTTGGTCGATGCCAGGACGGTTCTTGAGCACAAACAAAATCCCGTATTGCGTGTTGGTGATGCCGAGATCGCCGGTTTCTTCCAGGAAGATCGACACGGCAATCTGATGCGCGCGGCGAATCAAAAAGCCGGGCCGCTCGTAGAGTTCTGCGAGCGACGTTTCGGCAGATCGCACCAAGGTCTTCTTGCTCAAAGCACCCGATCCATTCTTGTCCCGCAATTTACAAATCGTCAGACGTCTGTCAATCTAAGCCGCGATAATGTTGCCGCCCCAAAGTGCGTTACGGGGAGGTGCTCGGTTTACGACTTCAGGGCGTCGGGATTGGCGACGTTTTTGGGCTTGCCGTCGAGAAAGGCGAGGATGTTGTCGATAGCATGCTGGTAGAAAACATTCAGGCCTTCGACTGTCGTGAAGCCCAGATGCGGCGTCAGCACCGTGTTGGGCAGGCCACGGAACGGGTTGTCCGCCGGCAACGGCTCATGGTCGTACACATCCAGCGCCCCGACGATGCGCCCTTCGCGCAAGGCCGCGACAAGGGCCGCTTCATCCGCGATCGGTCCGCGCGAGGTATTGATGAAAATTGCGCCCTTCTTCATGCGGGCAAAATCTTCCGCGCCGACCAGACCCCGCGAACGCGGTCCCAGCACCAGATGAATGCTGACGGCATCCGATTCCGAGAACAACTGCTCCTTACTGACGCGGGTCGCGCCAAATTCTTTGGCTTTCTCATCGGTCAGGTTCTGGCTCCAGGCGAGCACCTTCATGCCGAGCGCATGACCATACCGCGCCATGTACTGCCCGATCCGTCCGAGGCCCACGAGCCCAAGGGTGCGCCCTTCCAAATTGATGCCCGGCGGCACGCCTTCCTGAAACCGTCCGGCCCGCATGGCGGTGTCGCCTTGCGGAACTTTGCGCGCGGCAGCCAGCAGCAAAGCCAGCGTCATCTCGGCCGCGGGGGCCGGCGAGTGTCCGCCCGAGGTAAAGGTGCACACGATGCCGCGTTTCGTGCAGGCGTCCTGATCGACATTGGGGGCGCGCGTTCCGGTCAGCGACATCATCTTCAGCCGGGGCAGGCGCGCGATCAGCGTGTCGGCATAGCGGGAGCGTTCGCGCGTCGGCAGGATAATGTCGAAATCGGCAAGGTCGCGCGCGGCTTGGTCTTCATCGGCGGCCGCGTAATTGCGCTGAAAGAACACGACCTCGGCCCGCTTCTCCAGCTCGGACCAGTCGGCGACGTCGCGTGCGGCATTTTGCCAGTCATCGGTTACGGCGACGCGGATTTTGGCCATGTTCTTGCCCCCATGTCAGTGTTGCTATTCGCCGGGCATTTAAGGCCAAGCCGTGAGAAATGCCAGCCTGTACGCCCCTATCGGGGCTGGTCCCGGCTTGACAAAGCGGGTTTGACGGGTGGAACCCTAAAAGCCCATTTAGAGGCATGTTTCAGCCCATGAGTCGCGCAGCAAGCCTAACCACGCAGCAGACGAATTTGCCGGCGGGATTCCTCGACATGGAGGCGCTTCGCGCGGCGAGCGTCCAGCGCGACCCGTTTCCGTTTTTCATCGTGCCGCGATTCGTCATAGCGGAGGCGCTGGAAGCCATCCGCGTGGATTACCCGGTGGTACCGCTTCCAGGCAGCTTCCCGCTCAGCACGTTGCAATACGGTCAGGGCTTCACTGCGTTCATGGAGCAGATACAGAGCGCCGAAATGACCAAGACCGTCGGCGAGAAACTCGGCATGGATTTGTCCGCCAGTCCCACAATGGTGACGGTTCGCGGGCAAAGCCGTGAAAAGGACGGCAAAATTCACATCGATAGCCGGACTAAGCTGGTGACGGCGCTGATATATATGAATGACGCCTGGGAAAGTCCCAAGGGGCGGCTGCGTCTGGTGCGGTCGCAAACCGATCTGAACGATGTGATCGCAGAGGTGCCGCCCGATCAAGGCACGCTGCTGGTCTTCCGCAACGATACGAATGCGTGGCACGGGTTTGAGCCGTTCGCCGGGCCGCGTCGCGTCATTCAGCTCAATTGGGTCACCGATGCTTCCGTGGTGCGCCGTGAACAGACGCGTCATCGGATTAGCGCCTTTTTCAAGCGCCTTAAGAAACTCGGCGGATAACGGACGGTAAGCGCGCATGCCGCTGAACATTGAAACTTTCAACAACGCCGTCGGCGGCAACGCTTTCTATAAAGCGGTGACGCATCCGCTCGCCGCCGAGCCGGCGCGGGCGCTGCTTGCCAAATTGCGCAGCAGCGGACCGGTTGCGATTTACGATCCGCACAATCTGCTGGCGGCGTTCGACGCGCTATTCCCGCTGGACCGTATCGAAATTGCAGGGCTCTTTGTCCAGGACGTCAGTCACATCGGACGTACATTTCGTGGCAATGCCGCGCGCGCCGTGACCGAGCTTGCGGACTGTCATGCGCCTACCGTGCTTGTCGCCGGCTTCGATACCGCGCGCGCCGATCAGCACATTAAGCCGCTGGTCAACGGCGCGTCGATGCTGAGCTTCGATGCGATGCGCCTGCCGGACGATATGCTGTCCGACAAGGGGCGTTATCTCTCCAATCTGAATTTCGCGACGAATTTCGCCTTTTTCCGCGACAGCGACGGGCACCACACACGCATCGTGACAGCCAATTACTGGTCCGCGTACGGAGGAAGAGTCGGTCATATCTGGTTCTCTCTGTTCGACCAAGGCGGCAAGGTAATCGCGCAATGGAAAGACCCATTGCCGGAAGCCAACGGTGCGGTGGTGATCGACAGCCGCGAGGTGCGGGCGCGCTTCTCGCTTCCGGCCTTTACCGGGCAGCTTTTCCTGCATGTCGTGGGCGCGGCGGGCCACGATGTCGTCAAATACGCGCTCGACACCTATGGCGATGCCGAAGACGTTCTCTCCTGCACGCATGACGCCAATTCCTGGCCTGCGAACCGCTATGCCGGCTTGCCCGCGCCTGCCGTCGACGAAGAGGTGGTGCTGTGGGTGCAGAATGCGCACCCCAATCCGATTGCTGCCGGGGAGATTGGCTTCAATCTGATGGGCGATGACAATGTTGCGCATCTGAACGAGCCCGTCGGCGGGTTCGCGACACGCCGTTTGAGCGCGGCGGAACTCCTGCCGCATGCGCGTTGGCCGCAGCAGATCGAGATTCGCGCGGGCAAACATTTGGTGCGTCCGCGCTATGAGGTGCTGCGCCAGAACGGCCGTCAGCGTATGGCGCACCCCAATGTCGAACGCGAAGATTTGAAACTGGACGAGAAGCTGCCGCAACTTAGTGCGCTGCTCGGCAAGGGGTTCATTCTGCCCGCGCCGGTGCTGCCCGTCGATCGTTTCCGCAGCATTGTTTTGCCGACGCCGATGTCCACCGCGCAGGCGCATCTGCCCGTGAAGCTGGTGATCTATGACGGCGCGGGACGCAAAGCCGCCGAGCAGAGCTTTGGCAATCTCAAACGATCCGATTCTGTTGCGCTGGCCGCGAACGAACTTCTGAACGGGCGGATCGAAGGCGGCTACGGCCACATGGAGCTGCTCTACGATTTCGACGCCGGACAGGATGCCGACGGTTGGCTGCACGCGCTGTTCCGTTACGAAGACCTGGATACCGGCCATACTGCTGAGACAAGTTTCGGCGGGCACGTGTTCAACACGCTTGTTACCTACAAGAGCGAGCCGCAATCTTATAAAGGCCCGCCGCCCGGATTATCGACGCGCCTGTTCCTTCGTGTCGGTCCGCCGCCACTCGATACGCTGTGTCATCTGATATATCCGGCCTCGCGCGATTGGCATCCGGTGTCCGACACAGTGCTGATGCTGATGTCAGCTAAAGGTCAGGAAGTTGCACGCAAGCAGTTGCAGATCGCCTGCGGCGGGTCACACCTGTGGCGCTTCAATGAGACCTTCAACGCGGCGGAACGCGAAACGGCGGGCGCGAATTGCTACGTCCTGATCCGCGATACGACCTGCCGGCTGTTCGGCTATCACGGCCTCGTCGGCGGCCGGGCCTTTAGCCTGGACCACATGTTTGGGTTCTGATCCTGCGACGCGCTCTTGCTGGGTCGTCACCGACGGCAAAGCGGGCATGGAAAGCCAGTGCGTCGGGCTCGCCGAAGCATTGGGCCTTTCTCCCATTGTAAAGCGCGTCGCTTTGCGCGCGCCGTGGAAGCAGCTCACGCCCTATTTGCGTATCGGCGGTTATGCCCAATTCGCACCCGGCAGCGATCCGTTGCTGCCGCCCTGGCCGGACCTTCTCATCGCCACTGGCAGACACAGCATTGCGGCTTCGCTGCTGGTGCGGCGCTTGTCCGGCGGGCGCACGAAGACGGTGCAGTTGCAGGATCCGGCGATCAGTCCGTCGCATTTCGATCTGGTTGTCGTGCCGCGCCACGACCGTCTGTCGGGCGCCAATGTCGTTTCCACGCGCGGCGCGCTGCATCGGATTACGCCTATGGTCTTGGCCTCTGGCGCCGAACGGCTTCAATCGCGCGTGGCCGCGTTGCCCTCGCCCTATATCGGTGTGCTGATCGGTGGTTCAAACGCGGCCTACAAGCTTGGACCGGACGAGATGAGGCCGTTGGCGCAGCAGCTTGCGGCCTCGGCGCGCGCGAAAAATGCCAGCCTGCTTATTACCCCTTCACGCCGAACGGATGCCGAAGCGCTTCGCGTGCTGCAAGAAGCATTGGCGGGCTTGCCGCATTTTCTGTGGGACGGGCAGGGCGATAATCCCTATTTCGGAATTTTGGGATTGGCGGATTATCTCGTCGTCACCTGCGACTCCGTGAACATGGTGTCCGAGGCCGCAAGCACGGGGAAACCTGTGTATGTGGCCGATTTGCCGGGTGGCTCGGACAAGTTTGGACGTTTCCACCGCGCCATGCGCGAGGACGGCATCACGCGGGCGTTTGCGGGGGTGCTGGAAGATTATTCTTACGTTCCACCTGATGACATGTCGGTGGTTGCGGCTCGCGTCAACCGGCTGTCTTCTTAGAGGTTGTTTGGCGAGGGCGTGCGTCCTTCGAGGCCCGCGCGCTGTTTGGTATGCGTGCAACCTTCATCTCTGCGCGCGCGCCGGGCGCCTCAGGATGACGGACATTGTTGCTGTGCCACACGACGAACAGAGTTGCCCTGCCCGGCGGACCGTGCGAAGCACGGCGCAGGGGACAACACTTTGACGCTCTCGCAGTTTCTTTTTCTTCTCGCGACAGGGTTTCTGGCGGGCACATCGAACGCGCTCGTCGGAGGCGGCACGCTGTTTTCGTTTCCGGTGCTGCTGGCGTCCGGCTTGTCTCCGATCATTGCGAACACAACGGCAAAGATCGCGTTGGTCCCTGGGGCGGCAACCTCGGCTTACGCCTATCTGCCGGAGTTGAAGCGGGTCCGGCATACGCTTCCGCTGCGCATGGCCGTTGCCGTGGTTGGTGGCCTGATCGGCGCGGTTCTGCTGCTGGTCTCCGGCAATTCGATCTTCTTCTATTTCGTGCCCTGGCTCCTTGCGTTTGCGACAGTGCTGTTTGCGTGCGCCAAGCCATTGGTGCGCTGGCTCAGGCGTGCCGCGCATGGACAGCGCAATGAGAAGCAATTGCTCGGCACCGAATTTGTCTGCGCGATCTATGGCGGCTATTTCGGTGCGGCCATCGGCATCTTCATGCTCGCTTCGATGGCGCTGGCGGGCGAGGAAGATGCGCAGAGCATGAATGCGCAACGCAATTTCCTGGTGTGCTTCAACGGCGGTGTGGCTGCCTTGCTTTTCGCCGTCACCGGCATCGTCAATTGGCCCGTTGCCCTCATTGTCATGGCCGGGTCGGTGTCGGGCGGTTACATCGGTGCGAAGCTAACGAAGCTCGTCCCCAATCAATGGCTGCGCCACCTCATAACGGCAGCGGGCGCCATTTTTACGGTCTATTATTTCATCGAAGCCTATGGCTGATCGCTCATGTTCCCACTGCTGAACGGCATCCGCATTATCGATTTCACGACCACCTACCTCGGTCCCTATGCGACCCAGTTCCTGGGCGACATGGGGGCCGATGTGGTTAAGGTCGAACCGCTGGAAGGCGATGTCGGTCGCTCACCCCGGCCAAGCCGTTCGCCGGACATGGGGGCGGGGTTTCTCAACACCAACCGCAACAAGCGCTCGCTCGCGCTCGACTTGCGTACAGCCGATGGCCGGGCCATCGCCGCCAAGCTGATCGCGGGGGCCGATGCGGTGGTGCACAACATGCGTCCCGCGGCGGCCGCGAAACTTGGCGTGTCCTTCGAGGATGCCAAAAAGATCAATCCGGGCATTGTCTATTGCTATGCGCCGGGTTTCGGCCAGGACGGCCCCTATGCCGCCGAGCCCGCCTATGACGACATCATCCAGGCCATGTGCGGATTGGCGAAGCTGAACGCCGACTCCACGGGCGCGCCACGCTTTTTACCGTCCATCGTGGCGGACAAGGTGGTTGGACTGCACCTCGCCTTTGCCATCGCGAGCGGGCTGGTGCATCGCCTGAAAACGGGTGAGGGCTGCGCGGTCGAAGTGCCGATGTTCGAAACCATGGTGGCGTTTCTCTTCGTGGAGCACCTGTCGGGCCACACCTTCGATCCGCCGCTGGGCCCACCGGGTTACGAGCGCATGCTGGCGAAGAACCGCCGTCCTTACAAAACCGCCGATGGCTACATCGCGATCATGCCCTACACGACGCAGCAATGGGCCCGGTTTCTGGAATGCGTCGGGCGGGCGGACTTGCTGAAAGAACCCTGGGTCCAGGATCCGGTGAAACGCAGCGCCAATGTGGACGCCCTGTATCAGGTGATTGTGGATAGCGCCCCGGCCCGGACCACCGCCGCGTGGTTGGACGTGCTGCGGGAGGCCGACATCCCCTGCGGGCCGGTAAACGGGTTCGATGAGTTGTTCGCCGAAAGCCACCTTAACGCGGTTGGGCTGTTCCAGCCCGTGGCGCATCCGACCGAAGGCATGCTGACGGCGGCCCGCTCCCCGTTCCGGTCACCCGGCATGGAACGGCAAGCCGACGGCCCGGTCCCCAAAATCGGGCGCCACAGCCGCGAAATCCTGGCCGGGGCAGGGTATTCGGCGGAAGCCATCGCGGACTTGGTTGCGCGGCGAATCATCGGCATTTCCGGCGAGGCCGATTGAGCCGAATCGCGTTCTGGTCAAGTCAACATTCTTTCGCAGTTGCAGCATACGGCTTTTGACGTATAGGCGAAGGAACGTGGGGCGTTAAAATAATTTTAGCAGTTTGGCCTGTATTGGGACATCTAAGCCCCGGCAGGGCCTCAGAAAAAGCGGGCGTGAGAGATTGTGATGCTCAAAAGCACCACCCGGGGCGAAAGGAGCCTTGTTGCGGAAGCTTCATTTCCTATCTGGGTCCAAGCTGGTAAAATGAACAAGGCTGGCATCCATGCCGGTTGGAGTCGTGGGGACTATGCGTAGTCGGGTTGCATTAGCGGCATTCTTGCTTGCCGGCGCTGTTTGGGCGCCGCTGGCTCATGCTGCCACGCCGGGACTGCCGCTCCTGAAGCTGGCGCCTGCAGTATCGGTTTCCGGTGACCGTACCGCTCACCTCGTGAATTTCAATCTTGGCGGCATGTTGGCATCCGGGTTGCTGCAGGATGTTACCGCGCTGCACCCCACCGCCATCGGCGTTGCGCGCGGGGTTCAGCTTGAACTGTCGCGTGGCCGCAATTGGGACCCGTATGCGGACCTGTTCCCGGCCACCGCGTCTTTGAATTCCGCCTACCTCAGTGGCACCCACACCTCCCTGACGGCGCGTTTTGCGCTCGGGCGCGATGTGACGTTCGACGCCAGCCATGTGTCTCTAGGCCTTGGCGCGCTCTCCGATACGCAGCCGAACGAGCTCGCCCGCAATCTGGCGGCGCGTAGCGGCGTCGATCTGCGCAATGTGGGCACGACGACCGCCAATCTGAATTGGAACGTCAGCGACTGGGCCGGTGTGGCAATTACCGCATCGCACGGAAACGGCAATGCGCCGCTCCTCAGCAACGTGCCGGCTTCGCTGCGCGGTGCGGGTGCGTCGGGCAGCTCGGCGTTGGGGATATCGGCCCGCGTCGGTTTCGGCGAAGGCTGGGTGACCACGCTGACCTATGCGGAAGGCATCACGCAGGTCGATTTGAGCCGGGATAAGTTGATCAGCTCCGGTGACGCGCTGCGGTCACAGGCCTATGGCATCGGCTTGGCGAAGAAGGGGCTGTTCGGCGACGACGCGCTGGGCATCGCTCTGTCGCGTCCCCTGCAAATCGCGCCGGGCACCAGCGCGCTTGGCGCCCTGAATACCAATTTCGCGCTGGCCAACACGCAGGCCCGTGAATCCGATGTCGAACTCGGTTACGTGACCACGTTCATGGATGGCACGCTCGCCTTGCAGGCCAACGCCGCCTATCAGGTGAACGCGGCCGGCACGCGCGGCCAAAACGCCTTGGCCGGCGTCGCCAGAGCCAAGCTGAACTTCTAAAACCGCCTATAACGCGCAGAGAGCGGCGAACGGCGTATTCGCTACTCGCCATTCGCTTATGCGCGATGCTACAACCCCGCCCCATTTCGCCCGAGGAGTGCCCGCCATGGCCGGTCCGCAATTTGTTTATGTGATGAAGGGTCTGTCGAAGACCTATCCGGGCGGCAAGCAGGTCCTCAAAGACGTCTGGCTGAGCTTTTACCCCGGCGCCAAGATCGGCATCGTCGGTGTGAACGGCGCGGGTAAATCCACGCTGATGCGCATCATGGCGGGGCACGATAAGGAATTCACCGGCGAAGCCTGGGCTGCGGACGGCGTCCGCACCGGCTATCTGCCGCAGGAGCCGGCGCTGAACCCCGACAAGGACGTGCGCGGCAATGTCATGGAAGGCGTTGCGAAGAAGAAGGCGCTGGTCGACCGCTTCAACGAAATCGCCTCGAACTACACCGACGAAACCGCCGACGAAATGGCGAAACTGCAGGACGAGATCGACGCGCAAAATCTGTGGGATTTGGATTCCCAGGTCGATCAGGCAATGGATGCGCTGCGTTGCCCCGATGGCGATGCGGAAGTGGCCAAGCTCTCAGGCGGTGAGCGCCGCCGCGTCGCGCTGACGAAACTGCTGTTGGATGCGCCCGATATTCTGCTGCTCGACGAACCCACCAACCATCTTGACGCGGAATCGGTGGAATGGCTGGAACACACCCTGCGCGAATACAAGGGTTGCGTGATCCTGGTCACCCATGACCGCTACTTCCTCGACAATGTCACGAGCTGGATTTTGGAGCTCGACCGCGGGCGCGGCATTCCGCACGAAGGCAATTACTCCTCCTTCCTCGGCGTCCAGGAAAAGCGCCTGAAGCAGGAAGGCTCGGAAGGCGCCGCGCGCGAACGCGAACTTGCCCGCGAACGCGAATGGATTCAGCAAAGCCCGCGCGCACGTCAGGCCAAATCCAAGGCGCGTATCAACGCCTATGAGGAATTGCTGGCCAAGTCGCAGGAACAGCGCAGCGGCCCGGCGCAGATCGTCATTCCGGTTGCCGAGCGTCTCGGCAGCATCGTGGTGGAAGCGGAAGGGCTGACCAAAGCCTTTGGCGACCGCCTGCTGTTCGAGAATGTCGATTTCAATCTCCCCCCCGGCGGCATTGTCGGTGTCATCGGACCGAACGGTGCGGGCAAGACCACGCTGTTCCGGATGCTCACCGGGCAGGAACAGCCGGACGGCGGAACGTTGCGCATCGGCGAGACTGTGCAGCTGGGCTATGTCGATCAGTCGCGCGATGCGCTCGATCCGAACAAGACCGTGTGGCAGGAGATTTCCGGCGGGCTGGATATGCTCGAACTCGGCAAGCGCACCATGCAATCACGCGCCTATGTCGGCGCGTTCAATTTCAAGGGTGGCGATCAGCAGAAGAAAGTGGGCCAGCTTTCAGGCGGTGAACGCAACCGCGTACACTTGGCCAAGATGCTGAAGTCCGGCGCCAATCTGTTGCTGCTCGACGAACCGACCAACGATTTGGACGTGGAGACGCTGCGGGCGCTGGAAATGGCGCTGGAAGAATTCGCCGGCTGCGCCATGATCATCAGCCATGATCGCTGGTTCCTGGACCGCATCGCGACGCACATGCTGGCGTTCGAAGGCGATTCCCATATCGAATGGTTCGAAGGCAATTACCAGGACTACGAAGCCGACAAGAAGCGGCGCTTAGGGATCGAAGCCGACCAACCCCACAAGATCAAATACAAACGCTTCACCCGCGCGTAATTCCACCCTCCCCTTGAGGGAGGGTCGAACCGTCTAGGTGGCGAAGCCGCCTGACGGTTCGGGGAGGGGGCGGGACACTCTCACCCGCCGCACCGCGCGGCACTTTCCGCCGCGAGCGCGGCCATCCTCTTTGGCTCCGCCCAATCCGGCGAAATTTTTATCACCGCTTCGAACTCGGACTGTGCCGCCCTGAAATATCGGCATGCATTCGAAATGTCGCCCGCCGCTTCCGACAATTGCCCGAGCTTGGCGGTGCTGACCGCGAGATCGACTCGTGCTTGTGCGCTGGTGGGGTCGGCTTTGGCACCCTGGACGAGTTGTTCGAGCTGCTGACGCTGATGCAAACGGTCAAGATGCCGCGCATCCCCGTGGTTCTTGTCGACAAGCAGTACTGGAACAGCATCATCAACTTCGAGCGCCTTGCCGAAGAACAGATGATCTCTCCCGGCGATCTCGATCTCTTCGGTTACGCGGATAACGCCGAAAGTGCATGGACCGAACTGCTCCGCCTTGGCCTTAAGGCCGGGCCACGACCGGCGGGTTATCCGTCGCTCCCTCCGAATACGGTGTAGCCAATGCCGCCTGGACAAAGATGCACCAGTCTCTTTTCCCGGCGAATGCGTTTCCCTGTCACCGCGGGCTCACTTCACCGTTTTCACGCAGCCACTCGTCCAGCTTTACCGGAGGTGAACATATGTCCGAAGACCTGACAAACGACCAGATCGCAGTCCTATGTGCTGTTGGTGAGGGCGACCGCGAGCACCTCACACATGACAGGAAACACGATCTGGAATGGCTTATCTTCGCCGGTTACGCGGAGCCCGAGGAGAGTAGTTCCGGGTCAGGCTTTAAACTGACCGCCAAGGCAATCGAGTTTCTTGGCAAACGTGGTGTCGGGTTGAACGAAGGGTAAAGGGATCAACCGCCGGATTCTTGCTAACGGCGGTTCTATAGAGGCCGCAGAAACCCACTCTGCCCCCAATTCGTCCAGGGAAGTCTCCTGCTCTTGAATAGCTCAGTTACATACGGCGCTTGAAACAATTTCGTATTGCGCAACGTCACGTGGATCAGGTAACGGCTTGTGCTTGATGATATACATCATTGTAGGGCCTTCGTTGATCGAGCCTGGGCCATAAAGGTGCCCGGTCAGAGGGCTATTGTAGACCTTGAAAAGAGCTTTGAACTGCGCTGGTACGGGCTCCTTGGCGTTTATGATCTGTAGTGGCTCAATATTCCATATTTCCGAAAGCCACGGATCAGTATCTGTGGGGGTATCTATGGAAGGGCCAATATGGTCATAACTAGGCTGCCCTATCAGGAAGGCGCTTGCAGTGCGTTCCAACTCGGGCGAATAGAACAGGATATTCGTAAGCTCACACGGCCGATAAATCCTTTCCGTACAACTAGAAAGGAAAAGTAGCGAGACGACGCGCAGATATCGATGAGTTGCGTGAGTTGTCATCGTGGGATTACACTAATAAGTAACACTTGGCGGCAGAGTGAATTTCTTCGCTGAAGCGCCACTCAAAAATCCGGCCGGTCCGCTTGCGGAATCGGATGGAGATTTTCGTTGAAATGGTCGTCATTGTTTTCGGCGCACACGGTTTCCGCCATGGGCGCGCGCACCTTCGTCCATTTGCGCATCATGGTGATCGGCGCGTTGTAGGCTTCCGGATCGTCCACACGCGCGATGGCGGTTAGACTGTTGCCGTCGGGACTGATCGTGAACCGCTCCACCACATGCTCCTTCTCGCTGTGGGGCGTGCGGAAATTGTCGATATAACTGAACGTGTTTGCGGATAGGCCGATCGTATCGACGACCAGCGTGTCGCCATTTTCGTAATGGCCGATGGATTCGCCGAACCAGGACGGCTTGGGATGGGGCGAGTGCTTGTCCGTAAGGTAGACGCGGCGCACCATGTGATCGCGCTGCCACATCATCCACACCGCCTTGGGCGTCTGGATGAAATACACCGGCTCAAATGGATAGACGAGTTGTCCCGGAACGCCGCCCGGCCAACAGCGGGAGTGCGCGAGGAAGGGCAATTTCCGCTTGCCCTGCAGAATCTCGTCATTGGTCGCCTGAACGGCCGCCGCCACCCACGGCTTAAGAATGGGATCCTTGCTGTTGGCGATACGAACGGTGGGCTGAGGCCCGTTGCGGCGCACATATTCGGGATCGACGGTCTGAGCGGCGCCATTCGCCGGCGCATCGGAGACGGAGTTGTTCACAAACGGATAGGCCGGATCGTTCGTCATCGGCCCGTGCCCGTTTCTGGGCGGCGGATCCTCCCAGTCCTCCATGGTGGTCTGCCAGCCAAAGGGGCTGGAGGCGAGGTCAGGGATCGCCGGACCCTTTTGCGCCAACGCAATCGCACTGGGGAGGCAAAGAGCGGCAACGCTTGCGGCAACCACGAACCGGCGCATCTCATTCCTCGCGCAGTGTTGGGATGCAGAGACTATAGCGGCCCTCGGCCCATTTGGACATGCACGCCGCGAGAGGGGGATAAGGCCGCCCGCACAGGCGCCAATAGTTGCTAGAATGCCAGGACTGGCGGATGCGAATCGTGAGGGGAGCGAACGTGAAGGCCTATTTGATTGCGAACATTACCGTCACGGATCCAACGCGCTTTGGGGAATACCGTGAGCAAGTTACTCCCGTTATCGCCAAGTTCGGTGGCCGGTTTCTCGTCCGGGCGGGGACCGTGCATACATTGGAAGGCAATCTAGGTCTGCACAGTTTTGTCGTGGTCGAATTTCCCTCAATGGAGGCCGCCCGCCAGTTTTACGACAGCGCCGAATACGCGCCGCTGCTGAAACTGCGCACAGAGAGCAGCCATTCCAGCCTCGCAATCGTCGAAGGCTACCAGCCCGCCTAACCTATTTCCCGCACGGATAGCGGAGTGAGCTGACAAAATTGTTCTGGTCGGCGCCGTCGGGCCCGATGATGACCACCGACTGATCGAACTGGAGCGCTCCGTAATCGCCACGCGCCGTAAAGGCGTCCGATATGTAGAGCCGATGTTTGGCCATGTACACGGTAACGCGATGCTGCCGGCCGTCGTCCGTGAAAATCACAAGCTGGCGCCCTGGAATGCCCGGCGCATAATCTTCCGGCTGCTGCCCCTGAACGTCCCCGATCATCCGAAACGGCGCGACCGCGTTTTCGACGATGGTGTCGTCGGCATCGGGACCATTGGTAAAATCGACGACCTTAACGCTGAACCGGTCCATACCCTGTTCCAGATGATATTCCCGCGCCGGGAACATCTTGCCGCCCTCGCTGTACGGAAAATCGCGCATCTCGGGTTTGGCGCGGAAGCGCGCCGCCACCCGGTGTTGGCAGTCGACGTAATAATCCTTCGCGACCGCCTGCTGGCCATCTTCCACTGCCGATACCGTATCCAGCGTGGCAACGGCCGCGCATGACAGAAGCGCCGCGCCGATCACATAGGTCTTGAACACGGGATTGTCCTTTGTTGCTGGGCACATTGCGGATCGCAGGCCAGCATAGCATTCCGTCCCATGGCGACAAACGCGGAAAATGTTTTCGCGGCTTGAACGATCCTTGGGCGGCTGCTTAAGTCCTCTCAAACAGTCGAGGAGCGCAACGCATATGAGACGCTTATTCCTGGTCATGTCGTTCGCTCTTGCCGCGTGCCAGCAACAGACGCCCACGGCGAGCAATGATGCGGGGTCGCTTATTGCGCAAGCGGTCGCCGCCGAAGGCGGCGCGGACGCGCTGCGCGCACTGAACGCCGTGAAGCTTTCGGGCGAGGCGAAATTCTGGGAGCCGGGCCAGTCGCTCGAGCCCGGAGGCCCGCCCCGCTTTCTAGGCACGGCGAAAATCGAGACCGATTGGAATCTCGCCACGGGCGAGGCACGCACGCAATGGGATCGCGATCAGCAATATCCGCCGCCCGCGGAAAAGCTGCGTTACACCGAAACCGTGTTGCCGGCGCTCGGATTTGTCACCGGCGACAAGGGCGCCAAGCCCATGTCGAGCGTCCGCATTGCCGCGCAATTGCGCGAGCTCGAACGCGCTTCGCCGCGGCTCCTGCTGAAGGCGATGGACGATGCCGCCCATGTCCAGAAGACGGAGCCGCAGAAGCTCGGCGAGCGATTGCTGCCGGCGGTTTCCTATGCGGATGGGGCAACGAACTTCCTCATCCTATTCGATCCAGACACGCATCTACCCGCCGCCATCCGCACGCGCGACGACGACAATATGGCGGGCGACTCCAATTACGATCTGCTGCTTTCGGACTGGGCGCCCGCGGGCTCCGCGAAGATCGCCACATCGCTCTCCTACCGCCTGAACGGCATCGAAGTGGCCAATTTTCATTACACTATGGTCGCGCCCAATCCCGCGTTGCCCGCGGACGCCTTCGCTGTCCCCGAGACGGTGAAGACCGCTGCCAAAGCGCCCGCGACCGCCAACGTCCCCTATCAATGGGTGATCCGCCGGCTGTTCCTCAATCGCTATCTCGACAGCGACGCGATCATCTATCCCGACGGCGGCGGATTGAAGCTGGTCGAGCTCGCGCCCAATGTGCAGCAGGTCCAAGGCGGAACGGCCAACTCGCTGATTGTCGCGATGAAGGACTTCCTTGTCGTATTCGATGCGCCTTATGGCGAGCTGCAGTCGCGTTGGACCATCGATGCGGCAAAGGCCAAATATCCCGGCAAGCCAATCCGCTATCTGGTGCTGACGCACCACCACATGGACCATGCGGGCGGCCTGCGTACCTATGTGGCCGATGGCGCCAACCTCATCGTGCCCGTCGAAGCGGCGGCTTATGTCAAAGCGGCCGTTGCGGCGCCGCACACGGTCGTCCCCGACGATCTTCAAAAGAACCCGCGCACGCCGGTTATCTACGGACTCTACGAAGTCATGTCGATCAAGGACGAGACTGAGGAGGTGCGGGTCTACAATATGGATACGGCGGATCGCGAGACCGACCCGCGGCTCACGAATTCGCACTCCGCGGACATGATCATGGGCCACGTGCTCGGCAGCAAGCTTCTCTATGTCACCGATCTGATCTCGCCGCGCGGGGGGCCCATCGAGCGTTCGGAATACACCGTCGCCGTCGGCAACGACATGCGCGAGCAGCGAGTCGAGGGCGCCGATTTCACCTTCGTCGGCGGCCATGGCGGTACGGTGAAATACGCCGAAGTGGCGAAGGCTCTGAAGTAAAACGCCATGGGGTACGCGTCGGGCGATTAATCTTGATGGGCCGTGGCGGCGGGGCCGCCACGGCTGGGAGTGAGATTCTGGTCTGTGGCCTGGTGGCCCGCTACTACTTCACGCGGTCCTTGAATCCGGCCGCCACCATGTCGATCTTCCAGGCGGCCTGATTCCCGACGATGTAGAGCGTCTTCTTGTCGGGTCCGCCAAATGCCAGATTCTGCCCCTTCCGGGACAGGGGGATCACGCCCAAATTCTGACCTTGCTCAGAGAAGACTTCGATGCCGCCATTCGTGGCAGCGTAGAGGCGACCCTCGTTGTCGATCGTGAGTCCGTCTGCGCCGCTCGCCTTAACACCGGCCGCATTCGCCACCATGAACCCATATGTTCCGAAGTCGCGGCCGTTCTTGAGCGACCCGTCGGGGTTGATGTCGAAGGCGCGCATATGTTCACCACCCGATGCGAGGTAGAGAATGTTCTCAACGCGGTTCAACGTGAGGCCGTTCGGCCGGTCGATGTCGGTGGTAGCGACGACGGTCTTGCCGTCCGGGGTGATGTAATAGACGGCAGCCGGCATGGCGCCCGGAACGGTGAAGTAGACGCCGCCCTTCTTGTCGCCGATCAGGTCGTTGGGGTTCAGAATGGGTTGGCCGTTGATGTTGTCGGAGAGCACCTTCTCCTGGCCCTTGGGATAGATGATGGCGATCTGCGCCTTCCCGCCGTCCTGCATGCGCTGCAGGCCGATCATCTGGCCCTTCGGGTTGTACGTAATCGCGTTGATGCCGGTTACCTTGTCGAGGAAGATCGAAAAATTATTGTCCTTGTCGATCTTGGTGACGGTGTTGCCCTGCTGATTGGTAAAGAGCACGGCGCCGCTGCCGTCGTTCAGGGCAATCGTCCCTTCGGTACCGGTCGTGAGGCCCGTTTTGATGACCTGCACCTTGGTGCCGCCCTTCACAACGCCCGCAATCTCGGGTGCGACCGTGTCAACGGCCGGCGGAAGCGCCGGGGCCGCTGCCTGGGTAAGTGAACTCGATGCCACGGTCGCAGCAAGCAGACCGATGGCCAGGTAGTGCATACGCATGGGGGCCTCCCGTTTGGTGGCTAAAAGCCGGAGCGATTCTTCAGACGACCGCTCTGCAGAATGACATGGATTTCCAGCCGGTGGGAGTAACAGTCGGCTGAGCGGGCCTCGTACGGGCTGATACAGACAACCGAACCATGACCGGTTATGGCGATTGGCGAGCGTTTCGCGCGCTCTATTGCGAACGCCGCCAACCGGCGCGCAACGCCCTTACCCAAAGGCCACCCTGTTACCTCACCCTCAGACGAACGCCTGCTAAATCTACTCGACCCCAATTCCTTTAATTTTGGCACGCCGCCTCATCGGCGATGCTGCGGTCATCATGTATATACGCGACCGAACGGATGGCGCGCGGGTGCATGAGCAAGCAATCAAAGAGGAAGCACAATCGATCCATGCCCGTAAGGCTGGGCGCGTTCGAGCTCCGCAAGTCGGGTGTCACCCGGTTCGACTTCAGGGACATCTATCATCAGGCCATCGGGATCTCGTGGGGGCGATTCTTTCTGGCCCTGTTCACGGTCGATATCGCCATCAATATTGTTTTTGCCCTGCTGTACCTCGTTCAACCCGACGCGATTCAAAATGCTCATCCGGGGTCGTTTTCGGATGCGTTCTTTTTCAGCCTGGAGACACTCGCGACCGTCGGCTATGGCGAGATGGCGCCGAGATCCCTTTACGGCCATATCGTTTCGGCCGCCGAGATCATCTTCGGCCTGACGTTCACGGCCATTATGACAGGCCTGATATTTGTCCGGTTTTCGAAACCCAAGGCCAAGATCGTCTATGCGGAGAAGGTTGTGGTCGCGATGCACAACCGAAAGCCGCACCTGATGGTGCGAATTGGGAACGCGCGGATGGGTCTCTTGACCGATGTGAGAGCGCGGCTCGGTGCGCTTCTCATCGAGACGACGTATGAGGGCGAGGTCTTCCGGCGCGTCCACGATTTGAAGCTGGTGCGATCCCGGCTGCCGATTTTCGCGCTGACCTGGACGCTGATGCATCCCATTGACGAAGAGAGTCCGCTCTTCAATTACGATGCTGAGCGGCTGGCGCAGGACGATATCCGGCTTTTCCTCACCGTCGAGGCGCGCGACGACGTGTTGGCGGCGTCCGTCTACGACATGAAAGACTATGCCGCCTCCGACTTCGCCTTTGGTCAGCGTTATGCGGAAGCCGTCTCTATCGACGAGCAACGGCGCACCGTGGCGGACCTAAGCCGCATCAGCCTGCTGGAGCCCGATAGGCCGTCCCCGAAGGCGGGCGTCCCTTAGGAACGTACTGAGATGGTGGGCGCGACAAGGATGGAATTACCGCACGCGTGTAACGGCGAATAGTGGTCTTGCTACGCGCCGCTTTTTCACATAGCGCCCTGGATCATCCGATTTTTAAGCGGTTAGGGCGCAGCGCCTCAGAGCGGCAGAAGGAATACCGCGCCTTATTCCGCGCCCGCTTGGACGAGGAATTCGTCGAAGCACTGCGTAAAGCAACCAATGGCGACTGGGCCTTGGGCAGCGAGCGTTTCGCGCGAACTATTGCGAACGCCGCCAACCGGCGCGCAGCGCCCTTAGCCAAGGCCGCCCCGTTACCTCGCCCTCAGACAAACGCCAGATGAATCTACTCTGAACCCAATTCTTGATGCGGGATTGCATCGTGAGGCCCATCTCCTCGCGGAGATGGGCGATGCGCTACAATCAGATCGCGTCCTGCGGAATTTCTGGCCACCGAACGCCATTGATTTCGAGACATGATCTAGGCTCAGTGTACCACCACCAAAGATGAGCGCGGGCTGCCGCTTCTGTCATTTTGCGACCGTGGTAATCCTCAGTGGCCGCACCGATCCGGACGACCTCACCAACAGTCTTGGGCCGATGCGTTAGCACCGCGATCAGGAATTGAGGCCCACCCTGACCTTCATCAAGATCGCGTAGCCAAGATTTCGGGAAGTCGCCCCCGTTGGAATAATTGAGCGTCGCATTCTCAGACAGTGGACGATTACGAACAGACTGAAAATCGTCTGATCTACCCATCAGCGGCTCCTTCTGATGTATCCAGCGGCAAATACGGCATGGTCGGCTATGCCGCCGAAAGCGTAAGTGAGCAATTCTACGGCAACGCAGCAGGAAAGAATACGATGCCTGATATCAGTCACGCGGGTGGCGAGCGTGTTCCGGGCAAGCGCGTGCCCCAGCCCGCCTTTGCCCTATGGGCTTCGGCGCGGCAGCCTTCGCTCGCTTCGCATCACGGAATTAGGCTGGCTTGCCGAGCCGTAGCTCGCGTGAGCCACGCGAAGGCTGGTGGGTGTAGTAGGACTCGAACCTACGACCCGCTGATTAAGAGTCAGCTGCTCTACCACCTGAGCTATACACCCGAACCCAAGGGCTGCTGGAGCACGCCTGCCGCCGAAGGGTGGGGGGTCTTAGCAAAGCCCCCCTCCCCTGTCGAGCGCTTTGGTGCCACGCCAAGCTTCGCTGTTATGCGGAACGGCCGGTGAGCTATCCGGGCCCCGCGAGCCGGGGGCACGGTGGGTCCCGGCCCAGCGATGCTTTGCATCGCTGGGCCGGGATGACAATCCTCAAGGACGTTCAGATAATTCCGCTGGAATGGCGGGGCACGTCGATGCGGCGATGCACGTGCGCGCTCATCAACAGGCCGAAGCCGAACATCACCGTCATCATGGCCGAACCGCCATAGGAGATCAGCGGCATGGGGATGCCCACCACGGGGATCAGCCCCATCACCATCAACCCATTGATCATGATGTAGAGGAAGAAATTGACCGTGATCCCCATCGCCAGAAGACGGCCAAATTGGCTGCGCGAGCGCATGGCAATGCCGATCCCATAGGCGATCACAATGGCAAACAATCCCAAGAGGGCGACCGTTCCCAGAAAACCGAATTCCTCGCCGATCATGGGCAGCACGAAATCGGTCTGCTTTTCGGGGAGAAAATTCAGCCGGCTCTGGGTGCCGCCGAGAAATCCCTTGCCGATGATTCCGCCCGAGCCGAGCGCGATCTTTGCCTGCGTGATGTTCCATCCCGCACCGAGGGCGTCGCTGTCGGGATTGAGGAATGTCATCACGCGCGCTTTTTGGTAATCGTGCAGCACGAACTCCCACGCGGTGGACGCCGCTATCGCAACCGCCCCGACGGCAGGCGCGATCCAATACCAGGAGAGCCCCGCCAGAAAGAGCAGCATCCCGCCGCACAGCGCCAGCAGCATGGCGGTGCCCAGATTGGGCTGCATCAGCACCAGCACAACCGGCGCCGCAATCATTCCCGCCGCGACCATCAGATGAAAGGGGCGCGAAATGGCGCCGGGCTCAAGCCCGTGGAGATAGCGCGCCAGCGCCAGGATCAGCGCAATCTTCATCAACTCCGAAGGCTGCAGTTGCAACGGCCCCAGTT
The DNA here is from genome assembly GCA_947473475.1 of Alphaproteobacteria bacterium. Taxonomy (GTDB): domain Bacteria; phylum Pseudomonadota; class Alphaproteobacteria; order Micropepsales; family Micropepsaceae; genus CAIYRG01. The sequence goes on from CANJBZ010000003.1 coordinate 154,671, forward strand.
CGATCCAACGCTGCGCGCCCAAACCGACATGACCGGCAATCTCCACCGCCACAAGCAACACCATCGACACCGCATAGGCGGGATAGGCGAGCCCCATCCACACCCGCAAATCCACACAGGCGATAGCGCCCAACAGCAAAAGGCCGACGGCAAAGCGCACCATTTGCGGACCGGCCCACGGAGAAAAACTTCCCCCCGCGGCGGAATACAGCGTTGCAAAGCCCGCGGACGCGATCAGGCCGATCAAGCCGACAAGCACCCAATCGATGTCGGCCAGCTTCTGCCGTATCGGCACAATCCGCGCTTCACGGCTGTAGGAATGGGTGCTCACAGCCGCGCGTCCGCCGCAGTGACGGGATAGGCCGGGCGGCGTCCCAGTATGTCGCGCTTCTGCGCCAGAAGCAGCGCATCGCGCGCGAGCTGCACGTTTGGATGCGAGTTCAGGCCGCCATGTTCGATGACGATGGCGCAGGCATAACGCGGCTTGTCGGCCGGTGCGAAACCGATGAACAGGCCATGGTCGCGCAGCTTCCACGGCAGGCTCTCATTGCTGCGAATGCCGGTCGCGCGCTCTTCGGCGGAAATCACACGTACCTGTGCCGTGCCGGTCTTGCCGGCCATCGCAAAGGGAGCTTCCGTAATGCGCCAGGCATAGGCCGTGCCGCCGGGTTCATTGGCGGTTGCGACCATCGCCTCGCGAACCGCTGCGAGCGACACAGGCGCGAAGGGAAGCGGCTCCGGATTGCCGCGCGCCACGGTCTCAGCGCCAACGGAATGCACCAGACGCGGATTGACCTGCATGCCGCCTGCAAGACGCGCCGCCAGCACGCACAGCTGCAACGGCGTCGTCAGTATGTATCCCTGCCCGATTCCGGCCACCAAAGTCTCGCCCAACTGCCATGGCTCTTTGAACGTCTTGCGCTTCCATTCCGGTGTCGGAATAAACCCGCTGCGCTCACCGGGAATTTCGATGCCTGTCGGCGCGCCCAAGCCAAGCTTGCGGGCGCTCGCCTGCAGCGCATCGATGCCGACTTTCAGCGCCACCTGATAGAAATAGCAGTCGCAGGAAACTTTAAGCCCCTGGCGCAGATCGACCGGACCGTGGCCGCCTTTCTTCCAGCAATGGAAGGCGTGCGAGCCCAGCGAAAAAGCGCCGGAGCAATTGAAAATCGTATCCGGCGTAATCACGCCCGCTTCCAGCGCGGCGAGGGCGGTGACCGTCTTGAAAGTCGAACCCGGCGGATAGAAGCCTGCGAGCGCCTTGTTGACGAGCGGCTTGTGATCGTTGCCCGTCAGGTCTTTCCACTGATCGGGTGTAACGCCGACATTGAAGGCATTGGGATCGAAGCCCGGCGTGGAAACAAGCGCCAGCAGATCGCCGGTCTCCACGTCCATCACCGCGGCCCCTGCGCTGTCGTCCTTGAGCCGCTGATACATGAAGCTTTGCAGCTCCCGATCAATGGTCAGGTAGACGTCCTCGCCGGAACGTCCGGGAACGCGTTCCAATTCGCGAATGACCCGGCCGTAGGCGTTTACCTCGACGCGGCTGGCGCCGGCATGACCGCGGATCTTTTCATCGTAGGTTTTCTCGATGCCGCGCTTGCCCAGACGGAAGCCCGGCAGATCCAACAGCGGGTCCCCGGTTTCGTCGCGCGCCTTGTCATCGGGCGAAACCGCCGCGACATATCCCAACACATGCGCCAATTCTTCCGTGTAGGGATAATCCCGTGTCTCCCCGACATCGGGTTGCACGCCCGGCAAATAGGGCAGCTCTAGATTGAGGCGCGCGAAATCGTCCCATTCCAGATTTTCCGCGACCACGATCGGCAGGAAAGACTTCCCGCCAACCGCTTCCTTCAACACGCGCGCGCGAACCCGATCGTTCAGCGGAATGACTTGCGCCAAAGTGTCAAGCGCCGCCTTCACCCCGCCGCGCGTCTGTTCCGGAACCATGAGCACGCGATAATTCCGCCGGCTGTTTGCAAGCGGCGTACCGAAGCGGTCGAGAATGCGCCCTCGCGGCGGCGTCAGCAGCCGCAAGTTTATCCGGTTGTCTTCGGCCTGGGTGAGATAGCGGTCGCCGTCCAGAACTTGCAGCTGATAGAGGCGTCCGGCCAACAGGCCAAACACCGCCGTCATTCCACCCGAAAGCAGAAGCGCGCGGCGCGAGAACGTCCCGTAGCGGCTCTTGTGCTTTTCCTCCAGCGCCATCGCCCGCGTCCTAATCCCCGCCACGCATGGGACCAACGACTTTGTGCAGAAGCCAACCCATGGGTAAGGCGACCAAAGGATAGAACACAACCGTGCTCACGCCGTGCAGCAGCAACGGCGCCACGGGGGCCAATCGCAGATACACGACTGTCTCCAAGCCATACGCGGCCAATGCCGCCGACAGCACCACGGCCGCGAACCCAACCAATGCGCCAACGCCTGTGAGGCCCGCAAAGGAATCGCGCTCCCGGTCGGTCAACCAATGGGCGGCGAGAAATCCCGCCGCCCAAAGCCCGGGGGGACCGCCGGACAGCAAGTCCTCCGCCAAGCCGATCAGCAGGACGGCCGCGGGCGGCATCAGGTCGGGGCGCACCAGCACCCAGAAATAAACGCAGGCCAAAGCCAGCGCCGGGGCGGGCAGCAATCCGCCGGTGAACGACACCGGCATATTGATAAGAAACACCAGCAAGAGCCCCAGCAACAGGGGCAGGAAGGACGCAAGCAGACGAAGGGGATGATTGAACATCTGCTCGACCGTTCCAGCGACCGCACTCACCGGTCCAATTCCTCGTTTTGCCCGTCAAACTGCGGCTCGTCCGGGCTGCGCGACTGAAGCGGCATGGCGGGCGGCGCTGGCCGCTGCGAGATGCCCTCTGCGATCGTTGCCTGCGGGACCAGCGGAATCTCCGGCGCGGACGCCGTCACAGCCGGCGCGGGCTCCGTTGCGGAGGGAGGCGGCGGCAGGATGAACGCTTTGATCTGAACGAAGTCGGCGCTTTCAGGCCTCGCTGACAGCGCAACGCGCAGTTCGCTACCGTCCTGCATGACAGTGCCGATCTGAAGATCCGGCGGCAATAGACCGCCATCGCCCGTAGAGACCACGCGGTCGCCCGGCTTCACCGGGCCGTCGCTCACATCGAGCTCCAGCTTCGGCGCGGGCGTATTATCGCCCATCAAAATGGCTCGCCGGTGCGCGGGCTCGATCAACACCGGCACGCGGCTGTTCAAATCGCTGAGCAATATTACCCAGGACGTGTTGGCGCCCACGACATAGACCCGCCCGAGCAGCCCGCGATCGTCGACGACGGCCTGGCCTTTCTTGACCTGCTGCGCCGTACCCGCATTCAGGATCATGGTCTTGATGAAGGGACGGCTGGCTTCCCCGATTACGCGCGCGGTCACCGCCTGTGACGTCGCATCGGGAACGGCGTTCAGCAGCACCTCGTAGCGGTGCATCTTGTTCTGCAGTGACAGAGCGACATGCTGCCATTGGCGAAGCTGGGTATTTTCCTGACGCAAACGCTCATTTTCCGAAAAGAGCGAGAACATCGTCGTCACGTTTCCGGCCCACCGTTCAACGGCGATCAGCGGCGCGCGGATCTGACTGAGCGCGGGCGCCGCCGCATCGGACAATGTCGAACGCGCGTAATCGAACAGCGGCGGCTCTGCTTTGCCGAGAAAGGCGATGGTGACAGCGGAGGCGACGCACAGGTACAGGGCGAAATTTTTTGCCCCCCGGCCCCGCGTCCACCTCCACCCCAAACCCGCCATGGCCGTTGCGCCTTATTCCTTTCGCGTCAGAACGCCGTCGATAGCATGTGGCGCATGTTCTTCGCGTTCTCGAGCGTCTTGCCGGTGCCAAGCGCGACGCACGAAAGCGCGTCGTCCGCGATGGAAACGGGCAAGCCCGTCTCATCGCGCAACACCTGATCGAGATTTGCGAGCAGCGATCCGCCACCCGTCAGCACGATGCCCTTGTCCACGATATCGGCAGCAAGTTCGGGCGGCGTCGCTTCCAGCGCCACCTTTACCGCTTCCACGATTGCGCTGACCGGTTCGGCCAAGGCTTCGGCGATCTGCTTTTGCGTGATGGTAATTTCCTTCGGGACGCCATTGAGAAGATCGCGCCCCTTAATCTCCATCGTGCTGCCGCTGCCGTCTGCAGGCTGAGCCGCGGAACCGACCTGCTTCTTGATGCGCTCCGCCGTGGATTCGCCGATCAGCAGGTTCTGGTGCCGCCGGATGTAGGCGATGATCGCCTCATCCATCTTGTCACCGCCTACACGCACCGAGCGCGAATAAACAATGCCGCCCAGCGACAGCACGGCCACTTCCGTCGTACCACCGCCAATATCGACAATCATCGAACCCGTCGGCTCCTGCACCGGAAGGCCCGCACCGATAGCCGCCGCCATTGGCTCTTCGATGAGGAACACGCGGCGGGCGCCGGCCGATAGCGCCGATTCCTGAATGGCGCGCCGTTCCACCGCTGTCGAACCCGAAGGCACGCAAACGATGATCATCGGATTGGCGAACGAACGGCGGTTATGCACTTTGCGGATGAAGTGCTTGATCATTTCTTCCGCGACCTCGAAATCGGCAATGACGCCGTCGCGCATCGGGCGGATAGCCTCGATATTTCCAGGGGTGCGTCCCAGCATCATCTTCGCGTCATTTCCGACCGCGAGGACCTGCTTCTTGCCTCCCTTCGATTTGATAGCCACGACCGAGGGCTCGTTCAGCACGATCCCCCGGCCCTTGACGTACACAAGCGTATTGGCCGTTCCCAGATCGATCGCCATATCGCTGGACAACATTCCTAACAAACTGCCGAACATCCTCTTCCGTTACTCCCCCTCGCGGGGGCCAATATGCAATTTCGAGGCGGAGCCGGCACCATGCCGGCCCTCACTTCAGCGCGCCACCGTCAGTGCTTCGGGCGCGGTCTTCTTGCGTTTGACCAACAATTTGTTGAGTGCGTTCACATAGGCGTAGGCCGCCGCGACCATCGTGTCGGTGTCGGCGCCGCGCCCCGTAACCGTGCGGCCATCCTCTTCCAGACGTACACTGACCTTTGCCTGCGCATCGGTCCCTTCCGTCACCGCGCTGACCTGAAACAGTTGCAGCGAAGCGGTGTGCGGATAGAGCTGCCGGATGGCATTGAAGATCGCATCCACCGGCCCATCGCCCGATGCCGTGCCGGAGCGAATGCCGCCTTCGACCGCCAGCGACAAGTCCGCCGTCGGGGTGACATTCTTGCCGGCGGAAATCTTCAGCGCCTCGACGCGGATCGGATCGGCGCCGCGCAGCACCGAATCGTCGACCAACGCGATAATGTCATCGTCGAAGATGTGCTTCTTCTTGTCGGCGAGATCCTTGAAGCGGCGGAACGCATCTTCCAGCGCATTGTCGCCCAGCTCGTAGCCCAGCGTTTTCAGCTTGTCGCGGAAGGCATGCCTGCCGGACAGCTTGCCCAAAATGAGCGCTGTTCCCATCACGCCAACGTCTTCGGGCCGGATGATCTCGTAGGTCTGCGCGTTCTTCAGCATGCCGTCCTGATGAATGCCCGACTCATGCGCGAACGCGTTCTTGCCGACGATGGCCTTGTTGTATTGCACCGGAAACGCCGTGACGTTCGACACCAGTTTGGACGCACGCGCGATCATCTCGGTCTTGATGCCCGTCGTGAACGGCATGCGATCGCGGCGTACCCTCAACGCCATGACGATTTCTTCGAGCGCCGCGTTGCCCGCGCGTTCGCCAATGCCGTTGATGGTGCATTCGACCTGCCGCGCGCCGGCCAGCACGCCCGCCAGTGAGTTTGCCACCCCCAGGCCCAGATCGTTGTGACAATGCGTGGAGAACACGATCTTCTCGGCGCCCGCAACGCGGTTCGCCAGCATCGTGATCAGCTCGAAATATTCCTGCGGCGTGGCATAGCCGACGGTGTCCGGAATATTGATCGTGGTGGCGCCGGCCTTGATCGCCAGTTCGATGGCGCGGCAGAGAAAATCATGCTCGGTGCGCGTCGCGTCTTCCGCGCTCCATTGCACGTTGTCCGTCCAATTGCGCGCGCGCCCCACCGATGCGGTAATCGCTTCCAGCACGGTGGAAGGCTCCATCTGCAGCTTGTGCTTCATATGCACGGGGCTGGTGGAAATGAACGTGTGGATGCGCGGGTTCTTGGCCGCACGCAGCGCCTCGCCGGCGCGGTCGATGTCTTTGAAACCCGCGCGCGCCAGACCGCAGACCGCCGCATTCTTGACCTGCCTGGCGATTGCGCTGACCGCTTCGAAATCGCCATTCGAAGCGATGGGAAAACCCGCCTCGATGATGTCCACGCCCATGTCGTCGAGCAGGGCTGCGACTTCCAGTTTTTCTTCGTGCGTCATCGCGGCGCCGGGCGACTGCTCTCCGTCGCGCAGGGTGGTATCAAAAATCCGTACACGGCCTAATCCGCTCATATCGGATTGCACCGTGTGCGCCGCATTCTCGTTTTCCATATTCGTTGCCATATCTCGAAAATCCTTCCGTTCGCCATAAGGCGGTTCGCGTCCTGCTCCGTGTACTGATTGCCCCCCAAACGCCCGTCCCGAATGGGACTTGCCGGCGCCTAGGGGCAACTAAGGAGAAGACGTCCGTCTATGAGCGAACCGCAGGAACGCAGGTTCCGTGGCGCAGGCGCGCGCGAACGGAGAGCTGGGAAGCTCCCTGAAGTTCCGCGCGCAAAGACCTCCGCCATGGACTGCATTTCCCGGTACCGGATTCGTTTCGTGATTATTCACGAATAAGGTTAACCACCCGTTCATTCGAGCAGTTTTCCGTATATCCACAAGCATTTATGCCGTTTTTAACCGCTTCCGCAAGGACCAGCCGCATCCGCGGCAATACGGATTTACGAAGCTTTGGTCAGGGCTCGGGAAGGAGCAAGGCGCGGGGCACATGCCCGCGCCTTGTAGATTGCGTGGGCCGCTTAGTTCCGGGACTGATCGACCAGACGGTTTTTGGTTATCCATGGCATCATGGCGCGCAAACGGGCGCCGACGTCCTCGATCGGATGGGCCGCTGCCGCGGCCCGCATGGCCTTGAACGAGGGCTGGCCGGCCTTGTTTTCCAGCACCCAGTCGCGGGCAAAACGGCCCTGCTGGATGTCGGCGAGGATTTCTTTCATGGCGGCCTTTGCAGCCGGGCCGACGACCCGTGGGCCTGAAACATATTCGCCATATTCGGCGGTGTTCGAGATCGAATAGTTCATGTTGGCGATGCCGCCTTCGTAGATCAGGTCGACGATCAGCTTCACCTCGTGCAGGCACTCGAAATAGGCCATTTCCGGGGCATAACCCGCCTCAACCAGAGTCTCGAACCCGGCGCGGATCAATTCAACGAGCCCGCCGCAGAGAACCGATTGCTCGCCGAAAAGATCGGTTTCGCATTCCTCGCGGAACGTCGTCTCGATGATGCCGGCCCGGCCGCCACCGATGGCGGAGGCATAGGCCAAGCCCAGGTCATGGGCGTTGCCTGAGGAGTCCTGGTGGACGGCAATCAGGCAGGGCACGCCGCCGCCTTTCTGGAACTCGCCACGGACGGTATGGCCAGGGCCTTTCGGCGCAACCATGATGATGTCCAGGTCAGCGCGCGGCTCAATCAGGCGGAAATGGATGTTGAACCCGTGGGCGAACATCAGCGCCGCGCCCTGCTTCAGGTGCGGTCCGATCTCAGCCTTGTAGAGGTCGGCCTGCAGTTCGTCGGGGACCACGCACATCATGACGTCAGCCCACGCGGCCGCTTCCGCCACGGTCATGACCTTAAAGCCCGCCGCTTCTGCCTTCTTGGCCGAGGGGCCAGGGCGCGAAGCGATCACGACGTCCGTAACGCCGGCCTCGCGCATATTCAGCGCATGGGCATGGCCCTGGCTGCCGAAGCCGATAATGGCAACTTTCTTGGTCTTGATGAGGTTTAAGTCGGCATCCCGGTCATAATAGACGCGCATGTGGCGGTTCCCCTGTCAGTCGGTCAAAAGCTTCGCGGGGGGATAAACCCCCTCTCCCGCCTCCGGTCAAGCGCGGCGCTCCTTTTCCGATCATTTCGCGCCTGCGGCACCGGCCCCACGTCCCCTCTACCCTTGCGGGAGAGGGCGGCGCGCCCGCACTTGCGCCTACGCAAGTGCGCCCTGGCGCGCCGGGTGAGGGGTGATTTCCTCACCGCCCCAAATAACTCCGCGCGACCACAGTCTGGACCGCCCGCGACCCCGCAAGCTGGTCCAATTCCGCAGCCTGCAATTTTGTCCCAAACGCATCGCCATCCAGACGGTGCGTCAAACCCGTGAACCACCAGGAAAAGCGGATCGCCTGCCACACCCGCTTCAGGCAGGTGTCCGAATAGGCGTCCAGGCCACGCCCGTCGCCATCTTGATAATGGGCGATCAGCGCATCGGCCAAACAGGCCGCATCGGCGGCCGCAAGGTTCAATCCCTTGGCTCCCGTCGGCGGCACGATGTGGGCCGCATCGCCGGCCAGGAACAGCCGTCCGAACCGCATCGGCTCGGCGACGAAGCTGCGCAGTGGCGCGACGCTCTTCTCCAGGGACGGCCCCGTCACCAGCGAAGCCGCGGCGTCTTCCGGAATGCGGCGGCGCAATTCCTCCCAAAACCGCTCATCTGGCCATTGCTCGACCGTGTCGGCCACCGGAACCTGCACGTAATAACGGCTGCGCACCGCCGAGCGCATGCTGCACAGAGCAAATCCACGTTCGCTGCGCGCGTAGATGAGTTCGCTGTCTACCGGCGGCGTATCGGAAAGAACGCCCAACCAGCCGAAGGGCAGGCTGCGTTCGTACATCGTGATGGCATCCGGCGCGATGGAAGCACGCGACACACCATGCGACCCGTCGCACCCCGCAATGAAGTCGCACGCAATCTCATGCGTGCGCCCGTCTTTGGTATAGGTGACGCGAGGCTGGCTACCCGCGAAATCGAGCGGCAGGACATTTTCCGCTTCAAAGACGACCGTGCAGCCCAACGCCAGCCGCGCCGCGATCAAGTCCTGCGTGATTTCGGTTTGGCCGTAGACGGTGACGGGCGCTCCGGCCAACCCCGTCAGATCGATACGCGTGCTACGGCCACCGAACGCGATGCGAAAACCATCGTGCGTGAGGCCGTCGCGCTCCATCCGAGCCGAAACCTGCGCCCGCTTAAGCAGTTCAACGGTGCCCGGCTCCAGCACGCCGGCCCGAATGCGCGCTTCGACATAGGCACGCGAACGGCGCTCCAAAACGACAGAGTCGATTCCCGCAAGATGCAGCAACTGCGACAGCAACAGCCCCGCAGGTCCCGCCCCAACGATCGCAACCTGCGTGCGCACGCCGCTTCCCCCACGGTGTCATGGCCCGCAAAAGCGGGCCATCCAGGCGATCATAAAGCGAATTCGGCGCGGGAATACACGCCTCAAACTACATCGGATCCGGGCCGCGCGAGATGGCGGCGATGCCGGTGCGGCTGACTTCGACCAAGCCCAAGGGGCGCATCAACTCGATATAGGCGTCGATCTTGCCCTGCGCGCCGGTGATTTCGAACACGAAGCTGGAATGGGTCGTATCCAGCGCGCGCGCCCGGAAAATATCGGACACCCGCATCGCTTCGACGCGCTTCTCGCCGGTGCAGGCCACCTTCACCAGCGCCATTTCGCGCTCGATGCCGGGCTTTTCCGTCGTGATGTCGACAACCCGATGCACCGGAATCAGCCGGCCCAACTGCGCCTTGATCTGGTCGATCACGGCTGGCGTTCCCGACGTCACCACGGTGATCCGCGAGGTGTGCGCGGCCTTATCCGTTTCCGCGACGGTGAGACTTTCGACATTGTAGCCGCGTCCCGCGAACAGGCCGACCACGCGCGCCAGCACGCCCGGTTCGTTGTCCACCGCCACCACAATCGTGTGGGATTCAATGCGGGTATCTCGTGCGACCATGTTCATACCGTTTTCAAGCTGTTGCGGAATGAGCGATCACGCGCGAGACGCGGCCGCTCGTACTGAAATCCATGAATTCGGCCCCGTGGCGGCCGTCTTTGGTCGTGAATTCGATGACGCTCAACAAATTACCTCCCCCTTGTGGGGAGGTCGAAATGGCGAAGCGGCCTAGGCCGCTAGGCATTTCGGGTGGGGGGCTGGCTGCCACCACACTCCCCCCACCCGAAATCGCTCGCAGACGAGCGATTTCGACCTCCCCACGAGGGGGAGGTAAAGGGGCTAGCGGAGCGACGTTGAAAGGACGCATCACACCAGCATCTTTCCTTCTTCGGACACTTCGGGCTCGTCGTCGCCGTCCGAAAGGATCATCTCGTCATGGGCCGCGCCCGACGGGATCATGGGATAGCAATTCTCGTGCGGATCGACGCGCACATCGAACAGCACGGGCCGCTTTACCTCGATCATTTCCTTGATCTTGGCGTCCAGTTCATCGGGCGTTTCCGCGCGCAAACCTACAGCGCCATAGGCCTCCGCCAATTTCACGAAATCGGGCAGCGCCTCGGAATAGGAATGCGAATAGCGTGCCCCATGCAGCAATTGCTGCCACTGGCGCACCATGCCCATATACTCATTGTTCAGGATGAAAATCTTGATCGGCAGATCGTACTGCACCGCCGTCGACATCTCCTGCATGGTCATCTGCACGCTCGCCTCACCGGCGATGTCGATGACCAGCGCATCGGGATGCGCCATCTGCACGCCGACCGCTGCAGGCAGTCCGTAGCCCATCGTGCCGAGCCCGCCGGAGGTCATCCAACGGTTCGGCTCGTCGAATTTAAACCGCTGCATCGCCCACATCTGATGCTGGCCGACTTCGGTCGTGATGTAGGTTTCCCGCCCACGCGTCAGCGCATACAACCGATCGATCGCGTGCTGCGGCTTGATAACCTTCGTCGAGTTCTTGAACGACAGCGAATTCTTGCCCCGCCACTGCTCGATTTGCGCCCACCACTGCGGCAGCGCCGGGTCGGGGACAAGCTTTTCCTCTTTCCAGATGCGCAGCATGGCGCGTAACGCACGGCCTGCGTCCGCGATGATCGGCAGATCGACGCGAATGTTCTTGTTGATCTGCGAAGGATCGATATCGAGGTGAATCTTCTTCGACCCCGGCGAGAACGCATCCACGCGCCCCGTCACGCGGTCATCGAAGCGCGAACCCAGCGCAACCAACAGATCGCAGCGATTGGCGGCGAGATTGGCTTCATACGTGCCGTGCATCCCGATGGGGCCCAGCCACTGCGGATCGGAGGCCGGAAACGCACCCAGCCCCATCAGCGTCGAGGTGACCGGAAAGCCCGTCAGCTTGGCGAGTTCGCGCAGCAGCATGCTGGCGCCCGGCCCCGAATTGATGATGCCGCCGCCGGTATAGAACACCGGCCGTTTCGCCGCGGCCATCATGCGCACGGCCTGCCGGATCGTCTCGTCTTCGGCATCCACGCGCGGCCGGTAGGTGCGGTGATGCACCTTTTCGGGTCCGATATAGGTGGCCTTCTTGAATTGCACGTCCTTGGGAATGTCGACCACCACTGGACCCGGACGGCCCGAGGTTGCGACCTCAAAGGCTTCGTGCAGCACGCGCGCTAAATCATTGACGTCGCGCACCAGCCAATTGTGCTTGGTGCAGGGGCGGGTGATGCCGACAGTGTCGCATTCCTGAAATGCATCGTTGCCGATGAGATGCGTCGCCACCTGCCCGGTGATGACCACCAGCGGGATGGAATCCATCAGCGCATCGGTCAGCCCGGTGACGGCATTGGTCGCGCCCGGTCCGCTCGTCACCAGCACCACGCCCGGCTTACCGGTCGAACGCGCATAGCCCTCGGCGGCATGAACCGCACCCTGCTCGTGCCGGACAAGGACATGCACAAGCTCATTGTCCTGAAACAGCGCGTCGTAGATCGGCAACACCGCGCCGCCGGGATAGCCGAAAATGTGCTTCACGCCCTGATCCTTCAGCGCGCGGACCACCATCTCCGAGCCGGTCATTTCCATGCCGTCCGCCATATTCTGCTTATTCATGCCGCCCTCCGGAGGCGCGCGGTTACCAAACGAACCAACGCATTAAGACTCAAACGAAAGGGGCGTTGCCGCCCCTTCAAGTACGCCGCGTCCAGGACAAGAAGCTAATCGCTTCGCCCGAACCGCAGCTTGATTACTACGAGGAGACGCATTCCGACCTGCCATCGCTGAACCAAATGCACTTTAGGGTGCGATGCAGCAGACCGTCAAGCAATTTCGCAAAAAATACCATCACATTGTTGTAATAAAATTGCTTAGATTGCCATTTTCTAGCCATATCCAATCAGACATCCGATTTCGGAACCATGTCGATTGCCGTTTTACATACTGCCGGGTGGCCAATTGGGCAGCCTCTATCGCTTCGTCCAAGGACGTCTCGCCACGGAGATACCGCCAGAGCTGAGGCACACCTAGGGCATGCGCAGCGGGTAGGTCTGGCTGCAAGCTCATAAGTGCGCGCGCTTCCTCGACGGCGCCATTGTTCACCATTTCGCGAAAGCGCCGGTCTGTCCGTTCCACCAGAACGTCGCGCGGTGGCGACAGGACAAACCGCGCGACGCGCAGCCCGGCCAAAATGGGCTCGCCGCTCATGTGATGCCATTGCGACAAAGGCCGCCTCGTCGCCTCAACCACATCCATGGCCCGGAGCAGGCGCTGCGTGTCGGAGATGCGGAGCTTGCCGGCGGTTGGCGGATCGCGCTGTTGCAGTTCGGCGAAAAACGCGTCGCGGCCCATTTCGTCGAACCGGCGGCGCGTCGCCTCGCGCACGCCGGAGGGTATCGCCGGAATAGGGGATAGGCCCTTGGTCAGCACGTCGAAATAAAGTCCCGTTCCGCCCGCAAAGATGGGAATACGCCCGGCGTTCCGCGCCTCAGCCAGAGCGGCCGCTGCTTCCTCCTGATACCGCCCAACGGAATAGCGTTCCTGCGCGCTGACATGGCCGTAGAGGCGGTGCGGCACGCGCGCCTCATCCGCCGCGGACGGACGGGCCGTCAGCACGGAAAGCTCGGCATAGACCTGCATCGAGTCCGCATTCACAATCGTGCCGCCGATATGTTCGGCCAAAGCGAGGGCGGCGGCTGACTTGCCGCTGGCGGTCGGTCCTGCAATAAGCACAGCGTCCATGGACATGGCTTTACGCATAAGATCTCGCCCGGAAAGGCGCAATTCTCCTTGTCGTATCCCCACATACTGAACGTCATTGCCGGGCCGCACCCCATTGCGGAGGACGCAGCCCAATTGATCGCCAAAGCGGCGGGCAGCGCCGCCACGGCCGGTCCGCTCGATTGGCTGCGCCCGGCCCATGCTTTCGACGTCCCGTTCGACGGGGAACCCGATGCCGTGCGCGCCGCCTTGCGCGAGACGCTTGAGGACGACTGGCTGCTGGATTGCAACATCGTGGCAAGCGCCAGCCGGCGTAAGAAGCTGCTTATCGCCGATATGGATTCCACCATCATCGGCTGTGAGTGTATCGACGAGTTGGCAGACATGGCGGGTATCAAGCCCAAGGTTGCCGCCATCACCGAACGCGCCATGCGCGGCGAATTGGATTTTCCAAGCGCCCTGCGCGAGCGGGTCGGCCTGCTGAAGGGGCTTCACTTGGAAGCGGTAGCGCGCGTTTATGCGGAGCGCGTGCGTCTGAACAAAGGCGCGAAAGCGTTGACCGCAACCATGCGGGCCAATGGCGCGCGCACCTTGCTGGTATCGGGCGGCTTCACCTATTTCACCTCGCGCGTCGCGGCAGATGCGGGGTTCGAGGAAAATCAGGGCAACAGCCTGCTCGACGATGGCTCGGTGCTATTGGGTCAGGTCGGCGAACCCATTCTCGGCCGCGAGGCAAAATTGCAAGCGCTGGAAGAGGCGGTGGCGCGCTTCGGCCTATCGCTCGTAGAGACGCTTGCCGTGGGCGATGGCGCCAACGATCTCGACATGATCAAGCAGGCCGGCCTTGGCGTCGCGTATCACGCAAAGCCGGTGGTCGCGGCAGCGGCGGGCGTCAGCATTGCCCATGGCGATTTGACGGCGCTCCTCTACTTGCAAGGCTATCGGGCGGCTGAAATCATCCGTCCATGACGGACGGTTTCCTGATCCGGCGCTGGCGCGAAACCGACACCGAGGAATTGGCCGGCGTTTTTCGCCGCAGCGTGCGCGAGGTCGCATCGCGCGATTACCGTCCGGCGCAGATCGAAGCGTGGGCCGCCGCACCGGGGGAAACATCCACCTGGAACGACCGCATGCGCAACCGTGTCGTGTTCGTCGCCGAGCACGAAACGCGCCTGATCGGCTTCATTCAATATGAGCCGCCGGACCACATCGACATGACCTATGTGCATCCGGATTGGCAGCGGCGCGGCGTCGCAAGCCAATTATTGGCCGCACTGGAAACAGAGGCACGCCAAGGCGATGTTCGGGTTTTAAATGTCGAAGCCAGCATCACCTCGCGCCCGTTCTTCCAGGCACACGGCTACGAAGTGCTGACGCCGCAGATTGTTACCGCCCGCGGCCAGGACTTCCTGAATTACCGGATGTCGAAGAAGCTTTAGCGCCGGTGTCGAAAAAGTTTTCTCGCGGGGATCAAAGTAAGAAGGGGAACCACAAAGAGCACAAAGAAGACACGAAGTTCACAAAGAAAAAACTGGCGCGCTAGGCGCGCCATAATGCTTCGTGTCCTTTGTGTCTCTTAGTGTCCTTTGTGGTTCCCCTTTTTCTCCGTGAGTCAGCAAGCAATTTACGGTATCCGCACGCCGATAAACGTCAGCTCGCCGCCGCGGCTGACTTGCAGCAGCACCACCTTGTGGCCGGCCTTGCGTTCGGCGTCGAGTTTCGCCGTCACGTCGTCCGGTGAGGTTACCCTCTGTTGCGCAACTTCGGTGATGACGTCGCCGGCGCGGATGTTCTTTTGCCCCGCCGGGCTGTCGGCATCGACATCGGTGACGACAACGCCATCGACCTTGGGATCCAGACGGAACCGCCTGCGCGCGTCGGGTGAGACGGGCGCCAGTGACATGCCGAGATTGAGCGCGGAAACCTGCTTGGCGGGCGCGCCCTTCGGGGCCGCCTTTTCAGCGCTCGCAACTTTTTCGTCTTCGGTGAGCTTCTGGACAGTAACGGAAACATTGCGCCGCGCGCCTTTGCGCAGGACCTCCATCGGCACAGTCTTGCCGACCTGCGTCTCGGCCACCATGCGCGGCAGAGCGCGATTGTCATTCACGGGCTTGCCGTCGAAGGTGAGCACAACGTCGCCGTTCTGAACCCCGCCCTTCGCCGCGGGACCGCCGTCGGTCATCCCGGCAATCAGCGCGCCGCGCGGACGCTCCATGCCCATGCTCTCGGCGATCTCCTGCGAGACTTCTTGAATACGCACACCGAGCCAGCCGCGCACCAGCTTGCCGCTGCGAAGCTGGTTCAGAACGACCTTCGCGGCGTTGGCCGGGATGGAAAAGCCGATGCCGACCGAACCACCCGTCGGCGAATAGATCGCCGAGTTGATGCCGATCACGTCGCCATCCATGTTGAACAGCGGGCCGCCGGAATTGCCACGATTGATCGGAGCGTCGGTCTGAATGAAGTCGTCATACGGACCGGAATTGATGTCGCGGTTGCGGGCCGAAACAATACCCGTCGTCACGGTGCCGCCCAGACCGAACGGATCGCCGATCGCCATCACCAGATCGCCCACCCGCGCCTTGTCCGAATCGCCGAACTTGGCGACCGCGAGCGGCTGTTTGGAATTGACCTTCAAAAGCGCCAGATCGGTTTTGTCGTCGCGTCCCACCAGCGTCGCCGGCAGCGATGTCGTATCGTTCAGGATGACCGTGATCTCATCGGCGCCTTCGATGACGTGGTTGTTCGTCACGATGTAGCCGGCGGGATCGATGATGAAGCCCGAGCCGAGCGATTGCACGCGGCGCGGGCGGTTTCCGCGCTCCATGAAATCCTTGAAGAAGTCGTCGAGGGGCGAGCCGGGTTGCGCCTGCGGACCTTGCGCGGCGGGCGGCGCGTCGGTCGGACGGCGGCGAAGCGTCTGCGATGTCGAGATATTCACCACCATCGGCAGCAGCCGTTCGGCCAGATCGGCAAATCCTTGCGGACGCGCGGCGAGGGCTGGCGATACGGCCACGCCCGGCCTCGCGGCTGGGGCCGTATTGGCCGGAGCGGCCGCGGCCTTCGTAACGGGAGCCGGAGCCGCGGCCGCGCCCAGCGCATCGGCGCCAATAACAGCCGACGCAAGCGCAAGCACGGAAGCAAAGCCCGCCGAGCGGGCGACGAAAACAGCCTTAAACATGGGCCAGTCCTCTAGTCGGTAAGCCAAGTATCATACGTACGAGGCGATCATTACGTACCAATCTAGCCGCTGTTGAGGCGAAGCACGGACGAATGCCGTTCATTTTCCGTTGATCGGTCCCGGACAGGCAGCTTTCCGCGAGCATCATGCTCTGGCACGCGCGCCACGGCAAGCGGGCCGGATGAACCGGCCCGCTTGTTCGTAACACCCTGACGTCTGGGTTCAGCGCCGGGTGGCGCCCTGGCTGAAGTAGCGGAAGAACTCGCTGTCGGGCGACAGAATCGCCGTCGTGTTCTCGCCTTTCATAGCGGCCTCATAAGAAGTCATGGACCGGTAAAAGGCGAAGAAGTCCGGGTCCTGGCCGAAAGCCTCGGCAAAGATGCGGTTCTTCTCGGCATCGCCCTGGCCGCGCGCAATCTCCCCCTGACGGGTCGCTTCGGCCACGATCACCGTGGCATCGCGGTCAGCCTTGCTGCGAACTTCCTGCGAAATCTGCTCGCCCTGGGCACGGTACTCGTTGGCCTGGCGCACGCGTTCCTGCTGCATCCGGCGATAGATCGCATCGGAGTTTTGCGGCGGCAAGTCGGCACGGCGGATGCGCACATCCACGACTTCAATTCCGAAACTCTTCGTCTGAGCGTTCACGCCGTCACGGATGTCGAGCATCAGCTTTGCGCGTTCGCCCGAGAGAACGGCCGCAAAGGTTTGCGACCCAAGAACCCGGCGCACATTGGAGCTGAGAATCGGCTGCAAACGCACCTGGGCAACGTTCACGTCCGTCAGCGACTGATAAAAGCGCAAAGGATCGGTGATCTTCCACCGCGCATAGGCGTCCACCATCAAACGCTTCCTATCCTGCGCGATCACCTCTTGGGCGGGCAGGTCGAGGTAGAGCACCCTCTTGTCGAGATAGAGCACGTTCTGGAACGGCCAGGGCAATTTCATATGCAGGCCGGGATCGGTCACTACCCCACGGGGCTCACCCACCTGAAGCACCAGCGCCTGCTGCGTTTGATGAATGGTGTACAGCGAGGAGAGCAATACGATCAGAAGGACAACGGCCCCTGCGGCGATCGCAATAGTATGATTGCGCTTCATTGGCGGGCTCCCCTTGCGTCGGCAACGGGGGCGCCGGGGCGCGGCGCTCCCTGCTTGAGTTCGGGTAACGGCAGATACGGCACCACGCCGGAGCCGCCCTTATTGTCGACAATGACTTTGTTCATGCCGCTTAAGACGTTGCGCATCGTATCCAGATAGATTCGCCGCCGGGTCACGTCGGGGGCTTTTTTGTACTCGTCATAGACGGATTTAAAGCGCGCGGACTCGCCTTGCGCTTCCGCCGTCACCTGCTGCTTGTAGCCTTCGGCCTGCTGAACGACCCGGGCCGCCTGACCGCGCGCTTCGGGAACGATTTTGTTGGCATAGGCTTCGGCTTCATTCCGCATACGGTCCTGATCGGTCTGCGCCGCCTGGACGTCGCGATAGGCTTCGATCACCTGTGACGGCGGATCGGCCTTCTGCATCTGCACGCGCGTAATCGTCACGCCCGTGCCGTACTCGTCGAGGATGCGCTGCATCAGCTCGCCGACTTCGTTCTGCATCCGCTCGCGGTTCTGCGTCAGAATCGGTTCGATCTGGTTCTTGCCGACCACTTCGCGCATGGCGCTTTCGGCAACAGCCTTGATGGTGCCGTCAAGCTGATTGTCCGGGTTTTGAACATTGAACAGAAAGGACGCGGCGTCCTTGATAACCCAGAACACCGTGAAGTTGATGTCGACAATGTTCTCATCGCCCGTCAGCATCAGGCTTTCCTCCGGCACGTCGCGCGCGCCTTCGGTGCTGCCCATCCGGTAGCCGATATTCAGCTGATTCTCGCGGGTGACCGCAGGTGTCTGGACCGCCTCGATTGGCCACGGCAGATGGTAATTGATGCCCGGGGTGGTACGGCCGACAAATGCGCCGAACCGGGTCACCACGCCCTGCTCATCCGGATCGACGACATAAATGCCGGTCGCGAGCCATACGGCCACCACGATCAGGCCGCCGACCAGGACGCCGCCGCCGCCGAAGCCCTTCGGAAGCATCTGCCGAAGCTTTTCCTGGGTGCGCCGTAAGAAGGCTTCCAGGTCTGGGGGCGAGCCACCATTGGAAGGACCCGAACCCCACGGGCCGCGTCCTCCCCCGCCGGGCCGGCCACCGCCGGTCTGATTGTTCCAAGGCATATGAACTTCCTTACCCGGGTTGCGAGCCGTGCACCCTTTTATAGCGGCGAGATGACCAATGATTGGTTTCGCACAAGCGCACCTATATATGGTCTTCGTCTCAGTCTTCGCAAATACAGAACCCAGCGAGTGAACCATGGCCGCACCCACCGAGGCCGATATTATCAAAATCCTGGAAGGCGTTCGCGATTCCGTGACCGGCCGCAATGTGGTCGAAGCGGGATTTATCGACGGCCTGGCCACCCGAGGCGGCCATGTCAGCTTTGCCGTGGAGGTCCCCGCGGAGCGCGGCCCCACCGCCGAACCGTTACGAAAAGCGTGCGAGGACGCCGTCTCGCGCCTGCCCGGCATTCTCTCTGTAAGCGTGGTGCTGACCGCTCATCGCGAGCGCGACGACAAGCGCGCGCGGCCGCCCGCGGCCCCGCCACCCCACACGCACAACCACAGTCATCAGCATGGTTCACAGCCTGTTGATACAAGCAAAGGTGTTCCGGGCGTCGGGGCAGTGATTGCCGTGGCCTCCGGGAAAGGCGGCGTCGGCAAGTCGACCGTCGCTGTGAATCTTGCCCTGGGGCTACAGGCGCTTGGACTCAAGGTCGGCCTGCTGGACGCCGACATTTACGGACCATCGGTGCCGCGCCTGCTGGCGATTCGGGAAAAACCGCGTTCGGACGGAAAAAAGCTGTTTCCGATCGAGAAGTTCGGCCTGAAGACCATGTCGATCGGCTTCCTGGTCGACGAAGACAAGCCGATGATCTGGCGCGGGCCTATGGTGCAGAGCGCCCTGACACAGATGCTTAGCGACGTCGAATGGGCGCCGCTCGATGTGCTGGTGGTGGACATGCCGCCCGGCACGGGCGATGCGCAACTGACGCTGGCGCAACGTGTGCCGCTCAAAGGTGCGGTCATCGTATCCACGCCGCAGGATTTGGCGCTGATCGATGCCCGCAAGGGTCTAAACATGTTCCGCAAGACCGAAGTTCCCGTGCTCGGCATCATTGAGAATATGAGCACCTTTCTCTGTCCCAACTGCGGCCACGAGAGTCACATCTTCGGTCATGGCGGAGCGCGCGCGACAGCAGCTGAGCTTGGCTGCGATTTTCTCGGGGAGATTCCGCTCGTCCCGTCCATTCGCGAAACCTCCGATGCGGGCACGCCCATCGTCGCCAAAGCGCCGGGGTCGCCGGAGGCGCGCGCCTTCATCGCCATTGCGAAAATCGTCGCCGAAAAACTTTCGGTTGGCGCAACGCGCAGCGCGCCAAAAATCGTTTTTGAGTAATACCGGCGGCCTTTGATCCTGCCCTCTTTTGTCATGGCCCTGCTTGACAGCGCCATCCAGCAAGCGCGCGTCTGCGCGCTGAAGAGCCCTATGTTCTCCGGGATGGCCCGCGTGTACCGGCCATGACACGTGGAGCCGATAATCTGGGCCACTGGCATAATTTCCGGTCGCGTTCTTGGAACTTCCGCCGCGCTCCGCCGCAAACCTGCCGGCAAACCGGCAGCCTGCGAACCTCGCCCAGTTATCGCCAATCTAGAGCGCAATCTAACGACGAACCGGCGTCCACTTCGGCGGATTGCGCTCTAATACCGCGTATGCGTAGCGAAGGCCCTGCGAGTCGTATGGGCCTTCGCGCGCGACTTCCACCCACTCCGCTTTGTTCAGCGGCGGCATGATTGCATCGCCTGCGGGTTCAGCCATCACTTCGGTCCATTGAATGCGGCTAGCGCGCGGCAAGATGCTGGCGAATATCTCCGCACCTCCAATGACCATGATCTCATCGGAACCGCTCCGTTCCGCGATGTCCAACGCCTCATCGACGGAGTGCGCGACGGAAGCACCGTCCGCCTGAATGGCAGCATCGCGGGTGATCACGATATTCATTCGGCCGGGCAGGGGCTTTCGCGGCAGAGAGTCCCAGGTCTTGCGCCCCATAATCGTGGGCTTCCCGAGCGTCAATGCTTTGAAGCGTTTCAAATCCTCAGGCAGATGCCAAGGAAGCTTCCCGCCGGCGCCGATCACCCCGTTCGCAGCAACCGCAACCACGAGCGTTATGATAGGCGGGCTTCTTCGCCCCATATCGTTTCGATCATCCATTCCGGGCACACATACAGACCGCGTACCTGACCTATCCCAGAATAGCGCCGGGAAGTCGATTGACGCATCGAGGATTGCGGTGTTCGCTTGATCGCGTATTTCCAAGGACAACCCTGTCGATTGTCATGGGAGGGCGACCACCCGTTTAGTGGCGGTGGCGATGCGCCCCGACCTTGCCTTTCGCCGATTCCTGGCCTGGCGTTTTTCGGCGTTTGCCCTTAGCCAGCGCGGCCGTTGTCGCCGCCGTTGCGAAGACTATTCCTGCAGCGCCGGTGAAAATCGCTTTGACGAAAGAACGCCGGTTTTGACCGGCAGCGCTCTCATCTGAATCCGTGTCTGAATGGAGCTCGGTCATGAGAGGTATCCCCGAATGTGACGCCGCATTATCCCCCGGCGGCTTCGCCACTCGCCGTAAAGGTAACGGGGTTTAAGCCGGGGCTTGCGCCAGACGCTCCAAACCCTCATCGGTGAGGCGATAGCCGGTCCAACCATCAAGAGTCTGCGCACCGAGCTTCTCATAGAACGCAATCGACGGCGCGTTCCAATTCAGCACCGCCCAATCGAGCCGCGCGCAACCTTCAGCAACAGCACGGCGCGCCAATGTCACAAGCAACGCCCGGCCGATGCCTTTTCCCCGAAACACCGGACGGACGAACAGGTCTTCCAGATAAATCCCGTGCGCGCCGCGGAAGGTCGAGAAATTGTAGAACCACAACGCGAAACCGGCGGGCGTTCCAGCCCATTCGGCAATATCACAGAAGACGCGGGGATTGTTCCCAAAGAGAGCCGCAGCGGTATCGGCTTCGCTCGCCACAACCTGATCCAGCATCTTCTCGTATTCCGCAAGCTCGCGGATGAGCCGGTGAACCAACGTGGCGTCTTGCGGCCGCGCCGGGCGGATGGCGAGCGTCATGGTGGCTTCCTCCCGCGAATCGCCCGTCAGATTAGCAAACGCCCGCCCTCCGTATACGGAAGGCAGAAACTCTTACGGTTTGAATTTGCGGGTATGGAAGCGGCCTCCTCCGGCGTCAGCTTCGTCATCGCTTTCACGATACAGCCCTGCTCGAAGCCGCCGCTCGAAGCCGGCACGGCAATGTCCCAATCCAGCGGCTTGCAGGCCACGTCCAGCCCGTGGATGCGATTGATGAGCCGCGCCGAAGGCCATGTCAGCCCGCTGCAAGCCCTGGCCAGATCGAGCCTGTAAAACCGTGACGGAAAACAGGCACGCCGTACGCGCAACGATATTTGAGCAAGGTGTGGCGCAAACCTGCTGCTTGTTCAGGCACGCTCAAAAAACCGTCACACGATCCGTTGCCGGTCAGACGGCGACGGCGGCCTTGATATGCGGATGGGCCTGATAATTTTCCAGGGTGAAATCTTCGTAAGCGAAGCCGAAGATGTCGTGTGCATGCTTGTTCAGACGCATGGCCGGCAAGGGATAAACTGGGCGCGAGAGTTGCTCGCGCGCCTGATCCAGATGGTTCAGATACAGATGCGCATCGCCAAAGCTGTGCACGAATTCGCCCGGCTCCAGCCCCGTCACCTGCGCCATCATCATCGTCAGCAGAGCATAGGAGGCGATATTGAACGGCACGCCGAGAAAAATGTCGGCCGAACGCTGGTAAAGCTGGCACGAAAGCTTGCCCGCCCCGACATAAAACTGAAACAGACAGTGACAGGGCGGCAGAGCCATCATCGGCACATCAGAGGGATTCCACGCCGTTACGATCAACCGGCGGGAATCGGGGTTTCGCTTGATGTCCGAAACCACCTGCGCGATCTGATCGATGGCGCCGCCACCCGGCTTCGGCCAGGAGCGCCACTGTTTGCCATAAACCGGGCCGAGCTCGCCATTGGCGTCGGCCCATTCGTCCCAGATGCGCACCCCGTTTTCCTGCAAAAAACGGACGTTGGTGTCGCCCCTCAGGAACCACAGCAGCTCGTAGACGATCGACTTGAGATGCAGCTTCTTGGTGGTAACGAGCGGAAACCCTTCGCTTAGGTCGAACCGCATCTGATGGCCGAAGATGGAAAGCGTGCCGGTTCCCGTACGGTCCCGCTTCTCCAGCCCATGCGTCAGCACGCGCTCCATTAAATCATGATACTGCCGCATCTAAAAGGCTCTTCGATTCTCCATTAATTCTAGCCTAGCTGAGAGCGGACGCCTTACCGACTCTGGGGATGAACCGAAGTTTCATGATTCCACCCACAAGCACGTGCGGTTCATCCGGCCTTTGCTTTGCGTAGAACGTCATTCATCCGGCCCTGCCAACCCGGACCTGTCGCGCGGAATCGCTCCACAACGTCCCGATCCAACCTAAGCGTGACCTGCTGCTTGGTGGGCGTCTTCTGTGGCCCTCGCTCTCCCCGCTTTCGCAAGAGTTCCGCCAATTCGGGCACGACTTCCGCGAGTGGCCTCATTGCTCGGAAATCGGCCGTCGTAAGTTCGCGGACTTCTCCGTCTTTATCGGTCAGGGGTTTTCTCTTGCCCACAATTCAACTTTCACTGGATTTCACTGTTTAATTGTAGCTACAATAAGAAATCACCGCAATGGCTTTGAATCTTCACCGCGCATCCCTATATTCAATTCGTCCGGGCTTGCTCGGACTATGGCGATAAACGGCTGCGTAATAAGCGGACTGGACCCGGGGGCGGTACCCGGCGCCTCCACCAAGTACTCGTCTGAGCCTCATCCTAGGCTAGTCTCGGGCGAGTACCTGTGGGGGCGAAACAGGATCGACAGACGTGTAAAGGCTGACCTTTTGCTCGGTATGGTATCCGCCGTGATCGGGCTATCTGTTCAGGTGCCAACGATAATGAAATGGCCCTCGCTGCTTAATTAATACCTAAGCAAGCGCGGCACGGGGAGCGCCGGGCAACAGAAGCTCCCCACCTACCCGCCGCCAGGCGGCGCGACCCAAAACAAACAGACAGCGGAGCGCCGGGCAACAGAAGCCCCCCACCTCTCCCAACTCGTCTTTCGGCGAGCTGCGGCCCTTGCGACAGGAGCCTCGGCACGGCAGAAATGTCTCCTACCTGCCACCCCATTTCTGGTAACCTTAGCCTATGGCCAAAGATTTCATCGGATATGAAGCCCTAACCGACAAGGCGCTCCGCGGCGTGGTGCGGGACGCGCTCCGGCGCGTACAGAAGCAAGGTCTTATCGGCAGTCACCACTTCTACATCACGTTCAAAACGCATGATTCCGGCGTCGAAATCCCCGACTTCCTGAAAGAGCGTTATCCGGACGAAATGACCATAGTTCTGCAGAACCAGTACTCCGGTCTGCATGTCACCGAAGATGCCTTCGAAGTGATGCTGACATTCCAGAAGCTGCCGGCGACGTTGTTCATCCCTTTTTCGGCCTTAACGGCCTTTGCCGACCCTGCCGTACAGTTCGGCCTGCAATTCAAAAATTCCAGCACCGCCCAAGCAGGGGCCCTGGGCAAGGACGAGTCAAAATCCGGCCTGGAATCGCTGAAGATGCCCGCGGCATCCTCGCAACCCTCCCCCCCGCCGGATTCGCCGCCGTCCAACCCGCAAGTGGTGAGCCTCGACCGTTTCCGGAAGAAGTGATTGCATTGCAATCATTGCAATCACTGATTACAATGATTGCATGGCCAGCATCACAATCCGAAATCTCGACGAGACCCTGAAGCAGCGCCTGCGAGTGCGCGCCGCCGAACACAACCACTCCATGGAAGAGGAAGTCCGGGAGATTTTGCAGCAGACCCTGGTGTCCGCTCCGCGCGAGTCCGGCTTAGACCTGTTCGAGCGCATCCGGGCACGTTTCGCTCCTCTGGGCGGGGTTGAACTTGAAATCCCCGCGCGGGAGCCGGTGCGCGACCCACCGGATTTCGGCGAAGAGCCGTGATCCTCGTCGATACCAATCTCATCTCGGAGTTCACGCGCGAGCGGCCTGCACGGCAGGTTACGCAATGGCTGCGGCATCAGGATGCCCGAGAGCTTTTCACCACCAGCATCAGCGAAGCGGAGATGTTCTTCGGCGCCCTGCTCATGGCGCCTGGAAGACGGCGCGATGAAATTATCGGCCAGGTGCAGAACATATTCGACATTGATTTCCGTGGCCGCATTCTCGCGTTCGACAGTGCTGCCGCGCGCGAATACGCATCGATTGTCTGCGACCGCCAGCGCATGGGGCGGCCCATTATGACAGCCGATGCGCAAATCGCAGCGATTGCCCGGTCACGGGGCGCGACACTTGCAACACGCAATGTTCGCGATTTCGAGCATTGCGGGATCGAACTCGTCGATCCTTGGGCGGCTTAAGGGAAAGAGGAGGCGCAGGCTCTACCCGCGCCTCCAATTCCGTACCGTCTTATCCTTGCCGGTTCGCGGCTTGCGGATAGACGGGTAGCGCCACGCGTTCGCCGAAGGTCTGCTTCAGCCCTTCAATGGCGCAGTTTTCATCGCCACCACCTGCACCGCCCCCGACGCCGATAGCGCCGATCATCTGGCCATCGACCACGATCGGGATGCCGCCCGCCACACTGAAGAAGTTGTACCAGTTGACGGAGCGCGGCAGGCCGCTCGGATCGTTCTTGAGTTGCGCCGCCCGAATTGAGGTCGGCTGGCGGCCGCGCAGAGCGGACTGTGCTTTCAGCATCGCCGTGCGGGTGTTGTTGTAGGTCTGGCCGTCCATGCGCTCGACATGCACCAGCTCGCCGGCAGTATCGATGATATAGAGCGACATGGTGCCGCCTTTGGACGCGGCCCAATCGCGGCAGGCTTTGGCGACCTTCTTCGCCGCCGCCAGGGAAATCTGGTTGCCGTCCAGAATGTTCGCCGCGCCTTTGCCGCCAACAACCCAATCGGCCGGAAGTGTGGTCTTCGGCGTCGCGGTCACGGCGAATTTCGGCACGGGCGCTTTGCCCGGCGCCTGCGGCTTACGTGGCAGGTCCTTCGGCAGATCGGGGACGGATGCACCGATCACTTCGCGCAGCGCACGATGGGCACAGATTTCATCGCTCCACACCGGCGGCTTCGGAGCCGAACCGCCGACGCCCACCGCGCCAATGATCTGCTTGTTCACCACAATCGGCAGGCCGCCGGAATTGGGGAAGAAGCCAAGTTGAATCTGCTGAAATTCATCCGCCGGGTTCTCAAGCACACGATTCATCCGGTTCTTGCTCGGCTCCCGGCCTGTCAGCGCCGTGCGCGCCTTCATGTCGGCGGTCACGATATTGAGGTAACCCTGACCGTCCATCCGGTCCATGTAGACTTGGTTGCCGTCATTATCGAGCACCATGACGCTGATCTGGACGCCCTCCTTCGCCGCTTCGCGCTCGCAGGCCAGGGCAATCTTTTCGGCGGTGGCGAGGTTGATGGTTGTGAAGTCTTGCAGGTTCTCCGCGGCCTTGCCGCTGACGACAAACTGCGCCGGCACGTTCTGGGCCAAGGCGGCGCCGGCCAGTGCCAGCGCGCTTGCCGCAACGGTCAATAAAGCAATGCTGCGTTTCATTATTTTGTCTCCCTAAAGCTATGGCGCAATTGTGCCGCGCGCCCCTCACCAGCACAATGGGAGCAAGGCTCCTCACGAAAGGCTTGTTCGCACGCCACCGCTTCGCGTAAACCCCAGCCGATTTCACAAGCGGTAGAGCCATGGCCAAAACCCCGACGCGCACCGAGACCGACACCTTCGGCCCCATCGAAGTCCCTGCCGACAAATATTGGGGGGCGCAGGCCCAGCGTTCCCTCGGCAATTTTAAGATCGGCTGGGAAAAGCAGCCGCTCCCGGTGGTCCGCGCCCTCGGCATCGTGAAGCGGGCCGCTGCCGAAACCAATATGGCACTCGGCCATCTCGACGACACAATCGGCAACGCCATTGTGCAAGCCGCGCAGGAAGTGATCGAAGGCAAACTCGACGAGCATTTTCCGCTGGTTGTCTGGCAGACCGGCTCCGGCACGCAATCCAACATGAACGCGAATGAGGTCATCTCGAACCGCGCCATTGAAATTCTTGGTGGAGAGAAAGGCTCGAAGAAGCCGGTTCATCCGAACGATCATGTGAATATGAGCCAGTCGTCGAACGACACCTATCCGACGGCGATGCACATCGCCTGTGCGGAAGAAATCGTTCACCGGCTGCTGCCCGCGCTCCAACAACTTCGCAACGCGCTCAACGACAAGGCGCACGCCTGGAAGAGCATCATCAAGATTGGACGCACGCATACGCAGGACGCGACGCCGCTCACATTGGGCCAGGAATTTTCCGGTTACACGCAGCAGGTGGAAAACGGCATCGAGCGGGTTGAAATGACCCTGCCGAAGCTGATGCAGCTTGCGCAGGGCGGCACCGCCGTCGGCACCGGCCTGAACGCACCCGTCGGGTTCGATAAGATGGTGGCGGAATGCATCGCGCGCATCACGCAGATGCCATTCAAGACGGCCCCCAATAAGTTTGAAGCCTTGGCGGCGCATGACGCCATGGTCTTCAGCCATGGCGCAATCAACACGGTCGCCGCTTCCCTGTTCAAGATCGCCAACGACATTCGTTTGCTTGGGTCGGGTCCGCGCGCAGGTCTCGGTGAGTTGTCGCTGCCGGAGAACGAACCTGGCTCGTCCATCATGCCCGGCAAAGTGAACCCGACGCAGTGCGAGGCGATGACGCAAGTCTGTGTGCAGATTTTCGGCAATCACGCCGCGCTGACCTTTGCCGGCAGCCAGGGCCATTTCGAGCTGAACGTCTACAACCCCGTGATGGCGTACAACTTCCTGCAATCGGTGCGGCTGATGGCCGATGCGGCGGTTTCCTTCACCGACAACTGTGTTGTCGGAATTGAACCCCGCATCGACAATATCAAAGCGGGCGTCGAACGCTCGCTCATGCTGGTGACGGCGCTGGCGCCGAAGGTCGGCTACGACAATGCGGCAAAGATCGCCAAGACAGCGCATAGGAACGGGACGACCTTGCGGGAAGAAGCGTTGAAAACCGGCCTCGTTACCGGCGAAGAATTCGATCGCATCGTCCGCCCGGAAGACATGATCGCGCCAAAGTAGCTGATGGCGTCGCGCGCGTAGGGTTGATTACGACCGCCCACTCACTTTCTTTGTTTTGCCGGGAAGGCTCCACGCCCAGGAGCTACGGCGCCGGTTCGCGAATATTAAGGGCATCGAAATTCATTTTGTTGAGCAAGGCAGCGGCCCGCTTGTCGTGCTGGTGCATGGGTTTCCTGAGAGCTGGTATTCGTGGCGCAAACAGCTGCCCGTCCTTGCTGCAGCCGGCTATCACGTGGCCGCTCCGGATATGCGCGCACGTGGATGAACAAGAGAATTTGGCATCCCACCGTGGTGTTGATAGCGTTGGTATTCTTGTAATGCTGCGGTACGGTTTTGAAAGCGTTTCCACAACATCGCATGACAACAGCTCCAGAGGGCTAAAATGGACCTTAGGCGGCGTGAATTACTTGGGACGAGCCTCATCTTCCTTGCCGGCGACATAACGACGTCGACGGCGAGCGCGCAGGACGCAAATCCTTCCGGCGCAACCGCCACCTATGGCGCCGCCAATACCGGTCTGGGAATCACGACTCGGTTCGCCCGGTTTCTGTCGCGTATTCGCTATGAAGATTTGCCGTCCACGGCATCGCACGAGGCCAAGCGCGCCGTGCTCGATTGGATGGGGTGCGCCCTCGCCGGCAGCACGCATCCGACAGCGAAATTACTGCTTGCGACGTTTGAAGACATCGGTTCCGTACCTGTTGCCACGGTGCTTGGCCAGGGCGGGCGTAAATTCAGCTTGCTGGATGCTCCCGTGGCGAACGGTCAGATGGGGCATGTTCTCGATTTCGACGACACCCATCTGGGAGGTGTGATTCTTCACACCAGTACCGCAACGCTTCCCGCGTTGTTCGCTCTTGGGGAGAAACGAAAATCCTCCGGCCGCGATATCATCGTTGCCCTCGCGGCGGCATTCGAGGCAGGCATTCGTGTGGGGCAAGCTGCCCCGCGCCACCATTTGGCAGGCTGGCATCTTACCGGGACATTGGGAACCGTCGCCGCCACCGCCGGATCGGCGCATCTCGTCGGACTGGATGAGCAACAGACCGTCTTTGCGTTTGGCATCGGCTGCACGCAAGCCGCCGGAATGCAACAGAACCGCGGCAGCGACTGCAAATCCTTGCATGCCGGCAAGTCAGCCTATCACGGTGTGTTGGCGGCTACACTGGCATCCCATGGTTTCAACAGTTCGCCCGAGATCCTTGAAGGGGCACTGGGTTTCACCAAAATTTTCAGCACGGCGCAGCAGAACGAAGCAATCGTCGCCGGTTTGGGCCAGACATGGATGATCACCGGCAATGGCTACAAGCCTTATGCCTGCGGGGTCGTTTTGCATCCGCTCATCGATGCGATGATTGAGGTTTCGCGAAAGGCACACACGCCTGCCGCCGAAGTCGAGCGTGTGACCGTGCAGGTCCATCCCGACGTAATCAGGATCACCGGAGTAGATCAGCCGGGCTCTGGCCTGATGTCGAAATTCAGCGCCAATCATGCGGCAGCGGTTTCGTATATCGATCAGGCCGCTGGGGTCGCTCAGTTTACCAATGAGCGCGCCGGAGACGCGATGGTACAGTCGCTGAGAAAGCTGATCCAGGTGAAGCCGGATCCATCCCTACGTCTGGATCAGTCTATCGCCACGGTGAGGATCAAGTCCGGTACGACCTTGGAGGCGCGGATCGAGCACGCCACCGGAACAGTCGAAAATCCGATGTCCGATCAAGCACTCAGGGATAAATTTCTCGGCAATGCCGAGCCTGTGATTGGCGCCGGCCGTGCGCGCATAGTTGCGGATATGATCTTGGATTTGGACGCGCTCAACGACGTCGGTAAACTGCTTCGCATCTGCGTTTGAAGTTCTCGAAGCCGAGCTTGAGCAGCCCGGCCTCTGGACGGAGATTCGTGACCCTAAAGCATGACCCGATTCATTTTGATCGGATCATGCTTTAGTGCGCGAACGACAGCGCAAATGAGAAGAAGCGGTCGTTACCGTTCTGAGTTTCGAATTCTCGCGTGCGAAGCGTGTAAGTCGCCTGGAGTCTGATTCCCTTCCAGATGATGCCGGCGCCCTGTAAATGGCGGAGACAAAATGTGCCGGATGGCGGCGTGATTGTGTACCAGTCTGGTTAAGAGAAAAGGGCTTTGAAGCCCCGGGTTGGTGTTGTGTCATCGCGGGCTGTGAGGCGCGCGTAGCGGAGCGAAGCGCGGGTCACAGCCC